>CANDKR010000004.1 GCA_947385375.1 uncultured Clostridia bacterium
AAAGATGAAAGCAAACACTCTCTTTTTGTGTCTACTTTCATCTTACCACTTCAATATAAAATCGCTCTTATTTTTTTGCTTCATCAATTTCAAAATAGAATTCTACACCATCTACTTTATTTACTACGCCATAATTGCTGTTGTATTTATTCATAATAGCTTTTACAAGTGATAATCCTATTCCAGTTCCGCCATTTGAACGGTTTCTTGAACTGTCTACTTTATAGAAACGTGTCCAAATTCTGCTTAAATCCTCATCTGCAATATTCTGTCCTGTATTAAAAACTGAAACTCTTATCTTACCTGGTGCTTTACTATTTTTTACATTTATCTTTATAAGTGTTTTTCCTTTAACCTTATCCACATTTTTTATAGCATTTGTGAAATAATTAGTTACAACTTGCTCGATATAAAAATCATCTGCATACACATTTATTGGTTCTGTATTTTTAAACTCAACATCTATTTTCTTTTCCTCTAGAATGACCTTAGAATTCTTTATAACCTCATTTATAACCTCAGATAAATCAAACACCCTATCATTGAAATTTCGGTCCTCATATTCCAATTTCATAAGTTCTAGAAGCCTCTTAACTAATTTATCCATCTTATTAGCTTCATCAAGTATAACTTCACTATAAAACTTCTTGCTTTCTTCGTCTTGTATTACGTTTTCTACTAATCCTTCAGCATATCCTTGAATTAAAGCTATTGGAGTTTTAAGCTCATGAGAAACGTCAGATATAAACTGTTTTCTCATTTCATCTATCCTAGAACGTTGCTCAATATCCTTTTCAAGTTCCATGTTATTTAATTTAAGCTGATAAATTGTATCTTCTAGCTTGTCAGATAAAGTGTTTATGCTTCTTCCAAGCTCATTTATCTCGTCTTCATTATCTTGTATCCTATATTTCTTACTGAAATCTAGGTTTGCCATACCATTTGCAATACCGTTTAGCTCTTCAATTGGTTTTGTAAATCTTTCTGTTATTACTGATATTGCAATACCACCTATAATCATTGTTGTAAAGCCAAGTATCAATAAAAATTGATTTGAAATCTGTACACTATCTTGAATAGGTGTTACAGGCATTCTAATATATACTTTTGCATTATCACTAATATTTCCAGAAAGCATTATAAAATGCAAACCATACTGTCTGTCTTGTTCTCTTGAAATTGTTATATCAGAAGTAGAATATAAAACATCACCTTTGGTAAAAATGCTATATCCTACATCATAACTAACTTCTTTTATATTATCAAAACTATCTAAAAAATTTTCCTTTGAAGAATACTTCTCTTCTTCACCACTCATTATTAAAATATCGAAATTATTACTCAAAGATATCTTTCCAAGTTCTTTTACTACATCTTCGCTAAGCTCATCTTTATAATTTCTCTTAACATATTCAAAAGCATCAAGTGATGTTTCCTTTTTAGAATAATAATATAAAGTCTCTAGTACAACACTATTTACAATAACCAAAAAGCTTATTATCATAGCAACTACAATACAAAGTGTTAGAAATAGTTTTGCTCTGATAGAATTAAAAATTTTTTTCATTATTTTTAAGCTCCTCTATTTTATTTCGAACTTATATCCAATACCTCTAATTGTTTGTATGTGTTTTCCTTTTTTCCCAAGCTTATGTCTAATCTTTTTGATATGACTATCAATAGTTCTTGAATCTCCATAATAGTCATAGTTCCAAACTGTATTTAAAATCTTATCTCTTGAAAGCGCAATATTCTCATTTTCTAATAAATATTTCAAAAGTTCATATTCTCTAAAACTTAATTCTACAAGCTTTCCGTCAACAGTAACTGTTCTACCTTCATTATCTATAACAATTCCATCATAGTCTTTGATTTCTTTTATTTCTGAGGTTGTCCTTTTTAATATAGCCTCAACTCTAGCCACTAAAATTTTAGGACTAAAAGGTTTTGCTATATATTCGTCAACTCCAAGTTCAAATCCAAATAACTCGTCTTGCTCCTCACTTCTTGCAGTAAGCATTATAATTGGAAGTGCTTTATTTTCTTGGCGAATCTGTCTTAAAACAGACCAACCATCTAATTTCGGCATCATTACATCTAGTAATATCAAATTAATTTTGCTTTTATTTTCATTGTATACTTTTAAAGCTTTTTCTCCATCTTCTGCCTCTAAAATATTAAAATCCTTTTGTGCTAAAAAGTCTTTGATTAGCTTTCTCATTCTTGCTTCATCATCTACTACTAAAACAGTTAAATCTTTCATCTGATACCTCCATTATTATTACTTCCAACATAATACTACTTTATTATGTTTTTTGTGTGAAATTTAGTTGTTTATTAAGTTTTTTAATTCCTCTAAATTTTTTCTAAAATATTCAAAAGCAATTTCATAAGTATCCTCTTTTTCTAAATCTACTTCTACCATTTTAAGAAGATCTAAAGAGCCTTTTGCTCCGCCAAGACTTAGCATATTAATATATTTTTCTACATATCCTGCTTCACCTTGTAAAATCTTGCTAGCAATAACTATTGCTGAGGTAATTCCAGTTGCATATTTATATACATAAAAACATCTATAAAAATGTGGTATTCTTGCCCATTCATATTTTATATCTTCATCTATAACTACATCTGACCCAAAATATTTTTTTACCAAAGAGTAGTAAATATCATTTAAGTTTTCAGAAGATAAACTTTCACCTGCTTCTATTTTAGAATGTACTTCTTTTTCAAATTCTGCAAACATACTTTGGCGGAAAAGTGTTGCTCTTATCATATCAAGTTGCTCATTTATTAAACTTGCTTTCTTCATCTTGTCTGTTTCTTTACTTATCAAATAATTTGCAAGTAAAATCTCATTTACAGTTGACGCTACTTCTGCTACCATTATTGTGTAATTTGCATTTATAATATTTTGATTTTTACTAGCATAAAAACTATGCATTGTATGTCCAAGCTCATGTGCTAAAGTTGATACATCTCTTAATGACTTTATATAGTTTAGTAATATAAATGGGTGTACTGTATGAATTCCAACACTATATCCACCTGACATCTTGTTTTTCTTCTCAAATACATCTATCCAGTTATTATCCATTGCATGTTTCACTGTATCAAGATAGTCTTTTCCCATGACCTTTAAAGCTTCTAATACTAACTCTTTTCCCTCTCCATATTCAAACTCTTTTTCTTCCTGCTCTAGGCTGTTGACATATACATCATAAACATGTAGCTTATCAATTCCTAATAGTTTTCTCTTAACTTCCATATAATCATAGTTAAGATTTAAGTTTTTATTTACTTCTTTTAGTAAAGTATTATAAACTTCTATGCTTGCATCATCATTACTAGTTGCACTATCTAATGAAGATTTATAATTTCTTAGTCTACTACTTATAACTCTTTGTTTAACACGTGTTAAATATAGCTCTGCTATCGTGTTTATATGTTTTTGATATAAAGAGTATACTGACTCAAATGCTTGCTTTCTGATACTTTCATCTTTATCTGCTAAATATTTTGAAAACAAAGCTGAAGTTACTTCTAAGTTTTCCCCATTTTTTCCCTTAATCTGTGGAAATTCAAATTCAGTATTTGTAAATATATCATAAGCATTTTCAGAAGCTGAAAATACCTCTGTATAATTTGCTAAAGCACTTTCTACCTCTGCTGATAAAATATGTTTTTTCTCTTTTATAATATCTGTTATAACCTTCTCAAACTCATTCCTTAATTCTTCATTTTCTTCTAAGAATTTTTCTAACTTTCCATCTTCTAAATGACTAAGCTCTGGAGAAATAAAGCTTACACTAACACCCAAATCAGCAGACATTTTCTCTGCTTTTTTATATAGTTTTATTGCTTCGTTATCAGCCATATTTAAATGATATTTCATCATAGCATATACATAAATTTTCTCTTCAAGCTCCAATAACTTAGCTAAATTTCTGTGACACTCTAAAACATTATTTGAACTTTCTCCTAAGTGTCCCTTAAACTTCTTAACATTTTCTATCTCTTCATAAAGTCTGTTTATTGCTTCTTCTACTTCTTCTTCATCTTTAAAAATCTCCTCTAAGTTCCAATCGTAATTTCCCACAATAAATTCCTCCTTTTTCACAAGCTAATTCTATCATAAAAAACATTTGGACGCAATAAGAAAAGGTGCTTCTACTGCACCTTTTAACATTTCTTGTTTGCTTTTACATTTATATTAACGCGTAAATTATCTCCTCCCCTCATTAATATTTACTCATTGCTCACTACAAAATTATGTATGAGAAATAGTATAGATTATACTATTGAATAAAATTCGTACAAAAATAAAACTATTTAATTTAGCCAATAATTTAATCTTATGTATTAATGTTTTTCTAAAAATAATATTGAAAATTTTTTTGATTTAAAAAGAATAATTTTAAGATACTCGTGAACTCTGAGTTATATCTATATTATAAAACTTTTACAGCAAAAATCAATAAGATATCACAATTTGTGATATCTTATCTCAAATTGTGATATTTTTCACTATTTTTTCTTCTTTATAGAATCCACTATACTTATAAACTTAATATCATCTCTTGTTACTTCACTTGAAAATCTTTGATATTCGTTTGATAAGTTTTCCATTTTTCTAATTCTAGTTTCTGTATTTTTTACATCTGTATTTACTAAATCAGTAATCTTTCTAATACCTTCTGTATTGAACTTTTGAACACCTTCTACTAAAGTATTTCCGCCATCTAGCAACTCTCTTGTTCCATTTGCTAAAGTATTACTTCCGTTTGCTAAAGTGCTTGCACCATTTGCTAAAGTACCTACACCATCTGTTAATTTGTTTGAACCATCTACTAAGCTTGTAACACCAGCATCTAAAGAACCTGTGCCATCAGCTAAATCATTTGCTCCTTTTGCTATACTTTGTGCTGCTTCATTTAATTTATTATTTAAACCACTAATAGTTGTTGTAGATGTACTTAAATTTGTTATTCCTGCTTTTACACTATCAGAACCTGTACTTAAATTATTTACTCCAGCTACTAAAGTATTTGCACCACTCTCTATTGTCTCTAAGCTTGGTATAACTTGTGCTTCTAAAGCATTTGCAACACCTGCATATCCATCTACTAAATCTTGAAGTGCATTTGCTTGTGCACTTGGAGCTGACACTGTTTGAACTTGCATATTTGCCACCACATTTTGTGCATTTGCTAAACTACCTTCTACTGCACTCAAATCAACAGTGGCTGTTGCAGTTACCCCAGTTGATAGAGTACCTTTGCTGGCATTTAATGTACAAATTGAAGCATCTATTGCAGAAATTGCACCCTGCACTTCTGGAACTGTATCTACCATAGCCATAAGTCCTGCCTTTGTACCTTCTAAGCTTGCTATTTGTCCGTCTATTTCAGCTATTTGTGTACTTACATCTACTGAAGCTGTTGCTGTTTTATTAACAGAATGAACTGCATTTACTGCATCATTTATAGCTGTGCTTACAGCTCCTGTATCAATAGTAGAGGTTACAGAAGGTGTAACACCAGTTGCATTAGATAATCCTGCATTTAATTTTTTTAAGTTACTAAGCACTTGACTAGATAGTGCTGTTTTCACACCACTTACACCAGAAGCTACTGTTGGAAGTCCACCTTGAATTTGCTTAATTCCTGCGTCTAGATCTGCATAACTACTATTTAAAGTATTTGCTCCAACTGATAATTTTTGCATATTCTCATTTAATAAATTTGAATTTGCTGAATACTCGCTAGCACCTGTTTTTAAACTATTTGCACCTTCATTTACTTTTGAACTTCCTGCTTTTAAAGTATCAATTCCATTTTTTAAATCTTTTGCACCATTATTTAAAGTTTGTGCTCCACTATTAAGTGTTTGTGCACCATTATTTAAGTCATTTGCTCCATTGTTTAAAGTAATTATTCCATCTCTTAAAGTAATAGTTCCATCTTCTAGTTGTTTACTTGCGTCTTCTAAGTCATATACTTGTGAATATACCTCATCTAAATCATCATAAATATCATCTAAGCTACCCTCTTCTAAAATCTTAGGTGTAGCAAAACTCATTATATTTCCAAGCTCGAAATCAGTTGCCTGCATTGTTATCTCTAGTTTGTTTGGAATATCTTTATCTAAATTTAAACTTTCTTTCATTCCAGGTAATGTAAAACCAATTGCAATAGCTTTGTTTCCATTATTTATTATTTTTCCATTGCTAATTTCAATATCTTTTGCCATTTCATTGTCAATCACAACACCTGATATAACTAAGAATGGTGTATATATAGTTTCTTCTTTCCCGCCTATATTAACTTCTTCACAAAGTTTATTTTCATATTCAATAGTAATTTTTACTCTTCCACTTTTTCCTGCAAGTTCTTCTGCTGAAATATCTTTACCATCTAGATTGTAAGTTATCTTACAATCAATTGGTAAGTCTTTATCAATATCTTTTTGAATATTCTCTGTACCATTTTCATTTTCTTCTATAATACTTGCTATATTTTTATATACACTTCCTGAAGAATTCATTTTAGAATAAATTGTTTCTTCATTTGTATAAGCCATAACTGGCATTGTATAAACAATCATTGTACCTACCATAATGGCTGATAATGTTTTCTTAATAATTTTGTTCATTATTTTACCTCCTTATTTTTCATACCCATTGTCGTTTTCATAACTAATCTATCAAACACTAATAAAAACGCTGGTAATACACAAATTACTGTAAGCATGCTTACTATTGCTCCTCTTGCCATTAAAGTACATAAAGAACCAATCATTTCTATTTTTGAATATGCTCCTACACCAAAGGTTGCTCCAAAGAAACATAATCCACTTACTATTATTGAACCAATTGATGTACCTAAAGCTGTGTCAACAGCCTCTTTCTTTGACTTACCTGTCTTTCTACCATTAATATATTTAGTAGTTATAAGTATCGCATAATCTATTGTCGCACCAAGTTGTATTGTTCCAATTACTATTGATGCAATAAATGGAAGTTCAGTATTTGTATAGAACGGAATTCCCATATTTATAAATATCGCAAATTCAATTACTGTAATTAATATAACTGGTAATGAAATTGATTTTAATACAAATATCATAATTATAAATATAATACCAATTGAAACTGTATTTACACTATTGAAGTCATGATTGCTAATCTCAACTAGATCCTTCATAAGAGGTCCTTCACCAACTAGCATAGCATTTTGATCATATTCTTTTATTATTTCATTAATTACATTTACTTGTTCGTTTAATTCATCTGTTGCCATCTCATAGGTTGAATTTAATATTATAAGCTGATATTTATCATTTTGTATTTTATTTAAAATATCCTCTGGAATTATCTCTTTTGGAAGTCCTGTGTCTGCCATTTTAGATAAACCTAAAGTCCACTCGATACCGTCTAACTTTTCTATTTTATCTAGCATCTCATTAACTTTATCATCTGACATGTTTTTATCTATCATTATAATTTCTGTTGAAACCATATTGAATTTATCTTTTAAGTCTTGGTTAGCAGTTATACTCTCAAGTTCTTTTGGTAAACTTCTGTCTAAGTTATAATATATATCTGTGTTTGTATAACCATGATATGCAATAGGTAAAATTATTAAAAATGCAATAATTGCTACCCAATAATGGCTAATTGCATATTCCTTAAGTTTATTGAACTTAGGCATAATCTCTTTATGCTTTGTTTTATCAATAAGTTTGTTTAATGCAAGTATCATTGTTGGTAGAACTACAATAACACAAATTACTCCAAAAGCTACTCCTTTTGCCATAACAATTCCAATATCTTTACCAAGTGTTAAGTCCATACTACATAGTGCTAAGAACCCTGCAATCGTTGTTAATGAGCTTCCCACTACTGACACTAAAGTTTTAGTAATTGCTTTTGACATAGCTTTTTCTATATCTTTCTCATTTTCCTTTTCTTGCATATAACTGTGATATAAGAAAATTGCAAAATCCATTGTAACACCTAGTTGTAAAACAGCACTAATTGCCTTTGTAACATAAGATATCTCACCTAAAAAGATATTTGTTCCCATATTATAAAGTATTGCAATTCCTATATTTATAAGCAAAATAAATGGTACTATATAAGAATCAAGTGCAATCTCTAAGACAACTAAACAAAGTAAAACTGCAATTACTACATATATTGCAATCTCTGAATTTGATAAATCTCTTGTATCTAATACAACTGCTGTCATACCACTTATCTTACATCTCTCATCTGTCATATCTCTTAAAGTTTCTACTGTTTCAATAGTCTTATCATCTGAAATACCTTCTTTGAAAGTTGCCATCATAATTGTTGAGCCTTCTTTATATGCTTTTTCCTTTACTTCTTCTGGTAACATTTCTGTTGGTATGCTAGTTCCAAGCACATCTGCAATGGATACGACCATTTCAACATTGTCTAGTTTTTTCATATCTGCTTCAAGTTTCAAAATTTCTTTTGTAGGCATATTATCTAATATAATAATTGAAAATGCTCCCATATTGAATTCATTAGATAATATTTCTTCGCCTTGTATAGTTTCTATATCCTCTGGCAAATATACTAATATATCATAATTAATTCTAGTCTTAGCCATTCCAATAACTGATGGAATAAGCAAAAGCATTGCAATTATTAGTATAGCTTTTCTATATTTACATATAAAATTGCCAAGTCTTTCCATTTAAAATCCTCCTCCTGTTATTCTGACCATTGGTCACTTTTGATATATGATAACATCTTTCTGACCAATAGTCAATAGTTTTTGATAAAAAAGTTGACTATTGGTCATTTTTGTGTAATAATATCTACGTAAGGAGTTTAAAATTATGAAAAAAGATGAAACAGAAAACAAAGAAAACAGATTACTAAACACTGCTTTCCAGCTATTTACTGAAAAAGGTATTAAAAACACATCTATTCAAGAAATTGTTGATAATGCTGATGTTGGAAAGGGAACTTTCTATCTATACTTTAAAGATAAATATGAAATAAGAGATGTTCTAATTGAAAAGAAATCACAAAAGCTTTTTCATGATGCTCTAAAAGAGCTAAGGAAGACAAAAATAACTGATTTAACAGAGCAGGTAATATTCATAGTTAATTATGTTGTTGAAGTGCTTAAAAAGCAACCTCTGCTTTTAAGATTCATTTCTAAAAATCTTTCTTGGGGAATTTATACAAAAACTGTAAAGAAAATCCACGAAAACCCAGAAGCTGATGAAGATAGCATTTATTTACTATTCAAAAAAGGAATTGAAGAAAACAATATAAAACTTAAAAATCCTGATGTAACTTTATTTATGATAATAGAGTTAGTCAGCTCAACTTGTTTTAGTTCTATCACATATCAAGAACCACTTCCAATAGATGAATATAAAGAATATCTTTTTGATACTATAAGAAAACTTATAGAACAATAAAAAAGATCGGTACTAAGTACCAATCTTTTCGTATGTTTTAAAATATGTAAAGCACTAAAGCTGTTACAAACTTGATTAAAGCAAACTTTGGTAAGAAATTTTCTTTTTCTTCTCCAAATAAAGTTTTCATACCAACAAATGCTAAAAGTATAGCTATTGCTGATAATGCTGTTGAAATAGGACTTGTAATTAAATAAATACTTCCAAGTATTTTTTCTAATATATCAATTCCAGATACTAATATTTTTGGAACACTAGCTACTACTAATGTTGAAATAATTGTAGTTGCTGATTTCTTGTTATTCTTATTCATTAGTATAATAAGGATTGTTGGAACTATAATTGCAATTGCTGGTGAAATAGTATCAAAAATTATTTGTTTCAATTGATTTAAAACTCCGCCATACTTATATCCAAAAATTGAAACTATAAATGCAAAAACCATGTGTAGCATAACTAATACAACAGCTCTTTTAAATAATTCTTGTTCTCCTCTTGCAACTCTTTCAACTGTTCCAAAAGGATCAACTAACATTCCTTTTAAAAATCCCTTTGTTTCTTTTGCTTCTTTATTAATGTCTACATTTTTAATTGTGTCTTTTACTTGATTTACTGTATCTTTTGCCTCATTTTTAAGTTCCTCTTTATCAATATCCATTTATACATCCCCCTTATATTAAAAATGCGAATATACCTCAATATATTCGCAAGTATAAATATTATTCTTAGATATTATCAGATTCAATGTATGCACCTTTGCAATCTGTGAATGTTTTTGTTGCTATTCTTAAAAAGTCATTAACAACTAAACCTCCAACTACTACAAATGCAACTAAACCTAAAACTAAGTTCATTGCTAAAATACAACCTGCAACAATTGTTAAATATGCCATTAAGAAACCTGTTCCTAATTTACCAGCATATAAACGATGAACACCTAAAAAGCCTAAGAACCAGCATAGTATTAAAGCTGTAAGCCAGTTTTTATCGCTTTTTGTTTTTGTGTCTATGTTTTGTGCATTCTCTACATTTTCAACATTATTGTTTTCTTCCATCTTTTGTCTCTCCTTTATTATTTCTAATTGTTCACTTATAATTTACATTATAGTCATAAAAAAGTCAACAATTTTGGAAAATGTTACATAAATGATATACAAAGGGGATACTTTATAGTATCCCCTTCAATATTAGAATTTAATTTCATTTCCATAATAGCTGTCTGTTAAAATTTCTTTAATCTCTGAAACTAGTGGAACTCTCGGGTTTACACCTGTACATTGATCTTCGAAAGCTCTATCAGCAAGCATATCAATTTTTGAGAAAAATTCTTCTTCTGATATTCCACAATCTTTTATTGATGTTGGTTCATTTAGTTTAGCCATTAATTCTTGAATAGCTTTTACTAATGAATTTACACCTTCTTCTGTATTTGACGCTGGTAATCCTAAACGTCTTGCTAAATTAGCATATTTCTCATCTGCTATATATGTTTCATATTTTGGCCAAGAAACCATTTTAGTTGGTTTTGAACCATTATATTTTACAACATAAGGTAATATAATCGCATTTGCTCTACCATGTGGTATATGGTATTCTCCACCTAGTTTATGAGCAATTGAGTGGTTTACTCCCAAGAAAGCGTTTGTAAATGCCATACCAGCTATACAGCTTGCATTGTGCATTTTTTCTCTTGCTTCTCTATTACTTCCATCAGCATATGCTATCGGTAAATATTTGAAAACAAGTTCAACAGCTTTTTCTGCTAATCCATCTGTATAATCAGACGCCATAACTGATACATAAGCTTCTAATGCATGTGTTAAAACGTCCATACCAGTATCTGCTGTAAGTGATTTTGGAAGTGTCATAACTAAATCAGGATCTATAATTGCAACATCTGGTGTTAACTCATAATCTGCTAAAGGATATTTAATATTTTTTTGCTTATCAGAAATAACTGCAAATGATGTTACCTCTGATCCTGTTCCTGAAGTTGTTGGTATAGAAACCATTTTTGCTTTTACTCCAAGTTTAGGGAATTTGTATGTTCTTTTTCTAATATCCATAAATTTAAGTTTCAAGCCCTCAACATCTGCATCTGGATGCTCATAGAAAAGCCACATTCCTTTTGCAGCGTCCATTGCACTACCGCCACCAAGAGCAATAATAACATCTGGCTCAAACTCGTTCATATCAGCAACACCTCTTTTGATAGTTTCAAAAGATGGGTCTGGCTCAACATCTGAGAAAATTCTAGAATGTACATATTGATCTCTTTTTCTTAAATGATAAAGAATTTTATCAACATATCCTAAATCAACCATTGACTGATCTGTAACAATAAAAGCTTTTGATATATCAGGCATTTTCTCTAAATATGAAATTGAACCTGCTTCAAAATATATTTTCTCTGGAACTTTAAACCACTGCATATTTACCCTCCTTTTAGCAACTCTTTTTATATTTACTAAATTAACTGATGATACATTTGCTGTTGTTGAGTTTCCACCAAAAGTACCACAACCTAAAGTTAAAGATGGTAAATTTGTATTATATATGTCACCAATTGCTCCATGAGTTGATGGTGAATTTACTATAATTCTACCAGTTTTTACTGTTTCAGAAAATTTCCTTACAGTAGCTTTGTCTTCTGAATGAATAACTGCTGAGTGTCCCATACCACCGAATTTTATTAATCTATCTGCTAGATCAACGCCTTCATCAGCATTTTGCACTTTATAATAAGCAAGTACTGGACTAAGTTTTTCTTTAGAAAATGGATGCTCATCTCCTACACCATCTTCTCTAACAACAATAACCTTTGTAGTCTCTGGCACATCAAATCCTGCCCAATTAGCTATTGTTTTAGGACTTTGTCCTGCTACTGCCCCATTTAATTTATTTCCATTATTACTATCAAACATCATTGCTTGTAATTTTGCTTTTTCTTCATCATTTACAAAATAGCAATCTGTTTCTCTCATTAGTCTTTCAAATTCCTCTGATATTTCGTTATCAACAATAACCGCTTGCTCAGAAGCACAAATCATTCCATTATCAAAAGATTTTGACATAACTAAATCATTTATTGAAGTTTTTAATTTTGCTGTTTTATCTATATAACAAGGTACATTTCCGGGTCCAACACCAAGTGCTGGTTTTCCACTAGAATATGCTGATTTAACCATTCCAGATCCACCTGTTGCAAGTATTAAATCAACACCTGGGTGGTTCATAAGAAGACTTGTAGCAAGAACTGATGGCTTGTCTACCCAAAGTATACAATCTTCTGGTGCTCCTTCTGAAATTGCTGCTTGTCTCATTGTTTCT
The DNA here is from genome assembly GCA_947385375.1 of uncultured Clostridia bacterium. Classification (GTDB taxonomy): domain Bacteria; phylum Bacillota; class Clostridia; order TANB77; family CAG-508; genus Scatovivens. The sequence goes on from CANDKR010000004.1 coordinate 12,796, forward strand.
GCTGCCTCTCTACTGCAATTTTGAGCAGATGGGTGGAATCCAAATATGATTACATTTCTTGTTTTTGCTGCAATCATTGATTTAAACATAACTGTTGATGTTGGGTTTGTAACGGGTGTAACACCTGCTATAACTCCAATAGGTTCAGCAATTAATGTATATCCTTCTTCTTCGTTTTCATCTACTATTCCAACTGTTTTATGGTATTTTATACTATGATAAATATATTCTGTTGCAAACATATTCTTTGTAATTTTATCTTCATAAATACCTCTTCCAGTTTCTTCTATTGCCATCTTAGCAAGTTTCATATGATTATCTAATCCTGCCATTGACATTTTCTTGACAATTTTGTCTACTGTACTTTGATCTAATTTCTTGTACTCTTCAGACGCTTTATTAGCTCTTTCAACTAGACTGTTGATCATAGCCTCAATTTCTTGTCTTTCTTCTTCTGTTACTTCAGCCATAACTCTCCTCCTCTTTTTTTATAAATATTCCATTAAAATTATATATATAATTTTTTACTATTTCAAGATTATTATGAAAAAACTTCTTGACAAATTTCGCAAAAAAAGAAACTGATTTAAAATTGCTCTAAATCAGTCTCTAACTGTTTTTACTTATTTATATAAATATTGTTGTGGGTTTACTGGACTTCCATTTACTCTTATTTCTAAGTGTAAGTGAGGTCCTGTTGAATTTCCTGTTGAACCAACTGACGCGATAGTTGAATTTGTATCAACTGTGTCTCCTACATTTGCATATAGTTTGCTACAATGTGCATAATAAGATTCGATACCATTTCCGTGATTTACTATCACTAAATTACCATAAGTACCCTTCTCTCCTGAATAAGTTACGGTTCCTGACGCAATTGGTCTGATTCCTGTTCCTTGTGAAGTCGCGATATCTAATCCAGTATGAGCTGATGATCTTCTTGAACTTCTGCTTCCATATCTTGAACTTATTATACCTTTTACAGGTATTGCAATTTGCATATCAGCTATTTTACCAGTTGCAGCTACTTGTGTTGTAGTAGCAATTGCTGCTTGCTTAGCTTCTTCTGCTTTTTGATTGTTATAATCTGTTTCTTTTTGTACTTTAACTTCATTTATTGAAGCTACTGCTGACTCTTTAGTAGGATTTACAGGAATATTTGAATATTCTGTAACAATACCAAGTTTCATTTCAAGTTCAGCAGGTATAGTACCTTTCATTTCTTCAATGATTTGCATAGCCTCTTCTTCTGAAGATACTTGTGCTTTTACCTCACCATCTATTGTTATAGCATAAGTTTGGTAAGTTGTTACTACTGCACTTTTCATTGCTGATAAAACTTCCTCGTCTGTTTCATTATCTTTTCTTGAAACAAGCATTAAATCATATTCTGGCAATCCATCAGAAACTCTAAAAGCTATATTACTATCTTTGTCGTTTATATAATTATTAAATTCACTTTCTATGTTTTCTTTATCTGCTATATATCCTATTGTCTCACCTGCTAATGTGACTGCATATACAGGTTTAAATTTTATAAGTGTTATGATAGTTATTACTAAAAAACCAATTAGGGCTATTTTCATAGTTTTGAAAACTTCTTTTGTATAATATTTCACCCAATTTCCTAGAATAAAATTCACTCTCCTTTTTCTCTGTTTTTTAAGTGTCACATAAATATAATTTTACCATATTTTAGCCAAAAAAGCAATTTTATTTTTTACCATATTTGTATTTTAATCAATTTTATTCTAAATTATTCTTTTTTAGTAGTCCCAAATTTTACCAGTTCTCTTTCATGCTCTTGAATTCTTTGATTTTCTTCTGTTTTCTACCCTATTTGTTTTGAAAGTATAAAAAAACGCCTTAATTTAGTATATTAAGACGTTTTAAGATATGTTCAACTATTTTACATCTGCTGACCATAAACCATGTTTGTTGCAATATGCATAAAGTTTAGAACCTGGTATGTATTTAAATCTGCATTCTGCATTTTGTTCTGGATATAAAGTAACAACTTCTTCTCTATTATCTGTAACCATAGCAATCCATTCTATAAAATGTTCTTTTTCCATAACATGATTTACTTTAACAAATACTTCGTCCTCTACTATTTCATAAGTTGGAACGTGTTTTTCAACTGCTGCATCTGTTGTGTTTGGTTTTAATTCTATCATTTTTTCGCCACAACATTCTATTCCACAAGGACAATTGCAATCCTCGATTACTTTAACTACCGCTCCACAACTCATACATTTTTTAATTATTAAATCTTTCATATTAACTCTCCTTTTCATCATATTTTTTCCAAACTCATTTTATCACAGCCATTAATTTTTTTCAAGGAAACTCATATTTTTTGTCTTTTCTCATACACTAAAGATAGGTGATATTATGAATATTTTAAGGAAAAATCAAATAGTTTTTATGTGCCTTGCTGTACTGTTTAGCATATCGTTTTTTTCTTTCCAAGAGCCAAATACAGTACCCACTTCTTCAACACCTGTTACGAACCATAGAATTGTGTTAGATGCCGGTCATGGTTTCCCAGACCGGTGGAGCGGTTAGTGCTGAAGGTGTGCCAGAAGCAGACATAAATTTAATTATTATTCAAAAACTTCAAGAATTATTAGAAGCTTCAAATTGTGAGATAATTCTTACTCGTTCAGACGAAAATGGTATATATGACGCTGATGCCAATAACAAAAAAACTTCTGATTTAAAAAATCGTGTAGAACTTGTAAACGCTTCAGGTTCAGAAATCTTAGTTTCTGTACATTTAAATAAAATCTCTAGTGAGAAATGGAATGGCTGGCAAACTTTTTATCAAAAAGATAATGAATGTAGTAAAGCCTTGGCTAGTCAAATTCAAAATAACTTAAATTATTCAATTGATAGAGAAAACAAAAGAACTATTTTACCACTATCTAACATATACTTAATGGATAATAGTAAAATTCCCGCTGTAACCGTTGAATGTGGTTTTCTTTCCAATCCAGAAGAAGCAAAACTTCTACAAACAGATGAATATCAAAACCATATAGCTTGGGGAATTTATGCGGGTATTATGGACTATTTTCGTGATTTATGATATAATTAGAATATCAATTTAAAGAAAGGTTGTATGAAATATATGGATGCAAATTCAAAATATTTAGATATAGTAACACTTAAAATTGAATATGATACCATTCTTTCAAAAGTTGCTCCTGAGCATGTGCAAGACGTAAAAACCTTGCTAGACAAGAAGCACCAAATAATGAAAGAAAATGGAATCCTAGCAGGAGTAAAAATAAATAAGATAAACAAAAAAATAGATAAATATATAAAAGATAATAAAAGAGTAAAGAGCAACGTATAGTTGCTCTTTTATTATATTGATAATCGATTTATAAAAAATAAATATGGGTCAATAATTGTACTACTTCGCATTGTTCTAATTCCTTCAAATGACATAAGTACATGTTCTATTTTTTCAATATTTTCTACCTTAGTTTTTATTTTATACGAAGCCGGAAATCTACTTTTGTCTCTTTCTATATTAAACCCATTAGCAGCTTCTAAATACCCAGCATTTTCAAAGGTTTGTATTGCATTTTTGACTGCATCTTCTGGTGATATATATGTTATCTCTGCTTTACTATCTTGCATAAGTATTGCATTTTTTATTTCTTTCATCTCCTCTTCTGTTATGCTATCTTTTAAAAAAACTTCTATCTTATTTGCATTCATATTATAGTTAATAAAAATCATAATATTTAATGTAACAACTAGCATTAAAATACTGCCAATGATAATAATAAATTTGTTCTTCTTAGTAATTTTCTTTCTTACATTTTTTAGATAATCAATTTCTAATTCCTGACTATCTTCTTTTTCAGCCTTTATATCACTTACAATATTACTTAACTTTTCTTTACACTTATCACAAGTTTGTATATGACTACTTACAAACTCTTTAGATGTATCTGTCAAAACTCCATCTGCATATCCTAGTAGTAAATCAGAAACAATATCACATTTATTTTTTATCTCCATTTTCTGATACCTCCTTCAATTTCTCTTTTCCACGATAATATGTTACTCTTGCCCAATTAGGTGTTTTTCCAATAATTTCAGCAATTTCAATAAAGCTTAAATTTCCCATCACTCGCAAATACATAACATCTTTGGTACTTGTATCTAAAGTTTGAATATCTTTAAATAGTTTCAATTTTTCTTGTTTTTGTATAACTTTATCTTCTAGGTTTTCATTATCTGCTAATTGTAAATCCTCAAGTTGTTCAAATTTAAACTTAGTCTTGTGTTTAATCTCTTTATACCAAAGAAATTTTGCAATCTGGCACAGCCACACAGATATTTTGCAATTTCCTTTAAATTGATTTATTCTTTCAACAGCTATTGCAAAAGTTTCACTAGTTATTTCTTCTGCTATGTCTTTGTTTCCATTACTTAAGCCAAGCACATATTTGTATACAATTTGCGAATATTGTTTATATATTTGTTCTATATCTTGCAACATATTACCTCCTTCCTATCTATAAGTGTCATTTATATGCAAATCATTACATAATTTTTATAAAAACAATAAATTTACTATAATATAAAAAGCGGGGGCAGAACGCTAGGTCCTGCCTCCACTTTCTCTCTTGCCTTTATCGGTTAGATGTTTTTCTCACCAAGCAAGATTTGCACGGCATTTAGATAGTTTGAAGCCTTTTTGTGCTCCTGTTTTGCAGTCTTATATGCCTTCCACTTAATGAGCCTCTCCGCCTTCAGCTCGCTGATACTTTGCCTGGACACTTCCCAGTAGTCGAAAGTCTCGCCGTAGCAGACAGACATCTGGATGGCATCAAAAAGCTTCTGCATCTTCCGGATAATGCTTCTTTCTCTGCGCAATCGCCTGTTTACTTCATCGAAATTCTGTTTTGCGCCCTTCACTTTCCAAAAAGCACTTTCCAAGTTTTCGATGGCAATTGCGTAAGCATCCCGCAGGCTTTCCTGTTGCTTTTCGAATAAGTTTTCTGCCATGTTTTTTACCTCCTTATACTGGCTCCGGTTGTCTATTCTTACAGGTATGCTAAGGATGTGCGTATAAAAAACTTCATACACTTATATTATATCATTTTTCTGCACTTTAGTCAATTTATGTTAACCCTTGTAGTCAAATTTTATCTGCATTTATTGACTTTTTACATATAAATATATTATAATAGATATAGGAAATGACAAATCCACAAACGTGGTTTTGCCGAGTATAGTTAAACTCACATCAACTCGTCAAAGTTACAGATGTGAGCTTTTTTATTTATAATCTTTATTAAATTTATTTATTGTCTACTAAGATGCTCTTTAAAATCGCCATTCTAACGTACATTCCATTTTCAACTTGTGTGAAATACATTGCTCTTGGGTCGTCATCAACATCTGTTGCAATTTCGTTCATTCTTGGTAATGGATGTAATACCATTGCCTTATCTGTAAATGTGTCTAACACTTTTTTATCTATTATATATTCTTCTTTACCAAAATCACCTTCAAATCTTTCAGATTGAATACGTGTATGATATAGAGCATCTATATCTCTTGGTAATTCTTCAAAGCTATTGCAAATTGTATATTTAATTCCTTTTGAGCTTAAGAAATCTATATATTCTTGTGGTAACATAAATTCTTTTTTACTTAACCCATAAACCTCTACGTTGTCAAATAAAGAGATTAATTGAAGTAATGAGTGAGTTGTTCTTCCATACTTCAAATCGCCTAAAATCGCTAATTTTGTTCCATCTAAGCTACCTCTTCTATTTAATATTGTAAATACATCTAAAAGCGCTTGTGTAGGGTGTTCAGATTTACCACTTCCTGCGTTGATAATTGGTACTCTTGAAACTCTGTCAGCGTCTATTGCAGCAGTATCACTTGAGTGACGCATAACAATTGCATCTGCATATTTGTCTAATACTCTAATTGTATCTTCTAAAGTCTCTCCTTTTTTAGCAGAAGAGTTATCTTTTCCATTTTCTGTAACTATCATTTTTCCACCTAATCTTTGAATAGCGGCTTCAAATGACATTCTTGTTCTTGTGCTTGGTTCAAAAAACATTACAGCAATAACTTTGTTTTTTAGCTCCTCTGTGTAATTTTCAGGGTTTGCCTTAATCTTGCTTGCAAGTTCCAATAGTTCCATTAGGCTTTCTTTTGTGAATTCTTTGCAATCCAATAGTTTGTTCATTTTTTTCCTCCTTAAATTTTATATATAAAAAAGCTTTAGGAAATAAAACCCCTAAAACTTTCTTTTATCAATAACATATGTACTACCTAAAGTAGCTTTTGCCTTATGTTTTACCTGTGCTCCAATCTCTCCTATCTCTAATGTTGTCTTAAATCTGTTTTTATCACTTTCAACAATAGCAATAGAAATAGAAACTAAAGGGAATTGTTCAATTATTCCCCTTCTGTTAGCAACTTCAACGAAACCTCTTTCTACATCATCTGCATCATAGAAAGAAGTAATATCTTTATCAAATTGTGTTATCATATTTTGGCATACTGTATCATAATCAGTTTTACTAATAATCGCAACAAAATCGTCTCCACCAATGTGTCCAACGAAATTATCGCTGTTTTCAATTTTATGTACATTATCTAATAATACTTTTGCAGTAAATTTTATAATCTCATCACCTGCTGAAAATCCATAAATATCATTATATGCTTTGAAATTGTCTAAGTCTGCATACATAATAGCAAACTCTTCTTTGTTCATTATACGTTTTTTCATTTCAGCTTGTATTTGAACATTTCCAGGTAAACCAGTAAGTGGACTTACCCTTCTATTTATATACATAAGTGATGTAATATTTTTAATTGTATAATACAAATATTCTTCATCAATCGGTTTTATAATGAAGTATTCAATAGCAGTTTCAAGTACTTTAATTCTATGTAATCTGTCTACATTTGAAGATATAACTGCTATTGGCGTAATACTGTTGTTTTCATCAGCTCTGATAATTTTGCAAAGCTCTGTAACGTCCATCTCAACATTGTCCTCATCAATAATAATCATAGCTGGTATATTTCTAAGAGCTATACCTAAATCAGTAGTATTTACAGATTTAAAATCATATTCGTTGTCATTTTTTATGTTTTTAAATATATGGTTTAAATTATTAATTAGTTCATACTTGTTATCAATAATATATATTTCTTGTACCATATAAAACTGCTCCTTCTAAAATTTCTAATCTTATTCCTCTTCTTCTGTTGGCTCTTCTTCAGGTTCAGGCTCGCCCTCTGGTTCAGGTTCACCCTCATCTTCTGGTGCTGGTGGATAATATTCACACTCACCATCAAATACTGTCTCTGTTCCATCAACACTTGTTACTGTTAATACTAATCTATTATATCCTTCATCTAAGACTTGAGTAAACTCAACTTCTTTTGGATTTCCTTGCTCTTCAAAACTTCCTTCATAAGGATTGTCATTTAACGTATAGTAAACGCCCTTAACACCGTTTTCATGTGTTGCTTTAATTATTAATGTACTTCCGTCATCAGATAAATTAATTACAATTTCTGGCTTTGTAAGTCCTGTGTAGCTCTTTGTCTCTGTTGTTGTATTGTTTTCACTATCAACAGCTACTATTGTAATATCGTTTGTGCCTCTCTTAATTGCAACTTCTACTACTATCTCTTTGTAATTCTCTTCTGCATCAACTTTAACTTCTTCTTCATCATTCCATCTATATGTTAAGAAGTCTAACTTTGTCTCGTCAGTAGCTGTAATCTTAAGCATTTTCTCTTCTTCACCATTTACAATATCTAGTGAAATTACTGGATTCATGATGTCTACTCCACTTTCTGCTGTAAACTCTTTATGAGCAGAAGTTTCAACACCATTAACATCTATTACTTTTATGTATAAGGTATTTTGTCCTGCTGGTAAGTCTAAAGTTTTTTCAAGTTCTTTCTTTCCATCGCCTTTTACTGAACGTTCAGCATCTGAATTCCAGCTATATACCATTGACTCAATTACTTTATCATGTGTAACAGTGATAACAGCTTGATCACCTTCTTGAACCATATCTATTGTAGCATATGTTGGTTTATCTATTGGCTTATTCTCTTCTTCTTTATTTTTCATTATACTATACACTCCACTACCTAATAAGCACAAAGAAAAAATCACTAATATTATCGCAAATACTCTTACAACTGTATCTGATGAATTAGATGATTTCTTAGAATTTTTATTTGGTGTGTAGTCTAGAATTTGGTTCATTTTATCACCTCTAAATATCATTTCACAAAAGATTATATCATATAGAAAATTTGTTGTAAACACAATTTTTTGGTAATTTTGCAAAAATTTGTCACATAAAAAAGGAGGTATTTCTACCTCCTATCTATGTTATATTAAAACATATTTTTTAATTAGAACTATACCAGTTACAAGGATTGCCATTACTGTTGTAGATAATACAATATATATTGGCTCATCACCTGTTGATATTGAAAGAATAACTGGTGCATCATCTTGATCATCTTCACCATCTTTAAAGTTATCTGGTGTAGAATCAATATCTGGTGAATTTACATCATTGTGATCTTTGCTAATTTCAGCAATATTTACTTTTTGTCCTAAATTGTTTTCTGAGTTTTCCCACTCTAAAGTAATTGCTACACTAGCTGATTTTCCTGGTTCTAATAAAGTATTTGCTAAAGCTTCTGTCTTTACAATATCTTTTGAAACTTCTGTCCAATCTTTATTATCCTCTTTTACAAATTTTAGTCCTGCTGGGATATGATCTTTTAATTCTTTAGCATATCCTGCAATTTCACCTTGGTTTGTAACTGTGATATTATAAACAAATTTTACTGTTGTTTTGTCTATATATTTTCTATTGATTTCAACTTTTAATAAGTCATCTTCATTTTTAGCATTGATTTCTCTTGATTTACCATTTTCAGTAATGATAATTTTTGTTAAAGATTTCTTTAATGCTAAGTCGAAGTATTTTACAGATACTCTTTCTTGATCAATATCATCTTCACCAGATTTATTATTTCCTGGTGTTGAATCTTTGTCATCAATTGGATTTCCATATTTATCCTCGTCATCTGTAATTTCAGCTGTATTTATGATAGTTCTTTCAGTTTTATTTGGTAAAGCTGTTTCAACAACTTCAAATACAACTCTTACATCTCTATAAGATGGTGTTTGTTTTGAGTCATTATAAGCTTCGATTAAATTGCTACGTCCATTCTTTTCATTTTCTTTTGATAAATATTGTGTCTTTATTGATGTAGCTTGATTTACATCAGTTGTTTCTTTACCACTCTTGTCATACATTTTCCATTCGAATTCTTTATTTACATTGTTATCTGGTAAATATTTTAATCCTGCTGGAATATCGTCCATTACTTCTTTAGCATATCCATCAATATCGCCTTCATTATATACTCTAATTGTATATGTTACTAAATCTTTATTAGCAACTTTTAAGGCTTCAGTTGTATGATTATATCTAAATGTTCCATCATTATTTTTTGTAATTGTTGGTTCTCTTCCACTAACTTTGCTATCATTTACACCTGTAATAAATTTTTGTAAGCTTAAGTCAAATTTCTTTTCTGCTGGAAGAGTAAGATTCTCATAATCGTGATCATCTTGATTTCCTTCTCCATTTGGATAGTTGTTAGGATCTACTGTATCTGGTGTAGAATCTCTATCACCTTTTCCTTCTGAGTTAGAATCTCTCTTAACTTCTGCAATATTTTTTAAGTTGTTGTTTTCAATACTATCTGCTAATACAATACAAGTTACTTCAACATCTTTGTAAGATAATGAATTTCCATTTTCTTTATCAAAGGCTTTGATTAAGTTGCTAGAACTTGAAGAAGATAATGCTGTGCTTACAAACTTACCTCCACCAATTACTACAACTTGATCTCCTAAGCTTGTACTGCCTGTGAAATCTTCTTTTTTAAGATTACTTGTGCCATTTTCAATTTGGCTTAATTTTGTTGTTCTAGCATCGCTTGGAATGCTCCATTTGTTTTCAATGTTCTTTGTATAATCTTTTAAATATCCAAGACCTGCTGGAATGAAATCAGAAATTTCTTCAGCATATCCATCGATATCACCTTCATTATACACTCTAATTGTATATGTAACTATATCACCTTTTGAAACTTCTAATGTAGTTTTTGGGTGTGTATATGTTGCATTTGTTGATGTTCCATCTTTTAATTTACTTACATCTACTTTTGGCTCTCTACTTGTAGATGGTGTTTTTCCATTTATTTTTGTAATAAATTTTCTTAATGCTAAGTCAAATACATCATTATTTGGTGAGATAACAACTTTTTCAAAATCGTCATCATCTTGTAAACCTTTATAATAATAATTTGGATCGTCTAATTCTTCTTTATTGTCTTTATTTCCTGTAAATGTTTTTGTATCAATTGTACTTGGATCAACAGATGGCTCAGAATCACTATCTGTTCTGCTATATCCTGTAATTTCTGCTACGTTTGTAAGTACTACATTTTCTGTAATATCATCAGCTAAATCATCAGCTATTTTACATTCGATTTGAACATATAAGCTTTCTAATTCACCACTTCCAGCATAAGCTTCTATAACAGAATCAGATAAATATTCTGTTGTAGCTACTCTACCGTCACTTGATGCTGTCCAGCCATAAATTTTATTTATATTGCTGTTTTCAGCAAGTGTCATACCTGCTGGTAAATAATCTGTAATTTTTGTTGCAGTTCCATTTAAGCTTCCTTCATTATATACTCTAATCTCATATATAACTGTGCTTCCAGCTTTAACTGAAACTGGTTCTTTTCTGTGTTTATATTCTGCTGTACCTGTTGAAGCTATTGTTCCTGCATTTACATCAGGAATTCTATTTGAAATATTTGTATTTCCTGCTTTTATAATATATTTTCTTAAGGCTAGGTCAAATTTTTTTGGATCAATATCTTTTTCACGAGAGTCTGAATGTTTCTTCTCTCCTTTTGTAATTAATACTATTGGTTGTAATGTATCATCAGTTGTAGGTGTCCATAAAGTAGCTTCTGTTTCATAAGTAGTATAATCAATAGTCATTTTTACTTTTGAAACATCATTTCCTTCTATTGGTAAATATACATAATAGTTCTTGCCGAAAATCTCATTTACATTTTTATTTGAAAAATCATTTTCGCCATCTATTTTAATTTTATATTTACTTCTTTCGATTTCATATCCTCTACCATCTACTAATTTAATAGTAGCTGATGCTGAACCTGCATTTACTTTAAAAGGTCCTACTTTATAGTAGTCTCCATCAACTGCACATCTTAAATCAGCATTTTGCATTGCAAATGTTGGATATGTAAATTTTGAACTTGTAGCTGCTTTCTTAGCGCTATCAACTAAATATGCATAAAGAATTTTTGCAAATTCTTGTCTTGTTCCGTTTCCTGTTCTATCACTTAATGATACCCAATTGTTACCTGTTTGCATAGCACTTCTTACATATATACTACCCAAATTAGAATATCTAGCATGATAATATTTTAGATATTCTGATGATACATCTGTATTTCCATTTGTAAAATACCAAATTGCATATTGTTGTACAACTTCGATATCATCATCAGTTAAGTTTTCCATAATATATTCTGCTGTTATTGGTGGAATAACATTTTTACCTATTTCACTAGCAAAAGCTTTTTTAATATAATCAAGTTTTTCACTTGGTTGTTGTTTTGGTAAATACATATTATCTATAAGCCAAATTAATGATTTATAGTTCTTTGCTCCTATTGAATTTATCAAACTAGAAGCTGCTGTTGTTGTTTCTGTTTTTACATCTCCCATATTTTTGTAATCATAAGCTTGTGCACTTGGGAATGATTTTTCAGCATTTATACAGTACATTGCATCTTCAAAAGAATAATCATTTTCTTGTATAAGCTTAAATACTGTTTTTCTGCCTGTGCTTCCTGAGTTTGCTACATCGTATGCGTATGGTGTTGTATCATATTTGTCACTTTTAACTGTGCCACTTGACTCATCTCCACCTTCATGCTCAAATGAAGTTTCAATTTTAGCTGATTGCATTTCGTGTGTTAATTTACCTGTTAAAGCTTCTTCTGTTTCAATTTCTGCTTCAACTTCAGCTTCAATTTCTGCTTCTGGTTCTACTACTTCTTGTTCTTCGATTTCTTCTACTTCTTCATCAACTGTTTCAACATCTTCTGTAACTACGATTGGTTCTTCATCAAAGCCCCATTCTTCTGTTGCAGTTGCTAAAACTTCTGCCGACATTGGTAAAATCATTGCGACAATTAGTAGCATTACTAAAAGTTTTGTTCCAATTTTACTTGCTCTCATAGACCTTTCCTTCCTTATAAGCTATTTAATACTTATATTTTACTACATTTTTTCAATAAGTCAACCTCTTAAATTATTGAAATTTCTTATATTTTCTAATTCTTCATTAGGGATATAAAAAAAGATACCCCTACATTACAATTATATTACATTTTAGTCAAAAAATCAATATCTTTTAAGAAAATTATGTGCATTTTTCAAGGGTTTTCAGGTTTCCGATACATATTTTGGAATTTTTTTCATAATATTCCATAGGTGATTGTTTTGAAAAAGTTTATTTCTATTTTTATTTTAATAGTTGTTTTGACTGTAAACACAGCATTTCCGGCATTTTCGTATGAAGAAGATAATGAAGAAAACAGCGAAACAATAGCACTTATAGAAAGTTTAATGGTAAATTCTGAAAATGCCAATTCTCCTGAAGTTAATTCGGCACATATAATTGCACTTGATAGAAATACTGAAAGGGTACTATATGAGAAAAATGCCTTTGATAAAACGCCGATGGCGTCTACTACAAAGATTTTAACTTCTATTATAGCAATTGAAAATTGCAAACTGACTGATAAGGTTCACATATCTAGTAAAGCTGCACACACAAATGGTTCAACATTAGGAATAATAGCTGATAGTGATATGCAAATGGAAGATTTACTATATGGACTTATGCTTCGTTCTCGGAAATGATTGTGCAGTAGCAATTGCAGAGCATATTGGTGGGGATTTAGAAGGCTTTTCTTCTATTATGAATAAGAAAGCACAAGAGCTTGGTCTTAATAATTCACACTTCGTAACTCCACACGGATTAGACGCAGAAAATCATTATACAACTGCATATGAACTTGCACTACTTACTAATTATGCATTAAAGAACGAAACCTTTCGAAAAATAGTATCTACAAAAGAAATCGTAATTTGCAATCGGTACAAAAAATATTCATAATACCAATGAGCTTTTAGGAAATTATGAAGGAGTTTATGGAGTAAAAACCGGATTCACCTTCGGAGCTGGGAGATGCTTAGTAACTGCTTGTAAAAAAAATAATTTAGATATTATTGTTGTTGTTTTGGGTGCTGATACAAAAAAAATAAGAACAACTGATAGTGTTAAAGTTTTAAATTATTGTTTTAAAAATTTTTCTAATATTAACATAGAAAGCACTATTACCAGCAGTTTTAAAGATTTTGAGAAACATTTTTATAAAACGACAATAATTCGAAAATCTACGGACACAGCACTTTTAAAATTAGATGATTTAGGCAACACAATTTTTCCTCTTTCAAAAAATGAATTTGCAAAATTAAAAGTAGAAACTTACTTCTTAAATAACTTCGAAGCACCTCTAAAAGAGAATACTAGAATTGGCTTTTTGACTATAAAATGTGGTGACGAGATTTTAAAGAAAGCCTATATTTCAACAAAAAATAATATTGAAAAAAAGAATTATAAGATTTATTATCAAGAATTGTTGAAAAATATGTTCAACTTTTTATAAACTTTTTGTATACTCCTAAAACTTTTGGGTAATATTTATTTATCAAAATTTTAGGAGGTTTTTTTATGGAATTTTTAAATTATATTAAAAAGAACAAAACTTTTATAATCCTTCTTTCCATTTTAGTATTTGCTATTTTTAGTGTATATTCAAATAGCTTTGGTATGGAAGAGATGGAAACCCTAGACTTTACAGTCGGACAAGTAACTGCTAACAAGTTAAATATTCGTAGAGGTCCAGGAATAACCTATGACAATGTAGGTATTTTATCAAAAGATAACTACATACGAGTCTTCGCAAAAATAGGTAATTGGTATGTAGTTCAAACAGAAAACAATATAATAGGAGCAGTTAGCTCAGATTATGTACAACCTTGTTATGATAAAGAATTAAATATAGAACCTACAAGTGCCGAGCCCGTAGCAGAAACGTCTACACAAAGTGTACTTTCAGAAGATGAAACTGCGTTCTTAAATGCAATTAATAAATTGAGGTCAGAAAATAACTTACCTGCCCTACAAATTGATGATAATGCACAAAATGTAGCAAGGCTTAAGGCACAAGATTTGGTGGAAAATAACTATTTCTCACACACTTCCGAGAAATATGGAACACCTTTTGAAATGCTAACTACAAACGGCGTAACCTATAAAACAGCAAGTGAAAACATAGCAGGAAACTCTACTTTAGAAGGTGCTGTGTCATCTTGGATGAGCTCAGATTCGCATAAAAACAATATACTAAGTAACACCTTTAACTACACTGGTGTTGCCATTGTTAACAGTCCTCAATACCGGCAAAATTCTAGTTCAAATGTTTATAGGAAGATAAGCAAAACCACTTCATAAAATTGAAGTGGTTTTTATTTTGAGTTCTTATTTATATTATTTTAATTCTTCTATTTCTTCTTTGGTAAGTCCTGAAGCTTCAATTATTATTGATATGTCGACACCTTTATCTAAAAGTTTTTTAGCAATTTCTTTTTTTGTTTCTTTTTGCCAATGTTTTTTCACTGATTGTTCATTTCTCCATGCGTCTATTCTATACTCTGCAAGTATTTTTTCTTCTTCGCTTGATGATATGTCTTCTAAAACTCTATATGCTTCTTCTAGATATTCGTTATCTTCCATATCTTTTTCCTCCACTTCATTTGGATTGTTTATGTATTTTAACCATGCAACTAATTTCTTATTGTCTATTTTCTCAGCATTTTCTAGTTTCTTTCTTAGCTTTGGCAATTCAATTATATAAAATTCTAGGTCGTCTGTCAACAAAATATCTTCGCCTTTAACATTCTTTTTTAGAATTCCATATTCACTACAAAAATCAGTATCTTTATCATTTATTTCAAAATCTACTATTACTATACATATAGTTTTACATAGTTTTTCATAATCTTCTCCTTGTTTTAACTGCCCAGAATATAGTTTTGCCCAATAATATGGTATTCTATGGTCCATATTATATTGGTTTCTTATTTGCATTTCGATATTGCATAATTTTTTCCTTCCATTTTCGTCCAAGATAGCTTTTACATCTAATATAGATGTTTTATCTCCTAGATACATTGGCATTTGTATTGGATTGCTATCGAGTCTTATTTCTTCTACTTTAGTTGATAATATTGTATTCAAAAAAGCTTTTGTTATTTCTTCATTTCCTTCACGTGCAAAAACTCTGTGAAATACATAGTCATTTGTTGGATAGATATATGGTTCAAATTTTCTAATATTCACCACTCCTTTTCATATTAAATTCTAATTTTTGAATAATTTTGCTGATTAGCAAATGATAATTTTGATTTTTAGATTAAGAACTCAAAATTTATATATTTTTATCACAGATATTTTTAAATGTCAACAATAATTATCATAAAAAAAATTAATTTTTTTACAAAAATAATAAGCAATCCCTGCGATATAACTCACAGTGATTGCTTTTATTTATATTTTTCTATATATTTTTCTTCATAAAATTACCTCCATAATAGAAAACACCTAGGGAGCATCCATATTTTTTTAGGACATTCCGTCCTTCTAACATATTCCCTTATCAGGAATATGTTACTTATTATAATACAAATTCTTTTAATATGTTCAAAAAAGGAAAAAAAGGAAAATTTATCTTTTTAATTTAATTGTAATATGTTCCCAATTGCCTGAATAATCAGGATTGTAGTTTAAGTGTACAGTTAATTCGTCTGTTGCATCATATTTGGTTAGAGTGAAAGTTCTGTTATAGTTTTTTATTTTGCTTTCTACCCAGTCTTCATTATATAACAGTTCACCCGTACCATCTTCAGATGGATAAAACCTTTTACCATCTGAATTCTCAACATATATATCTTCGTCAAAAAGTTGTATATTTTTATATGCATCATGATAAGCTTTATAATTCGCTTCAGATGTAAATCCCCAAATTTCTGGAGTTCCAGTAGTAGTACAAAATCCATCCTTCTTTAGCTATTTCTTCAGAATGTTCTTTAAGCCACTTTTCTTGTAATTCTTTAGCCTTAGCTTCTGCTTGAAAATCTCTAACCATATATTTTTCTTTTAATTCTTCTTCTATTTTTTGTTGTTCATAAAATAATTCAGCTCCTTTTTTATTAATTTCTTCCTCTGTATCTCCTTCTTCGTAAATCTTTTTAAATGCTAAGTCAAATTTGAATTTCATACAAGTATCATAAACTTCTGCTTGTGTTATAGTCATATTTTTATTAGAACAGCTTTCTACTGTATAAACTATACACTCTCTATTATAGAATTTTTCTGGTACATCTACATCTATGCTCCAATTTCCTTGTAAAACGGTTTCTTCATTCTCATAGATTTCTCGTTCTGATAGATTGATGTTAGTAAAACTAAAGTTTAATTTCTTGCTTTTTGGATATTTATTTGGCGTATATAGATTATATATTAATTTTAAAGTATTAGTTTCAGAGTCTTTTTCCTTTATATACCAGTTAGAGCCATTATCTACAAAGTTTTCACCATATTCTCCAAACTCATATTTTAAATCTTTTCCTTGTTTAAATTTTTCAAAAGTATCTTTGTTTTCACAGTAAATAGTTCTATTTTCTTCATCTGTTATTATAAGATTAACTAGTCTACCTCTTGCTATTTTACTAGCGTCTAAGTTGTCTGGAAGTTTTATGCTAACAGTAAAACTAAAATTAAAGTCATCCATTAAAAAGTTCTCAATCTTTGCTTCTGTATCATTTACTTCTATGTATTCTGTTTTAGGCTCTTCAATATATCCATTTTCAATTGCTGTATCCATACCTGCATTAAAGTTGAAGAAGTCTTTAATATAATTTTTGGCGAAAACTACACCGACAGTTAAACATAAGCAACAACAAACAGTAGCGAAAGCAAATTTTATTTTTTTAGACATTATATTATTTTTCTTTTCAGGTAATGTTCTTAGCGTATAGTTTACCCTCTGTGTATAACTGTTAGGAGTTTGCAAGTCTTTTAATAGTATGTTTTCAATTACATAATCAATACTATTCATTTATATAATCCTCCTTTAAATTATTTTCAATTTTTTGTCTAGCTTTAGACATTTTATTTCTTACAGTACTTTCGTTCATATCTAAGATACGAGCTATTTCCTTAGTTTTATATCCTTCAGAATAATATAGAACTAAAATTGTTCTTTCATCTGAATTTAATAAACTCATTAAATTATCAAATTGTAAGTTTATCCTGTCTTGCGTAGTAGCATCGCAGTTCTCATTTAATCCATATTTACAATAAGCATTTTTTAGTTTGCTTTGTTCATTATAGATACGATTGCATTGATTTATTAAAATAGTTACTAACCACGTTTTAAATTTAGATATGTTTTTTAATTTATGTATTGATTCATAGGCTGAAATTATTGTTTCTTGTACAGCATCTTCGATATCAGCATTTTCACTAAGTCTTGTTCGTGCTATTTTATATAAATCATTTTGATAATATAAAATGACTTCTGAAAAAGCTGATTTATCACCTTTTTTAGCCTTTTTAATCAGTTCATTCATTTTCTTTTTTCCTTTCTTTTTATAAGTACTTACATATATTAGATACTAAAAAGCACAATTTTGTCTCGCTTTTTTGAAAAAAATTAAATTTTTTTATGATAATTGTTGTTGACATTTAAAAATATCTGTGATAAAAATATATAAATTTTGAGTTCTTAATCTAAAAATCAAAATTATCATTTGCTAATCAGCAAAATTATTCAAAAATTAGAATTTAATATGAAAAGGAGTGGTGAATATTAGAAAATTTGAACCATATATCTATCCAACAAATGACTATGTATTTCACAGAGTTTTTGCACGTGAAGGAAATGAAGAAATAACAAAAGCTTTTTTGAATACAATATTATCAACTAAAGTAGAAGAAATAAGACTCGATAGCAATCCAATACAAATGCCAATGTATCTAGGAGATAAAACATCTATATTAGATGTAAAAGCTATCTTGGACGAAAATGGAAGGAAAAAATTATGCAATATCGAAATGCAAATAAGAAACCAATATAATATGGACCATAGAATACCATATTATTGGGCAAAACTATATTCTGGGCAGTTAAAACAAGGAGAAGATTATGAAAAACTATGTAAAACTATATGTATAGTAATAGTAGATTTTGAAATAAATGATAAAGATACTGATTTTTGTAGTGAATATGGAATTCTAAAAAAGAATGTTAAAGGCGAAGATATTTTGTTGACAGACGACCTAGAATTTTATATAATTGAATTGCCAAAGCTAAGAAAGAAACTAGAAAATGCTGAGAAAATAGACAATAAGAAATTAGTTGCATGGTTAAAATACATAAACAATCCAAATGAAGTGGAGGAAAAAGATATGGAAGATAACGAATATCTAGAAGAAGCATATAGAGTTTTAGAAGACATATCATCAAGCGAAGAAGAGAAAATACTTGCAGAATATCGAATAGATGCTTGGAGAAATGAGCAATCAGTGAAAAAACATGAAAGAAATGAAGGCATTAAGGAAGGTATTAAAAAGGGCTTTGAAGAAGGAACTGAAAAGACAAAAAAAGAAATTGCTAAAAAACTTTTAGATAAAGGTGTCGACATATCAATAATAATTGAAGCTTCAGGACTTACCAAAGAGGAAATAGAAGAATTAAAATAATATAAATAAGAACTCAAAATATAAGCCACTTCATTCTGAAGTGGCTTTTTTATTTATATTTTTCTATATGCTTTTTTACTTGCTGTGGTGCAGGTCCGCCGATTACGTTTCTTTTATTTACACAAGTAGTTAAATTGATTTCGTCATAAATATCATTATCAAATTTATCACAAAACTGCTTATATTCGCTAATATCAAGTGTTTCTAATGTTTTATCATTATCAATTGAGTAGCTTACTAACTCTCCTGTTATTTTATAAGCCTCTCTAAACGGTACTCCTTTTTTGGTTAGATAATCTGCACAATCAGTTGCATTTATAAAACCTTTCTCAGCTGCTTTTTTCATATTATCTTTTAGGACTTTCATTGTGCTAAGCATAGGGATTAAAGTGTTTAGACAGATTTTCACTGTATCAATACTATCGAAAATTGCTTCTTTATCTTCTTGCATATCTTTATTATATGCAAGTGGCAAACCCTTCATCATTGTTAGAAGTGTAAATAAATCGCCATAAGTTCTACCTGTCTTTCCTCTTACAAGTTCTGCAATATCTGGATTTTTCTTCTGTGGCATTATTGAAGAACCTGTTGAAAAACTATCGTCTAACTCAATAAACTTAAATTCCCAAGAAGAGTATAAGATAATTTCTTCACTTAATCTTGATAAATGCATCATAATCATAGATATATTAAAGCTAAGTTCTATTAGAAAATCTCTGTCTGAAACACCATCTAAACTATTTATAGTAATACTATCAAATCCCAAAAGTTTTGCTGTATATTCTCTGTCAATATTGTGTGTTGTACCAGCTAAAGCGCAGCTCCCTAGTGGCATAACATTTATTCTACTATAATTTTCTGATAACCTTTCAATATCTCTTGAAAGCATTTCCACATACGCCATTAAATAATGTGCAAAAGTAATAGGTTGTGCTCTTTGAAGATGCGTATATCCTGGCATAACTGTATCTAAGTGCTTTTCAGCTATTTCTACCATAACCTTTTGTAGCTTTTTTACAAGTTCTTGAATTTCAACAACCTCTTCTTTTAAATACATTCTTATATCTAAGGCAACTTGGTCATTTCTACTTCTTGCAGTATGAAGTTTCTTCCCTGCTGTACCTATCTTTTTTGTAAGCTCTTCTTCAATAAAGGTATGAATATCCTCTGCATTTTCATTAATCTTAAGCTTTCCTGTTTTAATGTCTTCTAAAATCTCATTCAAAGCAATTTCTATTTTTGAGAAATCTTCTTTGCTTATTATTCCTTGTTTTGCAAGCATTTTAGTATGTGCTAAACTGCCTGTTATATCTTGCTCAAAAAAACGATAATCAAAACTTATTGACGAATTAAAACTATTTGTCTTACTATCTAACTCCTTTTTAAATCTACCTTGCCAAAGCTCCATATTATTCCCCTTTCATTTTAGCTTTTATTCTTGTTGGTAGCCCATATAAATTAATAAATCCTTTTGCATCTTCTTGATCAAAGTCATTATCCTCTCCAAAAGATGCTGTTTTTTGTGAATATAGTGAATACTTACTTTGCATTCCACCATTAAATATATTTCCTTTATATAATTTTACTTTTACGCTACCAGTAACAGTTTCTTGTGTTTTATCTACAAATGCAGATAATGCTTCACGAAGTGGTGTAAACCATTTTGCCTCATATAGTAACTCTCCAAACTTAGCTGACAACTGTGCTTTATAGTGCATAGTATCTTTATCTAAGCAAATAGTTTCAAGCCAGCTATGTGCTTTATCAATAATAGTTCCACCTGGTGTTTCATATACACCTCTTGATTTCATACCAACTAAACGGTTTTCTACCATATCTAATATACCAATTCCGTTTTCTCCACCCACTTCATTAAGCTCTAAAATTATATCTAAAACACTCATCTTCTTTCCATTTATAGCAACTGGAATACCTTTTTCAAAATCTAGTGTTAATTCTGTTACTTTATCTGGTGCATTCTGTGGAGTAACGCTCATTTCTAGTATCTTATCATAATTAGGCTCATTTTCAGGATTTTCTAAATCCAAGCCCTCGTGTGATAAATGCCAAAGGTTTTTATCCTTTGAATAATTAGTTTCTCTACTTATCTTAAGAGGTATATTATGCTTCTCTGCATATTCTATTTCGTCCTCACGACTTTTTATATCCCAATTTCTCCAAGGCACAATAACAGGCATATCTGGTGCAAAGTTCTTTATTCCAAGTTCAAATCTTACTTGATCATTTCCTTTTCCAGTACAACCGTGACATATAGCATCTGCATTTTCTTTTTTAGCAATCTCTACTAATTTTTGCGCAATTAATGGTCTTGAAAATGGTGTTCCTAGTAAGTATAGGTTTTCATATTTTGCACCAGCCTTTATAGTTGGTACAATATAGTCATTTACAATCTCCTCTTTTAAATCTAGTACATATAATTTTGATGCACCTGTTTTTAAAGCTTTTTCTTCAAGTCCTTCTAGTTCGCTTTCCCCTTGTCCTACATCTCCTGTAACTGCGATTACTTCACATCCTTTGTAATTTTCCTTTAGCCAAGTTATCATAATTGAGGTATCTAATCCTCCTGAATAGGCTAAAACAATTTTTTTGAAATTTTCCATTTCTTTTTCCTCCTTATTTTCTATAATCTATTAAAAAAAGCGTCACTGGAAATATCCAGAGACGCTAAATTTACGTGGTACCACTCTAGTTACCTATGGTTTTATATACTACTAAAAAGCACCTTAATTTCTTAAATCAAAAAGCGCCTCTGGAAAATCCAGAGACGCCAAGTTTAACGTGGTACCACTCTAGTTACTTATATAAAAACATAAGTCACTCTTACCTGTAACGTAGGCTTACGGACACTATACTAAGATTTCTAATCTTTTCAAGTAATCACTCCAGAGCTCTCTTCACACTATCCTTTGTTATTAGGCTTTCACCATCTCCTAACTCGCTAAAACTCCGTAATAATGTTACTCTCTCTA
Source organism: uncultured Clostridia bacterium (assembly GCA_947385375.1). GTDB lineage: Bacteria > Bacillota > Clostridia > TANB77 > CAG-508 > Scatovivens. Next base: position 34,838 of record CANDKR010000004.1, read on the forward strand.
TCAACGTTTTTCATATTGAACTAAACTTATTGTAGCATCATTTCTATTTTATGTCAAGTACTTTTATTGTAATAATGATTTTACTACCTCATTTATTGTCTTACCATCTGCTGATGCACCCATTTCTTCTTTAGCAGCTTTCATAACTGTTCCCATTTCCTTGATTGAACTTGCTCCTACTTTAGAAATTACACCTTTTACAACTTCTGCAATTTCATCTTTAGATAGTTGTTTTGGTAAATATGTAGCTAAAATTTCAAGTTCTTTTTGGTTTTTCTCGATTAAGTCTTCTCTTCCACTTTTCTCAAAATCAACAGCTGCATCTTTTCTTTTTTTACTTTCTTTAGCAATAATATCTATAATTTGAACATCATCTAATTCGATGCTCTTATCTTTCTCGACTTGTAAGATTGCTGCTCTAACCATTTGAACTGTGTTTTTTCTTATTTCATCTTTATCTCTCATTGCTGCTTTCATATCATTTAGTAGTTGTTCTTTCAACATAATTCTTCCTCCTTAAGTTAAAAAAATAACCGTCGCATAACTGCGTTATCGAAGCTAAAAAACGCGGTTACGTATCTCATACGCGCCCTTGCCTTTTTTGCTTCTGCTGCCTTGTTATGCTTGCTTCTTTTTTTAACAATTTTATAGTTAAATTTAAACTAAAAAGCGATATTGGAAAATATCGCTTTTCTACTCTAAAATTTTCTCTTTCTAGCTGCCTCTGACTTTTTCTTTCTTTTCACGCTAGGTTTTTCATAATGTTCTCTTTTTCTAACTTCTTGTAGAACACCATTTCTTGCGCATTGTCTTTTAAATCTTTTTAGCGCATCTTCTATATTTCCATTATTAACTTTAACCTCTGACATTGTTTCCCCTCCTTCCGAAGCTCAAAACATCTCGCGGGATTTATGTATAATCCTTTAGATTTCTTCTCTAACGTTAACTATTATACCTTACCAAAAGGGCATTTGTCAATACTTTTATTCAAATAATTCCCCTACTGAAGTTGCTTCATTTATTTTCTTAATAGCTTCTGCAAATAATTCTGACATAGAAACTACTGAAATCTTATCAATTTGTTTTTCTGGTGGTAATGGAATTGTGTTAGTCATAACTAATTCTTTAATTGAAGAATTCTTGATTCTCTCAATTGCTGGTCCTGAAAGTACACCATGTGTACAACCAACATATATATCTTTAGCGCCGAATTTTTTGATAACTTCAGCTGTTTCAATAATAGAACCTGCTGTATCTACTTCATCATCAAATACTAAAGCATTTTTACCTTTAACATCACCTATTACGCTAGTTGCAATTGCTCTATCATCATTTCCGTCTCTTCTTTTATCTACTAAGGCAATTGGACATCCAAAATGCTCTGCATATTTATATGCTTTTTTTGAACTTCCTGCATCAGTAGCAACAATAACTTTGTTTTCAATGTTCTTTAAATCAAAATATTTTTCAAGTAAAAATCTTCCTGTAAGCACATCACAATTGATATTGAAATATGCTTGGATAGCTGGGTTGTGCAAATCACAAGTTAATACTCTATCAGCTCCTGCTGCTTCAATTAATTGTGCAAATAATTTTGCTGTAACCGGAATTCTTGGTTGATCTTTTTTATCAGATCTTGAATAAATGTAATATGGCAATACTACTGTTATTCTTCTACAAGACGCTCTTTTTGCTGCGTCTATAAGTATAAGCAATTCCATTATTCTTTCATTTACTGGTGGTTGTGTACTTTGAATTAAGAACACATCTTCATCTCTAACAGTTTCAAGAATTTGAACGAAATTGTTATCATTTTTAAATTTTTGCATATGTACTTGTCCTACGTCGATTTTTAAATAATCGCATATTTCTTTTGTGAATTTGTCTGCCGATTTGCTGCAAGAAAAAACTTTAATTTTTTCCATTTTTCTTTCCCCCTACTATTTTTTTACCAAATCTATTTTATCATAGAAAAAGCTTTTTTCAACCCTTTTCTACAATTTATTTGGATTTTTGTCAAAATTAGAACTTGCCGCTATTTTCTCTTCAAAAGGATGTATTATTATCTCTTCTACTGCTTGCTCTATGTTCTCTATCGGTATTTCAAAATTTACTACTGGTACTTCTTCTGTTTGTTCATTATTTGGCACGAAAATCTTTTTAGGCTGCTTTTTATCTTCATACTTATACTCATCACCAAACTTTAAGCAAACTACCTTATTTTGCATTATACTTTGTTTTACATCTATTTTTCTTTGGTTATATGAACCTCTTTGTTTTAAATCTATAATTTTTTTATCTATCTCAAATTGACCATCAACTACAATGTCTATCATATCAATTAATTCTTTTGTAAAATCATATTTTTTGTACATATCAAATAAAATGTCTTTATCAAATTGATATCCTGTATAAAGCCATATAGTCTTGTCTGGAAATTTTGCTTTTACTTCTTTTACAAGTGGAATTAGACCTTGTTGATTAACTAACTCTAAAGGCTCTCCTCCTAAGATAGAAAGTCCTGAGATATAGTCATGGTTCATTTCTTGTAATATATAATCTATCTCTGTTTCAGTAAATTTCTTTCCATAATTAAAATCCCATGCTTCTTTATTGTGACACTCTTTACAATGAAAATGACAGCCACTAACATATATGCCGACTCTTACTCCATCACCATCTTCGATATCAACTTCTTTTATCCCTGCGTAATTCATTAAAATCTCCTTATTATATATTATTTTGGGGTTAGGAAATGGCTTTCCTAACCCCATTTGGGTAGTTAATTATTGTCTTTAGTGTATTAAAATTTTAAAGATGTAGTACTCTTGATTTGATTTCTTTTGTTTTTCCAACATTCCAAAAGTTTTCTCCTAAGTATCCACATGTTCTTCTTGTAACGTTCATTTTGTCGTGGTCTTTATTACCGCATTGTGGACATTCCCATTCGTAGTCTTCGTTAACTGTTATTTCTCCGTCATATCCACAAAGATGACAGTAATCTGATTTAGTGTTAAATTCTGCATATTGAATATTATCGTATATGAATTTTACCAAAGCTTCTAAAGCTGGTAAATTATTTCTCATATTTGGTATTTCTACATACGAAATTGCTCCGCCTGAAGAAATTGGTTGATATTTGCTCTCAAATTTCAATTTATCAAAAGCATTTATCTTTTCTCTAACGTCAACATGATATGAATTTGTGTAATATCCTTTATCTGTAATATCTGGTATATCACCAAATCTTTCTCTATCGACTCTAGCAAATCTATAACATAAACTTTCTGCTGGTGTTCCATATAATGCAAAACCAAGTCCAGTTTCTTTTTTCCATCTGTCTACAGTTTCTCTCATATGGTTCATAACTCTTAATGAGAATTCTTCTCCAACTGAGTCTGTATGACTAACACCTTTCATAAGTTTTGTTACTTCATATAATCCTATATATCCTAAAGATATTGTAGAAAATGGTGTATCTAATAATTGGTCAATTGTTTCTCCTTTTTTAAGTCTTGCTATTGCACCATATTGCCAATGAATTGGAGACGCATTTGATAAAGTTCCTTTTAAAGCATTGTGTCTGCACATTAAAGCATCTTTACAAAGCTCTAATCTTTCATCAAATAATTTCCAGAATTTCTCTTCATCACCATTTGCAATAATTCCTATTTGTGGTAAGTTAATACTTACAACACCTTGATTAAATCTAGATTCAAATACATATTCTCCTTTTTCATTTTTCCAAGGAGATAAGAAACTTCTGCAACCCATTGGGCTAAATACGTTTCCTTCATAATTTTCTCTCATTATTTTAGCTGAGATATAATCTGGATATAATCTCTTAGAAGAACATTCAACTGCAAGTTTTGTGATGTAATCATATTTTCCACCATTTAAGCAGTTATTTTCGTCTAAAACATAGATTAGTTTTGGGAAAGCTGGTGTAACATATACACCTACTTCATTTTTAATACCTTGTAATCTTTGTTTTAAAATTTCTTCTATAATCATTGCAATTTCTTCAATGTACTCATTTGTTTCATCTAAAAACATAAATATTGTAACAAATGGACTTTGACCATTTGTAGTCATTAATGTATTTATTTGATATTGAATTGTTTGTACACCAGCTGTTAAGTCCTCTTGTCTTCTTTCTATTGCATCTTCTTTTGCTCTTTCATCAGCTTCTTCGTGTGATAACCCTTTTTCAATATATCCTAAATATCTCTTTTTATAAACTTTGTCATAAGTTTTTCTTAAATATTTTCCTAAATGTCTTATATCTACTGATTGTCCACCATATTGACTACTTGCAACTGCTGCAATAATTTGTGTCATAACTGTACATGCAACTTGAAAACTTTTTGGTGTTTCAATCATTTTTCCATTCATAACTGTTCCATTTTCTAGCATATCTTTAATATTAACTAGACAACAATTGTGCATTGGTTGAACATAGTAATCTTTATCATGAAAATGTAAAACACCATCATAATGTGCTTTAACTATTCTTTCAGGTAACATTACTCTGTCTGCTAAGTCTTTTGAACATTCACCTGCAATTAAATCTCTTTGTGTAGAAACTAATACTGCATTTTTATTACTATTTTCTTCCATTGTTTCTTTATTAGCATTTCTTACTAAACTTAAAATGCTTTCATCTGTTGAATTTGCTTTACGAATTAAATCATGTTTTTCTCTGTATAATATATATTTTTTAGCTAAAGTAAATTTTCCAAGTTCCATTAATTTGCGTTCTATGATGTCTTGTATATCTTCAACTGACATAGTAGATTTTTCTAAACTCTCTATGTACTTTGTAATAAACTCAATATTTGTTCTTGAAATTTTGTCTTTTCCGCCTACTTCTTTATTTGCTTGGCTAATTGCGATAACTATTTTGTCGCTGTCATACTCAACTTTTCTTCCGTCTCTCTTAATAACCTTCATTTCTCTACCCCCGTCATTATTAGAACCTTGTTCTTTTGTTTATGGGTACATTTTATCACGATAATTAGTAATGTCAAATTAACACTTTTTATGTTTCCAGTTTTTTGTAAGTAGCCACTATGGCTGGTTACAAAGTTTTTTTCTTTCAGCTTTTTTGAAATAATACAAATATCTAAAAAAGCTTTTCCTTCATAAATCAATATTTACGAGCTTTTGTTTTACAATTAGATTACATTTTCAATACTTTTCAAAATTTGTCAAAAATTCAAAGCCTAAAATATACCTTTTCAAAAGATATCAGGAATGATTACTATTTTTGTTTTTGCGATTTTTTGTTCATTTTATCATAGTTATAACGGAAATTTTGTCTATTTGAACAGGCAAAAGCATAGAAAAAGAGCATACCTGCTTGTTTGCAAATATGCCCTTTCTCATATAAAATTATGCTTACTACCTAATTAAAACTAATCTTCTTTTTTATCCATAATCTCAGAGAACTCATCTCCATCGATTTTTTCTTTTTCGATTAGTACTGTTGCTACTGCATGTAGCTTAGCCATATGCTCATTTAATAATGCTTCTGCTCTCTTATAACCTGTATCGATTATTTTCTTAACCTCTACATCTATTAAAGATGCTGTTTCATCACTATAATCTTTTGCTTGAGCTAAATCTCTTCCTAAGAATACTTCTTCGTTTCCTGAACCAAAAGCAATTGTTCCTAGCACTTCACTCATACCATATTTTGTAACCATTGCTCTTGCTATCTTAGTAGCTCTTTCAATATCGTTACTTGCTCCTGTTGATATATCTCCAAGAACTAAGCTTTCAGCTACTCTACCACCTAATAGTGATACTATATTTTCTTCCATCTCTGTTTTACTCATAAATGATTTATCTTCTGATGGTCTGTACATTGTATAACCACCTGCCATACCTCTTGGCACGATAGATATTTGATGTACATTATCTTGTGTCTCTAAAAATCTACTAACAACTGCGTGACCAGCTTCGTGGAAAGCAACTAGTTTTTTCTCTTTTTCGCTAATTACTCTTGATTTTTTCTCTGGTCCCATTGTTACTTTTACCATAGCTTCTTCAATTTCTTGCATTCCAATTTCTGTTTTATTTCTTCTAGCTGTTAATAATGCAGCTTCATTTAATACATTTTCAAGGTCTGCACCAGCAAATCCTGATGTATTTGTTGCAACTGTTTTTAAATCAACATCGTCTGCTAATTTTTTCTTTCTAGCATGAACTTCTAGTATTTGCTCTCTTGCTTTAACATCTGGAGCTGATACTACAATTTGTCTATCAAATCTTCCTGCTCTTAATAAAGCTTTATCTAATACGTCAGGTCTATTTGTTGCAGCAAGAACGATAACACCTTCGTTTGGTGCGAAACCGTCCATCTCAACTAATAATTGGTTTAATGTTTGTTCTCTTTCGTCATGTCCTCCACCTAAACCTGCACCTCTTTGACGTCCAACTGCATCAATTTCGTCTATAAATATGATACAAGGAGCATTTTTCTTAGCTTGTTCAAATAAGTCTCTTACTCTTGATGCACCAACACCAACGAACATTTCAACAAAGTCTGATCCACTTATAATAAAGAATGGAACTCCTGCTTCACCTGCAACAGCTTTTGCAAGTAAAGTTTTACCAGTACCTGGTTGACCTACAAGTAAAACTCCTTTTGGAATTCTAGCACCCATATCTGTGAATTTTTTAGGTGATTTTAAAAATTCAACTATTTCTTCTAATTCTTCTTTTTCTTCATCAACACCTGCTACATCTTTAAATGTAACTTTATTTTTGTCTCCTGCTCCTACCATTCTAGCTTTACTTTTACCAAATGATATTGATTTGTTTCCATTTTGATTTGGGTTCATAAGTAATACCCAGAATAATAAGAAAACAATTAAAATAACAAATGGTGAGAATAAGCTAAGTACAGTAATTAGCATTGACTCTTCTTCTTGTGAAACTTCAACTGTTCCACTAGCAATTTCAGTTTCAATTTGTGACATAAAATTGTCTAAACTTGGAATGGCTACTTCTTTTACATTAGATAACTTTGTATCTGACCCATTAGAGTTTAATGTAACCTCCGCCATTAACTTGTCAGCAGAAATAACGATTTCTGTAACCTCGCCTGCTTTGACTTTACCTATTAATTCTGAATAGTTCATTTTTGTATCTGGGTTGTTAAACGCAGCAGATATCAAAACAAAAAATATAATACCCAAAATTAACCAGGTTGCTAAAGTTTTTATTCCGTTTTTCAACTTTCTTTCCTCCCTCGTTATACTTTTACTAAAATATAGCATACGATTTTTTAAATAGCAATACCATTTTTAAAAAAGAAATATCCCTGTAATATAGTGTTTTTAGGCTTTCCTACGGATTAACATTTTACAGGGATTAAAAATATTTGTTTATTTTTTATTACAATTTTTGTGTATTTATTTGGTGTTAAATATTTATTACCAATATTATTACTGCATAACTTAATAATATCATCTATATGTATTTTCTCTATTCCTTTTGTACTTCCAAAAATCTTATTTATTGCATATAGTATAATTCTTTTTCTTATAACTAATTCCTCACTATTAAACTTCTTTAAATCCAGCACTATCTGGTCTTTTTCCTCTATAAGCATATTCTCATAAGCTAATTTTGTTTGCTCTTCTAAGTATCTACTTTCTTCTTTAGATATCATAGACAGCCTTGTTATTGTATCCAAAATATTAGAATTAAATTCACGCTTTATGTAGGGAATAACAATGTTTCTTATTTTATTTCTAGTAAACTCATTTTCATCATTACTTTCATCGTGACGAGGCTCAAATTCTTTTGTATATTCTTCTATCTCATCTCTTTTTATTTCAATAAGTGGTCTAATATATTTGCCAGATTTTGCCTCAATTCCTTTAAGCCCAGAAGTTCCAGAGCCACGCATCACATTCATAATAATAGTTTCTACATTATCATTCATGTTATGCGCAATAGCAATTTTATTTGCTTTTTCCTTCTCTAATACTTCATTATAAAAATCATATCTGATAATTCTACCAGTTTCTTCTAAACCTCGTTTTTGCTTTTTCGCCTCTTCTTTTATATGTGCATGACACACAAAACATTTCACGCCTAAGGTTTCACATAGTTTCAATACATATTCTTCATCTATTTTTGCATTTTCTCTTAAACCATGATTTATATGTGCAACAACTATATCAAATTTAAGCCTTTCTCTTAGTTTATTTAATACAACAAGCATACAAACAGAATCTGGTCCACCAGATACTCCTAAAACTATCTTATCTCCAGATTCCATTAAATTATATTTAGTTATTGTTTGTAAAATCTTGTCTTCCAATTACATCATATCCTCTTCGTCATATCTTAATTCTGCATTTACGAATTTAGTATAATCACCCATCCAAGTTAGATTAACTTCACCAATTGAACCAGCTCTGTGTTTAGCAAGTATTACTTGTGCTAAATTTCTGTCTTCACTTTCTGGTTTATAATAACCTTCTCTATGGATAAACATTACTATGTCTGCGTCTTGCTCAATAGAACCAGACTCTCTTAAGTCTGAAAGCATTGGCACTTTATTTTCTCTTTTCTCAGTACCACGAGAAAGTTGTGATAAAGCTATAACTGGTACATCTATTTCCTTTGCTAATATTTTTAGAGACCTACTTATTTCAGAAATCTCATTTTCACGAGTAGCATTTTTCTTACCAGTTCCTTGAATTAGCTGTAAATAGTCTATAACTATAAGACCTATATTTTTCTCAGCTTTTAACTTTCTACACTTTGTTCTTATTTGCATTATATTAATATCAGAACTATCGTCTATATACATAGGTGCTTCTGATATTGTACCTACTGTTGTAGCAAGTTTTACCCAATCACTATCATCTAATTGTCCTGTTCTTACTTTATTACTATCTACCATTGCTTCACTACATAAAATTCTGTTAACTACTTGTTCCTTAGACATCTCCAAAGAAAAGATAACTACTGGAACTTTGCTTCTAACTGCTACATTTGTTGCTATATTTACTGCAAATGCTGATTTACCCATAGCAGGTCTAGCAGCAAGAATTATTAAGTCTGAATTGTGAAGTCCTGCTGTTTTCTTGTCAAAATCAATAAAACCTGTTGGTATTCCTGTAACATTTCCTTTTTGATTATATAATTCTTCTAGTTTATTGAAGTTTTCTACTAATATATCTTTTAAGGCTGCATAACCTTTTGTATTTTTCTTTTGAGATAAGTCATATACTGCTTTTTCAGCTGCACTTAGTATACTATCTGCCTCTTCTGATTCATCATATCCTAAAGCTATAAACTCATTAGCCATTTGTATTAATGAACGAAGCATTGCTTTTTCTTCAACTATTTTGATATATTTTTCTACGTTTGCAGTTGTTGGGACTCTTTCTGGAAGACCAGCTAAATACTCTATACCACCAACTCTTTCAAAATTTCCTTGTTCTATAAGTTCAGCTTTTACTGTGATAATATCAATAGGTTCATTTTTATTATATAATTGCTGTATAGCTGCAAAAACTGCTTTATTATCTTCTCTATAAAAACTATCTTCTTTTAAAACTTCTAAAGCACTTACTACTGCATCTTTATCAGTTAGCATACTACCTAATATGGCTTGCTCCGCTTCAATATCGTGTGGCGGGATCTTACCCAATTCTGGCATTGCTGATTCCTCCTATTCTGGCATAATTTCTACTTTAACAGTAGCAATAACTCCTTCATAAAGTTTAATATCTACATTTGTAACGCCTGCTACTTTAATTGCATCTTTAAGCATAACTTTCTTTTTATCTACATCTATTTTGAAATCTTTTTTTAAAGCTTCTGCTATTTCTTTTGATGTAACACCACCAAATAATTTGCCATTTTCTCCTGCTTTAACTTTCATTTTGATAGTAATTTTCTTCATTTTTTCTGAAATCTCTTTTGCTTCTTTTAGTTCTTCACCTTTTCTAAAAGCATTTGAATCTTGTTTTGCTTTTAGTCCATTCATATTTCCTGCATCTGCTGGAACTGCTAAACCCTTTGGAAATAAAAAGTTTCTAGCATATCCATCTGCTGCGTTTATAACTTGGTCTTTTTTTCCAACACCTTTTATATCTTGTTTTAAAATAACTTTCATAAAATCACTCCTTATATATTAAATTATCCATATCAATAATATTTCCATTAAGTCCAACAATTTCACACTGTTCTTTTAAATAGTCATTTATAAATATTTTACCCATCGTAACTATTATGTCTTCTTGCTTTAATCCTATATTTTCAAAATATTCTAGCGTTTTCTTAGTTTGAATAGGAGTAACTAAGTATTCTGCTAAACTATTATTTATTTCCTCTTTACTCATATCCTTATTATATTTACTAGCTATCCTTGTACAAAATACTTTTTCAAGGTTTTGAGCTTTAAACTTATGAACTTTCTCTTCAAAAGCTTGTTTTTGCTTTTCTTTTAGTTCCATCATAAGTTCTGTGTGAAAAGGGCAAAGCAATTCTGACATATGTAAATCTTCTAAAGGCTCTCCTCTTCTTTTTTGCTTCATAAAATCAAAAATCTGCTCTTTATCTTTTCCTATGATAACAATACTAGTCTTAGTGCTATTAAAATCTGGAACAAAATTAATTATTTTAAAATCATTTTCTTTAAGCTCTTTTTCAATATTTTCTTCATATGGAACTTTTCCAACAAAATATCTTTCTTTTAAATGTTCTTTATAAAATTCGTCTGAAAGCTTTGCTCTTTCTTTTACGAACTCTATCCCTTCTTTAATGTCTAATACCTCAGCTGCAATTAAAGAGCTAATTTCGCCTAAACTATATCCTACTAGAATATTATTATTTTCTTTATACTTATTAGAATATTCTAGATACTGCGCTACTTCGGTAGCCACGATTATTACTTGTGCATACTTAGCATAAAACATATTCTTTGTATCTTGGCTTACTGTTTCAAAAATATCTTTAAGTCCATATTCATAGCAAAAATCTTTGACATATTTTTTCTTTAATAGCTCTAAATCAAAATATCCTTGTCCCGGAAATATAATCATATTTCTAAAGTTAACTCCTCATTTTTATTTTAGCTCATTTCTGTTAAATATTCATTAATTCTAATTATAAGTTCGTCATGTGCTTCTTCTAAAGTAAAGTCTGTAAGCTGTGCACCAGCTAAGGTGATATGTCCACCTCCACCTAGTTTTTCCATTATAAGCTGAACATTAACATCACCAATTGAACGTCCTGAAATACAGATTTTATCTCCTAAACTACCAATAACAAAGGACGCTGTTATATCACTAATTGTAAGAAGTTCGTCTGCGGCTTTTGCACAAATAAGATTTGCATTTTCAATATCGTCACCTTCATACATAGATATTGCAATTGTATCTGTTACTTTCTCTGCTTTTTTTACTATATCAGCTATTATGTTATAGCTTTCTAAATCTGCTTGGAACCATTTCTTTACTTTTATAATATCGACACCATATTTTCTTAAATATGCAGCTGCTTCAAAAGTTCTAACGCCTGTTTTAAAAGTAAAGTCTTTGGTGTCTACCATAATACCACCATATAGACCTTCTGCCTCAATTAAGCTTAAATTCACATCATTTTCTGTGTATTGTATAAGTTCTGTAACTAATTCCGCTGCAGAAGACGCATACACCTCGTGAAAAGTCATAATCGCATTTTCAATATAATCTGTACTTTTTCTATGGTGATCTATAATAATCTTCTTTTCTATTTTATCTAATAAGTCTGGAAACTCTACATAGCTATTCTTATGAGTATCAACAATAACAAGTAAAGTATCCTTTCCTATTAAGCTTTCAACATCTTCTTCCGGTTTTATAACATTTTTATATTCATCAATTTCTTTTAAAATCTCATAGAATTTCTCTACTGACTTACTAAGTTCAGTTGCTATAAAGCAAGGTGTATTTAAGGAAGTAGCCAATCTATAAATACCTAAAGCTGAAGCTAGAGCATCTATATCAATATTTTTATGGCCCATTACAATAACATTTTCAGCTTCTTCAATTAATCTTGCCATTGTATGAGCTGTTGTTCTCGCTTTTACTTTAGTTCTCTTTTCAACTTCTAAAGTATTGCCTCCAAAAAACTTGAACTTACCATCTCTTTTTACTATAGCTTGGTCTCCTCCACGTCCTAGAACAACATCCATGACTGCTAAAGCTGATTTATATTTCTCATAGTTTGTCTTACCTTCATTAGCAATGGCAATACTTAAGGTAACTTGTACCTTATACTCTACATCTAATGTTTTTACGGTATCTAATATTGAAAATTTATTTTTCTCTATATCAGTTAAATATTGTTGCTCAAAAATATAAACAAAAGAATCTCTTTCTGTCTTGATAATCAATCCACCTGTCTCTTTTGCCCAATCTAAAATAGATCTTTCAATTTTAGCAAATAGCTCTATTTTCTCTTCTGGTAATGCTGTTTGGGAAATTTCCTCATAGTTGTCTATCATAACTATACCAACACAAGTCTTTGAATTTGTATAAGTATCAAATAATTCGTTATATTTTGTATCATCAATAAAGTACAAAGTTAAAATATACTCATTTGCTTTTCTTCTATCTCTTCTTCTATTTTTAGCTGCTGAACCACGAATTTTATATATCTTATTTCCTATTGTCATCTGTTTTGTAAAATCTTTTACACTATCATCTTTTTCTAAGTCTATCTTAATCTCTTTTACAATTGGATTTAAGTAATTATTCATATCTGCATTTTGAAATTCATCTATAAACGTCTTACTTCTCCAAATTATATGTCCATCTGTTTCTACTAATACCAATGGGATTGGCGAATTAACTAAATTGTTTTTACTTGTACTGCTAACATCATAAGCAATTGCTTCTATATGGTCTACTATCTCAGTCTTTTTCTTGCTTTGTGTAACCCAAGTATAGAAAACCATTGCTGCAAATAGAAAAATAGCAGGAAAAAGCCACCTTAAGTCATACGCACAAAGTATAACAAGTAGCACTGCTATAACTGTTAAATGCAATCCACTTTTTATAGTAAGTTTATCTAAAATTTTACGATTTGAATTTGGCATAAAATCTCCTATTTTAATAAAATAACACTCTTTATTATACTACTTATTCTAATTTCTGTCAATTATGCCAAACTTTACAAAATATTGAAAATAAAAGCAAAACAATCCACAAATTATTCTAAAATTGTGGATTGTTTCATACTAAAATTATCTAATTGTTAAATTAACACTTTTTTCTTCACCAGTATATGTGTCTAAAAGAGTAATTGTAACTTTACCTCTTTGAACTCCTGTTACAATACCATTTTTATTTACTGTTGCAATCTCATCATTACTTGAAGAATATATTAAAGTATCAATACTTGCATCAGATGGTGTAACTTGTAGTTTAAGTTGTAAATCAGCTCCAACTTTAACTGTACTACTTGTTGCAGTAAATTTCATTGTTTTTATAGGTTTAATTGTTTTTAAATCTACTGTGCTTTGACCTTCTTTATATTTTGCTGTTATAGTTGCGTGACCTACACCAACAGGTGTTACTACTCCATCTTTTACTGTTGCAACTGTTTCATCAGAAGATGTATATTCTACACCTTCTGAAACTTCTTCACCATCAGCTTTAACTGTAAGTGTTGCTGTCTCTTTATCTTTTAAAGACATATATTCTTTGTCACTTTCAATTGATACAACTGGAGCTCCAGCTGCAATTGAAGTATCTTTTCCGCTTTCTATTGAAACTAATGATTTTCCAAAGATTTTACCTTTATTTAATACGATTACAAGAGCAATTATTGCAGCAACTACAAATATTACTATTGAAATAATTAATGCTTTATCTTGTTTTTTCATAAATTTCTCTCCTTACTTAAACTTCTTCTGTTTCTTTTACATCCCCATTTTCATTTGTTTCTGGAACAGTAACTTGTTCAGCTTCTGTAGTAGTTTCAGTTTTTTCACCTTCTGCTACTTCTGGCTCAGCTACTTTAGATTTAGTGTTTATTTCTAAATCTTGATAATATTTTAATCCTGTACCAGTTGGTATTAATTTACCAATGATTACGTTTTCTTTTAATCCGATTAAAGAATCTTCTTTACCTTTGATTGCTGCTTCTGTTAATACTTTTGTTGTCTCTTGGAATGAAGCTGCTGATAAGAAACTTTCTGTTGCAAGAGAAGCTTTTGTAATACCCAAAAGAACTCGTTTTCCAGTAGCTGGGCGTTTTCCTTCTGCTATCATTTCTGCATTTTTCTCTTCAAAGTCTAATAATTCAACAAGTGATGCAGTGTACATACCTGTATCTCCTGGATCTTCAATTCTAACTTTTTTAAGCATTTGTCTTGCTATAACTTCAATATGTTTATCGTTGATATCAACACCTTGGTTTCTATAAACTTTTTGAACTTCGGCAATGATATATCTATAAACACCTTCTGGTCCTTTGATTGCAAGTAAATCATTTGGATTGATTGAACCTTCTGTGATTGGATCACCAGCTTCAATTTCGTCTCCTTCTTTTACTTTTAATTTTGAACCAAAGCTAATTACGTAAGTTTTGCTATCATCTTTACTTGTAACAATAACTTCTTTTCTCTTCTTCTCTTCGTTAATCTTAACTGTACCAGAGATTTCAGAAACAATAGCTAAACCTTTTGGATTTCTAGCTTCAAATAGCTCTTCAACCCTAGGAAGACCTTGTGTGATATCTCCTCCAGCTACACCACCTGTGTGGAATGTTCTCATAGTAAGCTGTGTACCAGGCTCACCAATTGATTGAGCTGCGATAATACCAACAGATTCTCCTTTATGAACTAAGTCTCTTGTAGCTAATCCCATACCATAGCATTTTCTACAAGCTCCAAGTTTACATTTACATCCTAAGATAGAACGTACATAAACTTTATCATATCCAGCTGCTACGATTTCTTTAGCTTCTTTTTCTTTTATCATTGTGTCTGTATCGACAATAACTTTTCCTGTTTTTGGATCTTTGATATCTTCGATAACAAATCTACCAACTAATCTTTCTTCTAACTCTTCAATTACTTGGTTTCCAGACTTGATATCATCTAATAATATACCTTCTTTAGATCCACAATCGTCTTCTCTAATAATAATATCTTGAGAAACGTCTACTAATCTTCTTGTTAAGTAACCAGAGTCAGCAGTTCTTAGCGCTGTATCTGTTAAACCTTTTCTAGCACCATGTGAAGAAATGAAATACTCTAAAGCATCTAGTCCTTCACGGAAACAAGATTTAACTGGAATTTCAACGGCTTTACCTTGAGTATTAGCCATAAGTCCACGCATACCTGCAATTTGTCTTAACTGGTTCATATTACCACGGGCACCAGATTGAGCCATCATATAAATTGGGTTTAAGTCATCAAAGTTATTTTTCATAGCTTCTGTTACATCACTTGTAGCTTTTTCCCAAACTTTAATTACTGCATCATATCTTTCGCTTTCAGTAATAACACCACGTTTATATTGTGCTAAAATATGTTTTACATCATTATCAGCAGCTGATAAGATTTCTTTCTTAGCTGGTGGTACTGCAACGTCTGCAACAGACACTGTAATAGCACCTCTAGTTGAATATTTATAACCAATTGATTTAATATAGTCTAAAACATCTGCTGAAACTGATAATCCATTAACAGCAATACAATTTGCAACTATCTTTCCTAAGTTTTTCTTGATAACTGGGAAATCAATTTCAAGTTCAAATTCATTTTCTGGATTACTTCTATCAACAAATCCTAAGTTTTGTGGGATACCTTCGTTAAATATTAATCTACCAACTGTTGTTTCAATAGTTTTATGTTTTTCTTCTCCATCAATTTCTTTAAACATTCTAACTTTGACTTTTCCGTGTAATCCAACATCACCATTTTGGTATGCCATTAAAGCTTCATCTTTATCTTTAAAGTACATACCTTCACCTTTTTCACCATCAATTTGAACTGTTAGGTAATATGCACCTAAAATCATATCTTGTGATGGTACTGTAACTGGTTTACCATCTTGTGGTTTTAATAAGTTATTTACAGAAAGCATTAAGAATCTTGCTTCTGAAATAGCTTCTGGTGTAAGTGGAACATGGACAGCCATTTGGTCACCATCAAAGTCAGCATTGAATGCTGTACAAACTAATGGGTGAAGTTTTATAGCTCTACCTTCAACTAATATCGGTTGGAATGCTTGAATACCTAATCTATGTAGAGTAGGAGCACGGTTTAACATAACAGGGTGATCTTGAATAACCTCTTCTAATATATCCCATACTTCTGGTCTTAATTTTTCAACCATTCTCTTAGCATTTTTAATATTATGAGCTAATCCTCTTCCAACTAACTCTTTCATAACAAATGGTTTGAATAATTCAACTGCCATTTCTTTTGGTAAACCACATTGGTAAATTTTTAATTCTGGTCCAACAACAATAACTGAACGACCTGAATAGTCAACCCTCTTACCAAGTAAGTTTTGACGGAATCTACCTTGTTTACCTTTTAGCATATCTGATAATGATTTTAATGGTCTATTTCCAGCACCTGTAACAGGTCTTCCTCTTCTACCATTATCAATTAAAGCATCAACAGATTCTTGAAGCATCCTTTTTTCATTTCTAACAATAATTTCTGGTGCGCCTAATTCTAATAATCTTTTTAATCTGTTATTTCTATTTATAACTCTTCTATATAAATCGTTTAAATCAGAAGTAGCAAATCTACCACCATCTAATTGTACCATTGGTCTGATTTCTGGTGGTATTACAGGAATAACACTCATAACCATCCATTCTGGTTTATTTTTAGACATTCTGAATGATTCTACTGTATCTAATCTTTTAATAATTTTAGCTTTCTTTTGCTCACTAGCTTTTTCTAATTCTTTCTTTAATTTTGCAGATAATTTTTCAAGGTCTATTTCAGCTAATAATTTTCTAATAGCTTCTGCACCCATTTCTGCTTTAAAAGAACCTCTACCATATTTTTCTTCTGCTTCATGATATTCTTTTTCATTTAAAATTTGGCATTTTAAAAGTCCAGAAGTTCCTTTATCTGTAACTATGTATGAAGCAAAATATATAACCTTTTCTAAGCTTCTTGGTGAAATATCTAACATTAAAGCCACTCTACTTGGAATTCCTTTGAAATACCAAATATGAGCTATTGGAGCTGCAAGTTCAATATGTCCCATTCTTTCTCTTCTTACTTTTGCAGTTGTAACTTCAACACCACATCTATCACAAACAATACCTTTATATCTAACTCTTTTGTATTTACCACAGTGACACTCCCAGTCTTTTGTAGGACCAAATATTTTCTCACAAAAAAGTCCATCTTTTTCTGGTTTTAATGTTCTGTAATTGATAGTTTCTGGTTTTTTTACTTCTCCATGAGACCAACCTCTAATTTTTTCATCAGAAGCTAAACCAATTTTAATTTTATTAAAAACCTCTAATTCTTCCACTTTATTAAGTAGCCTCCTAAAAATATTTTGCATCTTTGCCCCAAATAGCCATTTATCCACTGCTGAGCAATTTATCTTGTCAAATGGCTATTCTAGCAAAAACTATATTCACTTAATTATTCTTCTAAATTATTTAATTCTCCAAATATTTTATCATCTGGAATATCATCTTCATCTAGTATATTAGTGAAGAAATCATCTCCATCTTCATCATATTCTTCTAGTTCATCTTCACTAACTTCATTTAGGTTGTCTTCTTCAAGCTCACTTTCATCAATTCTTTCTTCGATTCCATCAAGAGCTTCTTCAACATGTTCTTTTATTTCAAGTTCTTCATTATCATTATATAATTTAACATCTAATCCTAATGATTGAAGTTCTTTAATAAGTACTTTAAATGACTCTGGAACACCTGGTTCTGGTATGTTTTCACCTTTAACAATTGCTTCATAAGTTTTTACTCTTCCGATAACATCGTCAGATTTAATTGTTAATATTTCTTGAAGTGTATATGCAGCACCATAAGCTTCTAATGCCCAAACTTCCATCTCTCCAAATCTTTGACCACCAAATTGAGCTTTACCTCCAAGTGGTTGTTGTGTAACTAATGAGTATGGTCCAGTTGAACGAGCATGTATCTTATCATCAACTAAGTGGTGAAGTTTTAACATGTACATTACACCAACTGTAATTGGTTTATCAAATGGTTCTCCTGTTCTACCATCATATAAAATTGTTTTACCATTTGTTTCTAATCCAGCTAAATCTAACATTTCTTCAATATCTTCTTCAAATGCACCATCAAATACTGGTGTTGCAACTTTCCATCCTAACATTCTTGCAGCTGCACCTAAGTGAACTTCAAGAACTTGACCTAAATTCATACGAGAAGGTACACCAAGTGGGTTAAGTACAACATCTACTGGTGTTCCATCTGGCATAAATGGCATATCTTCTTCTGGTAATATTCTTGAAATAACACCTTTGTTACCATGACGACCAGCCATCTTATCTCCAACAGATATTTTTCTTTTTTGAGCAATATATATTCTGATTATTTGATTTACACCAGGTCCTAATTCATCAGAATTCTCCCTAGTATAAACTTTAACATCAACAACTGTTCCAGCTTCTCCATGAGGTACACGAAGTGATGTATCTCTAACTTCTCTAGCTTTTTCACCAAAGATAGCTCTTAATAATCTTTCCTCAGCTGTAAGTTCTGTTTCTCCTTTTGGAGTAACTTTACCAACTAAGATATCTCCAGGTCTAACTTCAGCACCAATTCTAATAACACCATTATCATCTAAGTCTTTAAGAGAGTCTTCACCAACATTTGGTATATCTCTTGTAATTTCTTCTGGTCCTAATTTTGTATCACGGCATTCACAATCATAATCTTCAATGTGAATTGATGTATAAACATCTTCTTTAACTAATCTTTCTGATAACAAGATAGCATCTTCGTAGTTATAACCTTCCCAAGTTGTGAAAGCTATAAGCACGTTCTTTCCTAAAGCCATCTCTCCTTTATCAGTAGCAGGTCCATCAGCAATAACGTCTCCACGTTTTACTTCTTCACCTTCTTTTACGATTGGTCTTTGATTTATACAAGTACTTCCATTTGTTCTCTTGAATTTTCTAAGAACATATTTCTTTCTACCTGTTTTATTTTTAATAATGATTTCATCACCTGTAACAGTTTCTACTAAACCATCTTCTTCAGCAAGTATCATAACTCCTGAATCTTTAGCTGCTTTGTATTCAATACCTGTTCCTACAAGTGGTGAGTCTGTAATCATAAGTGGAACTGCCTGACGTTGCATGTTTGCACCCATTAAGGCACGGTTAGCGTCGTCGTGCTCTAAGAATGGTATCATAGCTGCACCAACAGAAACTAATTGTTTTGGAGAAATATCCATATAATCTACTTTTTCTCTTTCAATCTCTTTAATTTCTGCACGCTCTCTAACTCTAATTCTTTCATGTAATAATTTACCATCTTTATCTAAAGGCTCTGATGCTTGGCAGATGATATAATTATCTTCATCATCAGCTGTCATATAAGTAACTTCATCTGTTACTTTTCCTGTTTCTTTGTCTATTCTTCTATATGGTGTTTCAATGAAACCATATTCATTTATAATAGCAAATGTTGAAAGTGCTGATATAAGACCTATGTTTGGTCCTTCAGGAGACTCTATTGGGCAAAGTCTACCATAGTGAGTATAGTGAATATCACGAACTTCAAATCCAGCTCTTTCTCTTGATAAACCACCAGGTCCTAAAGCTGAAATTCTTCTTTTATGTGTAAGCTCAGATAACGGATTACATTGATCCATAAATTGTGATAATTGTGAGCTTCCAAAGAACTCTCTAATTGAAGATGTGATTGGTTTTGTATTAATCAAAGTTTGTGGAGTAACAACATCTAAATCTTGGATTGTCATTCTCTCACGAACTCCTCTTTCCAATCTTGTCAAACCAATTCTAAATTGATTTTGTAAAAGCTCTCCAACACATCTAATTCTTCTGTTTGCTAAGTGGTCAATATCATCTACTTCACCTAATCTTGGTTTTCTTGGGTCTGAAATATATGTATTATATTCAAGATTTAGTAAATAGTTTACAGAAGCAATAATATCTTCTGTTACTATATGTTTTGGAATTAACTCTTCAATTCTTTCTTCTATAACACGTTTTAAATCTTTCTCTTCTGTTGTATCTAAGATGCCTTTTAAGATTTCATAATTTACGTCTATTTTAATTTTTAATTCATCTGCTATTTTAGGATCAACAAAACTTCTAATATCAACAGTACCGTTACCAATAACTTTAGCAACTTTATCTTCAATTTGAACATTAACTATATTGATACCTGCATTTTGTATTTCTCTAGCAACTTCTCTTGAAATAACTTCTCCTTTTTCAACAAATACTTCTCCAGTTTCTGGATTTGCAATTGTTTCAGCAGCAACGTGTTTCTCAATTCTTGAAGCTAGACCTAATTTTTTATTATATTTATATCTACCAACTTTTGATAAATCATATCTTCTATTATCGAAGAATAAACCTGTAAATAAGTTTCTAGCAGCGTCAACTGTTGGAAGCTCTCCTGGTCTTAATTTTTTGTAGATTTCAACTAAAGCTTCATCTGCGTTTTTAACAGGGTCTTTAGCTATTGTTGCTAAGATTTTCTCATCTTCTCCGAACAAATCAATGATTTTCTCATCTGTATCTAAGCCAATAGCTCTTAATAATGAAGTAACAGGTAATTTTCTTGTTCTATCAATTCTAACATAGAAAACATCATTACTATCTGTTTCATATTCAAGCCAAGCTCCTCTGATTGGCATTACAGTAGCTGCATATAGCTTTTTACCAGTTTTATCATAACTAGAATCATAATAACAACCTGGTGAACGAACTAACTGGCTAACTACAACCCTCTCTGCACCATTAATAACGAATGTACCGCTATCTGTCATAACTGGAAAATCACCTAAATAAATCTCTTGCTCTTTAATTTCTCCAGTTTCACGGTTAATTAATCTAACCTTTACATGCAATCTTGTTGAATAAGTTGCATCTCTTTCTTTTGCTTCTTCTAGAGAATACTTTGTCTCTTTCTCCATCTCATAATCAAAGAATTCTAATACTAGGTTACCTGAATAATCTTCAATAGGTGAAATATCTCTTAATACCTCTCCAAGACCTTCGTTTATAAACCAGTCATAAGAATCTTTTTGAACTTTAATAAGATTAGGAATATCAATAAAATCTCCTATTCTTGAAAAAGTCTTACGTACACATTTCTCGTGCACAACATCTTTTACTTCTATCAAAACGAACCACCCTTTTATATAAAATTAGCAGGCTTTTTATATTAAAATTTGAGATAAAGTCCTTCTTGGCTTAAAAGGTTATTACAAAAATTTAATTTCCCTGCCGAAAACCTCATTTCCGTAGTGCCTCTTTTAATCAATTCCTCTTTATTCAAATTTAAAATATCATTTTTGGTAATAATAAATAGGAATAAAAAACAAATATAAAGGTACGCTAAACTTTGCTTACCTTTATATTTGATTACTTTTTTACTTTATTTCTAAAACTTTTATAATACTCACTATTTACTACCTTTCATATATGGATATATATGCTATAATACTATACCATATATACAAGGTACAAGTCAAGAGTTTTTTCAAAATTTTCTTAGGGAAATTAGTATTTGATGAAATTTTCTAAAACTTCTGTTACTAAATTTTTATATAAGCTTAAATCATCAAGCGGATAATCTATATCAAATACATAGATTCCATCGTCTAATTCCAGTAAAACTACCTGCAAGCAGAAGGCTTTATTCAAGTTCTCATCTAGGTAATGAAAACTATAAGTCTCTGCTAAATTGCCATTCACATTCAATTCTTTAATATCAGATACATTAGAATTTGCATTATAAGATTCTATATATGCAAGCTTATCTGCCCTTGCTATCGAAGAAAGTGGTCTTCCTTCAATTTTCTCAATCTCAGAAATATATATAGACATATTTTCTGGTGAAGAAACTTTAATTAAATATTCACTATTATGAGATTGAGTAAGATTATATTTTGTAGGAAGCTCTACACTTACTCTTCCATCTAAATCTTTGAAAATTTGAGTTTTTGCCTCTGTATTATTTTCTACTACTTGAGTATTTTTGTTTTCTTTTGGCTGACGCTCCATTTTTCTAGAAATAGCAAAAACAATTATACTCACAACTAATAAAACTAGTATTGCAACTGTAATTATTACTTTTTTGATATTCAGTTTTCTGTATCCTGAAAAATCCTCCATTTTTATTCCTCTTCTAGTTTCTGAACTTTAACTTCATTTCTTTGATTAACAAAATCTAATACAAATATTTTGATAAGAGCTGCAATTGGAACTCCTAAGAACATTCCTAAAACTCCAAAATATGCTCCACCAAGTGTTGTTGAAAAAATAACTAATATTGGACTTACATTTAACGAATTTCCTAAAATTCTTGGGTTTATAATGTTTGCATCTATTTGTTGAACTATTATAACAACTATTGTCATCCATAATGCTGTAGTAAAACCACCTGTAAATATTGTAATTACAGCAGCTATAATAACCGCAGCGATTGCTCCAAAATATGGAATAACATTAAATAAACCTATCATAATTCCAAGTAAAGTTGCATACTCTATTCCCATTATGTTCATTACAATTGATGTAAGTATACCCACAATAAATCCATCTAATATCTGACTAGAAATATATTTATAAAAAATATTATTTGTTCTTTCATATAGATTTATCCATTTTTGATAAGTGCCATCTTCGCAAACAGCTTTCATAAAATTACTAATAAAGTTCTTAATATCTTTTCTCTCAAGTAATATATATACTGAAATTACTATCATAACAAATAAATCAAATACAACGTTTGTCGCACCGACTATTCCTTTAACATAGTTACCTATGTTTTCTAAACTTACCCAATCGATAATTACTTCTGAAATATTAAACTCTTCAATAGATTTTACTATTTCAGTAATATTTAGATTTGACCAAAAAGTATCTTCTGGTAAAGTTTTTAAAAATTCAATTGCACTTGTGTAGAAATTTGGTAATTTATTTGCAAGTTCAATTACATTTTTAGTAATTGCTGGGCTAATAAAATTTATTATTATAAATATTATACTTGCAATTATAAAATATACTGTAATAACACTTAGTCCTCTTCTATGCTTCTTTAAAAACTTTATCTTGTCTGTGTTAAAAGATTCCTCAATTGCCTTGCATGGTGTGTATAATAAATATGCAATTACACCTCCCGCGATAAATGGCACTAATACTCCTATAAATGATCCTATTGCTGAAAAAACACCTGATAAGCTGTCTATCATTTTATATGCAATTACTGATACTAGGACTAAGGAAAACCAAAATAGCCACTTTCCTATATTATCTGCTTTTTTTCCCATATTTTTCTCCTTTAAAATTTAATATCTAATTCTACTGGGCAATGATCACTACCAAATACTTCTGGGTGAATACTTGCCTCTTCGATATTTTGCTTTACTTTTTTTGAAACTATAAAGTAATCTATCCTCCAGCCCACATTTTTTTCACGAGCTTTCCCCATATAAGACCACCAAGAATAACTATCAGTTTTATCAGGATATAAATATCTAAAACTATCCACAAAACCTGTTTCTAATAGATTAGTCATTTCACGTCTTTCTTCATCTGTAAAACCTGCATTTCCCCTGTTTGTCTTTGGATTTTTTAAATCAATTTCTTGATGTGCAACATTTAAGTCTCCACATAGGATAACTGGCTTCTTATCATCTAAGTTTTTCAAATACTTTCTAAAATCATTTTCCCACTCTACTCTATATTCAAGTCTTGTAAGTTCTCTTTGCGAATTCGGAGTGTAGCAATTTACTAAATAAAAGTTTTCGAATTCCACAGTTATAACTCTACCTTCAGTATCGTGTTTTTCAATTCCAATACCGTAGCTTACACTTATTGGTTTTACTCTAGTAAACACTGCTGTTCCTGAATAACCTTTTCTTACTGCACTATTTAAGTACATATCATAACCATCGAAACTTAAATCCAATTGACCAGGCTGCATTTTAGTCTCTTGAATACAAAATACATCTGCATCAAAATTTTTAAATATTTCTTCAAAGCCTTTATTATATACGGCCCTTAAGCCATTTACATTCCAAGATATTAATTTCATTTGTTTCCCCTTTTATATGTATAAAAATACAAATGTATTATATACTTATTTACTCAAATTGGCAATACTACTATGAAAAAACATTTTTTACTTGATTGATTTCTACTCGTGCGCCATTAACATATACTTCTAATACATCAAATCGTACAAAACTGTTTATTAGATTATTTTTATACAAATAGTATTCCGCAGCATGCCAGATATGGCTTTGTTTAGTTCTATTTACACTATCAATTGGCTCTCCATAATTTTGATTGCTTCTAGTCTTTACCTCACAAAATATTATCTCATTATTCTTGCTAGCTACAATATCGATTTCACCTTGTGCACATTTGAAGTTTCTAGCTAAAATATTATACTCTCTATTTTCTAAATATTGTGTCGCAATCTCTTCTCCAAAACTTCCAATTTTTAAATAATCACTCATTGTTTTTTCCTATACCCCTTTCCTGTTTTTTGTTCAATTATTCCTTCAAGCTCCATTAAGGTTATTTTTGTAATTACGTCACGAGTAGCCTTTCCCGTTTTAGCAATTATTTCATCAACGCTCAAATATTTGTCAAAAAGGAGTGCTTTATAAATTTCTTCATATTCTTCATTTACATTTTTTTCTTTTAAAAATTTGATTTTTTTAGCAAGTAAATTAGGATAATTTTTTAAGATATCCACAGGTCCTGTCACTAATTTTGCACCGTTTTTTATAAGATTATTTGTCCCCACAGAGTATATATTATCTAAACTTCCGTGGAAGCGCAAACACGTCCTTCCCTTGCTCTTTCGCAATTTTTGCAGTAACACTAGTACCACTTCTAAACAGTGCTTCTATAACAAACAATCCCACACCTAGTCCTGCTACTATCCTATTTCGTTCTAAAAATCGTTTACTATTTGCAGATAACTCTGGTTCATATTCACTAATTACCAACCCATCCTTTTTGACAATTTCATTGAATAATTTTACATTTTGTTTAGGAAAAATATTCTCTAAACCGCTTGGCAATACTGCGATTGTTTTACCTGTGTATTCTAGTGCAATCTTATGTGCTAAAGTATCCGCTCCAACTGCCATACCACTAACAATCGGAATGCCTCGCATAGCAAATTCCTTACATATCATTTTTCCATATCTACTACCATAGTCAGTTATATGTCTTGTACCAACTACTGATATACTATCTTCGTGAAGTAAACTGAGATTTCCTATCGCATATATATTATGAGGAGGTGCTTTAATCTTACGAAGCTTTTCTGGGTAGTCTTTATCTGCTATATTTATCTTTCTATATTCCATTATTTCCTATCTAAACTCCTATATCCTATTGCTTCAATTATATGTGTGCTAGATATATCTTTTTGTCCATCTAAATCAGCAATAGTTCTTGCTACTTTTAAAATTCTTGAATATGCTCTAGCACTAAGATTCATTTGTTCAAAAGATTTCTTTAATATTATCTTTGATGGTTCGCTAAGCTTGCAAACAGTTTCAATTAGTTTAGGCGTTAAATCTGCATTAGAATAAATATTTAAGCCCTTATATCTTTCTAATTGTATCTGTCTTGCTCTATTTACTCTTTCACGTATACTTACTGAACTCTCACCTTTTCTACCTTCTAGTTTTTCATACTTAACACTAGGCACTTCAACTTGTATATCTATTCTATCAAGTATCGGGCCACTTATTTTATTTCTATACTGTTCTCTTTGTTTTTGACTACAAGTACATTCCTTATCTGAACTTCCATAAAATCCGCAAGGGCAAGGGTTCATACTAGCTACTAACATAAAATTGCAGGGATAACAATAAGTAGCATTTGCTCTACTGATTGTAACTTCTCTATCTTCTAGTGGTCCTCTTAAAAACTCAATTGTATTTCTACTAAACTCTGGAAGCTCGTCTAAAAACAGCACTCCAAAGTGTGACAAGCTTATTTCACCGAGGTTTTGGAAAGCTTCCTCCACCTATTAATCCAGCCATAGATATGGTATGATGTGGGCTTCTAAATGGTCTGCCATTTACAACAGTATTATTTCTAAGCTTTCCAGCCACACTATGTATTTTGGTAATTTCTAGCGCTTCTTCAAAACTTAAATTTGGTAATATACTAGTTATTCTTCTAGCAAGCATAGTTTTCCCGCGAACCCGGGCTTCCGTATCATTAGAACATTATGCCCGACCTGCTGCTGCAATTTCTAAAGCTCTTTTTATTGTTTCTTGTCCTTTCACTTCTGCAAAATCTAACTCAGAATTATTTTCTATCCTAAAAATTTCCTTTATATTTACCTTGCTTTTTTGAATTTTAAGTTCTCCGTTTAAGTATTTTATTACATCTAATAAGTGTTTCACTCCAATAACTTCTAATCCTTCTACAATACTCGCTTCTTTACTATTTTCTGCTGGTACAACTATTTTTTTAATCCCGCATTTTGACTGCTTCTAGACATATAGGAAGTATTCCATTTATTTTCTTCACTTTCCCATTTAAAGATAACTCACCTAAAAAAATAGTATCTGAGATATCAGCCTCTTTTATCTTTTCTATACTTTTTAATATTCCGAATAGCAATCGCAAGATCTAGCGAAGCACCTTCTTTCCTTATATCCGCAGGCGATAAATTTATAATATATTTTCTACTAAACAGTTCTACATCACAATTTTTTATAGCTGTTCTAATTCTTTCTTTTGACTCTTTAATAGCTGTATCTGGTAGCCCTACAACGCTCCAAGACGGCATCCCTCCTGATACATCAACTTCAACATTAACAAGCATACCATTTAAGCCTTGCAGGGTCATTGATTTTACTACTGAAACCAGTTTGACATCACTTTCCTTCCATATTCAATTTTAAAAACTTGATTTTTGTGGCGAAATGCCAGATTATTGAAATAAATTATACTTATTATAACAGCATACTTTGTGAAATGCAATAAAAAAAGAGAATTTTTTCAAATTCTCTTCTTCTCTATTAGTTATATATATAACATTCTAAGTTTCTTCTACCAAATTGTGTACATTCAGATACTGAGTCAAAGTAAATATCAATTCTATTATTTGATATTGCTCCACCTCTATCTTGTACTACAAACCATCCACCATTTGGGCTACTAGCAAAATATGGAATGTATACTACTGTTCCAATTGGATAAGCACTACCTGCTGCTACTGTGTAGTAAGATTTTGCTGCTGCTCCTGATGATGTAATACCATATCCTGGACTACCTACTGGTTTACCGCAAGTTGAAGCTGTATATGCAGAAGCATTTAAAGTAACTGCTCTACCTTGTACTCCTTGTACACTTGCTGCAAGTACATCTGGTGCAATTGAAGTACTTCTAATAGCTGATCTTGAAGTTATCTTTGTAGATATTTGTATAATCTTATCAACTGGTTCTTTAATGATTTCTTCAGAAATTACTACTCTTTCAATCTCAACTTCATCTTGGAATTTTGCTCTATATTTTATTTCTTTTAAGCCGTTTTCGCCTTTTTGCAATACTCTATCTGTTGTTTCAGTTCCTTCTTTTGAAACATCTTTTGTTACAGTTTCAAAAGGAATTTCTACTTGCTCTGTAATAATTTTCTCTGTTATTGTTACATATTTTCCTAGTATTTCTTCTGTTGAAACGCTTTGAACATCTTCTGCAACAACAACTTTGGCGTCTTTTGCTTTGCTGATTATTATTTTTCTAGCGATATCAATATTAGACTCTAAATCAGGGTTAACTACTTCATCTGGAAGTAATATGATATGATTTTCATCTAATATATCAGAAACTTTTACATTAGAGGTCATAACTGAAATTTCTGTATCATCTGCAAAAACAATTGTAATATTATTTATGTCAGATCTACCAGCTATAACTCCTACTGCAAATAAACAAATTAGAATAATACATACAAAAACAATCTTACGAATTATCTTTACAGATAATTTTTTGTCTGTTTTCATAAAATGTACCTCCTTAAAGTTACGAACACATTATACTATTATTCCTGTTTTTTGTCAATTATGACTTTATTTTAATTTTTCTAATGCTTCGACTCTTTCATAAACGCTTGGATGCGTTGAAAACAGGCTACTTGCTTCTTTTTTTCTTTTGTTTTTAAAAGGATTTTCAATATACATAAAAGCATTGCTTCCACTTGCTACATCTAGTTCTGAGTCATCTTCAGAAATTTTTTTCAAGGCTGAAATCAATCCGTCAGGGTTTCTAGTAAAGGAAACTGCTGTTGCATCCGCTAAATACTCCCTTCTTCTTGAAACTGCAAGTTGTATTAAATTTGAAATAAGTGGTGATAAAATTAAAAGTATTGCACCAATTAATATTAAAATTCCTTGTCCTGAATTTGAATCATTATCACTACTTCTATTTCTCCTAAAACTTGAACGATAAATCATATCAGATAATATAACTATGAAACCAGCCATTACACTAATTACTGCTGAAAGTCTTATATCATAATTCTTAATATGTGAAAGTTCGTGTGCAACAACGCCTTCAAGTTCTCTATAATTTAGTTTTTCAATTAATCCAGTAGTTACACATATTACTGCATTTTTAGGGTTCCTACCTGTTGCAAAAGCATTAGGCTGAGGAGATTCTACAACATATAATCTTGGTTTATCTTCTAAACCAGAAGCAATCATTAAACCATCTAATATATTAGTAAGTTGCAAATCTTCTTCAGGTGTTGCAGGTCTAGCCTGCACTGAAGCTAGAACTACCTTATCACAATTATAATATGTTGCAATTGAAGAAATGATTGCAAAAATCATTGAAAAAATTATTGCTGATTCTCCATAACCACATAAATGACAAACTGCATATATAATTAGAGTAATCATTGTTGTAAATATTGCAACTATTACACCTGTTTTTATTTTGTTATTTCTTATATCTTCGTACATAATGCTCTCCTTAAAAAAATGGAGCGAATACTATCTTTCGCCCCATACTTCTTATTTGTTAAAATCAACTTTTACATTTTGTCTTGCTTCACTAGAAGCTACTTCAAATAACTCTTCTGCTTTGAAGTTAAAGATAGAAGCAATAATGTTTGTTGGTATAGTTTGTATTTTTGTATTATACCTTGTAACACTATCATTATAGAATTGTCTTGCATAAGCAATCTTATCCTCTGTGCTTCTTAACTCTTCTTGTAATTCAGAAAAGTTTTTGCTAGCTTGTAAATCTGGATAATTTTCAGAAACAGACATAATTGTCTTTAATGCTCCTGTTAATTCTCCATCTAACTCTGCTTTTTTAGAAACTGTTGTAGCATTTGCCCAAGAAGTTCTAAGTTCTGTAACTTTTGTAAGAACACTCTCTTCATGTGCCATATAACCTTTAACTGTTTCTACTAAATTAGGTATTAAATCAAATCTTCTTTGTAATTGCACATCTATTTGGCTCCAAGCATTGTGAACTCTATTTCTTAAAGACACCAAACCATTGTAAATTAGTACAAATACAACTAATATAACTAGTATTATTATAATAATTGGTCCCATAATTTCCAATCCTCCATATTAAATTTGACTTCATTATATCACATCGAAAAAAATAAGCAAGTATTTTACAAATAAAAATAGAGGCTGGTTTTATCCAAGCCTCTTTCTTATTAAAATTCTTTATATTTTAAATATTTAATATAACTTACATATCCTAGTACTGCAAATACTACAACTGGTAACATTAGCATTCCTGCTCCAGCTTTAGGAATTTTATTTCCTGAAACTGTTGTATCATTTACATTTTTGTTAGAATTTACATTTTTATTTGTATTGTTAGTTGTATTATTTGTATTTTTATTAGTGTTTGTAGTGTTATTTACATTTTTGTTTTCATTTTTCTTGTCATCTTTTTTATCATCATTATTATTTCCATTACCAGCTGTTGATTTTATCCATGACACTTCTGCTCTAGCTTTTCCAGTATTTCCGTCATCATCTGCAAATTCAAATATGTAATATCCATTTTTACTGAAAGTATAAGTCTTTTTTCCACTGTTATTTGTAACTGTTACACCATCATCTACTTTTAGAGTTGCTGTAACAGGTCCTGTTGTTTCACTAGTTGTACTATAACTTATTTCACCTTTTAACTCTTTTTTCTCTGGTTTGTTATCATCTGGTTTATTATTGTCATCTGTTTTGTTCTCGTCTGTCTTATTCTCATCTGGTTTTGGTGGCTCTTCTGTACTTGCATTTTTATCTAGAACTTCAAAGCTTAAGTTTGCTGAAAGATCAGTTACTTTATCTTTTAAATCGCTTGCTGAAACTGCTGATGCTACTCTAAATTTTACAGCTTGTGTAGCTTGTGCAACAGTTGCATTATCTTTTACTTTAAAGTTTAAAGTCATAATATCGCAATTACCTTTGATATCTTTTCTTAAATCCATTATAAAGAAACAGTCATTATTTTCAATATTTTCTTTTTTAGTGTTGAAAACAACATCATAATCTGAGTCTGTATTTTGTGGATTAAAGACATAATCTAAATCACTTACTTTTTTTCCATCTGCTTTGATTTCAATTTTATCACCTTTTATCATACTTTCTGATATTGGCTCTAAAACATTTTCATCAACATTTATATAACCTTCTATTGAAGATACTGGTCCTGAGACATTATTTAATTTAACTGCAACTACTAAATCTGAACCTTGTTTTACTTTCTCACTTTCTGGAACTAAACTTAAGTCCATTGTAAGTGCAGCATATACATTTGTACATACTAATACAAATGCTATAAACACATATACTATTAATAATTTTCTCTTCATTAATTTTCTCCTATGATTGATATTTATACAAATTAAGAATATCACTAAACACTCTTAATTGCAATACCTTTTTTTGACAAATTCTCATAAGGGAAATCCTTATGAGAATCTGCCTGGATTTTATTTAATTATAGAATGTATCCGTCTATTTTTGCTCTATGGTATAATAGTAATCTTACGTCTACTACTGTAACTTCATTATCTGCATCAATATCTGCTGCTGTTAAGAATGCTCCAGATAATGTTGTTAATTTAGCTCTGTAAGCTTTAATTAATGAACTATCTGCTGCATCTGCAACTCCGTCTCCGTTTACATCACCTTTTACTATTAGCTCAAAAGTATCTACTACTTTTCCATCTTTTGATATAACTACTAAGTCACTTGTTGCAACTTTAGCTGTATCTGAAATTTTATTTCCATTTCTCTTAACTTCTGCTGTATATCCTTCTTCTGTTAGTAATTTTGTAATAAATGCTGATGTTATTGTATCTGGTGAAATACCAAGTAACTCTGTTCCATCTTCTGAAACTGTATATCCATATTTTACTCCTGATGGAGTAGGTGGATTTGGTTTGTCTGGTTTATCTGGGTTGTCAGGGTTGTCAGGGTTATCAGGATCAACAGGTGGTGTAGGTGGATTTGGATTATCAGGTTCTTGTCCTTCTGGTAATTTTACTGTTATTGCTAAGCTTCCAGATCTATTTGGATCTGTAACTGATGTTGCTGTTACTAATAATGCACCTGATGTTTCGTTATCTCCTACTGAAAGTACACCTTGATTTGAAATCTTTGTATTAACACTTGTATTTCCTGCTACTGTCCAAGTAACTGCTTGATCAGAGTCTTTTAAGTTTGAACCTTCAACTGTTGCTGATAAACTAATTGCTTTTCCAGGTTCTACTTCTCCGCTTGTTGCTGTTACTGTTACAGCTGTTACAACTTTTTCAAGTTCTGGGTCTACTACTGCAACTACTTTAACTGCTTCTTTTCTTACATCTATTGCAGATGTAGCTTTAATTGTCAATGTTTCTGCTGTTTCGTTAGCACCTACAACTAAAAGTCCTGTATCTGAAATACCTGTACCTGTACTTGTATTTCCTTCAACTTTCCAATTAACTTTTGTATCCTCTACATTGTTACCTTCAACTTTAGCTGTAAATTTTTGTGTGCTTCCTCTTGCAACTGTTGTTATTTCTTCTTCAACAATTTTAACTGATAAGACACCCATTCTTCTTACAGAATAGTTAATTTTACATCTTGAATTAATACCCATTGAAGTTGTTATATCTTCTGGATAACCATTTTTTGCTATAACTGTTACTTCTGCTGTAAAGTCACCCTCTTCATATACTGGAATATATGCTACTCCTCCTGAAGCTTTAATTGATCCTTTAGAACTTGTTGTACCAAAAGCTGTTCTTGTTGCATCTATGTACTCTAATTGAGCAAAGATTGGTGGTAATTCAAGTTCATATACTCTTACACCTGCCTTAAATTCAATTGGATTTTCAAGGTTGATTTCTAGTTCTTGTCTACTTAAGTCTAAGTTTAAAGTATCTTCTCTTGCGAAGTATCTTGTTGGATCTCCTCCAGATGTAATTTCAAAATCATTTATAATTCTTGTAATATCTGAATATCTATTTCCTGCTAAAATTAAGTCTTTTAATTTTGGCATTTTTCTTAATGATAAGTTAAATGATCCTTCTAATAAGTTGTCTGATACATCTAAGTATCTTATGTTTTCTAATACTTGTAATGGTGAGATATCATCAATAAAGTTATAAGATAAATCTAATTTCTTTAGTGATGTCATTGATGCCCAATCTACACACTTAATATCTCCTGTTACAAAGTTATGTCCTGCATATAATTCTTTTAAATATTTTAAATCTGTTAATGATACATCTTTTGTTGTAACTGTTCCATCTGGAGCAGTTATTATCATTTTTGTAGGTCCTAAAGATTCGATTTCATTATTTCTAATATCAATTTTCTTTAGTGCTGGTAGTGTAATATATTTTTCTGTCTCATCTACTACTGTAAATTTATTTGCTAAACTCATCAATTGTGTAAAGAAGAATGCACCTTTAGTACTTTCTTTTCCACCTTGCATTACCTCTGTAAAGTAAATTTCTGATGGGTAATCACCTGCTGGTGATGTAGCTTTTGTTTCTTTAACTTTTAATTCTCTTACTGGGTAGTAAGCGCCTTCACATTTAAAGAAATCTGAGTCATTATAAACTAATTTTTCTTCAATGTATTTTAAGAATATGTTATTTAATGTTGAATTATATCTTGTTGAACCTTCATCATCTCTTACTTTATGGAAAATTGCTTCAGCTAATTCTGAGTCAATTCCTTCATATTGATAATTTTCAACTAATTTTTCTAAATAATCTGCTGCATAACAAGCTGTTGCTCCTGTATCTTTGTTCATTCTTTCTAGTAAACAGTAATTAGCTGCTCCACTATATAAACCAATTTCGATAAATGTTTCATTTATGTTTACCCAAGTTGATCTTGAAACATCGTCTTCGTCAAACATTTTAACTAATTCATTTAATGCATAAGAAACTGGATATTCTTGTTCATCTGATAAAGATAAACCAAATGCTTTAACAATTAATTCTTTTTCAAATTCTGATAAAGCACCTGCTTTTTCATAATTTGTTATTCTTGAAGCTTGTTCTTTTGCAATTCCTTTAGCTCCATCTTTTGTAGAGCTTTTATCTTTGTATTCTAAATACTCTTCTTCTGTTTGATAATTTAATGTTGGTACTAAAATTGATACCAATTTGTATTCTTTATTGAATACTCTATACATATTTGAAAGTCTTGTATATAGTGTGCTTAAATTAGAATTTAATCCATCTTGAGGATCTCCTAATGATTTTTCAAATTCTCCCATTAAGCCATTATCTTCAGCATTTTCTGGATCTCCATAAATTGCTTTTATAGCACTTTGAATAGCTTTTATAGCATTTGTATATTCTGATGATGCTGTATCTGTTATTGTTGCTATAATATCCATTTGTTCTTTAATTTTCTTAACATTGTCTTCTATTGATTTCTTTGTTGTAAGTATTTTATTATAAGCTGCTGTTATCTTAGTTTTAGTTGAAGCCATAGCTGCTTTTCTCTCATTAAATAATTCTCTTAAAGAACTGTCTTTTGATTGTTTATTAGCATCTAAAGCATAAATATATGCTAAGCTATTAATATAGTTGAATGAAACATTTAAGTTTGATTCTAATCCAACAAAATGCTCAATTCCTGATAAATTACGTATTTGTTTGTCGTTCAATATCAAAGAAGTGATTTTATTTACTATATCTAAATCAGTTATTACAAATGCTTGAGCTTCATCCCAAGCGTCAACATATAAATTACGGCAATCTGCATTTATATGTGGTACTTTTACTCTACGTTTATATGTAACATTTCCATCTTCATCTATAATTTCGTCTGTAACAACATCATAATCAACTAAATAGCTTTCACTTGTTCTTAAATCATAAATGTATCCACTTCCTCTTGAACCTGTGAAATCTGATAATTCATATAAGTCATTACCATTTATAGATAATATTGTTTTTCCACCTTGTGCTCTGTAATCACATAAATCATAAGCAAGTTCTCCACCGCTTGATGTTCCATATCTATAACTTAATAAATCAGTATTTATTTCTTGGTTTTTAATTAATTGTTCTTTAATAGCTGTATATAATCTATTATCTTTTATGATAATACCATCTGATACATCTGTATGAACAACATAGTATAAAGTAAATATACTATCTTTTAATATGTTCTCAGAAGATGGGTTTGGATTATATGAACCATTATTTCTATCTTCTATTTTAATAGATAACTTAATTAAACCTTGAAGTGCTGTATAAGAGCCTCCTGATTCTAAACCAACTTGAATTTTAAATGTATTATCTTCTGCTGTAACTGGGTTTGGAACACTAGCACCTACTATATATGGTGCTAAATATGATGCACTTGATGGCTTACTTTCATTTACAAACCAATCAGCTTTTAAGTAACCTTTATTTGTGATTTCTCCTTTTTTAACAATACCAGCCATTTGTAAAATTTGTGGTAAAGTGTAAGTTACTGTTAATAGTTCTTCTTTAGCATCTGTTTCAACGTCAACTACCATAGTAGCTGTTTGGCTACTTAAGTTTACTGCGTTTGAATCTTTTTCTAATAAAGTAGTAACTAATCCTTCGATAGCACTTACATCTGTTATATTATTTGAAGAAAGATCAAGGTATTCTAAGTTCGCAAAACCATTTAATACTTCCAAGTTACTATGCTCTGTTAATTGGTTAGCAGAGATAATTAAGCTTTTTACATTAGTAAAAGCATCAATACCTGTAATATCATTTATTCCTTTCTCTTTTAATGATAACTCTTCAATACCTGCTATAACATCTTGAGATATTATAATTGTATGATCAATATCGTCATACTTAGCCTCTATTCCTTCTTCTTGGAAATAGGCTTTTAACCCTTTATAAAGGGGTGTATTGAAGGTTAATTCTGCAATTGTGTTTTCGACATCGTCAGCAGCATATCCAATAATTGGAAGAAAACTGCTAAGTAGCATTATTGCAACTAATGCCACCACGATTAGTGTTTTCCTTCTCATAAATAAAATCCTCCCTGAAACTATTTCATTAGTTATATGATAGCATTTTTGTTTTTTTTTGCAATAGGTGATTTTTGGGCTTTTTAGAAATCATTAACAAATCCTTTACGGAAGCACCTTACAGCTTTTTTCATTTTTTTATATTAAGTTTTTGTTACATTTTTAGGGGTTTTATCCACTTTTTCTACGAAAATTGGGGATTGCGGGCAAAAAAATAAAGTAGAAATTTTTAAAATTTTCTACTTTTCTTTTATTTTAAATACTCTATTTGCATTCTGATAGGTAATTTTTGACACTTCTTCCAAAGATATACCTTTTATGTCTGAAACTCGTTTTGCGACTAATTTCACTTTAGAAGAATCATTTCTAGTTCCTCTAAATGGCTCTGGTGTGAGGTATGGGCTGTCTGTTTCTATAAGTATCTTTTCATTTGGTACAAGCCTAACAGGTTCTTCTGATTTTGCATTTTTGAAAGTGATATTCCCGCTAAATGATATATAAAAACCAAGTTCTAAACCGTTTTTAATAAGTTCTTGATTTAATGGACAGCAATGAAAAATACCTGTATTTTTAACTGGATGTTCTTTTAAAATTTGTATAGTATCAACTGAAGCATCTCTAGTATGTATAACTATCGGTAAATCAAGCCTATTTGCTATTTCTATTTGTTCTATAAAAAGCTTCCTTTGAGCTTCTTTATTCTCCTTATTCCAATAATAATCTAAACCTATCTCCCCTATTGCTACTACTTTTTCGTGCTTTGCCAAACTTTCAATTTCTTTTAAATTTTCCTCTGAAAAGTCTTCTATATCATTCGGAGAAATACCCACTGTCGCAAACAAGAAATCCTTTTCTTCTGCAAGTTTTACAGCAAGCTTACTTTTCTCTATATTATAACCTACACAGGTAATTCTCGTAATTTGTTCTTCATTATATAATTTGTTTAAAATAGCTTCTCTATCTTCTTCAAATCTTTCATCATTATAATGTGCATGCGAATCAAAAAATTCCATCTAATTCTCCTTATATATAGCAATTACATTTGCTACTGCATATAATTTGCAATGTGAAATACTAATATCAATGTCTTCAAGGTTAGGGATCTGCGCATTTATAAAAACTTTTGGCTTTCCGTGTTCATCATTTAGTACCTCAAAGTCCTTCCAATTAGATAGTGGCCCAAATCTAGTACTTATAGCTTTAAAGATAGCTTCTTTTGCAGCAAATCTAGCAGCATAATGCTGATATTTATTAGATTTTCTGCTTTCACAATATTCAATTTCTCTTTCTGTATAAATAGTGTTTAAAAACTTATCTCCGATATCTTCTATGCACGATTTAATACGGTCTATTTCGATAATATCAGTCCCACAAGAAATCTTCATTTTATATTCCCTCTATGCTAGTAAATACATTAAGAATAAAATATTTACTGTATTAAATATAAGTGAGAAAATAAGTAATATAATTATAATAGAGTAATATGAGTTGTTTTTCTCAATATTTAAGTCTTTATATACAATCTCATATTTTGTCTTTATTTCCTCATATAAATCGTCTAATTCTAATGTTTTTTTAATAGTTTTGTAATATAAACTTCCTGTATCTTCAAGTGTTATTTCCTTCTCCCAAATTTGTTTCGTAAAGTTTACAAACTTACTATGCATTTTGGAAATAGTCTCATATTCTTTAAAATCTGAATTAAGTTTCTTTAAAAACATCTTCTGATATAAAGTAAGTATATAAGTATAGAAATACTCATTTTCAAATTGATATGGAAGTTTTGTATAATTATTTGTCTCAATACCAGAGCAAAATATGCTCGCAGAACTTTTAGTAAGAGCCATTTTAGAATATTTAAATTTCTCTATAATATGCAAGTTTTGCTCTATATTAGTTTTATTAAAATCTGATAAATATTGTCTTGGTAAGGCATTTGCATATTTATAGAATTCGTTTTCAATATGCAAAAATTCATTTTTCTCATTCCATTTATCGTTTTCAATGCAAGCATAAGAATAAACAAAGAAATTTGAATTAGTAAGCTCACCTTTAGTTTTAGATATCCTTCTTTCATAAACTCCTGTAATCTGTGTTATAAGTTCTGAAATATCTTTAATATCTGTAAATATATCTGTTTGTATTTTTATGTTTTCAAAGTTTTTAAGTGATGAGAACTCTGAATTTATTGTTTTAAATCTATAATTAAAGTCTAATAAATCAGAAAACTCTTCAGTTCCCTCAATATGCGTTTTTATAGCTAAAAAGCATATTCCAGTATCAAAGCAAATAATTTGTATTTTTGCTATACTGAAAAATATTCCATTTTCTTCTCCCATTTTACCTTGAATATCGTCTGCTAAATTATAATCAAAACAAGCTACATGGTGCTTTGAAACTATTTTACTTTTAGCTTCTTTTGAAAGACTATTAAAATCTTTTAGCTTGTCTCCTCTATATTCAAAGGTTGGAAACACATAATCTCTTATATGTGGTAAAAAGTAATTGTAAATGTCTAAATCTTTCTCTTTTTGAAATATCTTAAAACTACATTTTTTGTCTCTAAAAAGCTTCAAGATATACTTGCTATATTTAGTTTCATCTACAATATATGGATGTATAAAATACGTATATTGATATTTTGTCTTTAGTTCCAAGATAAATCCTTCCTTTTTCTTTCGTTATTTTGTGTATATATTCATATAACTATTTTCATATATATGCCAAGTTTCAATAAAGTTAATATATAAGTTATTATCTAAATTTACTCCTGGCTTTAAGCAAACTGAACCAT
The DNA here is from genome assembly GCA_947385375.1 of uncultured Clostridia bacterium. GTDB lineage: Bacteria > Bacillota > Clostridia > TANB77 > CAG-508 > Scatovivens. Next base: position 73,370 of record CANDKR010000004.1, read on the forward strand.
CTGCTTTTAAACTTCCCCATAAGTCACCTTGTTTTACAGCAACATATCCAAAAGAGTTTTGTTCTGTTCCATCATCATAAATACAATCAACCACTCTTTGTCCTTCTTTATTCTCATATCCATACTTACCATTTTCTTTAACTAAGAATAAAGTATTTGTTGGCATAACTTCTTGTGCCTTTTTTTCTTCAAATTGGAAATTGTAATATTTATAATCTCCGTCTTGTCTTACTCTAATATACCCTTTTTCAGTGTTTACTTCTGAAAGAATAACACCTGCAAGTGCTGTTTCCCCAGTAGAACTTATAACATCAGTCTTATAGTCTTCACCATCTGCTTCAATAAAATTAGGTTCTTTTCTATAGGTCATATTGTTATATTTGAAGTCAACCTTCACACTATTATCAGAATTTATTAGACCATACTTGTTTTCCTTTTTGGCAATATATGTATTCTCAAAAGCTGTGGATAACTTTTCATACTCACAAGGAATTATATTATTTCCTTGTAAATCTATAACTCCATATTTTCCTCCAAGTTCAATAACTATGCGCTCTCCGTCGATTGAAACTACATCATCAAATCCATTTTCTAAAACAGTAGAACCATCTTTTTTTATGATTTTGTTTTTTCCACCTTCGGTAACAACGAACATTTCATTACTAACTACATTATCAATTTTATCATATTTGCACTCTAAAATTTCTCTTTTATCTGTTGTAATAACTCCATAATATGAATCAGTATTTTTAACTATGTACCCATGTTCGTAAGTTGTTCCTAAACTCTGTATTTCCGCATACTTTGCCTCAATAATAACCTCACCCATACTGTTGCTAACTAATCCACAAAGTCCGTCTTTTTCTATTATAATACTTTTTTCTACACCTGGTAGAGCATAAACTTTATCATACTCAGCAGGTACAATTTCTTTTCCTGAAAAATCTATTAAACCAATTTTTCCATCTTTCTTATATTTCAAAATTTGATTCTCATACCAAATAGAATTTGCATCATAATTTTCGATTGCTTCTACTTGCTCAAAATCTTTTAAAATTTCTTTTCCTTTTTTATCTAGCACTCTTGTTTTATATTCCCCATTCTCGTAATTCGCATCATAAGTGCAAATGAAAAGATCTTTAGTATTATCTGGAATAACAATCATCTCATCATAATTTGTCTCAATGACTACTTCTCCTTTGTTATCAATAACACCCCATTTATTATTTGCAAACACAGTAAAGTAAGTTGTGACTGATGCAACATCTACTGGTTTGTCTTCTGGTTTCAATAAATTTCTAAGTGATATTATAAACATTATAAATACAAGCACTGCAATTATAGTTGCTAAAACTTTTTTTATATTTAATCTCGGCTTATCATCGTATCTTTTACCTCTGCTTTGGCTCATTTAAAACCTCCGTAATATTTCCGTTAAATTATTATTATACATTTCTACTATATCATACTTCCGTAGTAAATTACAATACTAGAAGACAAAAAACTCACAAAAAAATAGACGTTTCTCACGCCTATTTTCTCTTAATTATCTTCGCTACTATAACAGTAATATCATCTCCTGCTACACCATAATTGTTATCTATTGCCTCTGCTAAAATCATATCAGATATCTTTTGAACATTATTTGTACTAACATTCTTTAAGTATTCTTCCACCCAATCTTTCTTTAGCTCTTCTTTAGAATCCAGTAATCCATCACTACAAATAAGTATTATATCTCCATCTGATACTGGAAGCACCTTCTCTTTTAGGTTAACTTCAAGTCCTAAACCGATTGGCATTTCTTCTGATTTTATAACAGATATATTCTTTCTATTTTTTATATATGTATTACAAGCTCCATTTTTTATAAGGCTCATATTACCTTCATATAAATCAAGCACACACATATCTAAAGTAGAAAACTCATCTTTTTCTGTTTTTAAACTTAAGCTACTGTTTACTAATTTTATAGATTGTTCTTTTTCAAAACCATTTTGTAAAAGCTTCTTTAATCTATTAATAACTAATTTACTGTTTTCTCTAGCTTTTGCACCTGTTCCCATTCCATCACTAATTGCTAGAACATATTTACCATCATTCAATCTAATTTGTAAATTACAATCGCCAGATGCCTCACTATCATCTTTTGATATCTTAGAGCTTCCTACTTGCATTATAAACTTGTCTTCTGATGAATATACTTGTACATATTCCCCAGTCTCTAAGTTCCTTTTATCTTTTTGGAAAGTTATCTTGCTTCCAATAGTCTTTGAAACTAAATCTGCTATATTTGCAATCTTGCTTTTCTCTCTTAAAGAATTATCCACAAAATCAAGTTCTAATTCTACAATATATTTTCCATTTTTAACTTGTTTTATATTTGCTTTTTCAATCGGAAGATTTTTTCCTCTCAAAATTTTCTCAAGCTCTTTTTCCTTTTTGACAAGTTTTTCATCTTTCTTTTCTTCTACTTTTTCTATACAAGTATCAACAGCTTTTGCTACTTCCCTTGCTACATCTGCAATTTTTTTATTTGCTTTTTTATTTTCATTTATTTTTATATTTTCAATCTGAATAATTTTGTAAGATCTGTTTGCAATTTTAATTACTTCACGAAGGTCATCTTTTATTTTTTGATCTTGTACTAAAATATAATTATTATTTTTCTTAAAGATTTCCACAAGGTCATCTTCTAAAATTATGTCATTATTTTCTAAAATATCAAATATATCTTTTGCAATATCGTTTTCTGCGAGTATTAGTTCGTCATAAAAGATGTTATCCTTTATTTCCTCAAGGTTATCGAAGAAAGCTTCTTCATATTTCTCGTATTTTTTCTCCTCTAGCTTATCCACAGCCTCATATTGCATTGTATCCTCAAGAGTTTCCTTAAGTTCTTGTAAATTATCAACGATTTCTCTATGTTCCGTAAGTCTTGTCTCACCTTTATTATCTAACATTTTAGTATTTCCAAAGATTTTCTTTAAATCTATTCTTCTAAAATGACTTAAGAAACCTACTACGGCAGCTGGCACTATGAAGATACTTATATTACTTATATCAAAAGCTTGTACTAATCCTAGCATAATAGCAGATAGTATAGCAGTTGATACACCAGCAAGTATACCTTTTTGCCAGCCAAGTATTATTATTAAGAACATACCAATAATACTTGATATAGTTAGCTTGTCTATAACATTGTTATTAAAGAAAGATAAGGCAAGTACTATAATTGCTATTCCAGAAGCTGTTTCTTCAACAGTAAATACTTTTTTCTTATTAAAATCTTTTATGATTATAATTCCATTTACAAAGATTTTATAAAACACATAAAGTATTCCGCCTGTCATACAAGACATAAATAAATTATAAATCCAGCCACTGCCCCAGTTTCTAAATATACTACAAATCACATAAGCCCAAAATAATCTACTACCAGTCTTATATATCTCATTTCTTTCTTCTACGCAAATTTTGGCTCTAAACATAGATAATAATAAAAAATATACTATTGATAGCCAAAATACATTTGCAAATTCTGATGATCCAACTGATATAGCTGTACCAATCAAGCTACAAATATATACCAATACAATAGGTACTGTGCTTCCTAGGCAAGCTGCAACCATTGCTATCCCTAGAGGAATATATGTATCTTTTACTGTTATCATAGATATCAGCAAAGTAAGTATATATATGACTATATTTTGTACTTTAAACAGTTCTTTTAGCAATTTTGCCCATCTAGCATTAATATTAATATTTTCTCTTTCATTTTGCATTGTCTCTTCTGCAATATTTTGAAACATCCTTAACCACCTCTTACTTTCTTAAAATAATATAATATTTTTTAAGCTAATATTTTGTCAGTTTTACTACATTATTTTAAAAAGTTTTCTACAATTTGTGATAATTTATAACACACACATTTTATTACACTTTTTTCGAAAAGACAAGAGAAAAAAAGAAACTTCTAGAAAAATTCTAGAAGTTTCCAATTATTTTCAGTTTATTTTAAAACTGTTTTTTTGATTACTATGATACCAATTACTAAGATTCCTAATGCAACTACTGCTACTATTAACATTTGAGTTGTAAGTATAGTATTTGTATTTAAACCAGTTGGTGGTGTAAATGTGATAAGCTCTGTTGCACTAGCATCTCTTTCTTCAAGTGAAGCTGTGAACTCTCCAAGTTTTGGTTCTGCGTTACCAGCGATAGTTTCAATGTCTCTTCTACCAACTGTATTTTCAAATTTAACAATCTCAGCAATATTGTCATAAGCTAAATCTTCATCTTCGATTTGGCTATCAATTGATCTTGTCATTGTCATAGCCATTGCTGTTTGACAACTTGTATCTAACTCACCATTTTGTGTAGATGCTGTGAAAGGTACTAATTTGATTATAAATCCTGGGTTAGTTAATTTTTCGCCTTCTACATTATCAACACTTAGGACTAAGTTATTTCTTTGACTTGTAGTATAAGCAACACCATAATCATCTACGATAGTCTTATTACCGTCTTCATCAGTTTCAATTAAGTCACTTGCGATAACTCTCTTCTCATCTAATTCGTCTGCTGTTACTGTTCTCCAGCTTGAATCTGGAGCTGTATTATCAGCTGCTTTAAATACTACGTCATTATCAACATAATCGATTAATTGTCTTACCATTGTTGTAGCAACTATATCGTTTTGTGTATAAGCTTCGTCTTTACCTATATAATAGATACTTCCGATATGCTCACCGATATTTGGGTGGTAAATATTCTTTAATTTACCGTCTTCTTTTGTATAAATTTGTCTATCAATCTCTTCTGCTTTTGCAAGAATTTCTTCTGCACTAGCATTCTCTAAGAAGTTTGATGCTCTATCAACTTCACCAACATTTAGTGCTGTGAATTTGTAGATAACTTCTATATTTAGAGATTGAGCTATTGAGTCATCATAGTAAATGTATCTAAAGTTTTGTAATCCTTCTTCCTCATCTTTGTTTTGTGCAAGTAAGTTTTCTGTTCCGAAAGATTTTTCTCTATTTAGAGTAACATTTGCTGTGTACTCACTTGTTCCTGACTCTCTATCTACATCATAGTCATAACTAATGTCATAAACTGCTTTTAAGATAGTGTCATCAGTATTTGTTTTAACTGTAATTGCTTCAATTTCTTTATCAAGTACAATCTCTGTATTTGAACGTTCTTCTATACCACAGTCAATTGCATCTACATTGTATGCATAATTAATTAAACTTACAGTACCTTTTTCACCGTTAACATCTGTTTTACCGTAAACATAATTTGATTTTAAGCCTTCTTGAGTTTCCTCACCACCAGCTATAACTTCTGTTTGTTCACCAGTATTTGCATTTGTTATAACGATTCTTTGTCCTGATAGACTATGCATATTTTCAATGTTGAAGTTAATTTTTGCTGTGTCTGCAAACATACTTGTATTTTTATATAACTCTGTATGATCTGCATTATAATCATTAGCTGATGCTAATGCTGTTGTTATTGTGTTATCTAATACTTTTGAGTACGCGATAACTCTTAATCTTCTTGCCTCATTATCAATTGCATCTGAGTTATGGCTAACTACTTCACCTGCGTCATTATAATCACAAGTATCAAAGTCATACCATTCATCATTTATAAATCCACCTTCAGCATATTCATGTTCAACGTCTGCTTGATATTCTGTTGTCTTGAAGTCTTGACCATTATATACTGCTGGTTTTCTTGAATTGTCATCAGATGTTTGTGGTTCTGCCACTCCGTCTAATTTAACTAGGTTACCTTCGTCATCTAAGCTATCTGATGGGAAATCACCATAAGTAAATCTTACTATATAATTTCCGGCTGGGATATTCTTAAATCCATATTCACCTAATTTTTCTGCTGTATTACCTGTTAAAGTAATACTATCAAATCCTGTTACGCTCTCTAATGAGCTTCCATTTAAGAAGTCAAAGCTTTGTGATGTTGGCCATACGAAATCGTATTCTCTGTATGTATTATCAGCTTGTTTTACTCTAACTTTTTCTACCATCTCAGTAGTTAAGTTACCAATTTTTCTCTCGCCTTCATCATACATACCATTACCAATTTTTTGATTGTAATCGATTTCCTCTGTTTCTTTATCTTCCCAAGCCATACCATTTAAGTTTCTTGTCTCTGTGTACAAGTCTAAGGTTATAACTGGTGCTGAATCAGCGTCATCTTCATACCAAGCTTTTTCATTCTTGCTTTCGATATCAACATTGTTTGGTGCTGAATCTTTATCTACTTTACCAGCTACTTTATTTGTTTCTGGATAGAAAGTTGAGTATGCTCCAATTTCTGCAACATTAGCTTTTGTTCCTAATCTTACATAAGATTTTGTAGCATCGCTTGCTCCGTCTCCAAAAGATGCTGGTGTTTCATCTGTTCTTACTTTAAATGTTAAGTATAATTCAAGTTTTTCTCCTACTGCTAATGTTAAATCGCTTCCACTTAAATCAATTTCTGCTTTATAGTAGTTCTTGCTTTCTTCACGTCTTACATTATCTGATGGGTTCATTGCTTCACTACCTGATGTTTCTATTGTTGTTGAACTATTTACTAGTCCTCCGCTTACGTTAACTTTTCCTTCAAGTGATTTCTTTAATTGCTCTGCCCACATACTGTCTCCAGATTGACCTTTCTTAATTACGTAAGCTGGTGACGCTACTGTTGTTTCTTCATCAACACTCATACCATTTGCTTCTTGAATGTATCTTGTAACTGTAGTGTCAACTAACTCTAAGTCTTCATCAAAGTAATCTGTTAATTTCTTAACTTCTGCTAAGTATGAATCTGAGTTATTATATACATTAATCTTATAGGTTAAGAATACATCTAAATCTAATTCGTCTGAGATATTCTCTTTACCTATTGATCTGTAGAATTCTTCAAGAGCTCCATGTACTTCGTTTCCTTCATATACTTTTGCTCTATAATAGTAATCACTTTCATATAAATCTAATTTATATGAGATATTTGCGTCTGCAACTTTTAATTGTAGATTTAAGTAATCTTGATATTCTTCTGATTCAAAATCTACATATTCATTATATTTGTAGTTCATCAATTTTTGATTTACTACAACATTTGCTGAGTAAACATCTTTTGTTACTGCTAGCTCAGCTTCATCTCTTTTTACTAAACCTAAATTGATATTTAGTAAATAAGGATATGTTGCTGAATAATGATATTTAATTACTAATCCGCCTTCGATTTTATTCAAATATTTATCAACATAGTCGATATGATATTTGCTATCAAATGGGAATGTTAATCCTCTTGTAGATGTTCTTGCTGGCATTTTGAATGGTTCTCTAATGAATCCATTTTCTAATGTTTGAAGTTCCGATATTTTTCTAGTATTTCCATCTAATGATGGCATTGAATCAGTTGAGTAATATGTTAAATCTGTTCTTTCTCCATTAGTTCCTTCTGCATAACCATTTGTAACTCCGTCATCATCAATAGGTGAATCACCTGTAAATGTTGCGAATTTATTGTTAAATGCATCTCTTTCCGCTTCATCGTCAACTGCCATTGAGTCTTTGTTAAATTTATTTCTTTCAGCATTTGTTGTATTATTTCTAAATGCTGCTGCGTTTCCGCCACCTGTTACTAAGAACTCTGTTGGTTCATAAGTTTGACCATCATAGTAGAATTCTACATCATAATCTGCTCTTGTAATACCTTGTGCTTTTTCTTCGTCTGTTATACCAGGTACTGACATTCTAGGAGCTGACCAGATACCTTCTACTGATGTGTATATTGGATAAGATATTTCTGTATCAGAACCTTCTTCATAGCCTGTTGCAAGCACCCTTCCAACTTCTGTTTGTCCTGAATATAATACTTTCCAAATTAATACTTCTACATTTTGTAATCTTTCTTCTGAATCATCTAATAAACCATTTGGTTTAGAATCTTCAGTATTTTTGTCTTCTTCATTTAATGGAGCGTCAACCCAAACTGTACCAGACATTGCCATTGTTAAGTCATATTCTGTTGTAATCTTGTACTCGTTTACACAAACAACTTGACAAGTAGCATCATCTTTTAAAGTTCCTGTTGCATTAGATATTCTAATTTGTCTCCATCCTTCTGGTAAGTCACCCTCACTTACTGAGTATGTAGGAGCATCTCCTTTCCAAGTAATTGATGGTGATGTCCAAGTTTCATCTGGTTTTAAAGTTGTTTCAATTATCTTGTTTCCATTTACAATACTTTCTCCGTCACATTCAAATGTTCCAGAAATTCTTATTTTAAATGGGAAGTCTAAGTTATTATCTACTCCTATTTTATCATCTGTCTCGATTTCTTTCTTAACAGATATCTTACCTTCGTGGTCTTCTCCGTTATTTATAACGTTAACAGAAATCTTTTGATTTGCTGAAAGTGTACCACTCTTGTTGTCAATATTTACTAATGTCCAACCTTCTGGAAGGTTAATTTCTTCTACTTCATAAGTTGGAGCTGGTGTTCCTTTTTCCCAAACATATTTGTCTGTCCAAGTTTGACCTGCTTTTAACTCTTTTGTATAAGTTTTATCTCCAACTCTTAATTTTACTGTAAATGTTTCTGAGCTTGTTGCTCCTCCATCAAGCATTTTCTTGATAGAAATTTCTGCACTATCCCAAGCTTCATCATTATATGCGTCTACTCTTGCTACATTTTTATCTGATAGTTTACCAGTTTTATTTGTAATCTTATATAGTTTTGCACCTTCTGGAATATTAACCTCTTCTACTCTATATGTTGGAGCTTTTCCTGAATAAGTAATATCTCCTGAGGTCCAAGTTTCACCTGGGTGAATTGTTATAATTCCATCTGAATTTGTATTAGGTCCTACATATAATTTATTAGCAATATATAGCTTGAATTGGAATTCCCAATCGCTATGTTCTGGATCTGCATGTTTTGTGATTGAAACTGAACCTTTATGTTCAACTTCTTGGTTTGTTGCTGTAAATGTAAATGTTCCATCTTGCTCTGTTTTTTGAATGTCAATTAATTTATAATTATCAGCTGTGTCGCCTTCGAAAGCTTCTTTAATTTCAACATTAGGTCTGCCTTCGCCTTCTTTTACTTTATAAGTTTGACTTTTGAATTTTACATTTCCTCTAACTTGAACTCTATCAAAGAATTCTCCATTTGTATATACATCAAATACGAATTTATCTGATGTAGATACTTCATTTCCTTGTGCGTCTACTACTTTTTTATAAATTTCATAGTTCCACTCATCATCTAATGTAATGTCATCATCAGTTAAATCTAATTCTGTATATTCATACCATCTAGCACCAACTACACCATAAGCTAATAATTGAGATGGTCTTTCTTCCATAGATGTTAAGTCTAACCAGTAATTCCATTTAATTGGATGTCTTGAGCTTTTTCCATGAACACAATTTCCGTTACAAGTACTATTTGGTCCATGTGAAGAATGTCCACAAGTACCAGGACAATATTCAGCAACTTCTGAATCTGGTGTCCAAGTTTGTTTGAAGTATGTACCTTCTAGTTTTTCATATCTACCACCTGCATTCATATATTTGAAATCAAAATGTAGGTTTTCAATTTTTGTTACTCCTGGAATATAATCTAATTCAATATAGAATACTTCGTTAGAGTGTGGGAATCTATATTTATCTGTAACTTCCCTTTGGTCTTTTAAGAAGTTAAATTTCCATTTTGCACCTTCAACTTCTTGAATTTCATTTGCTATACCTTCTTCATCTTCTTTGATAGCAAATGGAACTTCACCTAAGTTAGTATATAATTGTGCATTTGTAATACCAGCAAATTGAACTGGTTCTCTATCATTTTGTGGAATATCTTGTAAACTTGCTGTATTTGTAAGTTGGCTTCCATTAGCATCTGTAATTGGATTTCCATATTCATCAACTTGTGCATATTCGAAATCACCATCTAAATCTGCTAATTGGAAACTCTCTTCAACATAATCTACTGAGAATGGTCCAATTGTCCAAGTATTTGTATCTGTATCAAATGTTGCTGTAACTTTGTCTTCGCCTGTTGCTACTCCATTTTCATCTTGCTCTATTTTACCATCTTGGTTTGCATCTTCATTGAATGCTGGTTCATATTCTAACTCTGGAGCAGGTACTGTTCCTGAGTGAAGTTCACCATTTTTATCTGTAAATTCATAATCTGTATTTACAAAATCTTTTTCATTTACACTTTTTGCAATTTGTCTAATGTATGAATAAAATGCTTCTGCTTCATAATATAAAGCATTATATGTATTATGATTTGTTCCTAAGTTGTCATCTGTTACCCACCAAGCATATTGGATAGTTGTATAATTATTTGGATAAAATACTTTCTCTCTTACTTCTGGGTCTACTTCTGCAATCATTTCTGCTAATATATAAGAGTTATCTGGGCTTGTTATAATTATTTCTGTTGCTTCGTACCAAGCCCAGCTTTCTGCACTATAAGATTCTGAAGTGTATGGTGATTGTGGATCTTCTGAGTTTGTTATTGTAAGTGCTGTACTTCCTTCATCACCTTTTGTTAATTCACCAAGATGTTTTCCTGCATCAGTATATTGTGTACTTCCTGCTTCTGTTTCTAAAGTAGGAGTATTTCTACCACCTAAGTGTGAGTCATTACCACCATGATAACAACATAAGATATCATATCTTTCTTTTAAGTCTTCCCAAGTTAAGTATTGTCCTTGGAAGTTTATGGTCTCTTCTGTTCCCATACTTCCTCTTGATTCCATTTCTGTTGTAACTACTGTTGCATATGCTAGAACGGCAGTGCTTAATAGTGTAACAAGAATTATTGTTAATGAAATTATAAATTTTTTGTCAAGTTCTGAAAATAATTTCTTCATATTAAACACCTACCTTTCTTCTTTTTAATATAATTTGTGTGTATGCTATAAATATAACTATTGATCCTAAAATTACACTTGTTATAATTACTGAGATGTAAATAAATACTTCACCAGTTTTTACTGTAATAATTGCGTCTGCTGAACTCATATCATTTTCGCCTTGTGCTTTATTAAGTGGTGTTGAGTTTGTATCAGATACACCGTAAATATTGTAATCTTCAGCAATCTCTGCTATGTTATTTACGTTTCCAGTATTATCTTCTGTCATTTGTTTAGTTAATACTAATTTAACTTCTCTTGACTCACCTGGTTGTAATTCTACATCTGCTAAGGCTGATGTGTATAAGTTTCCGTCTGTACCTGTGTACCAATCTGGATTTAATGTTGAGCTAAATGTCATACCTGCTGGGATATAATCAACTATTCTCTTAACATTACCAGCTATTTCTCCAAGATTTGAAACTTTAATTTTGTATTCAATATATGTTGTTGAACTTGATATGTGTTTTGCTGCAATTGGCATTTGTGCAAGTGTTGCATTTTCAAATTCTACACTGTCTGTTCCTGCTCTATTTTGTACTGTCATTTTGGTTATAGATGTTTCTAATGCTAAATCAAAAGTATCTGCATATAAGAAACCTATATCTATATTTGATATACTAGAATCTGCAACTACTATTCTATCAGTAACAGCTGCATTTCTTTGTCTACCATCTTGCTCAATCTTTGTTGTAATTGCATCAGAGTTAACATTTACTTCAACTCCTGCTTTTTGATAAGTTGTAACTGTATATTTTACTGTGTCATAATCAAAAATTACTAAGTAATTTCCATTTGCAATTCCTGCAAATGTATATGCACCTTTACTATCTGTTGTAACAGATTTTATGATTGTGCCTGTATCTGCATCTACAAGTCTTGCTGTAATTCCTGACATTTTTTGTTCAGAGTCATCTCTTACACCGTCTTTATTCTCATCAAGCCAAGCATTACCTGTAACTTTATATGTTTTTGTTATATTTGAAGAACTGCTTCCTCCACCATTTGCTGTTGCTCCAGTATTCTCTACAATATCTTCAACTACTTGATTTGCATATTCTGGGTCAGCCTCAACAATGTGTGTTATTTCATTTGATGTAATTGGTTCTGACATTGTTTTTGATTGAACTGTACCTTTGTTAGTAACTGTTGTTTCAGCTGCTCCATTTAAGCTCTTAGCTAAAGCTTTTACTGTTGCTTGAAGCTCTTTACCAGCTGGGATACTAACTGTAATTGTTGGAGCTGTTGCTCCTGAAACTCTTTTTGTTGATGTTTTTCCGTTTATACCATAAGTAATTGTTTTTGCAAGTAATCCTTCTGGTACATAATCTATTAAGCTAACATCTTGTGCTTCATAACTACCCTCATTTTTTACTGAGAATACATATTCTATTGTTTCACCTTCAGTTACATAAGTATTTGTTGTGTTTGTACTTTGAGAAAATACTAAGCTTGCTCTACCAACACCTAACTCACTTATATTAGAAGTAACTAATTCTAATCCGTTTGCCCTTGCTGTCGCTACTGCACTTACAACTTTATAAGTTGAACTTGCATCTAATAATTTTGTTGTTACAAATATTTTTACTTGTGTTGTTGTTTTTGATTTAATTGTTCCTGCGTCTACTTTAACTGTTCTTGTTCCTTCATCATAACTTACTAATGTATAGTTTTTACCAGTTGCATGTGATGTTGATGCTTCTACAACATATCCTTCTTTATAAGAAACTTCATCAGGTAATCTAAATTCAATAATTCCTCCTGTTAAATCTTCTTTTGAAAGGTTTGTTGCTGAAATATCATATCTAACTTCACGATCTTCATTAACTGTTGTATTTCCATCTGTATAGTTATGTGATAATAATAATTTTAATACTGTTTCTTCAACTGTAAATTTAATTGGCTCTGATACAGCACCTTGACCTAAATCATCTGCCATAGCTGTTGCCATAACTGTAAAGTCTTTATTTTCTTCTCCAGCTCTTGCTGTAAGTTTGAAACTTACTTCTTTCATTTCGTCAATTCCTAATGTTGGTATATTATATGTAATTGTTCCATTTTCTACGTTTGTTGTAATTCCTTCTTCTGCAATAACTTCACCAATTACTAATCCGCTTTCAACTGGTACTGATAGTACAACATTTTGTGCAGAAGTTTTACCTGTATTTCTAACTTCAGCTTTAAAGATTATTTCTTCATATTCTTTAATTTTACCATCAACATCTGCTGTTAATTTTACTGAAAGTTCAGGACCTTCTCCTGTGCTTAAACCAACTTTGTCTGCAACTGCTTCTTCATCGATTGTTGCAACTTCTGTATGGTTTTTATAATATGCTAAGAATGTACCATATATGTTTTCATTTAATTGTAAGTTTTCTGGAATTTCATAATCATAAGTAAATCTTAAAATATCAGAAACTTGCATTTCATAATTACTATCTTGTGGAACTATTAAGTATGACTTAATATTATCAAAATTTTCTACATTTTCTGTCCAACCATTTGAACTATCATTTAAGTCTTTTGTAGCTTCTCCGTTTTCAGAATAATATACTTTAAAACTTGCTGTATTTTTCTCATCAGCTACTATACCAGAAACTAATCTAGTATCAACTGTTGTTCCTAAATCTTCATCTGTTTTTATATCTTTAACACCTTTAAAAGGTATTCTACCTAAGATACAAAAATCTGAAACTACATTATCATTATTGTTCATTGCAATAATTTCCATTGTTGCAATTCTTGAAGCTGCATTTTTAGCAATTTCAGCTTCTTGTTCACCTTGTCTGATAGAAGTTAATACTGTTCCCATATCATCAAAGTTTTTTGTACTGTTAACTACTACTAATCCTGTTGGAGCTGAGTAGTAGATTGGTAATAATGTTAATCCACCATTTTCATAACTTGTTGCTTCATCATTTGTATATTTTAATACAAATGTATCTCCTGCTGCTGGTGTATATAAATCTACTGTCATATTTGTGTTTAATACAATGTTTGTACCATTGTTTAGGACACCTGTGCTTATTGCACCTTGTATTCCATCTACTGTTACTCTAATGTATTTTTCTCCATCTACATCATAGATTTCTACATTAGAAATTTCTAATCCTTCACCATACATTATGCTACTGTCTGTTACTTCAACATTTCTTACATAAGTAGGTAATTTAATTTCAAATACTGAATGTCCATAAATATCTGATGTATCAGTATTGTTATTTAATTCTAATCTTAATTCTACATTTTCGTTAGTTGCTAGAGTTGATAAACTTTCTCTGTCTAACACTAAAGTAGCTTTTGTTGAAACATCATCTAAAATTGTTTCAATTTCTGTTTCTCCAATAACAGCTGGCTCTTCAACATAAGTATAGTTTGCTTTACCTACTGTTTTTGAAACTAATTTACTAAATGTTTTGTATTGCTCTTTAGCATACATGCTATTGCTACTTGCTTTTTCACTTGAAATAATAATATTTCCTTCTGCTACTGCTTTGCTTGTTTCAATAGCTACTTTTGAAACTCTTGAACTGAAATTATATACATAATCTCCATTTTCATTTGTTTCATATTCATTTCCTATAACTGCTAAACTGTTTCCTTCTAAGTCTTTAATTGTAATTGTTCCTTCTTCTCCAAGAACACTTACCATATTATCTTTATTAATAACTATATTTTTATAATAAACATCATCTGCTGGATAGTTATTTCCATCAGTAGATACATAATAACTATCTACATCTTCTAAAATTACGCCTTCTACTATTTCTGAGTATGATACGTTTATTGTTGATTTTGAAATATATGGTATTTCATATCTTCCGTCTGAATTATAATTAACAAGTGTGTAAGCTTTACTTACATTCTCTGTTTCATTATTTATATTGTAAGATACTATGTCACCAGTTTCTCCACTTAATTTATATTGATAATTTTCTTCGTTTGTCATTTTATTAACGTATTCAGCACTTTGTACACCACTTAATGTTACAAGTTCTGTCTTTACCTTTGTGTCTAATGTAACTTCTTCAATTTTGTCTAAATCTTCATAAGTATAGGTAACCACATAAGAATCTATACCTGATTTTGAATAATATCTTTCTTCTTCTACAAGTTCTGCTTCACCATCTATGATGTTATCATTTTCACCAGCATTTGAAACTTCAACTAATTCTTTTTCATTTGATACTGAGATTGTTAAGATATTTGTTTCTACATCATATCCCCAATTTCCTTCTCCAAATAAAACTCTTTCATCAGTTTTACCATTTGTTCCTGCTGTTGATGTTGCTAAAACTTGAACACTTGAAACTTGTTTTCCATTAATTTTTGGAACTTCAATACTAACAACAGAATTTTTAGCTGGTAATGAATTTCCTTCTACTTTGCTATCAACAGTGACAACTGTTTGAAGAATAACTCCTGAAGCCTCTCCGTCATTAAACATTATGTATTTTGTTGCTTCACTAGTTGTTTTTACTGCTCTATCGTCTTTCCAAAAAACATTTAAGTCAATTTCCTTTGAAAGTTCTGTTTCCTCACCTTTGTCATCAACATAAGTTCCTGTAAATACGACTTTGCTATCTCTAGTAAGCTTTGTTTCGTTAACATATTCCTCATTTTGATATTCGATTGGGATATTCAAAACTACATTTTCATCAAAATTGATTTGCTTTAAGTAAATGACATTTTCTTCAATACTTTGAATCTCATTTACTTCTTCTTGCTCATCTTTTAATTTAAAATTAAGTTTTTCTCCCTCTTCTTTAGTTTGAATAGCTATTTGTGCATATTTTACATAACCGCTATCCTTTACGTTTAAATCCATTGTAATCGCAAGATTCTCTGCATTTACATCACTAACAGTCGAATAAGACTTCTCTTGTTCGACTCCAAAATATGCATCAAATTGTACATTTTCGTGACCAGTGCTTGAATCTCCACTGAAAAATGTATCAAAAAATGATGTTGCTAATGCTTCTGTGGTAAAAGCGAAATTAGCAAAAGTTAATGTGAATACAAGAATTCCTGCTAAAACTTTTTGTGACAATTTGCTTTTTAGCATAAATTCATCCTCCTAACAAACTTTTTGACATAGTATGACTCTATTATCATATATATAATATTTTACTACTTACAAGGTTTTAGTCAAGAGCCAAAACGCTTGTGTTTCGTAAGTTTAACAAACTTTCCTTCAAACTATTTACGGAAGCTTTTTTCATAAAAATTATATGTTTATATATTAAATTTTTATTACATTTTAAGCAACTCAAAACAGCTTATTTATAAAAGCCTGCTCACTATCTATTATACCAATTTTTGTAAAGGTTTTCAACCTTTTTCATCACTTTTTTCAAGTTTTTTGTAAATTTTTTCAGCTATTTTATTGCCTTTAAAAGTTTTTATTGTCATATTAGAATTCTTTTTATGTTTTTTAGACAAAAAATGACCCACAAGCTTTAAATTTGTGGGTCTATTTTTACTCAATTATTTGATGCGTCTATTACGATATATTTTTATTATAACTAATACTACTACGCATACAAGTATTACAGCAATTATTGTAACAACTGTGTAACTTGCTCCTTCAACAACCTTTCTTACTGTTCTATTTAATCTGTCTAAACCTGTTGGAGGTGTTAATGTTACTTTTTCTACTGAAGCCGTATCACTTTCGGTTCTACCTTCGTAATACTCAGAGCTTTCGTTTGGTCTCTTATCTGGTGTTGAATTTGTTAATTCTTCAATCTTAGCATTACCTATTGTAGTTGCTAAGTTTGTTACCCTACCAGTTACTGAAGAGTATTGGATAATCTCTGCTATATTTTCATATACCATATCATCATTTTCATCTTCAGGTGAGATTACTTTTGATGCATATAATGAAATTGTTCCAAAACTGTCTAAACTCTTTTCTCTTGAGTATCTTGGGATTAAGAAGTTTGTAAATTTCTTATTTGTTGTTGTATCTTCTTCTAATGCTGGTGCTCCAGGTTGTCCATAATCATCTCTTACTCTATCGTCAAGAGATATTGCCAAGTTACTTCTTTGTTCAGTATTATATGCTCTACCATCAGAGTCAACTAATTTCTTATCAAGTGCCTCTTTATTTGCTTGAATTTGTGCATTATCGCTTATTAGTTCTCCATCTTGATAATATGAATATGTTGTTTCATTTAACATTCCATCACTAAACAACTCTGCTGCTGTTGTTGTCTTCCATAATCTGTCTTCGCCTCTGTTATCGTCATTGTTGAATACTAAGTCATTATCAATGTAGTCTAATACCTTATCAACCTTCAACTCTGCTAAAACATCCATATCTTCGTTGATTCTACCTGTAAAGTATGTTGATCCTAAGTATCTACCATAGTATGTACTTCCTGTTAATGCTGAATTTACTGGTGTTAACATTGTTGTATCTGTATGAGCATTTTCTACATCAACGATTTCTACTACTCTATCATTTGCCTTCATATATTTTTGTTTTACTTTGTATAGTATATCATTTTCTGCCTCACCTTTTAAGTTGTCATACATTAAGTCTGATGTTGCACCATTTAAGTATTTAACTTTATCATTACCGTTTAATTCATAACGATAATATTCACTAAATAATGCATTTCTTGCTGTCTTTGCTGCTGAGTAATTTTGATTAATCAATGTTAGCTTGTCTCTTTGACCGCTTATTTGATAATCATATTCGTTATAGTATGAGCTACTATCATTTATAGTTCTATCATACTTTCTAACTTCATTGTTTTCTTTAAATCTTAAATCAGAAAGATTTGAAGAAACTCTATCAATTTCACCTAAGTTTGTTCCTGTGAATAAGTATTTAATCTTAATTGTAGCACCTTGCATAATGTCGTCATCAACAACTATGTATGCAAAACCTTGTGTTGAGCTTACTAATACTTTTCCATTTGCTTCGACAGTTACTGGATTTCCTTCCGCATCTGTTTCATATTCATTTGGTAAGTACTGAACATTACTTAGTCCAATTGATTTATCTTTGTTTAACTCAGTTCCAGCTACTGCTAAAATATAAGTTCCGTCATTATTTTTCTCAACGCTTGATGTATTTACTCCTGCACTACTTAACACAGAATTTATAATCTCAGTTGAAGCTGCTGGGTCAACTCTAATAATTTCACCTTCACTATCTGTACAGAAGGTTGTTGCACCTGTTACGTAGTCTGTTTCTTTAACAACTCCGTAGAATTCATCAAAGACAGCGTCTACTAATGGAGCATCTGATTTGCCGCCATTTTGGTCTGATGTAGTTAATGTGATATTAGAAATGTATTTGTTAATTCCTAATTGTAACTCTGGTCTATATTCTATACCGAAGTCAACATTATTAACTCTAAATCTTGCTTGACTTATTGTTTCTATAATCTTTGTATTGTACTCTTGATATGTCAAGACTGTTACTTTTCTAATCTCTTTTTCTGTTCTTACTAAGAAGTCTGCTGTTTCTGCAAACATTGCTGTATTACCAATCATTGCATTTCTATCTGTTGAATTTATACCTCTTAGTATTTCGTTTTTCTGGTTATTCATTGTTTCTGAATATCCAATTACTTCAAGACGTCTCATCTCATCGTCTTTAGCGTCTGAAATTCCGTCTTTCTCTAAGATGTCTAATCTTACGTCTCCTGCTGTTTTTTCGCCTTGTGGCTGTGCATTTTCTGCTAAAACAGCTTCTCCTGCTTGATATGATGTTGATTTATAATCTTGACCATTGAATATCAAACATTTTTCTTTTGTAACATCATCGCCATAAGTGAATTTAACTATATACTCACCTGGAATATATCCACTTAGCATATATTCACCATTAGCGTCTGTTCTTGTTTCCATTACAGAGTCTTCATTTACATAGATTGTATCTTCGTAAATTCTTTCCTCTGCTATTCCTTCTGCATTTCCTTCTGGTCCTTTGTCTGATATAACCTCACCAACATTATTTACTGGTATTCTGATTTGTTCTACCAATTTTGCCTCTACATCTTGTACTCTGATATCGTTTTCTTCACCATTTGGAACTGCTAAACTTCCATCTGCAAGTTTTGCTCTGTTCTTTCTAGCTTCTGCGATAGCATTTACTGATGTATTCCATTTACCATCTCCTAAGTACTGTGTACCATCATCATTTTCTGCTGTCTCACTTCTTGCGTCATCCCATACATATCCAATTAAAGTTCTTTCGATAAATTCTTTATCTCTATTAACTGGTGTTGGTGGATCTGGGTCTGGGTCATCTGGGTCTGGGTCTGGTATTATTGTAGGTGTTGGAATTGTTAAGTTAATTCCTGTTTTAAATGTATCATCTTCATAGAATTTGATGTAGCCTGCATTGTTTACGTCTACTCCTTCATAAGCTTCTCCAAAGTTTCCTGGGTTAGAATCTGCATCAACTAAACTTGCTGATTTATAAGTTTCTCCCTCTTTGTAGTATGTTGAGTATGCACTTACTTCTGCTACATTTTCTTTTGCTCCTAATATTGTTTCCATTTCTACTTTATTAGGTGTTTCTGCTTCTTTTTCTACTACAAATTTGATTATAATATCTAAGCTTTCACCTTCTGCTAAAATTAATTGTCCAGCTTTGATATTTGTTCCTGTAAGTGCGTTTGTAGCAAAATTTTGATTTGTTGGTGTAATAAATATTGTGTCATAACCTTCAATTGTTCTTGTTGTATTATATGGTGATGTATTACTTAAAGTTACATCTACCTCTGTTCCATCTGGTAAGTACGCCTTTGCTTCTGCTACTTTCATTGCTGTATTTACTAAGTAGTCATTTGCATCTTTTGTCTTTACATTAAATGCTTGGATTTCTCCATTTGCTCCAGCTTGTATGTCTACAAAATCTTCTGAATAGTATTCAACGATTTCATTAACACCTGTATAAACTGGAATATCAACACTTGCTCCATTTTCAAAGCTTGGTAAATATGGCTCGTCATTGTCTATTACATTATTTGTAACTCTTATTCTGTATTTAATTTCTGTATTTAATTCGCTTTCTCTACCAGTTACTAGAGCATTTGTTACTGAATCTGTTCCTAATGTATTGTCTAGTATTACGCTATTTCCACCATCATTTACTATTGCATCATAATTTGTTCTTAATGGTGAACCTTTGTAATTTCTTACTGTTTGTATATTGTATTGAGAAATTCTATAATTGTAATCTTCTAAGTAATACTCGAAATTATAATATGTTGGAGTTTGACCGTTTCCATCTCCTCTATATCCAGTCATAAATCTCTCACTGTCGAATTTTTCTGTTCCTGGTGCTTTTTCTTTGTCTATTTCGTTTGCTGCTGTATTTTCTGGATCTTTTCTTGTGTATTTGTTTTGGTTAAACTCATAAGTCATTTCTTCACCGTTTATTGTTGTTTTTAACTCATAAACGTCGTGAGTAATACTTAAGTCAACATCTTCTCTTTCCTCTAAACCTAAGTTGATAAATTTCAAGTATTCTGTTTCAGGTAATTCTGTTGATTGTTGTTTATATAGCCATAGAAGTTTTGTATTTTCTATGCTCTTTGTCAAGTCTTTACCTTTTATGAAACTTCTTGCTGTTATTACTCTGTCTTTGTTTACACGAATATATGATTCGTGATCTTTCTTTTCATATTTTAAGTCTGGGTGTTCTGGCGTTGTACCATCACCTTTATAGCCTTTGTTGTAAGCTATAATTTCATAATTTGTATTGAACTCTTCTCTTACGTCTTTAAATTCATAAGCATTTGAGTCAATCTCATATGGATCGTTATATGTTCCGTCTCCATTTATGTTCTTATCATTTGAGTAGATTTCTGTACTCTTATATACTAAACCATCATACTCAAATTCGATATAGTAATTTACAAGCTTAGCGCCACTGCCATAAGTTTTATTTGTTGGATCTTTTGGCTCTGCTTTGTCAATTCTTTGATCACTATCTTTTGCTGCTGTTATATGTGTATATTCTCCATCACACCAAGTTAATGTTCCTGAGTTTTCATCATAAGTTTGAGCAAAAGTATATAATCCTTCGTCATTTGTAGCTGTTGTTCTTACTAATGTTCCATCTTCTTTATATAGTTTTACTACAATGTTTTTCATTGCGTATTCTACATTATAATCTGGAAGTTTAGTACTTGGTTCTTGTCTTACATCTAACATGTTTCCAAGAATTCCATTTTTACCTGGTCCAATATGACCATCTTTATCAACGTCTAGCCATACTGTACCTGCAATAACTAGGTCTTTCATTTTAACCCATTCTTTTGTCTTTTGTTGTGGTGCCATGTTCTCATTTACAGAACCATCTTCATTTTGAATAATTCTGTCAAGAGTTTTAGCATTTACGTTTGTAAGTATCTTATAGCTTGCTTCATTATCTAGTTTTCCTAGATACATATTGCTTTCTATAACTTTTACATAAACTGTATATTCTAAGTAATCTCCTGGATCAAGTAATACATATTTACCGTTTGAGAAGTTCTCTATTGTAAATTCATATCTTGTTCTACCATTTCCGCCACCTACATTTGTGTAAGTTACGTTTACATTGTCAACTTTTACATTTCCAGATGAATCGTAAATCTTAGCTGAAACTGGTATTCCAGAGATTCCTACTGCACTTAGCTCACCTTGATCTGCAAGTCTTAAACCTTCGTGCATTTCATCAATAACATTGTTTGGTCTAACCTGTGTTGCTGGCTTCTTACCGCCATAGCTTGATTTTTCTGTATATTCGTCTTGTGCATCATTTGTTAATCTAATCTTATATGTCAAGATATCATTTTTCTCAGCAGGGAAAGGTCTTGCCTCTTTATCTGCTTCACTCATTTGAGATCTTGATTTTGTATCATCATCTACTTCGATTTTTTCGTCTTTTGTGATTCCTCTTTCTTCGTTTGCCTCAGAAACAGGTGATTTATAATCTGAAATAAATTTGTTTATTCCTAAATTATAGTTATTTAATGCATACCAATCTGAACTTTCTGTTAATTTGTTTGGATCAAGTTCTGCTAAGTTAACTACTGGTCCTGGTCTGTCTTCTGAGTCATAAACTGTTCTCATATAGTCAACATTTAACTCATCACCTTGCACATAACCAATATTGTTTGTTATGATTTGTGCTTTATTTTCAAATTTTAGTAATTGTCCTGTTGGTGTTGATGGTGTTGGTCTTGGATTTGGTGTCGGTGGCGTTGGTGGTGTTGTTGGTGGTCCAAATGGATCATCTGGATTTATATCCTCTCCACCGCCTACTGTATCGCCTTGAACTACTCCACTTGTTAAACCGCCTGCGTCTAATCCGTCAACCCAGTCTAATACTTTTACTTTAACAGTTAAGTCTACTTTTCCTGGTGCATCTTGTGTTCCTCCTGGTATTTGTAGCCATTGTGTTTCCATCTTAAACTTATGTGTAGTATATGAAACTTTTTCTCCCATTACACCTTCTTGTGTAGTTGTCTTTGTACCTTCTTTTGTATAAATATATCTTTCTGATGGTGACTCTGCTGTCCATTCTTCTGTTCCATCAGATATTGATATTAACTCACAATTTTCTGGTAGGAAGTCAATTATCTTAGCTTCTACTTTTTGTAATTGATGGTTTTCTAATCTGATTATGTATGTAACTATATCACCATACTCTACAAACACTGGATTTTCTTCTTTTAATCTTTCATTTTCTACTGCATTATCTGATAATTTTGCTCTTATTTCACTCTTTTGGAATGAAGTATCTAAATCTAATGTATTTCCTTCTATTTCTTCATGCTCAACATCTGTTATAAATTTATTTACTGTTACGTCTGTTGTAAGTCTTATGTCTAACTCGGTTGTGATTGGTGTCTTGATTACTGCTGTATATGCATCACGTACTGCTAAGAATGTTTGTCCTTTAGCAACACCCTTATATGGATTCTGCCATTTTGGTATGTACCAACATTCTGTATGTCCTTCACCGCTGTAAGCATGTACTTTTGTTGTACCTGTATGTGGACATCTGTAATATGCCCAACCAGTTCTATAATGTCCATCACAAGAGCAGTTACATCCTGACCTTGTTCCTCCGCTTGGACATTCGTGTCCACCTAGACAGTAGTATCTTATACAACTGCTACCACATGTGTGTGTACATCCATCCTTACAACCTAGACCACATCTATGTGTACAATATCCATAGTCCCAATCCCAATTATCACATGAATGATAATGATTTGCTTCATCAGTCCAATGTAATCCAGATGAGCTTCTAGCTGAACCTGGGCTACAACTATGGTCTCTTAAACATTCATGCCAGCCTGGTGTCGACCTCTCATTATCACCATATCCTATATAATCATTTGGATATCGTCCTGAGTTTGGACAATATGCATAATATGTTGTTTCTTGCCAGTCACCTATTTTATCATATTTTGTTCTGCTTTCTGGTTCTCCCCACTTATCACTACCACCTTCTAATTGTTTATCTGTCTTAGTTATATGATAATTTTCCCAACATTGTGTACCATTTGCATCTGCATCTCTTGTCCATTTTGTGACTACATATTTTGAGCAAATTACCCATCCACGTCCATCTGATTTTGTTTGTCTATAATTAAATTCAAATTTTGTTAATTTTACTGCACTCTCAATAACTGATTTTTTAATAGTTATATAGAAAGTCGAATTTGGATATGGGAATTCATACTCTGTTTCTGATGGTGTTCTTATATATGTTGCAGATATAGCATGTCCTTTATTTCCTGTCTCTCTTCCTTTCATATCTGTATATACTATTTCAACTTGATCGTCTACTAATTTTCCAATATCTACTTCTATTGGTGCTCCTGCCTCATTTTCAAAAGTAACTTTACCTTCTAATATACCACCAATCATACTCTTTTTCTCTCCTAAGTAAGAGCCTGAAAAGTTTTCTATATTTCTTTCATCTACTGCAAAAGCTAGAGCATAATCACTCATGATGAATGGTCCTACTTTATAATAGTATTCTCCATTTTCTTCGTAAATCGTTGTACCTGTTGAATCATCTTTACTACCTACTTTTTCACCTTTTACTTCTTCTGTAAAATCATCTGATCCTGGATCAGCATTTATTTTTACTGATGGTCTATTAAGTAGATTTTCATCTTTTCCTTCAATTGCTGCTGCGTGTTTTGCTGCTTCATCTCCTGAAATATTAACTGTTAGTAATGCTTCATACTCATTTAAAGCAGCTCCTGCTTCCCATAATTTAGAATTCATTACTCTATTAGCATCTACCTCAGAATATTCAACATCTTCTGCTGCTTCTGAACTTGTATCTCCTTGTGTTACATCTTCTACACTTACATCTGTATCTACATTTCCTCCGCCTTCACCACGGGCTGGATCACCTACAACACCCCATATAGCATTCTGTGCTCTTTCTTGATTATATCTATTAGAATTTATATCTGTATAATTTCCTGTCATCTTTTCAGAGAAACTTACTGCATATGGGAATATGTTTGAATGATATGTTCCAAATTTATTATTTATTGTATAAATATTTGTATATTCTTCCCAGTAATGTACATTTGAATATACATATCTTGAGTTCTTATTTTCTGTAGTTGCTGGTTTTCCTCCTGAGCTTGGTTTTCCTCCTGTTCCAACATTACCACCTACTACTATATCTGAAATTCCTATACCTATTCCTAATTCTCCAGTAGTTTCACCTGCTGATGCTCTTTCACCTGTAAAATCAGTTGAAAGACCAAAAGTTAAACCATTTTGCACTGTGCTTGTACCATAACGAGTTTTTCCATCAGCACAAGTTTGTCTTGCGTGATCTGGTTCAATAACCATATCTAAGTGATCACTACTATTGAAAGCATCTGGATTAAAATATGTTATACTATAAGCTCCATAACTACTATTATTGGTTTGAATTATACTAGGAATACTTAAATCTTGACTTCTACTATGGTGATCCATTTGAAAGTATCCATGATATCTACCAATAGCTTGTCCACCTTTTAAGCAGAAGAAAGATGGAAAGGATCTTAACGCTCTTAAACCAGTACTCATACTTGGTCCTGCATCTATATTAGTATCATTTAAAAAATCCATTAAGTTTTTTATAGTAGTTCCTTTTACATCACCACTGTTTCCAAATTTTACTTTTGGAGTAATTTCTTCTGATTTATATTTTATTTTTACTCTTCCACTTGGTAGAGTTTCTCTGCTTTCCTCAACACTTTTTACGTCTGCTACTTCCCAAGCTGGCTCGCCTTCTAGTAAATAAGTTTTACCTTTGTGGTTATATTTTGCTTCTACTATGTAGTCACCAACTGTAACATTACCCTCTTGGATTGCTTTTACAGTTGTTTGCTTTTGTAATTCTTCAGGAGTCTGGCTATCTTCTTTTGTATTAAATAATGCACTCCAGTCAAAACCACTAGCTGTCATTTTAAAACTTGTAAACAATACTATCAGCATAAAAACTGCTAATATTTTCGTTAATTTACTTTTCATAACCATCCTCCTTTCTATTTATAAATTTTCTTTGTGTTAATTTTTACTTTTAATTTGTTGTTTTCTATTTTTATTATCATTCTTTCTGTTGCTATTGCATAAGCTCCAAGTGCTATAATTACTATTACAACAGTTAATGGTACAAAGTTACCACCTGTTCTAATTGAAATAATAGTTTCTTGTGTTGATGTATTATTTTCCTTTTGTTCTGTTACATTTGAACTACTTTCTGCTTCTGCAATTTCAATTAAGTTACTTATTACACCAGTATTTTCTGTATTCATCTTTCTTACTAATACTAAGCTTACTTCTTTTTTCTCATTAGGTGCAATATTTTCGCCTTTTAAGCTTTCATTGTATAGTTTGCCATCATTTCCTAAATACCAGCCTTTATTGTCTTTCTCATTGAATTCCATATCCTTTGGTAAATGGTCTACTAATTTTAGAGCTTTACCTGATACATTACCAGTATTTGTAACAACTATTTTGTATGTTAATGTTACTGTTGTATTTTTCATTTTCTTAGCATCAACTTCTAATTTTGCAAGGTCTGCATTATCATAAGTTTTTGATACTTGTTTTCCTTTTACATCAACTACTGATTTAGCAATAAATTTGTCAACTTTTAAATCAAAAGTATCTCTTGACTGTAAACCACAATTAATGTTTTCTAAGTTTAAGTCTGAAATTGTAATTGTATTTGTTACAGCTATTCCATCAGTATAATTCATTGCATCAGAATTTCTATCCTCTTCTATATCAGCACCTTTATATGTTGCAGAAATATATTTTTCTCCATCATATTTAAAGTTAACTGTATAATCTCCTGCTTCAATGCCTGTAAATTGATATATACCACTTCCATTTGTTGTAGTTGTTTTTACAACATTTCTTCCTTGATGTAGTTCTACTTCTAGTCCTGAAATTCCTTTTTCTTCATCATCTTTTCTATTGTTTTTGTTTGCATCTAACCAAACTAAACCTGTAATTGAATGTGTTTCTTTTGGTGCTTGATTTACATTAGGTGTTGAATTATTATTGTTGTTTGAACTATTGTTGTTATTTGAATTGCTATTATTGTTATTACTATTTGAATTATTATTGTTGTTGTTATTATTATTTATAGGGTATCTATTGTTATTGCTTGTTCCACTGTTGTTATTATTGCTGTTATTATTGTTTGAATTATTATTGTTATTATTGTTATTCGTTTTATCTGAATTATATATAGGTGTTTCTTCTTGTTTATATGGATCTTCTTCAATATTTATATTTATAACATTTGATTCAACAGTACCAACATTTTTTACACTTACTTCTGCTTTGTTTGAAATTGTTTTTGCAACTCCATCTAATCTTTGAGCTTTTCCTATAATAGTAATTATAAATTTTGCACCTGGTTTAAAGTTTAGCATAGTATAAGTAAATGTCGCTCCGCCATTATATCTTCCAGCTTCATTTCCATCTATTTGCACTATAACATCTTTTAAATGTTCTGAAATTATATCTTTAAATACAACATTTTCTGCAACATAATTTCCTTTATTTTCAATTTCTAATGTTAATTTTACTTGTTCATTTTCTTTAACATTATTTATAACATCTGTTGTTTGGTTAATTATAATATTAGGTGCTACATATTTTCTTGATAAAACATAACTTTTTTCTGGTTCTAAGCCATCAGCACTAACCATAAAGAAAGTATCAAGGTTTTTATCATTTCCAGTTTTTCCTTTTGCTCCTATGTAAACACTATATGCTTCTTCTGCTTTCATTTCTGCAAAAGTTACTGTTACTGTACGAGTAGCTTCATCAAATTTTAAGTCATATTTTCCATCTTCTTTATAAGTATATATTTCATTTTCACCAGTATATTCTACCGTGTTTGGTAAAGTTAATGTTACTACTACATTTTTCAAATCTTTGCCTGAAATATTGCAAAAATCGTTTGTATATGTAAATAATTGTCCTGGTTTAATTTCTGTTTTACATTCTGTATTTACTGTCATATCAAAATTAGATTTTACTAATTTATTTTTAACTGTATTTGTTGTAATTGCATCTCCAAAGTTTGCTGCTTTAATTGTAGCTTTATTCTCAAGATATACTGAATAATTTAAATCTACATATACCTTTTCAGAAACCTCTAATTCGCCTTCCATTGTTTTTTCTGTATAATAGTAACCTTTTTCATCTTTTTCAATTTTTACTCTTAATGTTCTAGCGTAATAAGCTTCTGGTGTAGGTATCTGTGCTGTTTTTACATAATATGAATATTCTTTCTTTTCTCCTGGTTGAATATTTTCGTAAACTGCATATAAAGTTTTAATATCTGTTGCTATATAGTTATCATTTCCATAACCATTTTCATTAGTATATGCTTGTAATACTGCATCAAGTGGCATATCATTTTCGATTGTAACTTCTGTTGCTTCAACACTACCAGTATTAGCAATAGTTATTGTATATTTAATGTATCTAGCTTCTCCAACATCTTTTCCATCTCCTATGTCAACTGACATACTAGCTTCTAGCTTTGGTCCAACTTCTGTTACTAAACCTACTAGGTCTGCGCTTGAAGTTTCATACATTACTGCAACATCTGAATGATTGTTGTAAAATGCACCAAATGAACCATAAAGCTCTACCTCATAAGGTAAATTTGCTGGAATTTGGAAACCATAATTAAACTTAAATACTGTTCCTGCTTCAACAGCACCTGTTGGTACTATCAAATATGATTTAACTTTGCTCATATCGCCTGGGTCTTTTCCCCATCCATTTGCAGGGTCATTTAAATCTTTTGTTGCTGAACCGTTGCTTGAATAATAAATATCACAACTTATTGGATTACTGTCAGCTGGAGTAATTCCTGTTATCATTTCTGTATTTCTATTTGTACGTAATTTCTCACCTGTTATAACATCTGTTGCTTCTGAATGTGGTATTCTACCAAGCATTGCAACATCTGTACAAGTATTTCCTGTATTGTTCATTGCTGCTAAACTCATTGTAATTTGTTTTGGAACTTCTCCCATTGCAACTAAGGCTGTTATTTCGCCTTGGTCAATACTCTCAAGAGTTCCTCCGACTCCGTCATAGTTTTCCATTGAGTTTGTTGTTATAAATCCTATTGGTGCTTTGTATGAGAATACTACTACATCAAAGCCATTTGTTGTTTTTAGTATTCCTTCAGGTGCTGGTGTTGAAATCTTCCAATCAGTTTGTGATTGATAATTTGTCACACCTTGGTTGAAGTAATACATTTTTAATTGGTCGTCTCTTCTTGGTGTATAATCATCTAATTGTATTTTTGTATTGATTATAATATTTGTTCCGTTTGTTCCGTCACTTGTACTAAAGTGTGTTTGGAAGCCTTCTAATTGAACTTTCATTCTTTGAATATTAGCTTCATCTTTGAAAAGTGTTATATTTTTAACTGCTAATCCATTTTCATATAATAGATTAACTCCTCTTACTTCTACATTTTGTACATACTTAGGGAAGACAACTTCAAACTCTGGGTTTATGTATAAATCGCTCTTCTCTGTGTTGTTATTAAGCTCAATTTTAATCTCAACATTGTCATTATCAACTGTTGTAGATAATTCTTCTTTACTCATTGAGATTTCAGCTCTTGTATAGCTTTTCTCAAAATATTTTTCAGTTTTAATTGGTGTAAGCGGTATAACTGAATCAGATGTACCATATCTTACTTCTGCTTTAATTCTGCTTTCAATCTTATCAAAATTATTGAAAACTGCTTTGTCATAAGTACATTTACCAATTGCTTTTACAAAATCAATTGTAAATGTTCCATTTGCTACTACGTTTTTGAAAGATACTTCGACACCGCGAACATCACCATTTAACGTAATTTCGCAATCTTCTTGTTTACTGCTATTATCTTTATTTAATGTATGTAAAACTTCACCTGTATTTGTTCTTACTTCTATAATTCCGCCTTGATCTAATAATGTCATTAATTCATTGTATCTGAATTTAATCATTTTGTATTTAACATCTTGTGATTCTAACTCTATATTATCTTTATTAATATAGTATTCTTTTGTATCTTTTAATGTAAATTCTTCTAAAACATCATCTGTAAGTATATTTATACCTACTGTTGATGTAAATTCTGCTTCATAAACTGCATCTACTGAATTATAGTTTGCATTTATTAAACCTTTGTTAATTGTATCTTCTGTTGTTCCTATTGAATATGTAATAAGCTCTCCAATATTAACAACTGTTGTTTTATCAGTAGAAAACTCTTTTACAACTAAATTGTTTGATCTTCCACTATATTCTTCAACTGTTGCTTTTCCTTTTAAACTTACAGTTACTT
Organism: uncultured Clostridia bacterium; assembly: GCA_947385375.1. GTDB lineage: Bacteria > Bacillota > Clostridia > TANB77 > CAG-508 > Scatovivens. Next base: position 103,183 of record CANDKR010000004.1, read on the forward strand.
CTTCATTTCCGACATAATCTTCATATCTTAAAACAACTGTATATATATCTTCGCCATTTGTTAAGACAGCTTCAGGATTTTGTACTTTTATAGTTATGGTTTTAGAACTTTCATCATAAGACCAATTGTCTTGTGAAAAAGTTACTTCGTTAATCTCTTGACCTTTTGTAGCTTTTAATTTTGTAGCATTTACTTCTAATGCTATTGGTAATTTTCCATTAATTTGTGGTACTTCTATTTCTAAAGTTGTTTCTTTAGCTGGCAAGTAATTTTCATCTAGACACTCTCTACGAAGTATTACTTTTCCTTCAACTAAAGTTCCTTTTGTTCCTTCAATCTCAAAAGCTGAGATTTTTGAAATATCACTTGCAATCATAATATTGCTTGTATAAGTCCACTCTGTATTAACTGCGTCTGTTGCATTTATAGCTACTTCTTGTAAATCTTCATTTATATATGTTCCTGCTAAATCTAAATTTGCAGTTTTATATAAATCAGAAGGTTTTAAATTTTCACTTGCCTTATATCCAATTCTTACATAAATAGTAGTTGGATGAATGATATTTTCAACTAAAATTTCATTACCATTAATAATTTTTGCGCTACTTGAAGAAGGTGCTTTTATCTCTGCATCTTCTTTTTCTTTTACTTGATCTTCATATGCACTATCTTCATCCACCATAGTATCATCTGCTTCTACTACTGGTGGTGGTGTAATTACTGATAATTCAGGTGCTTTTTCTTCTGCTGGTATTTCTGGCAATGTAGTCTCTGGGACTGTTTGCTCTGGTACTACTGTGTTTTCAGCAGGTACTGTATTCTCAGTAGATATTGTATTGTCCGGAGTTGTAATTTCATTTGTACTAACTGTATTATCTGTATTTACAGTGTTTTGCTCTAAAGTATCTGATGATACCTCATTTGTAGTAGTTTCAGTGCTACTATCTGTAACGTTAGTATCTGGTAATGTGCCATCTAAACTAACTGTTGGTAATTCAGTATTTAGAACTTGCTCAGCTTGTAGCAATGGTTTATCTGCTTGTACAAGTTGATTTGCATTTTCCTCCTCTTCATCACCTTGTGTAGAGAAATTTAAAATTTCTAAAAATTCAAAATTTGGCTCTCCTTCATCAGTAATAGCCTTTATTGTTCCTGACTTCAAATAGCCTACTTCTTTTGGCTCTAGCTCTAGAACTAATGTCATATCTTGGTTAACATCAGCTTTCATTTCTTTGATTTTCTTGTTATTTGCGTCTAAGAAATATGCCTCGTAATCAAGGTTACTCTTAGCAAATAGCTTGAAACCAAAGAACGAAATACCATCACTAGTTGCTAAAGCTTGCAAAGTAAGACCGCAATTTGAAAACGTCATAACGAATACGATAGCCATTACTAAGATTCTCTTAAGTACTTTGTTTTCCATAACTTTTTCCCTTTCTGCCTTTTGGGCGCAATACTGCTTAAATTAATATATTTATATATTACTCTTTTCATTTTCGTTTGTACATAGGGAAAAATTCCCATTTCTCAATTGTTACAGGGTTTTTCAACATAAAAAAATTACGGAAATAGCGGGTTTCAAAACACAAATTGTTAATATTAAGTTTTTATTACTTTTTCGACAAATAAAGCAAAAGCAATCCACAACTTTTGCATTGTTTGTGGATTGCTTTTCTCTATTCCCTAACATTTCTAATTTTTATTACCTAATAAATTACCAAATATACCCCCTCCGACTTTCTCCCAATATCTCTAAAATTGTAATCATATATGTTATTTTTATGTATTCTTCTAACTTATCTCCCATTTCTTTATTTAAAAATGGTTTTAAGGCATTTAATAATTCTATTCTTGGAGAACTCTTTTCTTTAGCTATATCAATCATATTCTTTATTTTTAATATTGTTCCGATATCTATATCAAATCCAAGAGTTTTTTCAGAAGAATTTCCAGTATCTTCACTTTTTTCTCCCACATTCATATTAGGAATTTTCACATCTTTTTCGTCTAGAATGTCTTTAAACTTTGAAATTACTTCTGAAAAATCTTCGTTCATACTTCCTCCTCTGCTTATTGCTTTCCTTTAAAGTCTGTACTTTTAAGTATTTGTTGAGCTTTATTTAAGTTTTTCTCTAGTTCCTCTTTATCCATTTTTGCAATCATATCTAATAACTTATTTATGTCCATATCTTGCATTTTATTCCCTCCTTTTTTTATATTTATATGCTATAAGAAACAAAAAAGTCACGGTTTTACCGTGACTTTTAATATTTTAGCTTATTACTATTTCATTTCCTGAAGCTTTACATATTGGATTTCTTTCCATTTTTTCTTCGACTTCTTTAACTAAATTTCCTATACGTATTTGTGTAACATCAATAGAATTTGCTGATATCATAGCCATCATATTACCATTTGCACCAGCATGTGCTAATCCTCTAAGTGAGCCTACTACTATAACATTTCCTCCTGCTACAACTTCTCCACCGGGATTAACATCTCCACAAACTACTATACTTCCTGGATATTCTTCTTTTTGACCTGAACGAATTGAATTACCAATATATTTTGTTTCAGATATCTCAGTATTTGCTTGAAAAGTCTTTTTGATAGCATGTAATCCAAGTAAATCTGATACTTCATCAAATCTAACTTTTATATGTAATTCATCTTGTATCATATTTTTTATTATCTCTGTTTCATTCTCTGAAAACAGCTTACCCGTAACTCTCATAGGAAGTTTTGAGGTTTTATAAAACTCTTTTAATTTAGGAAGTTTTATACTAAGTTCTTCTAAAATTTCATTCATTTCCGCCATAATATTAATATTTAATACTATTTCCTCTGACTTTTGTATAATTTTAATATTGTTCAACATCTTTTTCCTTCCTTCTATATAAAGCTTTCTATTTCTGAACGAACTTGCATAGATTCTTTAACTTCTTGTACGTTCATACCAAAATATTCTGCAATAATATCTCTTACTACTTCTGCTGTATAATATCCATGTCCACCGTTTTCAACCATAACGACAACTGCAATTTCCGGATCATCAAACGGTGCAAAACCTACGAACCAAGCATGTGTTTTAAGTCCAGCCTCTGCGGATCCTGTCTTACCACCAACTCTTATATTGAAATCTTGGAAAATTTTATAGGCTGTACCACCACTATCGTCTGTAACTGATAGCATACCTTGTAAAACTGCTCTTGTAGTTTCTTCACTGATTTCAAAATTCTCGCTTGTATCTTGTTCTAAATTTAATTTTTTATTAACAAAGTTTTCTATCTCTGAACGTGCCACATAAGTACCATTTGATAAGATAACATCTTTTATAATTGTTGTATTTACTTTATGTCCGCCATTTGCAATCATTGAAATATATTGTGCCATTTGCACTGGTGTAACATTGTTTCTACCTTGACCAATTGCTGCATTTAAAGTATGTCCTTGTGTCCAACCATAACCAGTTGCTTGTTTTAAACCTTCTCTACATGCTACTTCACCGCTATTTTCACTTGAAAGTTCAACACCTGTTTTTCTGCCAAGTCCATAAAATCTAGCATATTTCTCTAAAGTATCTATTCCCATTCTCGTTGATACTTCAAAAAAGAAATAATTACATGATTTTTCTATAGCACCTACCACATTTAATAACCCGTGTCCTATTCCATAATCATTCATATACCAACAAGCTGGTCTATCCTGATAATTATTTATACCTTCTACTGGGTATCTTTGATTATCATTAATTTTCTCTGATGTATTTGTAACTCCTGACTCTAATGCACCTACTGCTGTTATCATTTTAAAAGTTGAACCTGGTGCATAAGGGCTTGAGATTGCTCTAAAATGAAATGCATTTCCATTATTATAATTATCTAATTGCGTTTTTGAAATTCCTGTATAAAATAGTGACGGGTCATAATCTGGACAGCTTGCCATTGCAAGTATTTCACCAGTTTTAATATTCATTACTACTGCACTACCACCTTCTGCCTCATAAGCCTGTCCAAATCCACCTGTTCTTATCTTTTCTATATTTGCAGCTAATGCTCTTTCTGTAATTCCCTGTAAGTTTGCATCTATTGTAAGTACGATATTTGCACCACCAATTGCCTCTTCTGCTGTATATTCACCAGTAATCGTACCATCTACTGACATATCAATTTGTTTTATACCATCTTGTCCTCTAAGATATTCTTCAAATACGTATTCGATACCTGTTTGTCCTACTTTGTCATCATTTTCATATTCGTAGGTATCTCCTCTTCTTTCAAATTCTTCAACATTTTCTTTTCTAAGTTTTTGTACATAACCTATGATATGTGATGCCAAAGTACCTGTATGGTATTTTCTAACTGCCTCTGAAACTACTCTAACACCTGCTAGATTTTGTCCTTGTTCTTCTAGCTGTTGAACACTTCCATCACTGATTGATTTAGAAATTTGTAATGTTTTTGTTGCTGACGAATATCCTTGTGTCGTAATTGCATATCTTATAGCTAATATCTGTAAAATCTCTTCTGGATTGTCATTATCTATATTGTATTTATCTCTCATTATATAAAATGCTTCTTCTGGTGACGCTGCTGCTGGTATTTTATATTTCTCACGCCACTCAGCCAGTTCTTCTTCTGAATTAAAGACAAATCCAAATTCCGGCTCTATACAAATTGGAAATGGGTTTATATATGTATCTCCATTTTGTTTAAGTATATTTGTCATTAATAATATTGAATCATTAAGAACTTTATCATCAACATTAGTTTTATACATTTCAAGAGATGCACCGAAGTTCCGTTGATACTAAATTAACACCTGTCCTATCTGAAATAGAACCTCTTGCAGCTTCAATTTTACCTTCTCTAGTCAGTCTAGTGTTCGAGTTTTCTCTATATTCAGCGCCATCTACTATTTGCATATTGAACAACTGAACAAGAATGACAATTCCAACAAAATATGCACAAGCAGTTAATATATTATATCTAAAATTAGACTTTTCCAGCTCACTCTTCTGCCTCAGTTTCCTCACCTCACCTAAAAATATCTTGTAAGTATATTATTTTTCTTAAAGTTTCTATCTACTTTGTAACCTAAATTTTGAATAAGTGGATATAACAAGATAGTTATTAAAACATTATATATTACTTCAAAAACAACTATTCTCATAAATCTTAACCACTCAAAATCATATCCAATAATTGCTCCACTTAATATGTAATACCCTAGTTCATATACGATTGTTGAACCTATAACCATTAGCAATATCTTGAACTTACTCTCTTTCGAGAAGTTCTTATCGAAATACGCTCCTAAATAGCCCACAACGCAAAGCATAATTGCGGTAATACCAATTACCCTTCCATACAATAAATCAAGTATAATGCCCATTATAATTCCAAATATGATAGCTTCAGTTGCATTTGCGAAAAGACCTATCCATAAAATAAGAATTACAAACAAATTTGGCATTACTCCTGCAATTTGTAAATGTGGAAAAAGGTTTGCTTGCAGTATATATATAATTACAAAGGTTATAAAAAATAACACTGATATTCCTAATTTTTTCATATTATTTCCTTACTCAGCTATAATTAAAACATTATTTACAGTTGAAAAATCTACTGCTGGCTCAACTATTGCATACCTATCTATAACATTACTTGTTGTTACTATCTCTTTTATTGTTCCAATATGTATTCCTTTTCTATAAATTCCACCAAGTCCTGAAGTTGATACTGTATCGCCATGTATTAATTCTGCTCCTGTTGGAATAAAGCTCGCTCTTAAGCTTTGATCATTATCTAGAGTTCCTTTACAAATAATACTTTGTTCAGTAGTACTTATAGAACAGCTTACTGTACTTGCTGGATCTATAATAACTTGTACTTTTGCAGTATTATTTGTAACAGAAATTACGTGTCCTACAAGTCCTTTATCTGCTATTACTGTCATATTTTCTCTAACACCATTATCTGAACCTACATTTATTACAAGTGTACTACTTAAATTGCTTACATCTTTGTTTATTACATATGCTGGTATTGTTTCATATTCAGCATATTTCTGTGTTAAATTCATATATTCTTGCATTGTTTCATTATCTGCTTTTATTATTTCAAGCTCTCTTATTTGCTCTTCTAAGTTGCTATTTTGCTCTTTTAATTCTGCATTCTCAGCTATTAAATCTTCCATATTTGAAAAATATGTATTATTCCCAGTAGCTTTATTTCTTAGGCTTATAAATAAATTCTGAACAGGTGAAAATACAGAACTTGCTATGCCTTCAAAAAAAGACAATTTGCTAGTTTGCACATTTGATAAAAATATAAGTAAAACTAAAATTATTAAAGTTATAATTATTCCTAAAGCTTCTGTTTGCTTATTTCTGTTCATTATTTATATCTCCTTTATTTTTTAGCGACTTTTTCTAAAGTCTCCATATCTTCTAACATTCTTCTAGTGCCATTTACTACGCAATCTAACGGATTTTCCGAAATATATACTGGTATTTCAAGCCTTTCTGAAAGTAGTGCATCTATATTTTTTATAAGAGCGCCTCCACCTGCCACCATAAGTCCTTTAACTGCAATATCTGATATAAGTTCTGGTGGTGTTTGTTCAAGTGCAACCTTAACTGCCTCTGCAATTTTATATAAAGACATTTTAAGTGCATATTCTACTTCAATAGAAGATATATCTCTTACAATTGGAAGTCCTGTACTTGCATCTCTTCCACGAATTTCTCTATATTCTTCAGTAAGTAATGGTTTTGCACAACCAATTTCCTTTTTTATACGTTCTGCTGTATTTTCACCAATTATAATATCTAATCTTCGTTTTGCATATTGCATAATATCTTCTGTAAGCTCGTCACCGGCAATTTTTATAGAATTACTAACAACTATTCCACCTAAAGAAACTACTGCAACTTCTGTTGTTCCTCCACCGATATCTACTATAATATTTCCAGCTGGTTCACCTACCCTTAAGCCTGAACCAATTGCAGCAGCCATCGGCTCATCTACTAAATAGACTTCACTTGCTCCACTAGAAATAATAGCTTCTTCTACTGCCCTTGCTTCTACTTCTGTAATTCCAGAAGGCACTCCTACAACTACTTTAGGCTTAGTTACTCTATATTTTCCACAAACTTTTTCTAAAACTTCTTTTAGCATAAGTTTTGTAGCTGTAAAGTCTGCAATTACTCCATCTTTTAGAGGTCTAATTGCAACTATATTTTTAGGTGTTTTACCAAGCATTGACTTAGCTTTTTCGCCAATTGCAATTACTTCCCCAGTTTCTTTGTTATAAGCTACTACTGATGGTTCACGATATATAATGCCTTTATCTCTAAGTGTAACCAAAATATTTGCAGTACCTAAATCTATACCCAAATCTCTGCTTGCAAAATTTAATATACTCATCTAGCTCTCCTAAACTTGTTTATGCTTTTCTATATAACCAAATTGATATTCCAATACCTATTATACTCGCGATATTTATTTTAAATACCACACTAAAAGTCATTTTTATAACATGTAAATCTAATGATAGTGGTGTTGTTATACCAAATTCCTGTCCATAAGATAGCCACCAAAGCCAGTCTACATTTGAAGCAAACTCACCAAGCAAGCCTCCTATAACAATTCCAGATAAAATAAAAATCATTAATATCCATATATTTTTATCTTTTGTAGCCATATATAGTACCTCCATTTTTTCTTACGGTTTTTTGAATTTTGCGTTCTTTTTTATCCTCGTATATTATATATTGATATATGAGTTTTTTCAAGTTTTTTACGCAAACTTTTTTGATTTATTAATATACTAGAATTAAGATTTCCAAAAACTTACATTTACTTTAAGTATTTATCATACTATAATTTATTTATATTCACTTATGGAGGGCGTTTTATGAAACCAGAAAAAATAAATAACGAGAAAAAAGTAATTTCAAAAAGAAAGATTGATATGTTTATTAATAACACTTCAATCTATTATTTTAATAGTTTAGAAAACTATTATGAATTTGTAAATTTTATTAAACTACACAAAGCTCCTTTACTTAGTAAATTTCAAAAAGCAAGCAGTTTGTATCTACTTTCTGATACTTATTTCTTGATTATACAAAATTTTGAATTAGAAGATGACGAGCACGCCTTCTTTTGTTCTTGCATTACTGAGTTTGCAAAATTTATAAACAATTCAAAACCTCTTATTTCAAAAATATTAGAAAATGCTGAAGCTATTACATAACAAAAACTCGCTTTAAAAGCGAGTTTTACTGTTAATTATATAAATAATTTTGTGGGTTTTTAGCTACACCATTTACTCTAATTTCTAAGTGTAAATGATTTCCTGTTGAATTTCCTGTTGTTCCTACACCACCAAGCACAGTTCCTTGTGCTACTGAATCACCTGCATTTACATATATTGACCTACAATGTGCATAATATGTTTCAATTCCATTTCCATGAGATACAACAACTAAATTCCCATAAGAACCTTTATATCCGGCATAAGTAACTACACCTGCTGCTACGCATTTTATCGGTGTTCCGCCTGATGTTGCTATATCTAATCCTGTATGTAAACCTCTACTTCTGTTACCAAATCTTGAAGTAATAATTCCATCAACTGGTTTTATAAGTGCTAATCCTAAAGGTGTATTATTATAATCAACTGTCTTTTTAGTATTTACTGCTCTATTTTTCTTTACTACTGGTTTTTCAATATACAAGCTTGCTACTGCTTCATCTACACCAGTGAATTCTTTTGCTTCTGTTTCATATTTTAATAAATATGAAATTTCGTCTTTATTCATACTATTTTTATCTTTTAAATCGGATACTACTTTTTCAGCTTCCTCATAAGTTTGTACATAATATTTTTCTTCTGTACCATTCAAAATCGCATAATACTTATAATAAGGAACACCAGTATTTATAACTGTATCAAAGATTTCATCATCATTACTCTCTATTCCTTTTTGAAGCAAACACAATTTATATTCTGGAAGTGTGTCAATATCAACGAAAGCTATGGTTTTACTATCACCGCTCTTTTGATATTCATCTATTTTATCTTGCATATCTCGCTTATCCTCAGTATAACCGATAAACTCACCATTTAAAGTTACACTATACATAGGATTATATACGAAAAATACTATAAAGCAAATTATCGCAATTGCTACTAAAAGCAAGGTTATAAGCTTTGTCCACGTTCTTAAAAATACGATTATTTTTTTAAACATTTTATTCTACTTACACCTCCCTTTTTCATACTCATATTATTTTATATATTATTCCATTTTAAATCAATTTTTAAAATAACAACTTTTTAGACCCTTAAGTCAGTTTTTCTCTTTTTTTCTCTTCCGTTTTTTCATATTCTCATTTTTCACTTTTTTTCCAATTTCCGTAGGTAAAAATTAAATAGGATAAATGTTTTATTTTCATTTATCCTACTTGCTTTACATACATTCATTATGAACTTTTGCAATTTCATCTGGTTTTGCTGGTTGTGCTGGTGAATAATACCCTTTACACTCAGCTAGTTTAAATAATTCATATTGGAAATTCTCAGAAGAATTTCTTATGTTTTGCACAGTTTGTCTAAGTTCCATATTAGCACACTCTAATATAGCACCTTCATAATCCTTTATACCTGCTTTTGTATTTTCTAAGATGTCATTTACCATATACTTCTCTTCCATCTTATCCCTCCTTAATTCTCTAAAAATGAAATTAGTTTTTGCTTAGTGTTTAGACTATCTTGAGCTGCTTTGTTAAACACTTGCTTAATTTGAGGATCTACAGCATATTCTGCGTAGTTTTGTAACTTTTGATAAGAAGTATCTTGTGCCCCAATCAAATGTCTTAGATGTTGCAATTCTGCTTGATTTAAGTTTTGCATAATCAATAATCTCCTTCTTTCTATAATTTGATAATTATAATATTTCCACAAACATTGATTTATATACATAAAAAAAGCGTTTCTTACGAAACGCTTTAAATTTTATTCCTCTTCTTCAACTACTTTTTTTCTTCTTGTTGTAGTTGTTTTCTTAGTAGCTGTTTTAGCTGCTTTTTCAGTTAATTCAGCTTTTTGTTTATAATAATCTTCTATAAATTTCTTTATCTTCTCATTATTACTTGATTGTGAGTTTGCAAGTTCTTCTGTAAGGCTCTTCATTTCCATTATCTCGTCTTTTAACTCATCTATTGTATCATCGCCTCTAATATCGTCTATTGACTGTTTTAAGTTACTAATGTCAAATCTTATAAGCTCAATATCTTTTGCAGATACTTTATTTGTATTTACAGCAACTTGCATTAACAGATTTTTCATTGCTGCAAGCTCAGTATCTATTTTTTCGATCTTATATTCTAATGCTGCTGACATTTCTGTTCCAGTTCCTGTATTATTACTGCTACTACTAAAAGCTGTACCTTTAAAAATATCTATTCCTTTAAAAGATGGTGTTGGTCCTGGATTTGTAACTAATGTCGCATCTTTCATATCAACATATCTAAATGAATTTGAGTTGATATTTGCATCTTCTAAGAAATTCTCAACAGTTCTAATTTCTGTACGAGCTGTTTCTTCTAATTTACTATCAATTCTTGCTTCACTATAATAATATGAAGATGTATAGCCTTCCTTTGTAAGTGGGTATTTATTAAGTACCGCACCATTTAATCTTGTTCCTACTTGTTCAAATGATTTTATTAATTTCTTAACTTCTTCTAATTTTGATGTTTTATATGCTGTAACTAACATTGTAAAATCAGTAAATCTTGAAATAACAACGCTATCAGCAATAATACTTGATGGTGTTCCATCTATGATTATAATATCATAAATCTCACCCAATACTGATAACAAACCTTTAATCTTTGGTGCACTTAACAATTCTGCTGGGTTTGATGGTCTACTTCCTGATGTCATTAAGTGTAAGTTTGGAACTTTAGTTGTTTTAATATATGAAGTAACATCACTAATATCAACTTTTGTTTCTTCACAATTTGCTAAATAGTTTGACAAACCTCTTTTATTTTCTAATCCAAAGATTTTGTTTTGTCTTCCTTTACGCATATCTGCGTCAACTATAATAACTTTTTTATCTGTTTTGGCGATTGTTGCTGCTAAGTTTGCTGCTACATAAGATTTACCTTCACCCATTCTTGATGATGTAATAAGTATTGTTTTTGTATTTTGAGTAAATGTAACGTTTGTACGAAGTGCTCTAAAAGCTTCAGCAACTGGTGACTTAGCATTATCTAAAATTACTATCTCATTATCTTTATTAAATTTCCTACGTCCTTGATCAGCACTTTGGCTTGAACTCTCTTTTTGAATTGTTTTCTCTAATTTCTTTTCAAAAACAGGTATTGTGCCAAGTATTGGTAATCCAACTTCTTCAAGATCTTCTTCCTCTTTAACTGTTGTATCAAGCATATATATAAGAAGTATTAAACCACATGATAAAAATGCTCCAAGCATTCCAAAAATAATTAAATCTTTTACATGATTTATATTATATGGATAATATGCTCTCTCCGCAGCATCAATGATATTTACGTTTTCTATTTGGAAAATCTCTTGTGCTTCTTCAACAAATACTTTTGCAAGTTCTTTTGCAATTGTTTCTGCAAGCTCTGCATTCTCATTTGACACTGTTAATACAATCATCGCTTGATTTTCTTGTGTAATACCCATCATACTTTTTACTGCTGAATATGATACATTTAAGCCAAGATTATCAATAACTTTATTTACAACTCTTTTACTTCCTAATAAAGAAATGTATGGTTGTATTAAAGTACTGGTCATTGATAAATCGGCAACTGTATTTCCGTCTTCATTCTTTTCATCAGCTAACTGTGCAAGTAAAAAAGACGTTGTTGAACGATACTTTGGTATAACACACGTATATGAATAAAAATAGCCTGCCCCTAGGGAGACAATCATTATCAATATAATAAAAACTTTCTTTGCCCACGCTAATTTGGCAAATTTTTTCAAATCAAATTCTTCCATTAACTCTCACCCAAATCATTATACTTATAATAAAAAGTTTTTTCAACAGATATTTACATATTTTTTAATATTTTTTCTTGGCATTTTTCTGTAATATAATCGTAATAATCGTTCTTTGCGTAGCGCTTCAAGACTTTAAGTATTTTATTCATCTTAGTATATGTTGAACCTTCTCTGTGATTATCTGTTGACAATAATGATATTTTTTCTTCCTTTAGTAATTTTTTTAAAGTTTTTTCTGCAAGCTTACCATATTTCCCTAAAAGTGATTCATAATTTCCTTGTAACAATACTCCTCTTTCTAAAAACTGATCAAAGTATTTTAAATCTTTTTGTGCATATATGTATCTTTCAGGATGTGCCATAATTACTGTATATCCTGCAAAAATTAAATTTTCTATCATCTCATCAGCATTAAGTAATTTTTGCACAATTGGTAATTCTACAAGTACATATTCAGTATCTGCTATTGTAGAAATTTTTCCTTCTCTTATTAAGTCTTTCATATTATCTGTAACATATACTTCATTTCCTAAAAAAAGTTCAATATCAATATTTTCTTCTAAGAGTTTTTCTTTTATTATTTTTAATTTGGCTTCGTTTTCCTCTTTTGTTTTTATGTATTGTGGCTCAATATAATGAGGAGTGCAGCAAACTTTTTTGAAACCTGCTGCCTCTGCTTCTCTTAATATATTAATACTATTTTCAATAGTTCTTGCGCCATCATCTGTATCATAAATAATATGACAATGTAGGTCTATCATTTTTTTCTCCTAAAATGTAATTTTTAAATATTCTTTCGTGTCATCTCCAAACATTATGCTAGGTAAATTTTCATAGTCGTATTCATTTGTATTATTGAAATTACCAAATGAATTACTAGCATAAGGGAAAATTTCACTAAATAACATATTGCTTTCCTCCTTTATTTCCCTAAAGGGAATTACACTTCTATATTATACCATAATTTGATTTTTTTGTAAACTAAATTACAAAATGGCTTGACTTTACGTTGTATTCATATTATAATAACATTTGTTAATAAAATATATGGGTTATTAGCTCAGTTGGTAGAGCAGCAGACTCTTAATCTGACGGTCCGGGGTTCGACTCCCCGATGACCCACCAAACGGAAAAAGTGCGTACGAAGTATGTGCTTTTTTTGTTTGTGGTTTTGACAGAGGGAGAGTCGAAAAATTCTATATTTTTACTTCTTCTAAAGTTTGTAAATAATCTTTAATTGTACTTAAAATGATATCAATATTTGTATTTGTCCAGTTATAGTTATTAGAAAGATTAGAAATAAACATTGGCTCACTTAATACTAAATTCACAGTATTATAAAGTTCTTTGATTTCATGAATATCTATGTCATTATCAAAAATTAGAATTTTCATATAATTTAAAATCTTATCTTTATCTAAATTTCCTTCAGTTATTAACCAATACAAGTCAAATATATCTCTATACCTTGTTGATAAAGGTCCAAATTTTAGTAGAGGAATCAATTTTTCTATAAAAATTTGTTCCTTTGGGTTGATTAAAAATTCTATATTTCCATCGATAATTTGTGTATTTAATAGTAAAGTATCTTGCTGAATATCTGTATGTTTATGTACTCCAATATCTAATTTAACATTGTAAGTTTTTCTATAAGTATCTGTTATACTAACAGTTAATCTTTTTCCATGATAATCTTGATGTGATAATTCTTCAATTTTATTTTTATCAATACTTAATTTGAAACCATCAATATGATCTAATTTACTAAGGTCAATAAAAATATTAACAATGTTTTCCGCTTTAATAGACATATTAATTAAATCCATATCAATATCTACAGTTACTCGACGAATATTATTTGTTAGATGGAACATTACAACTCCACCTTTAATTGTGATTTTATCACTATACTTAGAATGGTAAATTCTATTTATTATAATATCTTGACATACTTTAGAAATAGCATAACTTCGGTTATAACCTTCCTTAATATATTGATTAACACATTCTTTTAGACTGTTCACTACATCACTTCCTTTTCGATAGTTTGCATTATATATGAACTATTAAATACTTGAGCATATTTATAAACCTTCATAAAATCTAACTCATTTTTAATTTTTCGATAATTGTTTATAACTTCTTTATATAATTCATACGATAATTTTGTTTTATATCTAACAAGCTCTATCAATAATCTTTCTTTATCGTATATAAATAGTTCTGCTTCTTCTATTTTACACTTAGCAAGTCCAATCTTTAGAAAATCTTTTTTCATAAAAACTTGTTTTACAGAAGAATCCTTTATGATATAAGACTTGATATCTGTTGCTAGGTAATAATACTCAGGTATTTTGTCTGTTAAATCATAATAATAAAAAGCACTATTTAAGGTTAATATTACATTAGGATGTTTTTTTACTATTACAGATAAATCATAGGGAAATTCTTCATCAGAATAAATTCCTCTTGAAATTTTAAACAATTCTTTGCTTGCAACTTTTTTTTCAATTTGATATTTATTTAATCCATTTTCTAATAATTCGTTAAAATAATATAACATTTTATACCCCCTTTTTTATTATAAACAAACAAATCGGTTTTTGTCAACAAAAAACCGATTTGTTTGCAAATTTTAATAACGATTATTTATTTTTTAAAACTGGTGCATTACTTAAAAGTTCGCACCACTTTGGAGATTTTTCTTAAATTTATTTAAATCTTATTAAACTTTTCTAAACCATAACAAATTTTTACTTTTTTATGAAATCCTATTGAAATGTATAATTCTAACAATTTCTATTTCATTATTTACTTTTCATATCCAAATACCTTTCATACTCGTCTTTTATAAAAATCTTGCTTCTATTACAATTAGGCTCAAGTAATGAGCAATGATTATAACAACCTCTACAAGTTTTATTTTCTATATATTTTTCAAATTCTTCATCTTCTAGATAATCCATAATTTCTCCTTATATTTTTATTTTGATTTATAATAAAGCAAACAATGGCAATAACCTTCAAACTCTGGGTCTGCTATTTGCTCACGAAACTCTTTACACATACATTTTGTATCTTCTGTTTTCTCTAATCTACAAGGGCAATATCCTCCTGTCCTTTGCAATCCTTCCTTTATTGTATCTACAATTTCTTTATTCTCATTTAATTTTACTGCCATAAATTTAACCTCCCTATTTAATTATCAATCAGATTATAACATAAATTTTATCTAAAACAAAGACAAATAGCTAATTTTATGGTATAATATTAATAGTTTTTTAAAAAACTGGAGGATGTATAAATGGAAAATAAGTTACAAGAAATTGATTTTCACATAACTGACGTATGTCAAGGACATTGTCCTATGTGTTATGCTACAGAAGAAGGAATGTGTAGAACACACGGAGATATCGAAACTCTAAAGAAAGTTGTACATAATGCTATTGTCAATGGCGAAGTAGAAAGATTTGTAATGGTAGGAGGGGATCCTTGTGAGCACCCTCAAATTATGGAACTTTTAAGATACATTAAAGCAGAAGGTCAAGCTCATAATGTAAACGCTAGAACTATTGTATTATCTAATACTCACGATTACAGAGATAATGGGCAAATAGTGCCTTTAGAAGAAGTAGCAAAATATGTTGATGAAATGTCAGTTACTGTCCACGGTGCAACAGCTGAAGAACACGATGCTTTTAATGGTGTACCTGGCTCTTATGCTCACGTTATGGCAAACCTAAAAGAATTTGCTAGAGTAAAAGGTGATAATCAAGAAATTTCTGCAACTATAAATGTTATGCCTCACACAATTCATAATATGGAACAAATAATGCTTAGAACAGCTCTAGAATTAGATGGAAATTTAGACTATTTCTTTATTCAAAGAATTGCTCCAAGTGGTAGAGCAAAAGACAAAGCATTTTTTATACAACAAGTAGAAGTAAATGAAGTAATGAAAGTATTTAAAGCTTTAAAAGATGAACATGGATTTAATATTGAATTTTGTGATGTATTTCCTTGGTGTGCTGTAAAACCTGAATATAGAGATATGCTACCTAAAGGTGGTTGTAATTGGGGCACTGAAGTATGCGCTGTCTTTGCAGATGGCAGTGTTAAAAGATGTGCAATGGGTGAAAACACTTTATCAGCTAATATGGCTGAGCTAGATACTCCTGAAAAGTTTCAAGCTTTTTGGGAAACAGACCAAGAATTACAAAAATTCAGAAAAATGGCTCACCTAGACGAAAGATGTAGAGCTTGTGAAATGCTACAAGACTGCGGTGGCGGTTGCACAATGGGTAGAAAAGATGGTGACCCATATAAAACAGAAATTACATCTGTTGGACATGATATTTTAAGAGCACCAAATCACGAAGATAGGTAATTAAGGAGGAAAGAAAATGGAAGAAACCTTTGAATTCTTGAAAATTAAAACACAAGTAAATTATGTTGCTACAATTAATGGAGATAAGCCAAGTTGTAGACCTTTTGGAGACCCAGTATTATTTGACGGGAAAATATATGTCATAACAAATGCTAACAAAAAAGTTTCTAAACAAATAGAAGCTAACAATAATGTATGTATTGTTGCTTATGATGAAACAGACTGGATTAGAATAGATTGCAAGCTTATTGACGATAGCAATAACATAGAAGCTAAAAAGGCTATAATTAACGAATTTGACTGGGCAGAAGAAGCAGGATACACGTTAGATAATCCTGATTTTAAAGCTTTTTATATAGCAAACGCTACTTCAATAATATATAATGAAGATGGAAATGAATTATCAAAACATATTTTTTAAATAGTAAAAGGTATATCTTTCGATATACCTTTTATTTATGAAATATTGCTTTTATTTTATTTATAATTTTAGTTATAAAACTTTCTTTATACTCTGTCATTGCCATTTCTTCTTTTACTTGCTGATGAACTGGCTCTGCTGTCGTATTATTTTTAAATATATTATCAGGATTATATTTTTCTCGAAGTTCTTCTTCAAATTTAGTTTGATTGTTGTTTAATATCTCAACATACTCCTCTTTTTGATCTTTTGGGCAAAGGTAATTATAATAAATTACACTAAGCATTGCTTTTGTTTCTTTCTTTAATGTTAATTCTTCAATTTGTTTATTTTTATCAAAAGCTATTTTATATGTTTTTGAAGCATTCTCTTTAAGAAAATTCATAAATTTTTCAGGAATGCTATTTTTCTCTTCTATTGGTGTATTATCTAATATCGCAAGTACTTCAACAAAAGCTTCACTATATCCTGTCGAAACCATACTATTCTCCTTAGTAAAATATAGTATTATTATATTGCTAAAAAAAACTTTATTCAAGTGTTAAATAAAAATTTGCATTTTTTTTCTGTTATGTTATAATGATATTAGATTATTTACAAAGGAGATTTATTATGGCAGTATCTTATGCTACATCAACATATAAAAAGTCACAACAATTTAATAAAAGATTAAGTGAATTACAAGAAAGCATTGACCCAAAAGTAATTAGAACATACTTAGCAAATGCTAATAGAGTTCAAAGTGAAGACGTGGAAATTCCTGAATTAGAAGGACTTAGCGCTGAAGATATCGCAGCACTTGAAGAACTTAGAGAAATTAGAACTTCAGGAATACAAGGAGAAATGAAATATGCACTTGCACAAGCAGAAAAAAGTGGTGTTCATTTACCTGAAAATATAGTATCTGGTGAGACAATAGTTCCTGGCTTTAGTCAAAAAGTTTTAGATAAAGTACCTAGCTTAGGTGTTTATAGATTATTTATGCTATTTACAGAAAAAGAACTAGATTCATATTTAGAACAATATGAGCAAGAAGAACCTAAGGCTAAGCCTACACAAGATGATGGACAAAGATAATAAACAAAAAGGACTTTCAAAAGTCCTTTTTTGTTTCTATTTTATCACTGCATCTTGATCTCTAGTTTCTCTTATATTATCCCCTCTTACCATTTTATTTATCATTTCATTTGCATCTTTAACATTAGCCATATTATACTCATTATCACGGCTTGCAGCATTTGCAATCTGACTAGCTAAACTTGGCTTAACTGGGTTTGAACTAGGTGCTTCTATATCTGTTGGATTTGTTTTTTCATCATTTGCCTTTTGTGGTTGTGGTTTTTTTACTTCTTCTTGCACTTGTTCTTGTATTTCTCTAAAAGTAACTCTTTCAGTAATCGGTGTTGCAGTTACTTTAACAGGTGGCACTATTGCAGCTCTTTCCATCATGTTTATTCCTTCCTTTTCGTCACCCATAATCATGCCATAAGCAGATTGCTCAACTTTTTCTTTATCTTCAACTGTTAACTCTGTTTTTCCTTCTACTGGATGTTCTTTTAAATCTTTTTGTGCTAGCATTAATTTGAATTTAACTTTATCTTGATATGGAATATTTAAGTCTCTCTCAGGTGCGTGTTTCCCTTCAAACTCTAGATGTCCGCTTGCATCTAATCTAAAGCCAAGTTTTCCATAAGTCCCAACCTCAGCTTCTCTATTTACCTCGAACTTATCAGCATTTGCTTCTAAAAATGCTTTAATTTCTGAATCTACTTTCACATTCCATTTTGGTGGTTCATCTACAACTAGTTTTAGTGGGTCAATACCAAGTGAAGCAATTTCTTTTGCAAACACAACCATTGCAGCTTCTGCTATTTCTGGTTTGAATTGTACACCTTTATTTTTCTGAAGGTCTCTAAACATCTCTAATACGTGTTTTGGATTATTATATGCTCTTTGTGAGGTCATAGCATCTATACAATCTGCTACTTGCAAAGTTAGAGCGCAGTCACCAACTTTATCGCCTCTTATCTCATCTGGTGGCTCTCCTTCTCTCCTACCATGCATACCATTCCAGTCTTTATGGTGATACCCAACACCTTTTATAACTTCTGGTGTAATATATTCAGAAAGTTCTGGTGCACGAGCAAGTACAGTTCTTAATATTGCAACACCCTGCTCTGTATGCTCACCCATTTCTATTCTTTCGACATAACTTAAATCAGAAGGTTTCGCTAAAACGCCATCACTTACAACAATTTTACCTATATCGTGAAGTCTAGCTGAAAGAGAAACTTCTCTTATTTGTTCTTCAGACATTCCCATTTCTCTTGCGATAGCTTCAGAATATTTTGACACTCTATCAACGTGTCCTGCTGTATAATCATGTTTTTGCTCAGTTGCATCGATAATCATTTGTACTAATTTATCAAGTTTAGCTTCTGCTGTTTTCTCAGGTTCATTTGCAGTTTGTAAGTGCATTTGTGCTACTGGGCTAATTACGCCATTAAAATAGCTTTCTATCTCATGCATTGTCTGCACATTTGCTGGATCTGCATTAATCATTTCTGGCGTTATATCAGAAAATTTTTGAGAATATATCTTAGCTAAAGCTTCTTGTTCCTCTTTTGCTACTTCTGGTCCAGCTCGACCATCTGTTAATGGGAACAATGAAAGATCTTCGATATTCTCTTGACTTAGCATTACATCTTCTAATTGTTGCAAATACTCTTCATTGCTACGAATACTATTATAATATAATACTCCTTGTAATGCTCCCATTTCTAGAACTTCTTTTTTACTCATTCCAGTAATGTCAACTAATTCTATTTCGCTATCTTGACCTTCTCGCCAACCAAAATTCTGCTGTGCAATTTCTGCTATATTTTTTTGATCTTGACTACCTATAAAAGCAATTTTGAAAACAGCCATAATTCACCTTCCTAATTTTTTCTAACGCTATTATATATTAACTAAAATATTTTATCAATAAAAAAGTGCATACTTTTTGTATGCACTTCAAATTTTTATGGTCCAACTCTTACTATCGTTTTCATAGGTTGGTAAGTATCTGTTGATACTACTTCTTTTGACACTAATTTATCACCTATTTTAGTTTCTCTATATGTTGTAACTTTACAACCACTATGTCCTGCTTGCACTACTACTTGTTGCCCTGGTGCTAAGCTTGCGTCTGGTATTGTTTGTGTATTATATGGAATTGAAGATGTAACTACTGGTACTAAATCTACTGTATATTCTATTTGTTCTGCTATACCATGAATATCAAACTGTGCAATTCCACTATTAACACTACCTGCAATTTTTACAGGATATGTTCTTGTATTCTTAAATTTAAAATCTATTACTCCATATACGACTGTTGCATCTTTTCCTGCTGGTACATAAGATGTTGTAAATGAATGATTTCTTCTTTCTACTATCTCTAAATTAGCTTTTACTACTGCATTGTATAATGTTGAAGATATCTGACAAATACCTCCTGCTAAGCCATCTACAACTTGCCCATCTTGATATATTTTTGCGTCTTTATATCCCTCTTCTATTGTTCTTTTTCCAACTACTTTGTTGAAAGAAAACTCTTCGCCTGGCATCAAAACTGTACCATTTATCTTATTAGTAGCAATTTCTAAGTTCTTACTTCTATTGATATTACTTGCATCATATCTAGTTGTAAAAGTGCTAAGTAAGCAAGGAAATGCCTCTGTTCCAATATCATTTATTGTCTTTGTTGCTGGTGTTAATTTAAGTGGTATCTTATATTCTTCCGCATTAGCTGAAACTATTTGCTTTGCTTCTTCTTTAGAAATAGCAAAATCTACACCCTCAACTTCTGCAAAAATTTTAAATGGATTTTCCTCATAATAGGCGTCTTTTGGCTCTGTGTATATCTCTTCATAAATCTTATCAATATTAATTGCATCTGCTTTTTTATCCTTTATTGGTATTTGTATTAAAGCAAGTTTATTTTCCTTTAAAATCTTTATAGCATCTTGTTTAACAATCGTATCTAAGATTTCTGTTTGGAATTTGTTTTTATCAATACTAATTCCATCTTTACCTGATATAATCACAAGTTCTTCGCCTTCTCTATAATATGAAGCTTGCTCTACTAGTCCTGGTATTTTGCTCTCAATACTGTCAACTATATAATTTAAAGTATCTTCATTGTATGAATACTCTGGCATAATTTCTTTTCCAAATAGAGCCGTAGCTAATATTTCATAATTATTTTTAATAATATTATCTTTTCTTCCTATAGCATAAGCATCTTCAATCGCTTTTGATATATTATAGTTAAATTCTATTTGGTTTGTGTTTAATGTAGTTTCATATTCATTAGTTTGCAATTTTATAGGAACATTTAATTCAATACCAAGTGCTTCTTCTATTTTAGATTTCGCCTGCTGCATTGTAAGACTTGAAACTTCTATTCCTTTTATAGACACTCCATTTATTATTACATTTCTTGTAACGTTCATAAAAGCAAATATTATTGAAAAAATTCCAATAAGTATAAGAATTATTACAACATTTATAATGATAAATAAATTCTTTTTTTGCTTCATTTCTGCTTGTTCTAATAAAGTCGGTTTTTCTGGTGTTTTAACTTTTACCAATTCTTTATGCTCTTCTTTCTTTATTTCTTTTTCTTTTGTAGTTTTCTTTTTCTTTGCCATCACAAATTCCCCTTTATATAACTTACTACAATATATAAATATTATCACACTTAAGTGCATTTCGCAACTAAAAAAATTTTTTTCTACTAGACAATATTTTCATTTTTATATATAATAATAAAAACGGAAATTAAGTGAGGTAATAAAACAAATGATAGGAAATATGCTTTCTAAAATTCGTAAAGAGAAAAGAATTACAAAAACAAAATTAGCTGAACTAACAGACATCAATATTGGGCATCTTACTCATATTGAAAAAGGTGAAAGAAATCCAAGTCATAAAGCACTTAAAAGTATCTGTAATGCTTTAGAAATTCCTTATCAAGAATTATTATATACTTATGATAAAGAACTTACAGATGAGCAAATTGAATATGACTACATCAATTATGTGCCTTATAACAAAATTCCAGCTTTTTCTAATTTAGACAGTTTTGTTGATTGTCCTGCAAAATTTGCAAATGCTTCTTTTGCTTATAAAGTTCCAGATGATTCAATGGAGCCACTTATCAAAGAAGGTTCTTATGTTTACGTTGAACAAAATGCTTTACTTGCAAATAAAGATGTAGGGTTATTCTACTATAATGACGAATTTTTGATTAGACATTTATTATATAAAAAGGACAAATTTGTACTAAAAGCAAGAAATAAAGAGATTAAAGATATAACAGTTTCAAGAAATGACAATTTCTATTTTATTGGTAGAATTTATCTATAATTATTACAATTTAATAACATTGTCAAATGCTGTTGAATATATTTCGCATTAAGATTATAATGATTATAGTTATATTTGAGGAGTAATATTAATGGAGTTAGTTAAGAATATTTTCTTTAATACAGATAAATTAACGCCAAATAATAAAGTAAAAATCTCATATACAGGTAAGTTTTTTCAAGATGGTTCTACTGATGTTTTCATTAGATATGGTTTCGGTGAAAACTGGGAACATCTTGTTGAAGCTGGGATGGTTAAAAGTGAATTAGGCTTTCAAATCGAATTAGAATTGGAAGATAATACAACTTTTAATTTTTGTTTCAAAAACGGTAAAAATGAGTGGGATAATAATGGCGGAGAGAATTACATATTTACAATTGAACACCCTGACACAGCCTTAATTTCTACAAATTCAGACGAATTCGGCTTAATTAGACCTAGAAAACTTAGAAAGTCTTATTTGTATTCTAAAAAAATTAGGCTTGCAATTTATAAAATGCTTATTATTATACCAAGACTTATTTCAGGTAATTTCAGAAGAAAAAAGAACATTTTAGAAGATTTAGATAACCAATAAAAAAGATGCTTAAATTTTAGTTTAAAGCATCTTTTTTTATATTCTTTTTACATATACCAGCCACCATTTACACTAATTACTTGTCCTGTGATATAATCGCATTCCATTAGCATTTTAACTGTTTTCGCCACTTCTTTTGGCTCTCCTATTCGTTTAAGTGGTATTTCTTTTTCTATATCTTTTATATCCTCTTCTGATAAATCATTATTCATTTCAGTATCTATAAGACCTGGTGCAATTGAATTTACTCGTATATTTGATAGTGAGAACTCTTTTGCTAGTGACTTTGTAAGACCATCTATACCTGCTTTTGATACAGCATATATACTCTCACAAGACGCTCCAATTTGTCCGAAAATTGAAGATATATTTACTATCAATCCCTGCTTTGCATTTATCATTGATTTTGCTACCTCTTGTGTTACACAAAATACAGAATATAAGTTGTTATTTATAACATAATTCCAATCTTCGTCTGTAACGTCTGTAAACACTCTTACTAAATCAATTCCTGCATTGTTCACAAGTACATCTATTTTGCCATATTTATTTAAAACATAGCTTACCATTTGACTTATTTCTTCTCGTTCAGAAACATCTGCTTTATATATGTCTAGTTCTATTGATTTTTGCTTAAGCTCTGCTTTTAATTCTTCAGCCTTTTCCTTAGACTTATTATAGTTTGCTATAACTTTATGTCCCTCTTCTGATAGCTCTTTTGCAATAGCTCTGCCTATTCCTCTTGATGCTCCTGTAACTAAAATCACTTTATTTTCCATACTGTTCTCCTATTGATTTGATATTACCTCATATTCTTCTAAGTTTGGTAATTTGATATCCTCTTCTGTTACTTCTTTAGTGAAATATTCGTAGATTTTCTCTCCTGAATTTAAATTTGTACGAGCACCTACTGACATTTTAGTTTATTTTTTGAAAACAAAATTACTTATCTTTTATTCTATCTAAAATTGCAACAATAACTTTTTTAGCGCTATGTCTATATAGACTATATTCTTTCAAATATTCTAATAACTTATCCTCTTCACATTCTACATACAAATTACTAATAGTATATTCAATATTACTTTTAATATTATCCATAGTTTTATGATATTTATTTGCAATTATTACATAAACACTTTTTTCTAGAACAAAATTATAATAATCATCAAAATTATATAATATTAAAATTGCCTCTATTAAATATTGCACTCCTTTATATGATTCCTTTAATCCCAAATATTGAAGTTCTTTTTTTACTTTATCCGTAATTATTTTTTTATCATCTGCACTTAATTCTGCTTTTTTTTCATGAAGGTGCAATATATATGTATTATTAATCAATTTTAAAATATCGTTAAATTTTCTTGTATTTAATATATAATTACATCTTTTTTCACATATCTCATTTTTTCTAATTATAAATATAATAGAATTTAAATATTTTTTTATAATATTGTTTAACATTAAAATGTTTAATGAATTTTTTGGAACTTGTATTATAACTATATCAATTAAAAAATTCGACATCACATTTTCCAATTCATTTACATTTTTTAATATATTTACTACTTTTATATTATCGTTTTTTGAATGAAAGAAATTCATTAATGCCACACTATACTTTAAATTTTCTCCAACTATTACAATATTCATAAACAATTTCTCCCGATTCAAATTTTATTACTATTACTTATTATAATACTTTTCTATACTTTTTTCAAATTTCTATCTTTTCTATCTTTTACACCTTTTATATCTTTTTATGACAATTATTATAAAAACATATACAATTAAATTGCTAATAAAAATATTAGTAATTTCATAAATAAGGAGGAATAATTATGAAAGAAGAAAGTAAAATTCAAAAAATAGCTTTTCATGATGGAAAAAATGTAACAATAAAAGAATATGACACTTCAATTCTACCACCAGAAAGTGCTTTCGAACCACATCCACCAATAAGTCCTTTTGAAATAAAGAATGATGGAATAATCGATAGAGATGATAGAACCGTTTTAACAAACTTAACTACTTATCCAAATAGGACTACCTGTTGGATTTTTGCAGTTTTCCCAAATAACATACCTCAACAAGTTGGCACTGGAGTAATGATGGGGAAAAATACTGTGCTTACATGTGCACATGTATTATATTCTCGTGAATATAGAAAATGGGCTAGAGATGTAAAAGTAGTTCCAGCAGCTTTCAGTGGAACTGTACCTAATCCTGAGTATGCTCCATTTGGATATGCTTTTAAAGAATATGCCTGGATTTCTGGTGACTATATGACCAGCAGTGCTACAATTGCTCCAGAATATGATTGGGGAGTAATTAAACTAACAGAAAATTTAGGCGATAAAACTGGTTTTTGTGATCCTCATTCTACAACTGAAGAGTTACTTAATAAAAAAGTTATTTCAAAAGGTTATCCAAACCCTGATGGAACTCGAAGAATTATACCATATGAAGCACCAGGAAAAATAATAGAAGTAAATGATTTAAGCTATGACACTACTATTGATATGGAACAAGGGCAAAGTGGCTCACCTATATTCTTTGAAAGCAATCAAACAAATATTATAGGAATCCTTAGTGCTATATACAATAATAAAAAAGCTACTAAGGCTATAAGAATTACACCAGATCTATACATTAATTTAATTAAACTAAGATTAGAAGCACAAGGACAAATATAAGTTATTTTTAACTTGTAAAAAATAGCAATTTTATTGCTACTTTTTTATATTAGCGTATTTTTTTTACATAATAATCTTGATAATTAAAAGAGCTTGGATTTGATGGAGTAATTACAACTTCATGAGATGGCACGCGTATGAACCTTATTTTAACTATATCACCAACTTTTAATTTTTGTTTTGTATATATATAATATCTTCCAGAATAAGAAGCATTTGTTTTACTAACTTCTACCACAATTAATCCGGGTCTCACAACTCCAGTTACTGGTCCAATAATGTAGTTTCTGTTAATTGTAAAAAAAAGTACAATTGCTACTAATATAAAAATTATTACATATATAATCTTCCTATTTTTTTTCATTCGCACCTCATATCTTTATAATATTTTTTCAACTCATTTCCTTTATATCACAACTAATATTATATTTCAATATATAGGAACTATATTTTTCTAATACATAGCTTACCATTTGACTTACTTCTTCTCGTTTAGAAACATCTGCCTTATATATATCTAGTTCTATTCCATTTTGCTTAAGCTCTGCCTTTAATTCTTCAGCTTTTTCCTTAGACTTATTATAGTTTGCTATAACTTTATGTCCCTCTTCTGCAAGTTCTTTTGCAATAGCTCTGCCTATTCCTCTCGATGCACCTGTAACTAAAATCACTTTTCTTTCCATACTGTTCTCCCTATTATTTATATCAACAGCTTAATTATAGCACTCTTTATAATATTTTTCTACTTTTTGCCATAAAAAATCAAGACTGTGCGAAGTCTTGATTTTCTTTATATTAAATTTATTGATTTTCTATAAGTTCATACTCTTCTAAGTTTGGTAATTTGATGTCTTCCTCTGTTACTTCTTTAGTGAAATATTCATAAATTTTTCCTCCTGAGTTTAAATTTGTATGGGCACCTACTGACATTTTAGTTTATTTTTTGAAAACAAAATTACTTATCTTTTATTCTATCTAAAATTGCAACAATAACTTTTTTAGCGCTATGTCTATATAGACTATATTCTTTCAAATATTCTAATAACTTATCCTCTTCACATTCTACATACAAATTACTAATAGTATATTCAATATTACTTTTAATATTATCCATAGTTTTATGATATTTATTTGCAATTATTACATAAACACTTTTTTCTAGAACAAAATTATAATAATCATCAAAATTATATAATATTAAAATTGCCTCTATTAAATATTGCACTCCTTTATATGATTCCTTTAATCCCAAATATTGAAGTTCTTTTTTTACTTTATCCGTAATTATTTTTTTATCATCTGCACTTAATTCTGCTTTTTTTTCATGAAGGTGCAATATATATGTATTATTAATCAATTTTAAAATATCGTTAAATTTTCTTGTATTTAATATATAATTACATCTTTTTTCACATATCTCATTTTTTCTAATTATAAATATAATAGAATTTAAATATTTTTTTATAATATTGTTTAACATTAAAATGTTTAATGAATTTTTTGGAACTTGTATTATAACTATATCAATTAAAAAATTCGACATCACATTTTCCAATTCATTTACATTTTTTAATATATTTACTACTTTTATATTATCGTTTTTTGAATGAAAGAAATTCATTAATGCCACACTATATTTTAAATTTTCTCCAACTATTACAATATTCATAAATAATTTCTCCCGATTCAAATTTTATTACTATTAATTATTATAATACTTTTCTATACTTTTTTCAAATTTCTATCTTTTTTATCTTTTATACCTTTTATATCTTTTTATGACAATTACTATAAAAACATATACAATGAAATTGCTAATAGAAATATTAGTAATTTCATAATAAGGAGGAATAATTATGAAAGAAGAAAGTAAATTTACAAAAGTGGCTCATTTCGATGGAGAAAGTGTAACAATTAAAAAATATGATACTTCAATTCTATCACCAGAAAATGCTTTCAAGCCACATCCACCAATAAAGCCTCTTACAAACAATGGAATAATTGGAACTGACGACAGAGAAATTTTGAAAAATTTTTTTACTTATCCAAATAGTACTATCTGTTGGCTTTTTTCAATTTTTCCAGATGGTACGGAAGACCAACAAGTTGGATCTGGCGTAATGATGGGCAAAAACACTGTACTTACATGTGCACATAACTTATATTCTCGCAAATTTAAAACATTTGCAAGAGATGTAAAAATAGTTCCTGCAGCTTATAGTGGATATCTGCCTAATCCTAATTTCACACCATTTGGAGTTGCTTTTAAAGAGGATGTCTGGATTTCTGATGAATATAGGGACAGTACAATCAGCAATTTAGCTGCCTCAAACTATGATTGGGGTGTAATAAAACTAACAGAAGCTTTAGGTGATTCAACTGGTTTTTGTGATCCGTATACTACAAATGAAAATTTACTTAATAGAAATGTTATTTCAAAAGGTTATCCAAACCCCGATGGAACTCGCCCTATAGTGGCATACGAAGCAACAGGAAAAATAACAAAAGTAAATCCTTTAAGCTATGAAACTACAATTGATATGGAACAAGGACAGAGTGGTTCTCCTATATTTTTAGAAAGCAATCAAACAAATATTATAGGAATTCTTACTGCTATATTAAATGACAAAAATGCTAATAAAGGTATAAGAATTACTCCAGATTTATACTCTACTTTAGTTAAAATAAGATTTGAAGCAGAAGGTAAAGCATAAATACAATAAAAAAGTAGTAATTTTACATTGCTACTTTTTTTATTGTATTTTTATTACATAATAATCTTTGCAACTAAAATCCTTTGGATTTGTTGGAGTAATTACAACTTCATGAAATGGCACACGTATGAACCTTATTTTTACTATATCACCAACTTTTAAATTTTGTTTTGTATATATATAATACCTTCCAGAATAAGAAGCATTTGTTTTACTAACTTCTACCACAATTAATCCAGGTTTTACAACTCTAGTTACTGGTCCAATAATGTAGCTTCGGTTAATTGTAAAAAAAAGTACAATCGCTACTAATATAAAAATTATTATATATATAATTTTCTTATTTTTCATTCGCACCTCATATCTTTATAATATTCTTCAATTCAATACATTTATATCACAGCTAATATTATATTTCAATATATATTATGTTTTTCTACTTTCTATCATAAAAAACGGATAGTTTTATATCCGTTTTTATAAAATATTATTATTTTTTAAATATTTTGAATCTCCTTTAATAAATCTTTTGTTGAAGTAACTTCGCCATCTTCTATGTTTTTAAATGCTTTCTCTGCTTTTACTCTTAAATATAAAGTTTGACTTTTTATAATAATATGTTATAATTATAATAAAGATAGGAAATGAAGCCACAGAAATGTGTGCTACCTAATTGTTAGATAAAACACCACATAGCTCGGCGAAAGCGTATGTGGTGTTTTTTATTTGCTCAAAATAATAACTATTGTTACAATTAAGGCAAATGCTATAATAGTCATTCCTACAAAACCGTAGAAAAGTAAGTATATTATTAATAACATAACTTGTTCTATCATATAGCACCACCTCCAGTCTCACAGTTAAACCTGTGTATGTAAAGTGGTAACACCCATACTGCTTTGATTTCATTTCCTATGTTATTTACTATACAACATTTTTTGACCATTTACAAGCGAACATATAAATTTTATATAAATACACTAATAAAGCCAAGTATAACTATTTTTGCATAAAAAAATAAGGAACTACTTATTGTTCCTTATTTAATCAATTACTATATAAACATACTAACAGCGCCAAGTACAACTAAAATTATACCACAAATTCTAACACCCATCTCTGATTTTATTTTAGATTTTTCACGCTCTGTAATCTTTTTTGGAGCTATAATCATAGGAAGACCTATAATAATAACCATTGCACCAAATAATAAATCTACCATAAATATCCCCCTCCTTTTTCTATCGAAATTATATCATATCTACAAAAAAAATCAAGATTAGACAACCTTGATTTTAAATATATTATAAAAAAGGTTCAACAACTTTAGTTGGGGTGTAAAAAACTCCAACTATTTTTTGCATAAAAAAACACAGATACGTTTGTATCCGTGCAATTAAATATTTTTTTCATCGGCTAATATCTTCTTTAACTCTGCTTTTAACTCTAAAATATCATTCTTCAATATATACCATATACTTTTTAAGTTTATGCCTTCATAATCATGTATTATTCTATTTCTTAATCCTTTTATCATATTCCATTCTATATTAGTATATTTGTTCTTTGTTTCATTAGAAACATTTTTAACTAGTTCTCCAATTTGACTTATATTAAATACTGTGGCATCTACTGTTTTATTATCTTTTATGAACTCTTCATAAGTATAACCTTCAACATATTTAACTGATTTTTCTATATATTCAATCATTTTTTGTAATGACTTTATTTCTTTATTTTGCATATACCAATACTCCTGTTCTTTTTATTTCATTATCTATTACTGAATTCTCTATTATTTCTGATTTTTCAAATGCATCTACTTCTTTACCTAATTTCTCCTCAATTTGAGTTATCAAGCTATATAATTTGAAGCCTATTAAAGTTTCTCTTGTATCTATAACTAAATCTATATCACTAACTTTTGTTGCTGTACTATTCGCATAAGAACCAAATAATGTTACACTATACACAGGCATTGTATCTAAAATTTCTTTTAATATCTGTTTAATCTCTTCAATAGAATAAACCTTCTCACTCATATTTATTCAACCTTTCTTTTATTGTCTCTATAAAGAGTATACTATATTTATTTTAAATATTCAAGTTCTATAATTTAGTTGGCATAAAAAAACACAGATAGATTTATATCCGTGTTTTAGTGGAGCCACTTTCCAGTTTAAATGGCGTGAACTCCTTTAAACTCCAAGTCTTTATTTTAAAAATGAAGACAATTTTGGACATTTTTTTATTTATTCAATATTTTCATTATTTAGTATATCACTTTTTTTAATAATTTTCCACAATTTTTATAAAAAAGGGGTGTTGGGGAAATTCCCCAACCACACGGAAACTCTGCTGAGTTTCTAGTGTGTTAGAAACTTGAAGTGACCCACAAAAGTTGGACAAGTTCTATGCTACATTAGGGTAATATTCCA
>CANDKR010000005.1 GCA_947385375.1 uncultured Clostridia bacterium
CAGTTACTTTATTTGCTTACTTACTTTGGAAAATGAAAAAAAGAGAAAAGGAGTAATGTAAAATGAAAAAGGTAGACTGGGACAATTTACCGATTTCTGCTGACGAAGAAAATAATCGCTATGTAGCAAAAGTAACTATCATAAAAGGCGAACCTCGAAAAAATGTATATGGCAATACTCGTGAAGAAGTAGAAAGAAAAGTAAAAAAACTTATATATAAATCTGGAAATGTAGAATATATGAAAGAAAAGGGTATTCCATTTATTGATTTATTAGAATATAACTTTAGTAGACGAGATGACGCAGGCTTAATTGGAGATGCTCAATACACTAGAACTCAAAGAATATTTAAAAAAATAAAAGAATTTGATATAGCTTATAAAAATGTAAAACAACTAGAAGAAAATGATTATCAAAAATTTTTTAATACACTTGCTAAGGAATATGCTCAAAGTACTTTAGATAAAGTATATTGTGAAGTAAGTCAAGGCTTAGAATTTGCACATAGAAAAAATATAATTGACGAATTTCCATTAGATAAAAAACTTAAACCAAAATGCAAAAAAGGCACAAAAAAAATCAAAGCTCTTAATATTGAACAACAGAAAATTTTAACGAAATACTTAGAAAACACCAATCTCACAGAATGTTCATACAAAAATGCAATGTTAATACAAATGTATATGGGACTTCGTATCGGTGAAGTAAACGCATTAAGAATACAAGAAATTGACTTAAAAAACAAAACACTGTTAGTTCATAGAACTGTAACTACTGATAGAAAAGAAAAACCTATTATTGAAGAAGAACCAAAAACAAGTGCTGGTTTTAGAACTTTACCTATTCCAGACAATATACTTCCTTACATAAAAGAACAAATGGAAATAGCTTTAAATAATGAAGACCAATTATTGTTTTTAACAAAAAATAAAACCATTGTTGCAGAAAGCTCTGTAAATAGCCAATTAAAAAATAGATTAGTAAAATTAAAAATATATGAAGAAAATATGGCTACTCACGCACTAAGACATACTTATGCAACTAGATGTATTGAAGCAGGTATGAAAGCTATTGTGCTTTCTAAATTACTAGGACATTCTGACGTAAGTGTAACTTTAAGAACATACGTAGACGTATTCAAGGAATTTGAAGCAAAAAACACCCAAAAAACAGATGAGTATTACAATGAGCTAAATTTATTTAGTAAAAAAGTAGATATAGAAGAAAAAGAACAAGAAATACCAAAAAATAATGAGAAACCTTCAAATATAATTCAATTTCCAAAAAAATATATTGTAAATGATTATTATGAAAGATAATTTAAAAATCTATTGTCCTCAAAACATTTGTTTTGAGGACAATAAAATAAAATTTATTAAATTTTGAGAAATTTTGAGAAATTTTTAAAAAGGCTAAAACAGTTTTCTCTCTAAGGCAATATTGATTTTTGCTTGTCACTTCAACAAAAAATCTGCTTTAAAATGCAAAATTGAGGAAATCTTACTCTTTCTAGTGAAAGCTTGATTTTCCTCAATAAAGGATTGGAGCCACTTGTCCGAATCGAACGGACGACCTACTGATTACAAGTCAGTTGCTCTACCAGCTGAGCTAAAGTGGCAATATTAAATTGGTGACCCCTACGGGAATCGAACCCATGTCTCCGCCGTGAAAGGGCGATGTCTTAACCGCTTGACCAAGGGGCCATAAATGAATATCTTTCGATATTCATTTGGTGAGCTATCCGCGATTCGAACGCGGGACAACTTGATTAAAAGTCAAGTGCTCTACCAACTGAGCTAATAGCCCATAAAATTATGGTTGCGGTTTAATTATGACCGCCTATATATATTACAATATTTTTTGCGTAATGTCAACACTTTTTAAGAATTTTTTTAAATTTTTTTAAAAAAATTGGATACTACATCTTATATAGTACCCAATTTATCTTATTTTATAACTAATTATTCAGATAGCAGTTGCATATCTTTCTTTAGAGCTTCAAGCTTTTTCTCACTCTCTTCCATTGTTTTGCCTTTTACACCCATATAGAATTTAACTTTTGGTTCTGTTCCTGATGGACGTACACAAGCCCAACAATTATCTTCTAAGTCATAATACAATACATTTGATGTTGGTAATCCTGTTTCAGACTCTTTTCCAGTTTTTGTATCTACTATTATTCCTGTCTTATAGTCTCTTACTCTTGTTACTTTATATCCGCCAAGTGTTTTTGGTGGATTGTTTCTGATGTCATTCATTAATTCTTGCATTTTTTCAGCTCCATCAGCACCTTTTAAAGTAATTGTTGTAATTCCTTCTTTATAATATCCATATTTCTTATAGATTTCTATCATTTGATCCCATAAGCTTAAGCCTTTTGTTTTATAGTAAGCAGCAGCTTCGCAAAGCATCATAACAGCTGTAATAGCGTCTTTATCTCTTGCGTGTGTTCCTACTAAGCAACCATAGCTTTCTTCAAAACCGAATAAATACTCGTGACTTCCTGTTGCTTCAAAGTTTCTCATTTGCTCACCTATATATTTGAAACCTGTTAGAACTTCGATAAAGTCTACTCCATAAGCCTCAGATATAGCAATTGCAAGGTTTGAAGAAACTATTGTTGAAACAATAGCACCATTTTTTGGTAACATTCCTTTTGCTTTCTTTTGTGAAAGCACATATTCTGCAATTAAAAGTCCTGACATGTTTCCAGTGAAAGATTTATATTCACCTGTTTTTGAATCTTTTGCATATACTCCTAATCTATCAGCATCTGGATCTGTAGCTAAAACTATATCTGCATCTAACTTTTTAGCAAGTTTAAGTGCAAGTTCAAAAGCTCTTGGATCTTCTGGGTTTGGATAATCAACTGTTGGAAAACTTCCATTTGGTAATTCTTGTTCTGGTACTACAAATACATTCTCAAATCCAAGCTCTTTTAGAACTTCTTGAACTGGTACATTTCCTGTTCCATGAAGTGGTGTATATACAATTTTTAAATCTTTTTGTACTTTTGCTATAATATCTTGATTTAATATCTGTTTCTTAATTGCAGTTAAGTATAATTTATCCATTGCTTTTCCAATTACATTATATAGTCTTTGCTTTTTAGCCTCTTCTAATGAAATTGATCTAATTAAAGAATAATCTTTTACTTTATTAACTTCTGCAATTATTTCTTTATCATGTGGTGCAACTATTTGTGCTCCATCATCCCAATATACTTTATATCCATTATATTCTGGTGGATTGTGACTAGCTGTAATCATTACACCAGCTGTACATCCTAATTCTCTTACTGCAAAAGATAATTGTGGAACTGCTCTTAGGCTATCATATATATATGTTTTTATTCCATTTGCATTAAAACATAGTGCAGTAGCTTGTGCAAATTCAGGTGACATATTTCTAGAGTCATAAGCAATTGCTACACCTTTATTCTCTAAACCTTGTCTTAAGATATAGTTTGATAAACCTTGTGTAGCTTTTGTAACAGTATAAATATTCATTCTATTTGTACCATTACCTATAATACCTCTCATACCTGCTGTTCCGAACTCTAAGTCTTTATAAAATCTATCTTTAATTTCTTCTTCATCACCAGCAATTAATAATAACTCTTTTCTTGTTTCTTCGTCAAATACTGAACTTGTAGACCATTCTTGATACTTCTTCATATATTCAACTTTATTTATATAATCTTTATATAATTTTCTAGCTGTTTCAGGGCTATCTTGACCTTCTGCATTCTTAATTGGTGCGAATTCTTCTTCCCTCTTAACTCTTAAAACAACTACATCATCAAACATCTCATAAGAATCGAATATGAACATTTCAAATTTATATGCGTTTGGTTTATTTCCAGTAACTTTCTCTCCATTTTCATCTATGTAGCTTGCTTTCTTTACTGCTGTATGATATGGAAGACTAAGTTCACTAACTTTTTCTAATCCTTTTATATTGTATAAGTGGAATATAGCGTTTGCGTCACCATATACTAGAGAACCATAGTCGTCTCTTAGGTGTGCCATTTTATCTGAAATTTCAGTGTATTCTATAACACCTACTTTTTTATTTTTTCTACAAAAAACACCTACTTTTTCTTTAGGGTCTGTTTTTTCAATAGCCTTAACAGCTCCTAAAACTTTATTATGTATAGACATTCCCATTAATAATGGATCTACTGGTTTAACTAAAACATTATCAACACCATTTATAAATACCCATTCAATTCCATTATCTTTCATTTCTTGAATGACATTACTTCTATCCATTGATTGTAATGTTCCACCATGTCCATTTGCAGCTTCTTTAACTAATCCATTTTCTTCCATAAGGATTTTACCATTTAAAGATATCATTGGTAACTGTCCTTGTTTAAAGAATTTTACTGCTTCTTTTGGATAACCAAAATAGTTATGTTCTTCAAAGAATTTTATTGTTGCGTCATTATTTTCTTTACTAGTCATTAGATACCAAGGAATAATTGTATCATATTTTTTAACAGCATCTTTTAATGTATCACACAATGCTTCAAATATAGATTTATTATGCTCTGTATCAAAAATAAATGTACCTTTTGGTCCACTATGTCCAAGTCTTGTTCCTTGACCGCCTGCCATTGTAACAACAGCAAGTTTATTATATTTAATAGCTTCAATACCTTTTTTCTCATACATCTCACGTTCAGTAGCTGTAAGTTTTGATTTATCTACATGCTCAATTGGTTCAATTGTAACTTGCTCTAAATCAACTGGTTTTGTTGCTTTCTCATATAAATCTTTCATTAAATCAAAATCAATATTCTCAATTTGCTCTAAAAGTTCTTCTCTTGTTTTTTCGTCCATTTGATCATATTTTTGAAGTAAATGCTCTTGCCCATACTTTTTTAGGGTTTTTTTAATTTTTTCAAGTTTTTCGTCCATATTTTTTTATGGTCTCCTTTCTTTTTTAAAGCCGTCTTTATATTATACTATTTTGAAAATTAAGTCAATATAACTTTACGGTTTTAAGATTTGTGGCTATTTTTACTTATACAAATAATACTATTATACTATTTAATAATTGTGTCCTTTGTGTGACTTTGCTTTGTCATTAATGTAAAATCTATATGTATATTTTTTTAAATTTTGTAAAAACTTACTATTACTAGGAGGTATTTGAAATTTATGAAAATAAAATATTTTTTTCTAATTATTTTATTATTAGCCGTTTTTTTACTTTTAAATCTTGTCTCTTATTCTAATTACGTTTTTGCAGGATTACAAGATAATATCTTTAGACTTCATATACTTGCAAATAGTGATTCCGAAGAAGATCAGGCACTTAAACTTAAAGTAAGAGATAGTGTTATAGATTATATGGAAGAAATTAATTTCGGTTCGAAAACAAAAGAAGAAACCATTAAAGTTGTAAGTGAAAAACTTGAGGAAATAAAGAAAATTGCGGAAAATAAAATTCATGAACTTGGTTTTGACTATGAAGTAAATCTTGAAATTGGTAACTTTAATTTTCCTACAAAATACTATGGAAACATAAGCCTTCCCGCTGGTAATTATGACGCACTTAAAATAAACATAGGTAAGGCGCAAGGTCAAAACTGGTGGTGTAGTCTCTTTCCACCTCTTTGTTTTATAGATATTTCTAGTGGTTATTTGGAAGAAGAAGATAAGGAAATCCTAGAAGACAATTTATCAGAAGAGGAATTTATGCTTATTTCGAGTTCTTCACCTGATATTAAGCTAAAATTTAAGATTTTGGAGCTACTTAATTCTAAATAGATATTGTAAAAGTGTTTTTTTTGTGATATATTGCTATTGGAAAAATATATTGGGGGTATTATATTGGAGAAACTTGTTATCACAGGAAAAACACCTCTTAAAGGTGAAGTACAAATTAGTGGTGCAAAAAACGCTGCTGTTGCAATTATCCCAGCAACTTTGTTAATAAATGGCGTTTGCACTATCGATAATTTACCAAATATTAGTGACGTAAAATTATATTGTGAAATTTTAGAGGACTTAGGTGCTGTCATTACTTGGAATACACCTCACGAAGTCATTATTGATACAAGAAATATAAATTCACATCAAGCACCTATTGAAATTACTGGAAAGTTTAGAGCGTCTTATTATTTACTTGGTGCTCTACTTGGTCGTATGCATAAAGCAACTATTGGGCTTCCTGGTGGTTGTAACTTAGGTCCAAGACCTATGGATCAACATATTAAAGGATTTGAAGCTTTAGGTGCAACAGTTGATATGTCTCAAGGAAAAATTACAGCATCTGCAAAAAAATTAAAAGGCTCATCTATATATATGGACGTAGCTTCTGTTGGCGCTACTATAAATACTATTCTTGCTGCTGTTCTTGCAGAAGGCACAACTGTTATTGATAATGCTGCAAAAGAACCTCATATTGTTGATGTTGCAAACTTCTTAAATACAATGGGAGCAGACATCAGAGGTGCTGGAACAGATATCATTAAAATAAATGGTGTTAAAGAACTTACAGGAAATGCTACATATTCAGTTGTACCAGACCAAATAGAAGCTGGAACATTTATGCTTGCTGCTGTTGCTTCAAAAGGTGATGTTGTTATAAGAAATTGTATAACTAAACACTTAGAACCAATTATAGCTAAAGTTACAGAAATGGGCGCAAATGTTGATGCCAACGGAGACCATCTAAGAGTTTGGTGTAAAAAGAGACCTTCAAAGGCTACTATTAAAACACTTCCTTATCCTGGCTTTCCAACGGATTTACAATCTCAAATGGGTGTCGTTTTTTCAATTGCTGATGGTACAAGCACTATCAATGAAACTATTTGGGAATCTCGTTTCCAATATGCTGTTGAATTAAACAAAATGGGTGCACACATTATAACACAAGGAAAAAGCGCTGTTTTTGAAGGTGTACAAGAACTTACAGGAGCACCTGTATATGCAACAGATTTAAGAGCTGGTGCGGCACTTATTATAGCTGGCATCATTGCTAACGGAACAACAGAAATATATAACTTAAACCACATTGACCGTGGTTATGAAAATATAGAAGAAAAATTTAAAAATCTTGGTGCAAAAATCAAAAGAGTAGAAGAATAAGAAGCAAAGGACGAAAAAATAAATGTTAAAATTTTGCAGTTTGTATAGTGGTAGTTCTGGAAATAGTTTATTTATACAATCAGAAAACACAAAAATTCTTGTTGATTGCGGACATAGTGCAAAAAAAATAGAAGCTGGTCTTAGCAGTATAGGCGTTGATATCACTGATGTTGACGCTATTTTAGTTACACATGAACATACTGATCACATACAAAGTATAGGAACTATTTCTAAAAAGCATGATATTCCAGTTTTCGCTAATTTTGAAACTTGGGAAGCTATGCCTAACCAAAAAGATAAAATATCTACTGAGAATATTAAAATGTTTGAAAATGATAGCGAATTTCATATAGGAAACTTACAAATTATGCCTTTTAGCACACCACATGATGCTGCAAATCCTTGTGGATTTAGCATTTGTAATGGAACTAAAAAAATCAGTATTGCTACTGACTTAGGACATATTGATGAAAATATATTTTCAAATATTAAAGATAGTAAATTTATGCTTTTAGAAGCAAATTATGAACCTGAAATACTTAAAGTCTCAAGATATCCATATATTCTTAAACAAAGAATTGCTGGACCTCATGGACATCTTTCTAACATAGACGCTGGTCAAACCATTTCAACTCTTTTTGGAAAAGAGCTAAAAGAAGTTATGCTTGGTCATTTAAGCAAAGAAAATAACTTTCCTGAAATGGCTTATAAAACTGTCGCTGAAGAACTTATACATAATAATATCGACACAAATGACATTAAAATTAGCGTTGCAAATAGACTAGCTCCTAGCAAAATAGTTACTATATAATACCTATTTTTAATGCTACTACGCAAGATATTATACAAATAAAATCTGCTATAAAACCTATATATACAGCAGGTTTTATATTTTTATTCTTTAATTTTGAACCATATATTGCAACAACATATATTGTTGTCTCTCCAGCTCCCATTATACAAGATACTATCTGACCTATATTAGAATCTACACCCGCTTTTTGCATTACTTCTATCCCCATTGCCATTGCTGTATTTCCTGAAATTGGTCTAAGAAGTGCTACTGGTACAATTTCTTTATACATTATAAGTCCTTTAAATACAGCATAAACCTTTTCA
Organism: uncultured Clostridia bacterium; assembly: GCA_947385375.1. Classification (GTDB taxonomy): domain Bacteria; phylum Bacillota; class Clostridia; order TANB77; family CAG-508; genus Scatovivens. The sequence goes on from CANDKR010000005.1 coordinate 8,223, forward strand.
CTTATAAAATCAATTAATCCTGAGCTACTAAGCATTCCTACTGCTACAAACAGTCCTATTAGAGTTGGGAAAAGCTCTATCATTAGTTTTCCACCAGACAGAACTCCGTTTAATAAACAAATCAAAAACATCTTTTTTCTCTAATATTCCAAAAATCACAATCGTACCAATAATTATTATAGCTGACGAATTTCCTATAAAGCCTATTACTTTCAAGTCTATTTTCTCCTTATTTTTAAATAAATTTTAGCTACAACTATAATTGATACAAAAGCAATTATAGTCGAAAACCACACTCCTAGTATTATGCCACCGTGGACTTTCAGAGCCTAATGTACTTCTAATCGTTATTATATTTGTTGGTATAATCTGCAAAGAAGCTGTATTTATTGCTATAAACATAATTTCCTCATCTGATAACTTATCTTTATGAGGATTTGTTTTTTCTAATTCTTCTACTGCCTTTATTCCCAGAGGTGTAGCTGCATTTCCCAATCCTAACATATTTGTAGCCATATTCATTGTAATGTTTTCATAAGCCGCAGAATCTTTATCCAGCTTTGAAAAAATTATATTATTCACAGGTTTTATAAAGTTCTTTAGCTTTTCTTGTATAGAAGTATGCATTGCAATTTCCATAATTCCACTCCAAAAGCACATTCCACCAAGCATTTTGACCATTAGTGCCATAGTATTTTCAATACTTGAAAATACAGAATTATTAACAGCTTCAATATTTCCACTGCCTACTCCAAAAATTATTGATATTAAAATAAAAAAGCACCATATAAAACTTAGCATATTCTCTCTCCTGCTAAATTATATGGTACTAAAATTCTATTTATTAATAAAATATTGATAAATTTCGTTTTTGTTAGTATTTCTATCTTTTGCAATTTTCTTTATAATCTCTTTTTTATCTATACCTTGTTTTTTATAGAATTCATAATGTTCTTCTAAGGTTTTTTCATTGAGATTATTAAGTTCCACATCTTTTTTTGATACACTATTTCCTTCTATGATAATTACAAACTCACCTTTGATATCCACAATTTGTTCTAAAAGAGTGGATAAATTTCCTCTTATAAACTCTTCGTGTATTTTAGTAAGTTCTCTCGCAAGGACAATCTTCCTATCTCCTAAAACTTCTAACATACTCTCTAATGTAGTTTTTAGCTTATGTGGTGCTTCATAGAAAATCAATGTTTTAGTTTCATATTTAACCTCTTCTAGCTTGTCTTTTCTTTCTTTTTTATTAGCTGATAAAAAACCTATAAATTCAAATTCTCTTGAGCTCATACCTGAAGCAATTAGAGCATTTACAAAAGCACAAGCTCCGAGGTATTGGTACAATTTCTATATTGTTTTCAATTGCTACTTTTACAATTTCTTCTCCGTGGGTCTGAAATTCCTGGTGTTCCCGCATCTGAAACAACAGCTATATTTTGACCTTGTTTTAACTTCTCTATTAATATCTCACTTTTTACTTTTTCATTTTGTTTATAATAACTGATAAGTGGTTTTGAAATTTCGAAGTGATTTAGAAGTCCAAGTGTATGTCTTGTATCTTCTGCTGCAATCAAATCTACTTCTTTTAGAACTTTAAGCGCTCTTAGTGTAATATCTTCTAGATTTCCAATTGGTGTTGCGACTAAATATAATTTACCTGTCATTTTTGTTCCCCTTATTATATATTTTTAAAATTTCTTCTGTATATTCTCCATTTTCCTTATATACCACAAGTGGCGGTTCAATTTTCAAGCCATTTCCTGCATCTTTTACACATTTTATAAGTACTAAATTTGGCTCTTTTTCCTTTTTAGAATGGATAAATCTTATATTTTTTGGCTCTAATTTATATTTTCTTAAATTATAAAGTATGTCCACAATTCTCTCTGCTCTATGTACCATATAGAATTCGCCTTTACTTTTCAAAAGTTTGTAACTTATCTTAACTATATCTTCTAAAGTGCATTCTACTTCACATCTTGAAATTAATTTCTTTTTCTCTAGGTTTTTAGCACCAGTGTTTTCTCTCATATATGGTGGATTGGTGACAACTGCATCTACTGTATTGGCTTCAATCTCACTAAAAACATCTTTTATATTTATGTTTTTAACAGAAAATCTATCTTGCAAGTTATTTAATTTTATACTTCTTTTTGCCATATCTGCTACTTCTGTTTGAATTTCAATGCCTATAATACTAGTTTCTTCTGTTTTCCCGCAAAGTAGAACACCTAAAATTCCTGTACCAGTTCCGATATCAACAATTTTTGCACCTTTTTTGATATTTTTTGCATAGTCTGAAAGTAGAACACTATCAATACCAAAACAAAAGCCTGTACTATCTTGTATTATTTTTAAGTCCTTAAACTCTAAATCATCTATTCTTTCATTTTCTTTTAATTCCATCTTAAATAACTCTTTCTTTTGGATCTGCTTTTTTGAAACTTCCGTCTTTTTGTTCTACAAATATATCACCTGTTGGTAAATCAACAAATTTTCTAAGTGGTCTTCCTCTTTGTAACATTACTCTACTTCCCTTTTGCACTACTATATCTGCTTTTAAATGTTCTGGATATTTACCACTATCTTTTAAAAACACTATATGCTCTAAAAAGTTTCTTACATTTGAGTAAGGAGCTTTACTATGATATTCATAATATGTTTTTAAAGATTTTTTCTGCTTCATACCAAGTGGCATTAATATTTGCGTACCAATATTTCTATCTGAAGTCGTAAAATCAGAAGTCCCTTCATACACAGGCATTTTTGTTGTTCCCTGATTAGCTTGTAGAAAATCTATAACCATACTTTTATCTATATGAAGTCTTATAGGCATATTAAATCCTTCAATATCAAATCCGAGTAAGATTTTTTGACTTTCTTCAATTGGTCTTCCCTCTGGCATTACTCCCCAATTCTTTGATAACCCTTTAACCTGATATAGATTAAATAATGCAGATAGCATATTAAAATCTTTTATTCTGTAAGTATTAACTATCGCATTTCTCAAAAGTCTATATTCATCAAAATCTACACCAAAATTATTTGAGCTATCTGGTAATGAATTTCCAAAAAATGCTCTATAATCACTGCCTATCTCGTCTTCTAACTCATCTATTTTATCATTAACATTAACTTTTATAAAGCCCCTTATTGAACCATTTTCCATTGTTATATTTTGGGCATCATCACTACTACTATTTTCTTTACAATAAGCCATTACATCTTCTAGCACTACATCTAGAAAATTCATCTTTCTATATAAAGTTTCAAGTTCACTTTCTTCTATATCTACTGAAATTTTACCGTTTTGGCTGGGTACAGCACTTTTAATTTGTGGCCAAAGGCCCAGTTCACTTACTATAAAAAACGTCTTATTAAGGTCTTCTAAAGCCTTAGTATATCTATTAATTAAGAAAGCATTTAACATTGAAAGTTTATATATATCCATTTTTTCTATGTTCTGCCTTTGAAAGAAAGATTTTACACTTATATTTCCTTTTTCATCACCTTCATAATTATAGCTTAAACCTGAAAGTCCAATTCTTTCCATAGCTTTACGATGCTCTGTACAATATCTTTCAAGCAAACCTACTCTATCCATATTTTCACTCACTCTTACAATGGATTCAACATAATTTGATTTTAGTTCTTTTCCTAGAACATCTACCTCTTCTGAAAGAAAAGTTTTTAGCTGTGATAACTCATCTCCTTGTAGATAAAACGCATAGTAATCCAAAACTCTTAATTGCGCCATTGAAAAAGTTTCTCTATATCTTTTTTGCTCCTTTGGAGAAGCTTTGGCATATCCTTCAATCATACTACGTTGTTCTGGACTTATTCTGTCTTTCATTTCTCTCATAGCAACTAATGCCTCTATTGTAAGCGTTCTTATTGAACTTAAAATGTTAGGACTATAAGTCATTGTTGGCGGAAAATCTTTTTTTGCTCCATCTCTTTGCTCTTCTCTAATAATCTTATCATAAGACTCTGCAAGTTCTTTAGGATGATCTACTAAATACTGACAGATATAGTATTTGATATTATTGCTCTTAATTGAAGGAAGTGTTACAATATCTTCATTAATCTTCATAAATAGACTCTCAAAGAACTCATAAGTTTCGCTATTATTAACACCTTCATGAGTTGCCCAATATTGTTTTAATAACCTATATAAAAGCTGTGCCTCTGCTTCTGAATATTTCATATTTTTGGCTATGCTTTTTTTACTTTTATTTAAAATCTGATAAAAATTACTCATATTATTTCTCCACATTATGTCAATTATACCATATTTTGTGGATTTTATCAATATTTTAAGTTCCTTACATCTTAGCAAAAGGATTTTTAAGTTCTTCTACTTCTGCACCATCAATTAAAAACTTTACACTTGAAACTTCTTTAAGTTCTGTAAGTGTATTAACAAATGAATATATCGCATTTGTTCTAGCTACAACATCGCCCTCTGGTGTGTTTAAAAATTCTTTTGATAAATTAACTACCAAACATTCGCCTTCAAGCACAGTCCCAATTAATTTAGTATCTTGTGGTATTGGACTTTCTAAAGTTTCTAGACTAGTACCTTCTAATAATAAAGTAACTAATTTACTATATGGATTGTCTAAAAGCTCTTTACTATCCAAAAGTCTCGCTTCTACTTGCAATTCCTTGCTTTCCTTGTTTTGAAAATACAAGCTCACAACAGTATTTCGATATTCTTCTTCATCTATCTCAGTTTCTGGAGTATACTCTGTTTCTATTCCAACATTAAAATAAATAAACACTCCTAAACAAATTATTAGCAAAATTGCTACTCCTATTATAATCTTTTTTCGCATAATTTCTCCCTCCTTGTACCATAATATTCCTTAGATAGAAGTTTATTACATTATTTATCTAGTTTTAATAACTAGATGTTCTAATTGCGTTGACATTTTGCTAAAAATAGTATATTATATGTACATATTAATTAAGAGAGGAAGGATTTTATGGCAAAACTTCGTGATCCTTTAAGTGGACTTACTCACTGCATAGCTGCTGGACTTTCACTTATTGGTCTTGTTATTTTGATTGTATTTGCATCAATTTGGGGAAATGCTTACCATATTGTTTCTTTTACAATTTTTGGAACTGCCTTAGTTTTATTATATCTATTTAGCACTCTATATCATTGGCTAAATATTAGCGAAAAAGGCATTTCAGTATTTAGAAAATTTGATCATATAATGATATATATATTAATTGCAGCTAGTTATACACCTATTTGTTTAGTTCCACTTCGTGGACCTTGGGGCTGGACAATTTTTGGTATTGTATGGGGCTTTGCATTACTTGGAACCATTTTATCAGCAGTATGGATAAAAGCTCCAAGAGGAATTACTACTGCAATATATCTTTTTATGGGATGGACAGTAATTATTGCTATGTACCCACTTTTAATTGCATTTAGAAACGCTGGTCTTCTTTATTCTTTATGGTGGTTAGTAGCAGGTGGGGTATTTTACACTATTGGTGGTATTTTATATGGTTTTAAGCTTCCAAAAAAGAGTTTTAAAGGTTGGGGCTTCCACGAGATATTCCATGTTTGTGTAATACTTGGTAGTGCTTGTCATTACTGGTTTATATTACATTATGTTTTAATGTTCCAGTAAAATTTATCAATTGACTATTTTAGAAAAATGTTATAATATGTAGTTATGGGGAAAAAGCTTTATTTTGTAAAGCTTTTTTATATAAGAATTAATAGAGGAAAATTGTATGAAAAACATCTTACATGTTGGGCTAGATATTGGCTCAACCACAGTAAAAATTGTGGTTTTAGATGATTCAGGAAATGTCGTATTTTCAAATTATACAAGACATTTCTCTGATACTAAAAAAACTTTATTTGATATTTTAAATAAACTTTTAAAGGACTTTTCTGACTATGATTTCACTATTGCTTTAACTGGCTCTGGTGCAATTGACATATCAAAATATTTAGAAATTCCTTTTATTCAAGAAGTTATTGCGTGCAAAAATTCAGTAGAAAAATATATACCTAGAACTGATGTTGTTATTGAACTTGGTGGTGAAGATGCAAAAATTATTTACTTCGATAAGTTTATTGAACAAAGAATGAATGGTACTTGTGCTGGCGGTACAGGCGCATTTTTAGACCAAATGGCGTCTTTATTAAACACTGACACTGCTGGTATGAATGAACTTTCAAAAACGCATACTACAATTTATCCTATTGCATCTAGATGTGGTGTTTTTGCGAAAACTGATATACAACCCTTATTAAATGAAGGTGCAAAAAAAGAAGATATATCAGCTTCCATTTTTCAAGCCGTTGTAAATCAGACAATTAGCGGTCTTGCTTGTGGTAGACGTATCAAAGGAAATGTAGCCTTTCTTGGAGGACCACTTAATTATTTACCAGAACTTAGAAATAGATTTATAGAGACACTTAAATTAAAAGATGATCAAATTATAATACCTGAAAATGCACATCTTTTTGTAGCAAACGGTGCAGCACTTGCTTCTTTGGAAAGTACTGTAATTTCGGGTGATGAATTAAAAGAAAAAATTAAAAATTTTAAAAAGTCTGCATATACGGATAGCACTCATTTACCCGCTCTTTTTGAAACAGAAAAAGATTATGAAGAGTTTAAGGCTCGTCATGACAAAGATTGCGTTGAGGTGAAAGACTTAAAAGGTTTTAAAGGAGACTGCTTTTTAGGAATTGACGCAGGTTCTACTACTACAAAATTAGTTTTAATAGATAATGAAGGTTCAATACTTTATTCTTTATATAATGGAAACGGTGGTAACCCTTTAAAAAGTGTTATTTCTATGCTAAAAAAACTATATAAGGTTTTACCAGAAACTGCTAAGTTACGATTTAGTGGTGTTACTGGTTATGGCGAGAAACTTATTCAAACTGGGCTTAATATAGACTTAAATGAAATTGAAACAATTGCACATTACACTGCTGCAAAACAGTTTCAACCTAATGTTACCAGTATCATAGATATTGGTGGACAAGATATGAAATACATAAAACTTAAAAATGATACTATTGATAATATTATGCTTAATGAAGCTTGTTCATCAGGCTGTGGCTCATTTCTAGAAACTTTTGCAAAAAGTTTAGGAATTTCTATTGAGGAATTTGTTGCAGAAGCTTTAAAAGCTAAAAAACCTGTTGATTTAGGTTCAAGATGTACTGTATTTATGAATTCTAAAATAAAACAAGCACAAAAAGAAGGCTTTTCTGTTGGCGATATTTCTGCTGGACTTTCTTATTCTATTATAAAAAATGCTATTCAGAAAGTTATGAAAATACGTGATGTAAAAAGTCTTGGAAGAAACATTGTTGTTCAAGGCGGAACTTTTTACAATGATGCAGTTTTAAGAGCATTTGAACTTATAGTTGGTAAAAACGTTGTAAGACCTAATATTTCTGGACTTATGGGTGCTTATGGTGTTGCGTTACTTGCAAAAGAACAATACAATGCCAACTTAGATATGGAACATTATTCTACTATTTTGAAAGCTGACGATCTTGATAAATTAGATATTAAAATAAATCATGTACGTTGCCAAGGTTGTGAAAACCATTGTTTACTTACTATCAATAATTTTGCAAATGGTAAGAAATTTATTTCAGGTAATCGTTGTGAAAAAGGTGCTGGTAATAACGCTGAAAACACAGACTTGCCTAATTTATACAAATATAAATATGAAAGGCTATTCGGATATGAGCCTTTATCAGAAGATAAAGCTACTCGTGGAACTATTGGTATTCCTAGAGTTTTAAATATGTATGAAGATTATCCTTTCTGGTTCACTTTCTTTACAAAACTAGGTTTTAGAGTAATTTTATCAGAAAAAAGTAATCGTAAAACTTATGAAAAAGGTATCGAGTCTATGCCTTCTGAGTCTGTTTGTTATCCAGCAAAACTTGCACATGGGCATATTATTTGCTTAATAAAAAAAGGTATTAAAGATATTTTCTATCCTTGTGTACCTTACTCAAGAAAAGAAAATTTAGGCTCTGACAATCATTATAACTGCCCTATTGTTATTTCATATTCAGAAGTTTTAAAAAATAATGTTGAAGAGCTTGCTAATTCTGAAATTAACTTTATGAATCCTTTTTTACCAATTGATAATTTGAAGCATTTTGTTAAGACAATGCAAGAAGCTGAATGCTTTAAGAAATATAAATTCAAAAAAGCTGAACTTCAAGAAGCGGCTGAGCTTGCTGAAGCAGAATATCAAAAAACAAAACAAGATATAAAAGATAAGGGACAAGAAATACTTAAATATATGGAAAAACACGACCTTCGCGGTATTGTTTTAGCTGGTAGACCATATCATATTGACCCGGAAATTAATCATGGAATTGATACTTTAATCACAAGTCTTGGGTTATGTGTTCTTACCGAAGACAGTATTTATCATCTTGGTGAAATTAAAAGACCTATTCGTGTTGTAGACCAATGGGTATTTCATTCAAGACTATATGCAGCAGCTGATTTTGTTGGAAAAACAGACGCTTTAGAAATGATTCAACTTACTTCTTTTGGTTGCGGTGTTGATGCTGTTACTACTGATCAGGTTGAAGAAATATTAAAAAGCTATGATAATTTATATACACTTATAAAAATAGATGAAATAAATAATTTAGGTGCAATTCGTATTCGTATACGTTCTTTACTTGCTAGTATGAATAAGCGTATTAAATTAAAGAAAGAACTTGCTCCTAAAGATTTAGAAAATTTAGGAAATTATAGTATTACAAAAGTTCCATTTACTAAAGAAATGAAAAAAGATTATACTATTTTGTGCCCTCAAATGGCTCCAATACATTTTGAGTTATTAGAGTCTGCGCTGCAATCTTTGGGATATAATTTACATTTACTACGTGAGTGTTCAGAAAAAACAGTAGAAACAGGATTGAAATACGTAAATAATGATGCTTGCTACCCTTCAATTTTAACTACTGGTCAAATGATTGAAGCATTAGAATCTGGAAAATATGATATAAATAAAACAGCTCTTGTTATGTCTCAAACTGGCGGTGGTTGTAGAGCTACCAACTATATCGGATTTATTAGAAAAGCTTTAAAAGACGCAGGTTTTCCAAATATCCCTGTAATTTCTTTCAATTTTGTTGGGCTTGAAAAAAATAGTGGATTTAAAATAACACCAAGAATGATTGAAAAGCTATTGAAAGCTCTTATTTATGGAGATTTACTACAAAAGTTACTATATAAAAATAGAACTCACGAAATAAACAAAGGCGAAACTCAAGCACTATTTGATATATGGCTTGAAAAATGTAAGAAATTAACTAAAAAATCGACACTGTTTGAATTTAAAGAGAGCATTTACACTATGGTAAAAGACTTTGAAAAAATTCCTTTAGATATGTCAACTGAAAAACCAAAAGTTGGAATTGTCGGTGAAATACTTATTAAATATCACCCTTTCGGAAATAATTTCGTAGTTGATGTTCTTGAAAAAGAAGGTGCTGAAGTTATTGCTCCAGATTTTATGGGATTTATAAAATATGTTGCAATGAATAAAATTACAAATAGTAATTTACTACATATAGACAGTGGTAAAGTTGGAATTTATAATATTGTAATTGAGTTAATTGAGATTTTAGAAAAAGATAGTAAAATTGCTCTTGCAAAATCTAAAAAAGGATATTTACTACCTTCTGACATTAAACACTTAGAACACTCAGTAAATTCAATTTTATCAAGTGGTAATCAAACTGGTGAAGGTTGGTTTTTAACTGCTGAAATGATTGAATATATTGAAAATGATATTCCTAATATTGTTTGTGTCCAACCTTTTGCTTGCCTTCCAAACCACGTAGTTGGTAAAGGCGTTATAAAAACAATTAGAGAACATTATCCATTTGCAAATATTTCTCCAATTGATTATGACCCAGGTGCTAGTGAAACAAATCAAACAAATAGAATTAAATTATTAACCACTGTTGCAAAAGATAATTTAAAAAAGAAAAATAATTCAAAAAAAGCAATTGAAATTGAAAATATAATCGATAAAAAAGATTTAATTAAAAAATAAATATAAAATAAATTTGAAAAGAAATAATTTGATTTTTTAAATTCAGATTATTTCTTTTTTACATAATTTTTTTATAAAATTGGTTTTGTTTTTTTATTTATAAAATATGCCCTGCTTTTTTGCTATTTTGCCAAACTGTAATTTAAAGAATTTTTTTATCAAATTTTTCATTTTTTAGTCAAAATTTTGAATTTTTTCTCTTCTTTCAGATTTTTTCAAAAAGCATCAAATAAGTCGTTTTGTTACTAACTTATGTTTACTAGCAGGCTTTTTGCCACTTTCTTCGAAAAGCTTATTTTCCACTACTTTTTTGAACTTTGTTCTTTAAAAAAGTTCCATTTTTTTGAAAAGTACCTTTCTACTCTCCCTCTCTTCTTCAAAAAAATGATCAGATTTTTCTTTCCACATTTTTTAAAATTTTCAAAATCTCTTTTTTATTCTACTTGAATTTACTTCAAAATTTTCACCAAAATTTTATGTTTTAATATTTTTTCTTTTTTTATTTTTGTTTCTTTATAATATTTTTTTATTTTATTATTTATTTTTTTAAATTCAAAAAAATAATTTTACTTCCTTTTTTATAAAATAAATAAAAAAATAACCATTTTTTTAGCTAACCCTTTTATACCAATATTTTGATTTTTTATTTTATTTATTTTGGAATGATTTTTATATTTTCTTATAACCTCTTTTCATTTTTCATAAATTTTTATAAATTCGTCTTATTAAATTTTATTTTTTAATTTTACTGACCAACTTTTATACAATTTTTTTTCTTTCAGCAATTTTTTTACCATCTTTTTTGAAAAAATCAATTTAATTATTTAATAATTTATTTTTAATTATTATTTTATCAATTATTTTTTTATTATTTATTTTCTAGTTAATTTTTAACCGTTATTATTTTTTGATTTAATTTTTATTTATTATTAATTTATTTCTTACATAAATTTTTTTATAAAATTAGTTTTGTTTTTTATTTATAAAATACATCCTATTTTTTGCTATTTTGCCAAACTGCAATTTAAAGAAAATTTTTATCAAATTTTTCATTTTTTAGTCAAAATTTTGGATTTTTTATCTTCTTTCATATTTTTTCAAAAAACATCCAATAAGTCGTTTTGTTACTAACTTATGTTTACTAATAGGCTTTTTGCCACTTTCTCCGAAAAGCCTATTTTCCACTACTTTTTTGAACTTTGTTCTTTAAAAAAGTTCCATTTTTTTTAAAAGTACCTTTCAGCTCTTCTTCTATTCTTCAAAAAAATGATCAGATTTTTCTTTCCACATTTTTTTAAATTTTCAAAATCTCTTTTTTATTCTACTTAAATTTGCTTCAAAATTTTTACCAAAATTTTATGTTTTAATATTTTTTCTTTTTTTATTTTTGCTCTTTTCTGATATTTTTTTATTTTATTATTTATTTTTGAAAATTCAAAAAAATAATCTCTTAACCTTTTTCTTAAATTTTATAAAAAAAATTGTTATTTTCTCTTTATCCCTTTTGTATCAACACTTTGATTTTTTATTTATTTTATTTTGGACATTTTTTAATACTTTTTATTAACCTTTTTATTATTTAGTAATTCATTTGCCTTTTTCTATTTATTATAAACTATTTTTTCTAAAAATCTCTTTTTCAGAATTTGTTTTCAGTAATAATATTTAACCTTTTTCAATTTTAATTCGCTTATTTTTCATTTTCGAGTGTCATATTTTTTTGACTTACAAAAATTTTTTTAAATTTATTCCTATATAAAAAATTACTTAATATTTCTTTCTGTTTTCCCTTTTTTAATCTAATTTCTATTAGAAATTTTTTCTATAAATACAATCTTCTTATTTTATTTTTTTATCTTATACAATATCATCATCTAATTTTATAAAATTCTTACTTTGGGTTTATATTTTTGATATTATTTTATGTCCTATTTTATAAATTATTTTTGTCTTTATTTTTTATTTAATTATTTTTTATTCTTATTTAATTATTATTTAATTTTTATTTTTTTAATTATTTTAAATTAATTTTATTTAATTATTTTGATTTTAAATTGAAATTTTATATATATTATTTATGATAATTTATTTAATTAATTATAAAATATTTTTTGTTTATATAATCTTCTATCTCTTTTTAATCAAATTTCTACCTCATATTTTTTTGTCGTTTTAACAAAACGCGCTTTCAGAGAAATGTTACAAAATTCAGCTTGCTTTTATAAAAAATTCTGTTATTTTTCAAAAATTTTTGTTTTTACTATTTTTTCATAATTTCTTAGTAACCTTATTTATGTAAATTGACTTCTTATAAAAAGTGACCTCTCTCCAAATCCCTGATATCCCAGCACTTTTTTGATAGGTCTTTTAGCAAAAGTACCATTTTTCTTTAGAGTCATTTTCAACTTTTTATACTCTACTTTGCACCCAATCTTGACCCCATTTTCTAAATTTTCTTATCTCATCAATTTACTTTGTAACATTTCTCCTCCAAAACACAAAAATCTTCAACCTCTAAAATCACTTTTTCAAAACTTTCTGCATATCTAAAAATTTTAGATTGCTTTCTTCTCTTAAAAAATTATTTTTCTTTAATTTTATTTCTTGCCTTCTTAAGTTTATAAATTATTATTCTATTTTTATTTATTTTCTTTTAATTATTTCTTATTAACCTCTTTTTAATTTTATTTATTAACAAGTCATTATCCTATTTTTCTAAAAAGCGCTTATTCATAATTTGTTTTCAGTAATAATATTTAACCTTTTTCAATTTTAATTTGTTTGTTTTTCGTTTTCGAGCTTCGTCTTTTTTAGACTGAAAAAAATTACTTAATATTTCTTTCTGTTTTCCCTTTTTTAATCTAATTTCTATTAGAAATTTTTTCTATAAATACAATCTTCTTATTTTATTTTTTTATCTTATACAATATCATCATCTAATTTTATAAAATTCTTACTTTGGGTTTATATTTTTGATATTATTTTATGTCCTATTTTATAAATTATTTTTGTATTTATTTTTTATTTAATTATTTTTTTTCTTATTTAATTTTTATTTTTTTAATTATTTTAAATTAATTTTATTTAATTATTTTTATTTTAAATTGAAATTTTATATATATTATTTGTGATAATTTTTTTAATTCATTATAAAATATTTTTTGTTTATGCAATCTTCTATCTACTTTTAATCAATTTTCTACCTCATATTTTATTTGTCATTTTAACAATTTGTACTTTCAGAGAAATGTTACAAAATCCATCCTGATTTTCAAAAAAATCTTGTTACTTTTCAAAAATTTATGTTTTTACTATTTTTTCATAATTTCTTAGTAACCTTATTTATGTAAATCACCCTCTTATAAAAAGTGACCTATCTTCAAACCCTTGATATCCCAGCACTTTTTTGATAGGCTATTCTGCAAAAGTACCATTTTTCTTGGGAGACATTTTCAACTTTTTATACTCCACTTTGCCCCCAACCTTGACCCCATTTTCTAAATTTTCTTATCTCATCAATTTGCTTTGTAACATTTCTCCACAAAAACATAAAGATCTTCAAATTCCAAAATCACTTTTTCAAAACTTTCTGCATATCTAAAAATTTTAGCTTGCTTTCTTAGTTTAAAAATTTATTTTTCTTTAATTTTATTTCTTGCCTTCTTAAGTTTATAAATTATTATTCTATTTTTATTTATTTTCTTTTAATTATTTCTTATTAATCTCTTTTTAATTTTATTTATTAGTGAATTGTTATCCTATTTTTCTAAAAATCTCTTATTCAGAATTTGTTTTCAGTAATAATATTTAACCTTTTTCAATTTTAATTCGCTTATTTTTCATTTTCAAGTATCATATTTTTTTAACTTACAAAAAAATTTTTTGCTTTATTTTTTATCTCCCAGAACATTAATTAATAATCTTATTAAATTATTACTCTTTTATTTATAATTTTGATATTATTTTATATCTTATTTTTTTATTTATTATTTTAATTAATTCTATTTAATTTTATTTTAAATTAATTTTATTTAATTATTTTTATTTTAAATCGAAATTTTATATATATTATTTATGATAATTTATTTAATTAATTATAAAATATTTTTTGTTTATATAATCTTCTATCTCTTTTTAATCAAATTTCTACCTCATATTTTTTTGTCGTTTTAACAAAACGCGCTTTCAGAGAAATGTTACAAAATTCAGCTTGCTTTTATAAAAAATTCTGTTATTTTTCAAAAATTTATGTTTTTACTATTTTTTCATAATTTCTTAGTAACCTTATTTATGTAAATCACTATATAATAAAAAGTGACCTCTCTCCAAACCCTTGATATCCCAGCACTTTTTTGATAGGTCTTTTAGCAAAAGTACCATTTTGGTTGGAGGTCTTTTTCAACTTTTTATACTCTACTTTTCACTCACTTTTGAACCTATTTTCTAAAATCCTTTCTCTTCAAATTTTACTTTGTAACATTTCTCCACCAAAACACAAAAATCTTCAACCTCTAAAATCACTTTTTCAAAACTTTCTACATATCTAAAAATTTTAGCTTGCTTTCTTCACTTAAAAAATTATTTTTTATTATTTTATTTTCTACTTTTTAAATTATATAAATTATTATTTTATTTATTTTCTTTTTATTGAATTATTTTCTATTTTTCAAAATTATTATTTAATAATTTATTTTTATATTCTATAAAATTTGCTAAGCTATGTCCACTGGACATTTTTTGTCTGCATTACAGCTCAGCCTTAACTGACCTGTAATTTGACCTCTCCTTTTCAAATCCTCTCGTTTTGGTACAACAAAAAAGACTAACTTTTGTTAGTCTTTCTTTGGCGGAACAGAGAGGATTTGAACCTCCGCGGCCCTTGCGAACCCTAGCAGTTTAGCAAACTGCCCCCTTCAACCACTTGGGTACTGCTCCATATATATAATGCTAGATATTATTATCTAGCATTTCTGGCGGAGAGGGTGGGATTCGAACCCACGGTAGGCTACAAACCTACGCCAATTTTCAAGACTGGTGCCATAAACCAACTCGACCACCTCTCCATTGTATCGCTTCATTAGCAACACATATATATTAACACATTTTTGCGCTAATTGTCAACCTATTTTTATTTTTTTTAAAATTTATTTTCCTTATGCTTTGCTTCAAAGTTCTTAGATTGGCTTGCTATTTTTATAGCTTCAACTTCTTCCTCTGAAAGCTTATAGCTTGATTCGCCATTTTTTATTGGTTTTGCATATATATTTGAACTTTCTGAACCATATAACCCATTAAGCACAATGCCATTGTTTTCCCTATCTAGTAGCGCTACTGCAAAGCTTAAATCACTTCCTACATTTTGGAAAGCGTTATATCTAATTAATCCAACCTTTTGAATTCCTGAGCCTATATCATAGTCTAATTTAGTATAATAAGCCTTTATTTCGCTATTGTCTTGCTTAATGTCTGCAACTTCCCTTAAATACTTCTTTAACATCTGATCTAGGTCTTCACCTTTTCCAAGCTTATTCATAAAGCTTATATATTTTCTGTTCATTCTTATAACAAGTACAATTAAAACAATTACTAAAATTACTAAGAAAATATTTATAATAGAAGACCACATTACAAAATTGTCTGTTTTAACAAACTCTAAAAATTCTTCCATTTTTCTCACGTCCTTTTATTTTAATAGCTCTAAAATACGCTCCAAATCATCATTTGAAGAATATTGAATAATTATTTTACCTTTTTTATTACCTGCATCTAACTTAACTTTTGTACCAAAAAATCCTTGAAAAGTATTTTCTATATCTTTGTAAATTGCTTCATACTTCTCATCTTTTTTCTTAGCTGTTTTGCGTGATTTCATCTTCTTTTCAGCGTCTTTAACTGTTTCTCCATGTTCTATTATATGTACAGCTGTATTATATTGTCTTTCTGCATCTGGTATAGACATTAAAGCTTTACAGTGTCCTTCTGTAAGTTTGCCCTCTAATACTAAATTTATTACTCTTTCGTCTAAATTTAATATTCTAACTGTATTTGCAATACTGCTTCTACTCTTTCCTAAAATGTCTGCAACCTGTGCCTGAGTAAGCTCATATTCATTCATAAGAATTTTTATTCCTCTAGCTTTTTCAATAGGATTTAAGTCTTCCCTTTGAATATTCTCTATTAAAGAAATTTCTTTATTTCTTCTTTCATCGTCATCTCTTATGATTGCAGGAATTTCTCCAAGACCAGCTTTCTTAGAAGCTCTCCATCTTCTTTCTCCAGCTATAATCTCATAAAAATTATTTTTCTTTGTAACTACAATTGGTTGAATAACTCCATACTCTTTAATTGAATCAGCAAGCTCACATAAAGCCTCATCATCAAAAATCTTTCTGGCTTGAGCCTTGTTTGGCTCTATTTCATTGACTTTCAAGAATTTTACAACTTCATTTTCGCCACCATTTTCTTCAATAATAGGTGTACTAAATAAAGCATCTAATCCTTTTCCTAATCCTGTTTTCTTTGTCATTTTAAGCACCTCCTATTAATCTTTCTTTTCATTTGCTTTAACAATTTCTCTAGCTAATTTCTCATAACATCTAGCACCTTTTGAAGTAGCATCATATATAGTAATTGGCATTCCATAACTTGGTGCTTCGCTAAGTTTTATATTTCTAGGTATAACTGTTTTATATACTTTATCATCAAAATATCTTTTTACTTCTCTAACTACTTGATTTGAAAGGTTTGTCCTCATATCATACATTGTAAGTACAGCACCCTCAATTGCTAAGTTTTTATTTAAATGTTTTTTCACAAGATTTATAGTATTTATAAGTTGTCCTAATCCTTCAAGTGCATAATATTCACACTGTACAGGAATAAGTACAGAATCTGCTGCTGTAAAAGCATTTAAAGTAATTAACCCAAGTGATGGTGGACAGTCAATTATAATATAATCATAATCATCTTTTACCTCGTCAAGTTTTTCTTTAAGCCTCTGCTCTCTAGACATTAAGTTAACTAACTCTACTTCTGCTCCAGCTAAATTTACATTAGAAGGGCATACTTTTAAATTCTTTATACAAGTATCTTGTAATGTCTCATTTATGTCAACTTCATTAACTAAAATATCATATAAAGAATTTTCTACATTTTTATCAACGCCTAATCCGCTTGTAGCATTACCTTGAGGATCTCCATCAACTAGTATTACTTTTCTTCCTTTTTTTGCTAAGATTGCGCTTATATTAACTGAGGTTGTAGTCTTTCCTACCCCACCTTTTTGATTTGCAATTGCTATAACTTTTCCCAAAGTAATCCCTCCTTTTTTGTTCTTTACTATCATATAAAAATTTTAAGGATATGTCAATAAAAATTGAACATTTTTTTGCAAAATATTTTTAGTCAAAAAGAGCCAGAAATAAACTTTTCCGGCTCTAAATTGATATCTATTTAATTGGTTCTTTAAGTGGTTTTCCCTGCCCTCTTGGGTATTTATTTGGAGTGTTTTTTACTTTTAAAATTACTATAATATTTCTTTCTATTTCGTTACTAATTAGTAGTTTTTCAACTTTTTCAACTTTTCCTCCAAGTATTTCTATTGCATTTTGAGCTTCTTTTAATTCTTCTTCATAGTTTGGACCTTTCATACAAATAGCTTTTCCACCAACTTTTAAAAATGGTAGCATATATTCTGTAATTGTAGTTAAATTAGAAACTGCTCTTGTTGTAACAATATCAAATTGTTCTCTATATTCTTTTTTATGACTTAAATCTTCTGCTCTAGTATGTATTATTTCTAAATCTTTTAAACCAATTTCTTTTGAAACTTCTCTTATGACATTAAGTTTTTTATTAACACTATCTATTAATGTAACTTTTAAATGTGGATTTGCTATTTTAATAGGTATTCCGTGGAAATCCTGCTCCTGTTCCAATATCTAAAACATTTTTTGAAGAGCTTAAAAAGCAGTTGATTGTAAGAGAATCCATAAAATGTTTCACGAGGAACTCTTTTTCATCTGTAATTGCTGTAACATTTATTTTCTCATTCCAATTTATAATTCCTAGCATATATTTATAGAATTTTTCTATATCAATTCCATTAATATCTATTTTATTTTTCTCACATTCTTCTATAAACATTTTTTCAAATTCTCTTATTTCCATAACAATAACTCCTGTTTTAATATACCAACAATCTTACTTTCTTTTTAAACTTTCTAAATATATTAATAATACTGATATATCAGCTGGTGAAACACCTGATATTCTAGAAGCTTGACCGATTGAATAAGGTTTGTATTTGTTTAATTTCTGTCTTGCTTCTAATCTAATTCCTTCTATTTTACTATAATCGATATCTTCTGGTAAAAGTTTTTTCTCTAGTTTCTTAAATCCTTCTACTTGTTTTTTCTGCATTTCAATATAGCCTTCATATTTAACCATTATTCCTACTTCTTCTCTTACTTGTTTGTCTAACTCTGGTCTTGTTTTATCTATCTCGCCAAGCTTTTCATAATCTAATTCTGTTCTTTTTAATAATTCTGAAAGCTTTACACCTGCTGTTATTTCAGTTGTTCCATATTTTTTCAAAAAGTCATTAGTTTCTTTATTAGGTTTTACATTTGTTGTTTTTAATCTTTCAACCTCTTTTTCAATTTCTTCTTTTTTCTTTAAAAATTTATTATATCTTTCTTCTGAAATAAGTCCTACTTCATATCCTTTTTCTGTTAATCTTAAATCTGCGTTATCTTGTCTTAATAAAAGCCTATATTCAGCTCTAGATGTCATCATTCTGTAAGGCTCTGCTGTACTCTTAGTTACAATATCATCAATCAAAACTCCAATATATGCCTCTGATCTATCTAAAATTAAAGGTTCTTTTCCTTTTAATTTTTGAGATGCGTTTATTCCTGCAATAATTCCTTGTGCAGCAGCTTCTTCATATCCTGATGTACCATTTATTTGTCCTGCAAAAAACATTCCTGATATTGCTTTTAATTCTAATGAACTCTTAAGTTGTGAAGGCTCAATTGCGTCATATTCTATTGCATAAGCTGGTCTTGTAAACTCAGCATTTTCTAGTCCTGGAAGTGTTCTATACATAGCTATTTGTACATCTTCTGGAAGTGATGAACTCATTCCTTGTATATACATTTCGTCAGTATCTAGTCCAACTGGTTCAACGAAAATTTGATGACGCTCTTTATCTGCAAAACGTACTACTTTATCCTCTATTGATGGACAATATCTTGGTCCTGTTCCCTCTATCATACCTGCATATAATGGTGAGCGATGTAAATTTGCCTTTATAATCTCATGTGTTTTTGCATTTGTATATGTAAGATAGCAAGGTACTTGCTCTATTTTAGGCATTTCATCATCAAAAGAAAATGGAATTACATCCTCATCTCCTTCTTGAATTTCCATCTTAGAAAAATCTATACTATTTTTATTTATTCTTGCTGGTGTTCCTGTTTTAAATCTTTGAATTTCAATGCCTAACCCCTTCAGACACTCAGATAATTTATTAGCTGGAAACACTCCATCTGGACCACTTTCAAAAGAATTTTCTCCTATAAAAATCTTTCCTTTTAAATATGTACCTGTTGCAAGAATAACACTATCTACTTCATAAATAGCACCTAAATGAGTAGTTATACTTTTAATTTTTCCGTCCTCTACCCCTATATCTGTTATCTCTGCTTGTTTTAAAAATAGATTTTTTTGCTTTTCTAAGGTATGCTTCATTTCCATTTGATATCTTTTTCTGTCTGCTTGTGCTCTTAATGAATGTACTGCTGGTCCTTTTGATGTATTAAGCATTCTTAACTGAATCATAGTCTTATCGATATTCTTTCCCATCTCTCCTCCAAGACTATCTATCTCTCTTACTAAATGTCCTTTAGACGTTCCTCCTATATGTGGATTGCAAGGCATATTTGCTACCGCTTCTAGACTTATTGAAAACATTAGTGTTTTCATTCCTAGTCTAGCTGCTGCAAGTGCTGCTTCACAGCCAGCATGTCCTGCTCCTATTACTGCTATATCATATTTTCCTGCATTATAGCTCATTTTTTATCTCCTTTTTTACAATGTTTCTCGTGAAACAAGAACAAATTTTCTTGATTTTTTAGCCATTTTTTATTAAAAATAAATATAAAAAAATTAATTTTTTTAATTATTTTCCTAAACAGAATTTAGAAAAAATTTCATTAATAACGTCTTCTGTAACCGTCTCCCCTGTTATCTTTCCAAGTTCTTCTATAATCTCTTTCAAATTGCCAGATATAATATCTATTGGCATCTTGTCAAGAATTGTCTGTTTTGCGATATCTAAATTTTGCTTTGCATTTTTTATTAATTTTTTGTGTCTATTATTACTTACAATTAATTCTCCATTATTTGCAATTTCTTTTAATTTATATATTTCTGATATTTGATTATATAAATCATCTATACCATCTTTTGTCTTAGTAGAAATTCTAACTATTGGCTTGCCTAAATCTTCTAATTTACTAATATCTACTCTTTCTTCTAAGTCAATTTTATTTAATACAATAATTGCATTTTTTTCTTTAACAAGTTTCAAAATCTCTTCATCTTCGTCTGTAAGCTCTTTTGATATATCAAATATAGCAATTACTATATCACTATCTTTTGCAATCTCTATGGCTTTTTTAACGCCAATTTGTTCTACTTCATTATTTGCATTTCTAATACCTGCTGTATCTATTATTTTAAGTGGAATTCCATCAATTTGTATATATTCTTCAATTGTATCCCTTGTTGTACCTTCTATATCAGTAACAATCGCTCTTTCCTCTTTTAAAATAACATTTAACAATGAAGATTTTCCAGCATTTGGTCTACCTATAATTGCTGTTTTTATTCCATCTCTTATTATTTTGCCGTTTTCAAAGCTTTTTTCCATTAAGTCTATTTTCTTTTCAACTTCTAATAAACTCTCTAAAATTCGCTTATTAGTTACCTCTTCTATATCATATTCAGGATAATCAATAGTTGCTTCTATATCAGCAAGTAATGATATTATTGTTTTTCTTATTTCTGCTATTTCAGTAGATAAATTACCTTCTAATTGTTTTAAAGAAACTTTTGCTTCTTTATCAGTTTTTGCATTTATAATATCAATAACTGCTTCTGCTTGAGATAAATCTATTCTACCATTTAGAAACGCTCTTTTTGTGAATTCTCCTGCTTCTGCAAGCTCTGCTCCATTTTCTAAACATAGTTCTAAAATCTTATTTATAACTACTAATCCACCATGTGAATTTATCTCGCACATATTTTCAGTAGTATAACTTTTAGGAGCTTTAAAATATGAAACTAAAACCTCGTCAATTACTTCTCCCGTAGCATTTACGATATTTCCATACTTAATTGTATAACCTTTTATATCAGAATTTGTTTTAGGTTTAAAAATCTTATCTAAAACCTTAAAACAGTCTTCCCCACTCATTCTAATTATTCCTATTCCTCCGATACCCGGAGCTGTTGAAATAGCAGCTATTGTATCCATTTTCTCACCTCTCATAAAAACATTATATATTATATCATATTTACATAATATTGTAAATTAAAAAAGAAGCCAAAATGAGTATATATCTATGATATACAAATCCTCACTTTGACTTCAGATTTATTATTATCTTATTTATTTAAAGCTACAACTAGCTTTCTATATGGTTCTTCACCAATACTATATGTTGTTACTTTATTGTTTGCTTGTAACTTAGTATGAATAATTTTTCTTTCATACGCTGTCATAGGTTCTAAAGTAATTGATTTTCCAGTTTTTACAACACTTGCAGCAATTTTCATTGCTAAATTTTCAAGATCTTTTTCTCTTTTTTCTCTATAACCGCCAATATTTAACATTATCTTGATTTTCTCTCTGTTACCGCTATTTGCAATATTTGTAAGCACATTTTGAATACTATTTAATACTTCTCCCCTATACCCTATTAAATAACCTGTATCTTCTCCGCTCATATCAATCATTAAAGCATTGTCTTGAACTTCGATAGTATATTTAACATCTGGTGTTGGTAATTTTGCTACAAAATCATTTAAAAATTCTTCTACACTTGCTTTTACAGCAGTCATATCAGCTGGTTTTCTTTCCACAGCGTCTTTTTTAATTTCTTTCATAATGTTAGTTTTTACTACATTAGTTTGTTCTCTAACAAAACCTTCTTTTACAGTCATTTCAACTTTAACAACTCTTGGTGTTAAAATACTGAAAAAACTTCTTTTATCTTCTTGCTCTAGTACTTTTATCTCCACTTTGTTTTTAGGAAGTTTTAGTTCTTTCAAACCTTTTTCGATAGCTTCATTTGTAGTTTTTCCTTCGAATACATAAGTTTTATTCTCCATAAGTCTTCCTCCTTTTAATCTTCTTTGCATACTTTATTTATTACTAGTCTTTCGACTATCATAATCAAATTGTTTACAAACCAGTATAAAGCAAGTCCTAAAGGTGCGATAAGTGCGATACTGACAGACATAAACGGCATCATATAATTCATAGTTTTATTCATTTCTGCCATTGTGTCTCCTTCTTCGTCTCCCTTATCTGCTGGCTTTTCTTCTTTATCTTTCTTAGCATTTTGCATATTTGTAGTTAATTTCATCGAAACAATCGATGTAATTACATATAATACTGGTATTATAAATACCTTCCAATCTGAATAATTTTGAGATGGTACTTGGCTTAAATCAAGTCCTAAGAAATCCATATTTATTCTAACTCTTTCGTCCTCTGCACCTTTTTCTCTAATTACAGCGATTTCTTGATAACTAGCCTTTTCAGCCTTTTGTTCTTGTATTTCTTTAATATATCCATTAACTACTTCACTATCCACATGTAACATAAATGTTAGTGGCCTACTTACTAAGAAAAATATTGAAAGTATTATAATAAATTGTAAAATTGATCCTAAACAACCGCTAAATGGACTCATATTTTCAGATTTATATAAATCCATCATTTCTTGATTTAATCTAACTGGATCATTTGCATATTTGTCTTGTAAAACCTTTACTTCTGCCTGTATTTTAGTGTTTTTCTTTAATGTTTTTTGTTGTTTTATACTCATTGGAAGCATTGCAAGTTTAAGTAAAACAGTAAAAATTATCAATGCTAAACCATAATTTCCTACGAAATTATAAATAAAATTTAAAACATAACCAAATATATTTGCAAAAAAATCAAACATATTCTCCTCCTTCTACTTTAGTGGATCAAATCCTCCCTTAGAAAAAGGATTACACCTTAATATTCTTTTAAATCCTAAAAATACACCTTTTACTGCGCCATATTTTTCAATTGCTTGTTTAGTATATTCTGAGCAAGTTGGTTCATATTTACAGTGAATTCCCAAATGTTCTAAGTAAGGTGATATGAATTTTTTATAGAATTTTATAAGGTTTATCAGTATTTTTTTCATTAAATAAGCACTCCTGCTTTTGATAAAATCTTCTCAAAATCCTTTTGAATACCGTAATAATCAATTTCTTTTGAGTTTTTATTTTTATTAATTATTATAATTATATTATTTCCTGTACCTATTTTATCCTCATAATTCTTATAATTTTCTCTAATAAGTCTTTTAAGCCTATTCCTTTCTACTGCTTTTCCCTGTTTTTTGGAAATTGCAATTCCTAGCTTATTTAGGTTTCTATTACTTTTATGTATATACATATTAATATTTTCACCATAAAAAAACTTACCTTTTGAGAAAAAATTCTTAAATTCATAGTTTTTTTTAATCATTATAGTATTTTTCATACCTTTTCCCCATTTCTTTTTATTTAATAGGAAAATCTTCTAAAAAAGGACGCAATATGCGTCCTTTTAAAGTTAAGCACTGATTACTTTTCTACCTTTATTTCTTCTTGATTTTAAAACTTTTCTTCCTGCTCTAGATTGCATTCTTTGTCTGAATCCGTGTACTTTACTTCTTTGTCTTTTTTTTGGTTGATAAGTTCTCTTCATTTTAGCACCTCCCTAATCTATTTTTTATTTTATTATTAACTAAATAAACTCTATAAACATAAGAATTATACTACAAAACTATATAAAAAGTCAAGTATCTACGGAATATAGTATAATTTTTTAGTTTATTTTTCTTTTTTTACTTGATATTTGAATATATTTTTGATATTATATGAACACAAGTAATTATTACGGATAATTAGTTTTCCACATTTTCACACATATAAAATAAACTTGACTTTTAGGCAGTTTTACACAATAGTGTGGATAATCTTGTGGATAAATATTACTATCGAAAGGGCGATTAAAATGTATACTGACAAAGAGAGTTTGCTTGAAGAAGCTAAGAAACTTTTACAAGGTGAAATGTCTACAATATCATATATTACATGGATTAAAAGCTTAGGAATTGCTTCTGTAAAAGATAATAAAATTGTACTTATTGCACAAACAGATATGCAAAAAGATGCTTTGATGGCAAGACATTCAGAAATTGTACAAACAACTTTTAATTTTATTACAAATAAACAATGTGAAATTTCAGTTATAACAAAAGCAGAAGAAAATGCTGACACGGTTTCTGAAGAAAGCGACAGTATTGATGATATTAGCTTTTCAAAAACAGAAAATTATAGTAATAGTTTTTTAAAACCTGAATATACTTTTGATACTTTTGTTATTGGAAATAATAATAAATTCGCACATGCAGCAGCCTTTGCAGTAGCAGAAGCACCAGCACGAACTTATAATCCATTATATATATATGGTGGTGTAGGTCTTGGAAAGACTCATTTAATGCACGCGATAGGAAATCATATTTTAAAAAACAATCCAACAATGAAGGTATTATACGTAACTTCTGAGAATTTCATCAATGACTTAGTAAATTCTATAAAAGATCCAAATTTCAAAAATGAATTATTTAGGGACAAGTATAGAAATGTAGATGTTTTATTAGTAGATGATATTCAGTTTATAGCTGGTAAAAAACTTGGTCAAGAAGAATTTTTCCATACATTTAATGCATTACATCAATCAGGAAAACAAATTATAATTTCAAGTGATAGACCACCAAGAGATATTCCTTTATTAGAAGAAAGATTAAGATCAAGATTTGAATGGGGAATACTTGCAGATGTTTCAGTTCCAGATTATGAGACACGTTTAGCGATTTTAAGAAGAAAAGTACAGCTTCAAAATGTTATATTTGATGATTATTTATTATCAGTTATAGCAACACGTATTGACTCAAATATCCGTGAACTTGAAGGTTCTTTAAGTAAAATTATCGCTTATGCGAATTTAACACATAGTCCAATAACCATAGAGGTTGTGGAAAAATCTTTAAATGAGTACATACATCAAAAAGAGAAGATTATTTCAGCTGATTATATCCAAGATATAGTAGCTAAATATTTCAATATAAATAAAGAAGATTTAACATCTTCAAAGAAATCTAATGATATAGCATATCCAAGACAAATTGCTATGTATTTATGTAGAACTGTTGCACAAATGACATTTCCTAAGATAGGAGCTGCTTTTGGCGGAAGAGACCATACAACAGTAATGCATGCGGTTAATAAAATCGAAAAAGAGATAAAAGAAAATAAAGAAAATTCAAATACAAAATTAATTGTGGAAAGTGTTAAAAACATAATAAGAGAATCTAACTAGTATATTTATAAATAAAAAACGCACTTTTCTAAAAAGAATGTTTTATGAACAAAAAACTTCCGAACATGACCTCAAATTTAGTCTACGGAAGTAAGGGAAAACTTATCAACAGAACACCTGTGGAAACGGTGTGAAAATGATGTTAATAAATAGTTATTCACAAAAGAATGTGAATCAGGTGGATAAAACTACTTAATTTCCACATAGTTATACACATAGTTTTTGTTAGGGAACTAGCGGTTTTCAGAAGTTTTCCACCAAATACACAAGACCTACTACTACTACTACTAAAAATATTATATATAAAGGAGAAGCAAAATATGAAAGTTCTTTGTGAAAAAGAAAAAATTCTTAAAGGTATTAATTCCGTAATAAATGGTGTTGCTTCTAAAACAACAATGCCTATATTAGAAGGAATACTTATTCAAACAAATGATAATGAACTAAAATTAACTTCTTATGATTTAGAAATAGGAATTGAATATATTTTAGAAGCAGAGATAGAAGAACAAGGAAGTATAGTTGTAAATGCTATAATGTTTAGTGAAATTATAAGAAAACTTCCAAATACAACTATAAAGATTACTATAAATGATAATAACTTATTAGAAATAGAATGTGAAGGTTCTTTATATAAACTTGCAACTATGAATCCTGATGAATTTCCAGAATTACCTAAAATTAATGTAGATAATTCTATTGAAGTAGAACAAACAACATTAAAGAATATGATTAGAAAAACAATATTTGCAGTAAGTACAGAAGAAAATAGACCTATATTTACAGGTTGTTTATTTGAAGTAGTAGAAAATAAATTAAATGTAGTAGCAGTAGATGGATATAGATTAGCTATAAAAAGTAATGTTATAAATGAAAAAGTAAATTCATTTAGTAGTGTAATTCCAGGAAAAACATTAAATGAAGTAAATAAGATTATTTCAGATTCTTTTGAACCAGTAAAAATAGGAATATCTAGAAATCAAGCTTTATTTGAAATGGAAAATTGTAAGATTGTTACAAGACTTTTAGATGGAGAATTCTTAAAATATGCAAATACAATTCCACAAAATTGGGAAACAAGAATAAAAGTAAATAAAAATAATATTCAAGAATGTTTTGAAAGAATTAAACTTATTTCAGCATCAGCAATAGAAAAGGAAAAGAAATATCCTGTAAAAATAAATGTAGAAGTAGGAAAAGTTACAATTTCTTGCGCAAACCAAACTGGTGATGCAAAAGAAGAAA
Source organism: uncultured Clostridia bacterium (assembly GCA_947385375.1). Classification (GTDB taxonomy): domain Bacteria; phylum Bacillota; class Clostridia; order TANB77; family CAG-508; genus Scatovivens. Next base: position 35,266 of record CANDKR010000005.1, read on the forward strand.
TTTATGTTGATACAGAAGGAAAAGAGCTTGAAATTGGATTTAATCCAGTATTTTTCTTAGAAGCATTAAAAGCAATTGATGATGAAGAAGTTTATATTGAGTTTGGAACAAATCGTTCGCCTTGTATAATTAAACCAATTGATAATGGTGACTATATTTATATGATTTTACCAATAAAAATAAAAGAGTAGTTATCCACAAATTGTACTAAAATGTGTATAACTAATAGGAAAAAGAAATGTTTATAAAAAAAGTTACATTAGAAAATTTTAGAAATTATATAGAGCAAGAAATTAAACTAGAAGATGGAATAAATATTATATATGGTAATAATGCTCAAGGTAAAACTAATATTATAGAATCAATTTTTCTATGTAGTTTAGGAAAATCTTTTAGGACAAATAAAGATAAAGAACTTATAAATTTTGAAGCAGAAGAAGGCAAGGTTTCAGTAGAATATCAGCGTTCTGATAGAGAAGGAACGATAAAAGCTGTAATAAGTGATAAAAAAAATTTCTTTATAAATGGTATAAAACAAAATAAAGTTAGTGATATAATAGGAAAGATAAATGTAATTATATTTACACCAGATAATATTGAAATTGTAAAAGATGGACCTCAAAAGAGAAGAAAATTCTTAGATATGATGATAAGTTCTTTAAAACCAAATTATTTGCATTTATTAAATACATATAATCAAGCATTAGAACAAAGAAATAATTATTTAAAACAAATTAAATTTGAGAATAGGGCAGAGGAAATGCTTGATATTTGGGACGAACAGTTATCTGAACTTTCTTCAAAAATATATGAATATAGAAAAAAATATATAGAAAAATTTTCTGAAAAAATTGATGATATACACAAAAAGATAACAAAAAGTGGAAAACTTGAAGAAAATTTAGAAATAAGATATATTAGTAATGGAAAAGATAAAGAATCTTTTATAGAAGCCTTAAATAAATCTAGAAAAATAGATATAAAAAGAGGGTTTACAGCTACTGGAATACATAGAGATGATTTTTTAATATATATAAATAAAAGACCAGTAGCAGTTTATGGTTCACAAGGTCAGCAAAGAACCACTGTACTTTCTTTAAAACTTACGGAGCTTGAGATTGTAAAAGAAGAAATAGGGGAGAGCCCTATACTTCTTTTAGATGATTTTATGTCCGAATTAGATGAAAAAAGAAGGAAAAGTTTTATAGAGAGCATCGAAGGAAATCAAGTTATTATAACTTGTACAGACGATATAGAAAATTTAGATACAAAAGCTAAAAGGATATATGTAGAAGCACGGAAAATGTTAATACTATTACCAAAAGAGAAAGAAACTAGGAGGAAGAAATGGAAAAATTTGAACACGAGTATAATGCAGATCAAATACAAGTACTAGAAGGGTTGGAAGCTGTTAGAAAAAGACCTGGTATGTACATAGGTAGTGTTTCTGTTAGAGGACTTCATCATTTAGTTTATGAAATAGTAGATAATGCTGTTGATGAAGCGCTAGCTGGATATTGTACTGAAATTAAAATTACAATAGAGAAAGGGAATATCATAAGAGTAGAGGATAATGGTAGAGGTATCCCAGTTGATATTCACCCTAAAACAAAATTATCAGCAGCTGAAACAGTTTATACAGTATTACATGCTGGAGGAAAATTCGGTGGAGACAGTGGATATAAAGTATCTGGTGGACTTCATGGAGTTGGTGCATCAGTTGTTAATGCATTAGCAGAGTGGACAGAAGTAAAAATTGAGAGAGATGGTGGCTTATATGAAATGAGCTTTGAAAGAGGTAAAACAATAAAACCTCTTACAAGAATAGGAGATTCAGATAAAACAGGTACAACTGTAAGATTTTTAGCAGATGATACTATATTTGAAACTTTAGAGTATGAATATGAAGTGTTAGAAAATAGATTTAGAGAAATGGCATTTTTAACAAAAGGTTTGAAAATTTCTCTAGAAGATGAAAGAGAAGAGACACCAAAGAAAAATGAATTCCATTTTGAAGGTGGTTTAATTTCTTTTGTTGAATACTTAAATAATAATAAAGAGAAATTACATCCAAAGCCAATATATATTGAAAAAGATGGAGAATTTCCAGTTGAAATTGCTATTCAATATACATCAGCATATTCAGAAAATATTTATACTTTCGTAAATAACATTAATACAATTGAAGGTGGAACACATTTAGAAGGTTTTAAAAGGGCTTTAACAAAAACTTTTAATGATTATGCTAAAGCTAAAAATATTTTAAAAGATAAAGATGGTAATTTACAAGGTGATGATATAAGAGAGGGAATAACAGCTGTTATATCTGTAAAAGTAAAAGAACCACAATTTGAAGGACAAACAAAAACAAAACTTGGAAATAGTGAAGTTACAGGTATTGTCCAAGCAATGGTAAATGATAAATTATCAACTTTCTTAGAAGAAAATCCAAATGTTGCAAAAGCAATATTAGAAAAATGTGTTAGTGCAGCAAGAGCTAGAGAAGCAGCTAGAAAAGCAAGAGAACTTGTTAGAAGAAAATCATCATTAGAAAGTACAACACTACCTCGGAAAACTTGCAGATTGTAGTAGTAAAAATGCAGAAGAGTGTGAAGTATATATAGTTGAGGGTGACTCAGCTGGAGGAAGTGCAAAACAGGGAAGAGATAGAAGATTTCAAGCAATCCTTCCATTATGGGGTAAAATGCTTAATGTTGAAAAAGCAAGAGCTGATAAAATATATGGAAATGATAAATTAAATCCAGTTATTTTAGCAGTAGGTGCTGGAATTGGTGCAGATTTTGATATTAGTAAAATAAGATATGGTAAAGTAATTATAATGGCAGATGCCGATGTTGATGGTGCACATATTAGAACTTTATTATTAACTTTCTTCTTTAGATATATGAGACCACTTATTGAAAACGGAAATGTATTTTTAGCTCAACCACCACTATTTAAACTATTCAAAAAAGGAATGGAAGATATATATTGGTATGATGAGGATTTAACAGGTGCTTTTAAAATATTAGAAGAAAGAGGAGTACAAAGAGAGCAAGTTAGTATTCAAAGATATAAAGGTCTTGGTGAAATGAACCCTGAGCAATTATGGGAAACAACAATGGATCCTGCAAGACGTATATTAGTTAAAGTTACAATGGATGATGCCATTGAAGCAGATAAAGTATTCTCTTTATTAATGGGTGACGAAGTTGAACCTAGACGTGAGTTTATAGAGAAAAATGCAAAATATGTTAAAAACCTTGATATTTAAGGTGTGGAAAATTCAAATCCACAGGTGAAAAAAACCTGTGGATTTTGTTTTGTGTATAAAAAAAATGTGAAAAATATTTACATTTTTGTTATTTTGACAACTTAAAAATAAAGGTTGACAAGTGGATAAAAATGTTGTACTATATAAAAAGCTTAAGAAGGAAAGGAGTGTATAAAATAAAACAAGTCAAAACGACAAAAGATTGGTTGCCGTTTGAGAAGGTTTTTGATAAAGGAATTATAAAAAATAAAAATAATTATCTAAAAATAATAAAAGTAATTCCTATTAACTACGATTTAAAATCAAATTTGGAAAAGGGGGCTATTCTAGAAGCCTACAAGTTATTCCTGAAAACTTGTGATTTCGATATCCAGATAGTTGTTCAAAGTAAGAAAGAGGATCTCTCTAAAAATATCTCAAAAATTAAACAAATTATATCTAATGAAAAAAATCCAAAAATAAAAAAAATATCAGAAGAATATATTGAATTAATTAAAGAAAAAAACGAAGAAAATAAATCGTCTTCAAAGAATTTTTATATAGTTCTCAAAAATGAAATTTCGAATGCTCAGAAAGAAGAAAATGAACAAAATGTTTATAAAATGGCTGTGGATAATCTTGCAGATATGTTTTTTAAGGTCAAAGAAAGCCTATCTAGGTGTGGAAATTTAGTTCAAGATGTCAATTCTAAGGCAGAAGTCTTACAAATCTTAAATTCTTTTTATAATCCAAGAATTGCTGAAAAATAGCAGAAAAAGAGGTGATACAAAATAGAAAATTTTGAAAATGGGGCTGTGGATAACAAAGATTTACTAGCTCCAGCGTATGTGGATAACCAAAATCCAAGATACTTTGAGATAGATAATATGTACTTTATAGGCTTAATCGTAGTTGATTATTATAGAGAGTACACAGATATTATTTTGAAAAACTTAATTAATACAAGTATTAATATGAACTTAAGTGTGTTTTATGAAAAACAAGATTCTTACAAGACTATAAAAGACTTAACTTACTATATTGGAAATGTTGGTGTTGATTTGAATGAGGGGAATACTAATAGAGAAGATATAGAAATTGCAGCATATAGTTATCAGGACGCAAAATACATAAGAAAAGAAATGCAAGTTAACAATGAAGAGCTTTATTATATTTATACCTATGTTACTGTGTATAGTGAGGATAAAAAAGAAGTAGAGTATTTAGCAAATAAAGTAGAAGGAATACTTCAATCAAATGGACTAATAACAAGAAGGGGAAATTTCAGACAAGAACCAATTTTTTTATCTTGCTCACCAACAATGATAAATAGTAATGAAATAAAAACAGCAGCAAAAAGAAATATTTTAAGTAGTAGTTTAATTTCAACATATCCTTTTATATCTTCAAGTATTTGTGATGAAGAAGGTGTATTTATTGGTACAAATATATATAATAATTCAATGATTTTAGTTGATAGATTTAATAAAGAAAAATACAAAAATGCTAATATGTGTGTGTTTGGAACAAGTGGAGCTGGAAAATCTTTTTATATTAAAAGTTTAATTTTGAGATATAGATTGATGGGAGTTCAGCAATTTATTATAGATCCAGAAAGAGAGTATAATAATCTATGTAAAAATTTAGATGGAAGTTTAATAAAACTTGGACCAACTTCAGAAAGTTATATAAATGTTTTAGATATCAGAGAAGAAAGTATAGAAGAAGAGCAAGGATATTTAGCAGCTAAAATAGGAAAATTAAAAGGCTTCTTTTCACTAGTTTTTGGAGATTTAGATGAAGAGAAAATGGGAATACTTGAGGAAAAAATAATTGAAACTTACAGAAGAAAAGGAATTACTTTTGAAGATGATAGCTTATATAAAGATGAAGGTACGAAAATAAATATAAAACCAATTTTTAAAGAAAGCAAGGATATGCCAATATTAGAAGATTTTTATAATGTGATATGTGAAGACGAAAGTTTAGGATATCTAAGAAATAAATTATATCCATTTATAAAAGGTTCACTAAAATTTATGAATAATTATACTAATATAGAACTTGATAATAAACTTATAGTTGCAGATATTCATGAACTTGGTGAAGATAATATAAAGTTTGGTATGTATGTTTTTATAGATATTTTCTGGGATAAGATAAAGAAAAATCGTGAAGAAAATAAGGCAATTTATATGGACGAGATTTGGCAACTTATTGGTGTTACTTCAAATGGTTTTGTTGCAAGTTTTATATATAAGATATTTAAAACTATCAGAAAGTATGGTGGAAGTAGTGTTGCAATCACACAAGATATATCAGATTTATTTAGTTTAGAAGGTGGAATATATGGAAAAAGTATCTTAAACAATTCTAGCATAAAAACATTTTTCAAATTAGAAGAAGAAAGTATTAAAATTTTAAGTGAAAATGTTAGTTTAACAGAAAAGGAAAAAATAGAAATTGCTTCTCTTAAAAGAGGAGAAAGTTTAATGTTCATAGGTGATAATCATATTTTAGCTAGAGTTGAAGTGTCAGATACAGAGAAAAAAATAATGGAGGAGATTCAAAATGAAGAAAGTTTTTACAGCAATGGGAAGCTTTAAAATAGCCTATCAAATGATAAAAAGCGGACTATTTAAAGTGGTTACAAAAGATGTGCCATATACAGAAGGTATTATAGAAGTATTAAATGAGAATATGGACGTAGATACAATTATTATAAATGAATTATTGCCTGGTGAAATGAGTTTTAAAGAAGTGATTTGTGCAATATTAGCGCTTAAAAGTGATATTGAAATTGTAGTATTTGTAGAAGAAAAAACACAAGAACTTCAAAATTTTTTATATAGTAATGGTATATATAAGATTTTTCAAAATAATGAGGTCGATTTTGATACACTAGTAAAATCAATAATAGGAGAAGTAGATAAAGCTCCTAAAGTACTTGATGAAAAAGAACAGGCATTAGAAAGAGTAAATAAAATAATTACAGAAGCATATATAATGCCACAGATTTCTTTTGAAAAAGTGTGTAAAGTAATTTCAATAGCAGGTTCATATAATTCAGGAAAAAGTGTAATGACCTGTCTTTATGGACGAGAATTTGCTAAAAAAGGAAAGAAAACCTTGATAATAGATTTTGATGTGTATAATGCTAATATTGGCTTTATGTTAGACAAAATACCAAGATATGTTTATAATAAACCGGCAACTGATTTAAAAGCACAGACCTTACATGTTTGTGAGAATTTAGATGCAATTTGTGTTATGGATTTATTATTTAATGATAAAGTTGAAGTTGAAACTATAAATTTAGAAAAGACTATAGAAAATTTAAAATATGATTATGATATTATTCTAATTGATACTACTAGTAATCATAATAATAAATATTTATCAAGAATTTTAAATATGTCAGATGAAATTGTATTTTTGGCAGTACCTACAAAATGTGAGTTTATGAAAGCTTTTAAATTATTTCAAGTTTTTACTAAAGATTTCAAAATTGATAAAAATAAAATGACTTTGATTTTAAATAAAACTACAAATTTCGAAGTAGATGAATGTGTTTATAGAGAAAATTTAGGAAATTTAGAAGTAAAGGGAAGGCTAAGATATAATGAGCAAATGGAATTAATAATGAACAAAAATGATTTAGATAGGAGGCTTGTATGGCTGGAGAATTAGCATTAGATTTAGATAATAGAATTACTTTAAATAATGGAATAGAAGAAAAACAAGAAAGTTTTTTAAAGAAAAATTTAGGTGTTATAGCAGATACAGCATTAGATGTAGGATTGAAAGTTATTTTACCAGATGTTATAGAAGATAAGGTTATTGAAATAAAAAATGTAATTTTTGAAAGTGGCTTAAAAGAAGGTCTAGATAGAGCAGTAGAAGAAGCAATAGATTTTGGAAAAAGCGTAGCAGGAATATTTACAGGGAAATTTGAAAATGTTGAACAAATAGATACAGTTATAAAAAAAAGTGGAGTAATAGATACAATATCTGATGTATTAGACTCTAGTATCAAAAATGCGAAGAATTCTGAACTTATAGATACGAAGACTGCTAACTTAATAAAAAAAGGAAAAAACACCATTTTAAGGTCAATGGAAGACAATATAGAAGATAAGTTAAGTCAACAAGTAAGAAATGTAAATAAATTAGAAACTTATTCTAATAAATGGAAAGAAGCTTATGAAAAAAGAGATTTTGAAGAAATGTCAAAAGCATATAGAAATTTAGATAAATATATAGAAAGAATTATACCATTAGAAAATACAATAAGGGAAGCTAGAAAAATAGAAAATATACATAATTTAATAAAAAATAATGGTAAAAATTTTGATATTTCAGAAGAGGAAATTCAGCTTGCAGAAAAGCTTACAAATCCGTGAAAAAAAGTCAATTTTTTGATTAAATTCCTTGCTTTTTTTACTTTGATTTTATATAATACAAGTAGTAAAGAAAGAGAGGAAGATTAAATGGAAAGACAAGAGGAAAAGATTATTGAGCGTAACATTGAAGCTGAGATGAAAACAGCTTATATAGATTATGCTATGAGTGTTATCGTATCAAGAGCTTTACCAGATGCAAGAGATGGTTTGAAACCAGTTCATAGAAGAATTCTTTATTCAATGCACGAAGATGGAATTACTTCTGATAAAGCATATAGAAAATGCGCCAATACAGTAGGTTCTGTTTTAGGTAGATACCACCCACATGGAGACGCATCAGTTTATGACGCTATGGTTAGATTAGCGCAAGATTTCTCAATGAGATATACACTAATTGATGGGCATGGTAACTTTGGTTCAATAGACGGTGACCCAGCAGCTGCTATGAGGTACACTGAAGCTAGAATGGACAAGATTGCTGAGCAAATGTTGGTAGACATAGATAAAAATACAGTAAATTTTATGCCTAACTATGATGATAGACTTCAAGAACCAACAGTACTTCCAACAAGAATACCTGTATTATTAGTAAATGGTTCATCAGGTATTGCTGTTGGTATGGCAACAAATATACCACCACATAATTTAAAAGAAGTTATAGATGGTATTATAAAAGTTATAGAAGATCCTGATGTTAGTATTGAAGACTTAATGAAAATCATTAAAGGTCCAGATTTCCCAACTGGAGCAATGATTTTAGGAAAAGAAGGTATTAAAGAAGCTTATACAACAGGTAGAGGAAAAATCACTATTAGAGGTGAAAGTGAAATAGAAGAAATGTCTGGAAATAGACAAAGAATTGTTGTTAGTTCACTTCCATACCAAGTAAATAAAGCTAAACTTATAGAAACAATTGCTAACTTAGTAAAAGACAAGAAAATCGAAGGTATTTCAGATATTCGTGACGAGTCAGATAGAGAAGAAAAAGTTAGAATTGTTATTGAGCTTAAGAGAGATGCAAGACCACAAGTTATCTTAAATCAATTATATAAACATACTCAATTACAAGATACTTTCGGTATTATAACACTTGCATTAGTAGATGGTCAGCCTAAAATACTTACATTAAAACAATGTTTAGATGTATTTATAGATCATAGAAAAGAAGTAATTTTCAGAAGAACAAAATTTGAACTTGAAAAAGCAGAAGCTAGAGCTCATATTTTAGAAGGTTTGAAAATAGCTATTGATAATATTGATGAAATCATTAATATAATTCGTTCAGCTTATGATGATGCAAAAGAAAGATTAATGAAGAGATTTGGTTTATCAGATATACAAGCACAAGCTATTTTGGATATGCAACTTAAGAGACTATCTGGTTTGCAAAGAGAAAAACTAGAAGAAGAGTATAATGAACTTATGAAAATGATTGCATATTATAAAGAAATATTAGCTAGTGAGACATTAGTATATAATATAATCAAAGACGAATTACTTGAAATCAAAGAAAAATTCGGTGATGAAAGATTAACAAAAATTTGTGCAGCAGAAGGCGAATTTAATGAGGAAGACTTAGTTAAAGAAGAACAAGTTGTTATTACATTATCACACTTTGGATATATTAAGAGAATGCCAGTAGATACATATAAGAGTCAAAGACGTGGAGGAAAAGGTATTACAGGTATGGCAACTAGAGAAGAAGACTTTGTAAAAGATATCTTTACAGCTTCTTCACATGATACAATCTTATTCTTCAGTAACTTAGGTAAGATGTATAGACTACGTGGCTTTGAAATTCCAGAAGCTGGTAGAACAGCTAAAGGAACAGCTATAGTAAACTTATTAAATCTTGAAGCAGGTGAAAAGATTTCAGCAATTATTCCAATTCAAAACTTTGCTGATGGTAAGTATATTCTTATGGCAACAAAGAATGGTTTAATTAAGAAAACACCACTTAAAGAATATGATTCTTCAAGAAAAACAGGATTACTTGGAATAACATTAAAAGAGGAAGACAGCTTAATAGATGTTAGATTAACAGATGGAGAAGATAATGTAGTCTTAGTTACAAAGAAGGGTATGAGTATTACATTTGATGAAAAAGATGTTAGACCAGTAGGAAGAGTAACACAAGGTGTTATTGGAATGAGACTTGACGATGATGACAGTATTATAGGAATGGAACCGATAATTGCTGGTGGAAAAGCAACACTTCTTGCTATCACTGAAAATGGTTTTGGAAAGAGAACAGAACTTGATGAGTATAGAGTACAAAACAGAGGTGGTAGAGGAGTTATAACATATAAGATTACACCAAAAACAGGTGATATTGTTGGTATTAGAATTGTTAATGGTGATGAAGATGTTATGCTTATAACAGATACTGGAACAATTATAAGACTTAATGTAGAAGAAATCAGTATATTAGGAAGAGCAACACAAGGTGTTACTTTAATGAGAACAAATGATGGAGGAAAAGTAGTAAGTATTGAAACAATAGCACCAGAACAAGATGAAGAAGAAAAATAATTACTGAAGAAGAGCTTAGATAATATCTAGGCTCTTTCTTGTAGCTTAAGTAATTCTTAATAAATTCTCTATTTTTTCTTAATAAAAGTATGATAATATAATTATAGAATAATACAAAGGGGAGCATTTTATGTATAATATTTTAGTTTGTGATGATGATAAAGAAATTGTAAAAGCAATTGATATATATTTAAGTAAAGAAGATTATAATGTGCTAAAAGCCTATAATGGCAATGAAGCATTAAATATTATAAGAAATAATGAAGTTCATCTTGTAATTTTAGATATTATGATGCCAGGTAAAGATGGAATAGAGACTTTAGAAGAAATACGAAAAGAGTTTACAATTCCAGTGCTTATGCTTTCTGCTAAATCAGAAGATAGTGATAAAATTATAGGATTGGATTTAGGTGCAGATGATTATGTAACAAAACCTTTTAATCCAATGGAATTAATAGCAAGAGTAAATTCTTGTATAAGAAGATATACAAAACTTGGTTCTATTGATGTAAAAGAAGGCTCTAAAATGTACAAAAGTGGAGATTTGGTTATTGATGATAATTTAAAAAAAGTAATGGTAGATGGAAATGAAGTAAAACTTACACCAACAGAATACAATATTTTGAAATTTTTATTAAAAAACAAAGGTACAGTATTTTCAATAGACCAAATTTATGAAAATGTATGGAAAGATGAGGCTTATGCAGCGGAAAATATTATTGCAGTACATATAAGACATATTAGAGAAAAAATAGAAATAAATCCAAAAGACCCAAGATATTTAAAAGTAATTTGGGGAATTGGATATAAAATAGAAAAAATAGATTAAGGGGGATTGTTATGAAAAATAGCAGTTTGTTAAGAGGTATTGGCTATATACTAATGCCTATATTAGTTGCGGTAATTATACTCTCTAGTTTTTATGTTTTTGCTATAAATGAAGGCTCATTTATAACAGAAGAAGAATTTTTTAACCGGAGTGAATTTTAAATCTGCATATTTAGGTAGAATAAGAAGTGAAATGGAAGAGCTTATATTTGCAAATGACAGTTATAAGATGATTCAAGATGGAGCAAATAGAATTTATTATACCAGTTATTATCCGATATATGGTATAGATGATTGTGGAAATTTCTTAATTATCTATAAAGATAAGGCATTAACTAATATAAAATTTTCTAATGAAACTAATACACTTGCAGAAATAAAAGAAGAAGTTTTAAAACAGGAAAACAATAAAGTTACTTTCTGTTATGAAAATAATCAATATATTTCAAATAAAGAAAGTTTCTTAGATGATTATACTACAGTTTTTTTAGATCATAAGACTACAATTACATATTATTCTAGTAAAAAAACAGGTGCTATTACTAGAAATGATTATTCAGGCTATGGATATGGATATAATTATGATAGCTCAGGGTATGAGGAAATTCCTGAAATTGAAGATGTTATTGAGGCAACTGAAAATTCAGTAAATTATGTAGTACCAGATACTTCAACAGCTATGTTAACAGTGTCACCAGATGGTTCAACTAATACAGTAACAGCCAATACTACAAATGAAATAGAGAGTGAAACAGCTCAAGAAAGAGATGTTGAACAATATACAGCAACATTAGAAGATTTTACAATTTATACATCTTTTATACCAGAGTTACCAGAGGGTAGTGATATAAAATTCGTAATTAATATAATGTCACAATTAAGACCTTATGAGCAACAAATAATGATTGCATTACCCGTATCTGTAATTTTAACATTATTTATATCTATATTCTTAATAAATTCAATAGGACATGTAAAAGGCAAAGACGAAATACAATTAACAGATTTTGATAAAATACCATTAGAGCTTATGTTATGTATAGTTCTTATAATATTTGCACTTTTTGGAGTTAGCATAGAAGAAATAGGCTCAGATCTTATAAGAACGCAAGATACGTTTTTATCTACAATTGCAACTATATATATAATAGTTTTTGTTGTATTAGAAATATTTATGGTTACTTTAATAACTAGAATAAAAGCAAAGAAATTCTTAGACACTTGTATTTGTGGAAGAATATTTAAGTGGACAGTAAAGACATTAAGTAAAATGTTAGATATTATAAAAAGCTGGCTATCAAAAATCTTTGGAGGCTTAAATAAAGCAAAACAGAAGATAGGTGAGAATATAAAACTTACTTGGAAGGTAATTGGATATCTTTCTATATGTATGCTTATAGCAATACTTGCATTATTAATTTTTGGTGGTGGAGGCATAATTATAGATGGTTTCTTAATACTATTTGTTATGTTCCAAATAATTGCTAGAGTAAACAGTTTTGCTAGATTAGAAGCAGGACTTAAAGAAATATATGAAGGAAATAATACTGTAAGACTATATAAAGATGATTTTTCAAAAGAATTTGAAAACTGTGTAGACTATGTAAATGACATATCAAATGGATTTGAAAATGCAATAGAAGAGGGGTTAAAATCAGAAAGATTAAAAACTGAACTTATTACAAATGTTTCACATGATATAAAAACACCGCTTACATCAATTATAAATTATGTTGATTTAATAAAAAAAGAGAACATAGACAATGAAAAACTTAAAGAATATGTTGATATATTAGATAATAAATCACAACGCTTAAAGAAACTAACAGAAGACCTTGTAGAAGCTTCAAAAGCCTCTTCTGGTAATGTTAGTCTAAACTTAGAAGAAATCGGCTTAATTGAGCTTTTAAATCAATTAATAGGTGAATATAAAGATAAGTTTGAAGAGAAGAACTTAGAAGTAGTTACAAACTTATCTAAGGTAAATATAAAAGTAAAAGCAGATAGTAGGTATTTGTATAGAGTTATAGACAATCTATTTGGAAATATTTCAAAGTATGCTTTAGATGGTTCAAGAGTATATGTAGAAACAGAAATACTAGAAGCTGGACGTGTAAAAGTTATCCTAAAAAATATCTCTAAAGATAAATTAAATATCTCAGAAGAGGAATTAATGCAAAGATTTGTTAGAGGAGATAAATCAAGAACTACTGAAGGAAGTGGACTGGGATTAGCAATAGCAAGAAGCTTAACAGAACTTCAAAAAGGAACCTTAAATTGTAAGATAGATGGAGATTTATTTAAAGTAGAAGTTGAATTCAATTTAATATAATAAACAAAAAACGCTTGCAGATGCAAGCGTTTTTTGATTTCTATTCAGCATTTTTCTTAAGCTTTCTCATTCTTAAATCTTCTCCGAAGAAACGAAGAAAACGATAGTTACCAGCAAGTCTTGAACCAATACGTGGTGTGTACATCTTGAAAAGTTCTTCTGGAGTAAGATTTGTAGAGATAATAGTTTTTGTTATCTTATGGTTTTGATTTAAAAGTCTGGTATTTATTATATTAAATAATTCCTCAATTTTATAGTCATTAACAGTTTCTGTACCTAAGTCGTCTATGATAAGTAAGTCGACATTTAATACATTATCAAATAGATTTATATTAGAATTTTCTTTTCCAAATTTAGCATCAATAATGCTATTTAGCATAACTGGTGCTGTTTGATAAAGTACAGTTTTTCCTTCTTTTAATAGTTCATTTGCAAGGCAGTTAGTAAGAAAAGTTTTTCCGAACGCCAGTATTTCCTGTGAAAAGTAAGTTTTTTTCAGCTGGGTCATCAAAATTATCTATAAAACTTTGTACTTTTTCTTTTATTAGTTTAATATTTTGTCTAGGAGATATATCTGATTTATATATTTCTTTATTAACTTTATCTGAGAAAATTCTAGAGTCAAAAGTAGAGAAATTTTCAAGTTCTAAGTTTCCCATATTAGACTTATTATAAGCTATATCATAGATACGTTGCTTGAAACAAGTACACATCTTTGATACACCATCTCTTAAAACATAACCTGTATCTTTGCACATTTTGCACTCAAATTGTGGATTAAGGAAGTCAGAATCTTTTGATAAAGATTTTAAAAATGCAGATTTTTCTTTTATAAGTGCATTAGTTTTTTTCTTTAAATCACTAAGTAATTTTTCTTTTTCACTTTCATTTGAAATCAAAATTGCTTTAGTAGTTTGCAAAGAAAGATTAGCAAGCTCTTTTTCTATTTCAGATAAACGTGGATTTACTGCTAAAAGTTCGGCTTTACGTTTTTCAGCAAGAAGATTTGCTTTATTTCTTTTTTCATCATATTCGTGTAAAATCTGTTTTAGCAGTGATTTCTCCATTTTTCCTCCAATTAATTATCATATAAGGAATCTAAATTGTCGAAAGTACTTTGAGTATAACTAAATTCAGGTATCCTTTTTTCAATTTGTTTTATTTTAGTTGATTTGTCTTTTTTTGATTGTTTATAAGTTTCTATTTCTTCAACTGTATTTAAGCCTTTTTCGTGCCAGTCTGTAAGGATTTTATCAAAATAATTTAAACTTGCATTTGCTGTTGAAGTAGAAGCTTTTAGTGCAAGCTCAATTATAGAAATATCATAATTGAATTCTTCTGACCATTTTCTAATAAGTTCTTCATCGAAAGCAGTTATAGTACGGCGTAATTTCTTGCCAATATCTTTTGATAAAATATGTAATTTATCTTGTTTTAGCTCGTATGCTTCTAAATCATTAAAGTCCTTTATGTTGTGGCTTGCCCAAGCATCTGCTACTGTTTGGATATATCCACGAGTCATTGCTTTTTTATCAAAGCAGTAGCCAAAAAGTGCAAGCATAACTTGTTCATCAAATCCGTATTTATTAAACCAAAAATCAATATCATTATACCAAGTAGTGTTCATAACACCTTGGAAAAATAGTGTATTTATATTTTCAATTGCTTGAGCTCTATATTGATTTTGATGTGTTTTTTCTATATCTTCTGGTGAAGAAGTAATCTTTGGTGAATATAGTTTTGTAAGTTCTAATTCTTGGATATTTGTAACAGAATAGCCTTCAGGTAATTTTATAAGTAAATTCTGATTCATTAGATGTTGAAGAGCTTCTTCTACATCAGGATAAGGGATAGCTAGTCTTTTTGATAAATCATTGATTTTAACGTCCTTATTGTGTTTTGCAAGAAAAAGGACATACAAATAAACCTTCAAAAAATTTCCATTCATTGAAGGCATATATTCAGTAAAAAATACATCTGGTATCTCTGTACAAGAGAACAACTGAGATTTATCACTAAGTTCTAACTTCATTTTAAAAACCCCTTTTATATTTAATTATTATCTTTTGTACAGTACCTGAAATTATATCACATAAAAAATAAAAAAGCTATATACATAAAAAAATATTTTTGATATTATAGTAATTAAAGAAATGGAGTAAATATGAAAAAAAGATATATGTTTTTAAGTGCAGTAGCAGTTGGAATAATAATGTTTATTTTGTATCTAATAAATGTTGAATTTCTAAAACTATATATAGTTTTTTTTATGGTTTTAGCGATGCTACTTATTGTACCAATGTTTATAGTTGATGTTCAAGCAAAACCACCAATTAGTACGATTATACAGTATAATCTAAAAGAAGAAAGATTTAAAAATAGAAAAGTTTTTATAATTACTTCTAAACAAAATAGCGATATGAGTGATAAATATATTTTATATTTGCATGGTGGAGCTTATGTAATGGAAGCAAGCTACAAGCATTGGCAGTTTTTAGAGGAGATAGTGGATAGAACAGGTATGACACTTGTACTTCCAGATTATCCATTAACACCTAAGAATACTTATAAAAAAGTGTTTGAAATGATAGAACCTTTGTATAGAGATTTAATTGCTAAAGTAGGAAAAGAAAGATTAATATTGATGGGTGATTCAGCAGGTGGGGGAATGGCACTTGGACTACTTGAAAAAATGGGCGAGATTGGTGAAAAAATGCCGTATAAGACAATTTTATTATCGCCTTGGCTTGATGTTACAATGACAAATCCAGAAGTAGAAGAAAAAGAGAAAGTAGATCCTGTACTTTTAAAAGAAGCCTTAATTGTAGCTGGTAAAAAATATGCTGGAGAAGATGGAATGGATAGCTACTTAGTAAACCCAATAAGGCGGACCATTACAAAAATTAGAAAATATTACAATATATACAGGAACTTATGATATGCTAAATCCAGACGTACACGTATTTATGGAAAAAGCTGAAAAGGCAGGACTAAAAATAGATTTACGTGAAAAAGAAAAGGCTATACATATTTGGATGACACATATTGAAAATAAAAAAGTTTCTTATGCGAGAGAAACATTTGAAGATATTGTGAGTTTATTACAAGAGAAAGGTTAATTATGAGATATAAAAGGAAAGAAGGGTTAGCGTGGAGAAGACTTGATAATTATGCTAAGCTTTTCCCACTTGCGTCAACTAAAAAATATAAAACTGTTTTCAGAATTTCTGCTGTATTAAAAGAGCAGATTGATCCTGAAATATTAGAAAAATCAGTTAGAGTAGCACTTAATAAGTTTAAGTTCTTTAAAGTAAGAATGAGAAAAGGACTATTTTGGTACTACTTTGAGAATAATAGTAAAAACCCTGTGGTAGAAGAGGAAAACGACTATCCTTGTAAATTTATTGATTTACCTCTTAATAATGATTATTTATTTCAAGTAACATATTTCGATTGTAAAATAAACTTAGAAATATTCCATTGTTTAACTGATGGTAGCAGTGCAACACATTTCTTAAAAGAGATTGTTTATAATTATATTGAAATGAAGTATTTAAAGCACAGTAGCACAGCATTAACTAGTGAAAGAAAAATACAATATACTTCTGAAGACATTTATAGTAAGAATTATGATAAGAAAATAAAGGCTAAAAGAGAAGTAAAAAGAGCGTATAATTTAAAGGGCAGACTACTTCCACCAGGAGTAGTTGGCGTTACTCATGAATATATGAGTTCTAATAAAATAAGAGAGGTTGCTAAATCTAAAGGTGCTACAATTACTCAGTTTTTAACGGCTAGTCTTATATATGCTATACATAAAGCAGGAGTGGAAAAGGATAAAAATAAAAGAGAAGTCAGAATTCAAGTGCCAGTAAACTTAAAGAAATATTTTCCATCATATACGAGTAGCAATTCGTTTTCATATATAGATGTTAATGTAGATACTGATAAAGCTGGAAGTTATGATAATATCTTAGAAGAAGTAAAAAAACAATTTGCAGAAAAACTTACAGAAGAAGAACTATTAAAAACTATTGCAGTAAATCTAAAACTTTCTAATAATTGGATTTTAAGATGTGTACCACTATTTTTAAAGAAAATAGCAGTATCACACGCACATAAGAAAATTAGAACTTATAATACAACAACACTATCAAATGTTGGCAGAATAGGTATAATGTCAGAATATAAACCATATATAGATAAGTTTTTATTACTTATTGCACCTGAAAATGTTGAAAAAATCAAATGTACAGTTTGTGCTTATGAGGATATCACAGTATTTTCAATTACTTCTGTTATAGAAGAAAAAAGTGTTGAAAATACTTTAAAAGAAATCTTAGAAAGTCAAGGAATTGAAGTACAAATTGAAGGAAATGAGGTGTAATATGTTATATCCAAAGATTACAAATGTAAAAAAAAGCAGAGATATTTGGACAATATTAATTATCTTATCCGTATTTTTAGATGTGACACTTATGACAATTAATTTAATGTTTAGCGGTAGATTAAATTGGTCAATCATTGCGATAGTTAGTGAGATTTACCTTTGGATTTCTATTACTTATGCTTTAGATAAAAACGTTAACTTAGCATCATATACTTTAATTCAAATGCTAGTAATATCACTGTTTTTATTTATTATAGACTTAGTTTTTGGGTTCTATAAATGGTCTTTTAGTATAGGAATACCAATAGTTATAATGGTTTCAAATATAACAATGTTAATTATCACTATGATAAAACAAAAAAAGTATGTAAAATATGCTTTTTATGAAATTTTAATTTTATTGTTTAGTATTGCTTATGATGTGTTCATAAGTATGGTTTCAATACATATTCCACTTCTAAATATCATTACAATATGGGTATGTATAACCAATTTGTCTTTTGTCTTAATACTTAACTTTGATGTTTTAAAAGTAGAAGTTCAAAAGAAATTTCATATATGAATATATAAATACGCTATCTAAAAAGATAGCGTATTGTTGAAAGAAATTTTTTGTGTGGGCTAGTTTTCTCAGCCCACGCTTTTTTCTTATCATAAAGATAAACTTTTTGTGTCTTTAAAAAACTGTACATATAAGAAACTACTGATATCAAGTTTTCTCGACCTAGTCCAAAAATACTAAATAGCACAAGAGGGAAGAAAACTATAATAAAAATATAAATTCTTGTGGTGATACTGTTTGTAAACAAGCCTATTATAAAGTATAGTAAAAATCCGATTATGCAGTCTGCAATTGCTGTTGAGTAATCTATAAACCCAAGCAATTTGTATTTAAAACTATAATTTTTTGGAAAAATAAATTTCAAAATTAACCTCCTAGAATTTTAAATTTTTTATTGATGAAATTCCACTAGAGATGTCTGTGGATATTCCTCCAAAAATCTGTGTCATATATGAGTTTGCGCGTGTTAAGGCATAAATGACTCCAATAAATAGCAGTTTAGAGAAATTAGAATTATTAATGCCAAGTGACAAGGCTAAGCATAAAATTATCGCAATTAGAAGTTGTACTAAAAGTAGTGCTATAAAGCTTCTAAACCATGACTTAAATACCCAACTAGAACTGTCAGATATTAGCGATAAAAATGCAAAAGGGGAAGTTAAGATAAAAACTTGAACCATAATATATCTTAAAGAATAACTAAAAAGCAAGTTAATAAGTCCAATACTGCAAAAAGATTTTATTATTCCATCAAAAGAAATAATCGAGAATTCCTCTGTGTTTATGTAGATTTTTGAGTTTATCATATTAATTAAATTTGCAAATGAAACAGGCTCTCCAAAATAAGTTTTTCCTAAGTCAATGATAATATTAGTTATAATTGAAACAATATTTACTATTTCTGTACATATCCATAAAGAGCCATTCATTACAGACACAAAGATTATACATTTAAAGAGAAATTGCGAAGGAGAAGAAACTCTTGTATAAGTTAGATGTGAAAAAAGAAAGTTTATTGCGTAGTATAGTATAAAACCAATAACTAGAGCGTTACATATAAGTAAAAATCCTTCTGACGCATTATTTCCAAGAAGTTTACTGATTGCAGAGTTTTTAAGTACAGCTTTATCAATAAAACAAAGGCTATCTAGCAAAGAATAAATACTATTATCAATTGAAGAAAATAGCTTTGAGAAAATATCGTTTAAAGATTGATATATAGCATCTGTTAAGTCTAATTTCTGTTCTTCCAATAAAGCCTCCTTATGTTAGTAGTGTTTTTACTAAAGATAGAACTAAGTCAACACAAAGAATAAATCCATAAGAGAATAAACTGCCACGAATTAGTCTTTTTGCTGTACGTATTTTTTCTTCATCACCAAAGCTAAACTTTTTCATAAAAACTCCTGTGCCAATAGCAACAGCAGCTGCTGGTGTTGCAAGTTTTAGTAAATAGCCTTCTAGTTTTTCAAAAGCACCATTTAAAGTTGATATAAGTTTTGGATCACTTGCAAAAACGTTACTAGATAAAATAAGTACAAATATGATAGTTATAAAAGTTATATATATTATCTTATTTTTCATTAGAATTCACCTCCTTTTTAAAATATGGAAACATTGTGAGTTTTGTAGGTTTTAAGATATTAAACCCGTTTGATAGGAAAGCTATACATTCAAAGGTTTTAAGCGATTGTGAGAAAAAATTAGTATCAAATACATAATCTTTTTGTGTAGATTTGTTATAGCTTTCACTGATGTTAGAATTCCTTGATACTAAAGAGTTTGTGACAAAACTAAAATTTGTTTCTTTAGCATTTTCTGCGATTGTAGTAGAGATTTTTTCCTTTTCTTCTTTACCTATTTGTTTTTGAGCATCTTCAATAGTGAAGATGTCATCAGTTCTAAACCAGAGTTTGTTAATAAGATTTTGCAGGATTACTTTTGTAGTGTCCTTGTCTTTTATAGCATTTAGAATAGACGAATAACTTTGAGTTGCGACTATATTTATACATTTTGCTTCACGAGATTGTGCAAAAAAGTCTGAATCGGTTGTGGTTACATATTCGTGGTACTCGTCACTAATAAAGGCTGATTTTCGTATTTGTTTTTCGGTTCCAAGCCTAGACATAACTTCTGTTTGAAAGTCTAATTTTAAGTAAGCTGCAATTATCTTAGATAAATTTTTGTATTCAGCAATGTTCATATTAAGTACAACGATTTTTCCTGAGGTTAATACATCGTCAAAGCCGTTAAAAGTAATGTTTTCTTTTTGAGGGCAAAAGGTTTTAGAAACTGTGTAGTCAGAAGTAAAAATGCTTGTGATACGACTGATTTCAGATTTTAGAATAGATAGAGTTCGCTCATCTAAAGAAAAGAATTCTTTATTAAAAAAATCAATGCAAGAGTTGAGTTCAAAAACTTGTGCTTCTGAAAGTATGCCACTTTGGAAAAGCTTAGTAATAACTTTACATTTTTCACCAAAATAGTCTGAAAACATTATTAGCTTATGTATTTCTGCAAAAGTTACATATCCATTATTATAGAGCCTACAAAGTTTGATACATTCAGCAAGTATTTGTTCTGCTTTGTCTAGCCAGTAGGATTCTCCATTATTTTGACTAAAAAGAGTAAGTATAGTTTTTAGTCTGTTAGCAAGTACAATAGGTTTTAGATTTGGCTTATCTAGTGGATTATAGCAAGAATTACCATTTAAGTCTATTAAAATAATATCATCTTGTCTGCCTGTTTCATTAGCATATTTTAGAACTTCTTTGTAGTAATTTCCTTTTACATCTAATATTAGCAGTGCAAGTTTTTCATTTCGGTCATTTGCAGAATAAGAGATAAGTTGTTTTGTAAACGGATACATAGCAGAAGAGGTTTTGCCACTTCCTATAGTTCCAGTTATAAATATGTTTTGATATAAGCCGTTTTCGCCAATATATTTTACTTTTCCGTTGTCAGTTTTTCCAACTTTAAGACAGAGCTTAGAAGTATCAACAAACTCCTCTTCTGGTAATTTCATAGCTTGCTTATAAATTCGATATTTTTGTATACTGGTGATAATAAAGATATATACTATCAAATAGCTGATAATGAAACATATAAAATATGCGTATTTTATCAA
This sequence comes from uncultured Clostridia bacterium, assembly GCA_947385375.1. Classification (GTDB taxonomy): domain Bacteria; phylum Bacillota; class Clostridia; order TANB77; family CAG-508; genus Scatovivens. Next base: position 56,693 of record CANDKR010000005.1, read on the forward strand.
AGACCAAATTTCTGGATATTTTTCGCAGATATCGAAAGGATTAATAGCAAAAGGGAAAATAAGATGTTTAGCCGTTAGAATTGGCAAGAAAATGAAGGTTAATACTAATGTGAGTAAGATACACGACAAAAAGAAACCTAAAGTGTAATAAATAACTTTTTTCAATAGTCCTCCTAATATAATTTTTGTTTTAATTTTAATTTTGAACCTTGCTGATTTTGCATAAAGAACATTTCAAACAGATAATAGAATGTAAATGCTATAATGAAAATATAAAGTAGAAAAGTGATAAAAAACAGATTTGTTAAGATTTCGATAATATCACCTCTTTCTGTTTGACTATAATACAACATTTTTTTCGGTTTGTCTATACTTTTTTGAAAATTTGTGTTAAAATGTTTTAGAAATACATTAAAGGGAGGTGCATATAATGATTGAAAAGACAATGAAAATAGGAGATTTATTACAAGCTTATCCAGATAAAGCAGATATCTTATTAGAAGCTGGAATGCATTGTTTAGGTTGTCCTGCTTCACAAATGGAAACATTAGAAGAAGCTTGCGGTGTACACGGAATAGATGTTGATGAATTAATTGAAACATTAAATGCAGATATAAAAGAATAAGAATAAAAAGCTAATTTCAAATTAGCTTTTATATGTCCTTATAGCTCAGCAGGATAGAGCAGTCGCCTCCTAAGCGACCGATGGTGGTTCGAGTCCGCCTAGGGACACCAAACGAAGTGCAGGTGGCACTATAAAAATGCGGACTCGAAAAGGAGGATTAGAAAATAGTCCAGTGGACTATTTTCCCGACGCGGCTTGCCGAGTCCGCCTAGGGACACCAAACGAAACAACTTATAGACTGAAAAGTTTATAAGTTGTTTTTATTATAGCATTTGTCTTAGTATTGGCTTTGAATTAAAAAACGAAAAAGTCTTGACAATGCAAAACAAATGTTTTAAAATAATACCGAAGGATGTGATATTAATGAAAAAAGAAATTATAAAAACAGAAATAAAAGTTAAAGATAATTTAATTGGTATTATGAGAGTTGGAAATGAAGATTATATTTCATTAACTGATTTAGCAAGATTTAAAAATGATAAAAATCCTTCAAATGTTATTATTCATTGGTTAAGTAATAAAGATACAGCTTTGTATGTAGGACTATGGGAAGAATTAAATAATGAAAACTTTAATTTCACGGAATATCGTGAAATTAAAATTAATGAAATTGGAACATCTTCATATACAATGAGTCCAAAACAATGGATTCAGAGAACAAATGCCATAGGGTTGATTTCAAAAGGTGGTAAATATAGTATAGGAACTTATGCACATCCAGATTTAGCATTTGAATTTGCTAGTTGGCTAAATGTAGAATTTAAATTGTATTTAATAAAAGAATTTGAAAGATTAAAACGCAATGAAAGTTATCAAAATAAAGTTGAGTGGTCTGTAAGAAGAGAACTAGCTAAAACTAATTATAAAATACATACAGATAGTATAAAGGAAAATATCATTCCAAGCTTAACAGAAAAACAAAAACAATATGTATATGCAAATGAAGCAGATATATTAAATGTAGCTTTATTTGGAATGACTGCAAAGGAATGGAAAGACAAAAATCCTAATTTAGATGGTAATATGAGAGATTACGCTAATATATTACAATTGATTATTTTAGTCAATTTAGAGAATTTAAATGCTGAAATGATAAGTCAAGGAATGGAACAAAGTAGAAGATTAGAAAGACTTAATGGTATTGCTAAAAAACAATTTGATATTTTACAACATACTTCTGGAATTAAAAAAATAGAAAGTTTAGATAATTTGAAATTTTTAGATAAATAGTAACAACAATTTAAATAAGATAATTGTTTTTTGTTTATTAATCAGTTATAATATAAAAAAACAATAAATGCTATTATAAAGGGGAATGAAATGAAAGATTTATATGAAGGAATGAAAAAACTACTACAAGATAAGGTGTTTGTGGTATTTGTAGTATTTGCAGCCTTATTGAGTTTTGGCTTTGGTATAACACATGTTTCTGTTGGTATTGACGATTTATGTTTTGATAGATATGTAACAGGAACTTGGATGTTATCAGCAAATAGATGGGGAACATGGGCATTTTATAATTTATTTAAAATAACAAGTTTTTCACCATTTTGGCTTGAACTTTTAACAGTAGCAATGTACTTTATGACAGCTTTAGTTATGTGTTCAGCGCTAAAAATTATAACAAAAGACAAGCTAAACAAAGTAGCTTATATATTACTTGGAGCTGGATATATTTCATTTCCGATTTTATGTTTTCAATTTTTATATCAATCAACAAATATAACAGTTGCTTTTAGTAATTTGATATTTATTTTAGTGGCATATTTGATATGGGATAATTTGAAAAACCATAAAAATAAGTTTTGGTTTATACTATATATGTTCTTAGGAGCTTTTTCAGTAGCTTGCTATGAATCTTGTATACAAACTTTTGCAGTTGTTGCAGTAATATTTACAATGATGTGGGTACTTTATTCAGAGGATAAAGTAAAGTTCAAAGATATTGTTATACATGGACTTGTATACATATTGGTGTTAGCAGTTTCAATTGGATTATATCTAGGTATAGGAAAGCTAATTACAATGCACTTAGAGAAGATTGGAGAGCTTAAGGACAATCCAGCATATAATACAACTGTATTCCAAATGGAACAGTCATATAAAGAGTTTTTAGATCAAAGATATAAAGAATTATATTCAGAAAATACAAATGATTTATTTGTATTTATACTAACAGGCGCAAGTGCAGGATTTATAGTATGTGCAGTAATTCAAGGAATAAGAACTAAAAAATATCATATAATTTGGCTTGCTTTTGTAGCAGTACTTGTAAATTTAGCCTTCCTTATGATATTTGATAATCTGTTGTTTAGAATGTATTATTCTTGGACAATATTAGCTGGTTTTGAATATTTATTTATTTACGAAACAGCTTTAAGCATAGAGTGTGTTAGAAAAATAAAACTTGATAAAGTAGTAATTGTGTTAATTGCGTTTATAATTTTAATTCAAACTAAAGAAATGAATAAATATATTTTCGAGGACTGGAGAGTAAACGAAGAAGCTAAAAACAAGTTCATATTGATAGGAAATACAATAAAAAGTCAGTGTAGCATACCCGGCAAAAAGGTAGTTTATAAATATGAGGGACTAACAATGACAAGCACTTTTGACTGGTCTGTAAATGTTTTCGGAGATATGGGTGCAGTAATTACACAATATATTAACTTTAACGGATTTTTCATACAAAACTCAGGTTGGAGATGGGAAGAGACTTTGTGGATGGTACCGGGTGATTACGAAAATAGACGTGTAATAAACAGCTATGTTTCAGAAGGTGAGCATTATATCTATGTTGAAATAAATCAAGATTAATAATTTAAGAAGCGTTAACTAAACGCTTCTTGTTATTATTTTAGTGTAATTTCATAAAACATTTTTCTTTTAAAAAAGTTTTTATTTCTGTTTCGTTTTGACCTTCGTAATATTTGACTAATAGATTTTTGTAATCATCACTTAATTCGGCAGGAATAGCAATTAAACCTTTGCCTTTAGAAATTAAATAATGATTAGTAAATATGATTGAAGTTCTTTTGTTGCCATCAATGAATATTTGTTTTTTCATAGTATATAATAATAATTCAATGGCTTTATCGATATCGTCAATATTTTTATCAAATATATTAGTAAGTTCTTCTTTTATAACAATTTCGATAGGAAAATCAGGCGTCCAAGAAGTACCGCCAATACTAACAGGAGTAGTTCTTAATTTACCAGCATTGTAAAAAAATCCTTCTAATATAAATTTATTGATTTGGCAAAGTAAAGCAAAGTCAGTATTACTAGAAATAACATTTTCATTTAATATAAACTCCCAAGCGTGTTTTAAATTGATAATTTTCAAAACATCTTCAGAAGTCATATTATTAACTTTTCCGCCTTCAATAATGTTTTCTGTATCAGCAAAAGTTGTTGCAACACCTTCCAAAATTGCTTGCTTATAAATAGTAGCAACTAAATTTTTCTTAGCAAAATCTATATTCAACATAACATCTTCAGTTAGTTCGGTTTGTATATAGTTTAAGCTTTTAAGTCTTTTTGTAATGTTTCTAATTTCTTTTTTGAATTCTTTTGCTCTGATGCTATTATTTAAAATCAAATTGTAAAGGTCATCAGAATATTCTCCAACATATTTTGTTAAGAGAATACCATTATCTCTATAATGAACATATATATATTTCTTTGAATCAACTTCTCGTATTTCTACTGAACCATAAACAAGGTTGTTTAACTCAGTTTCTAATGTTTGCTTAGCTTGTAAAAGAGTTATAATTTCAAATTTTTCTTCCATAATTATCCTCCTGTTTATGTGAAACATTTTTCTGAAAGCAAGATTGATTTGTTTCACAATTATATTATAACACAAAAATCAAAAATGTGAAACATTTTTGATAAAAATTGGCTGCTTTGTTTCACATTTAATAAAAAACGTGATGAAATCACGAATTTATAAATCAAAAACGTGGCAAAATCACGTTTTTTAAATAAACATATTATTCTTGCAAAAAAATAATATAAAGAATACAATAAAAATATAAAAAATTGCGAAAAAAGTGAAACGAAATAGAGTTTTAAACGTCATATAGTAAAGGAGGATAAGTTATGCAGAATATGGAACAAATATATAAAGAATATTTTGAAATAGTAAATAAATACTTATTCTGTTTAACTCATAGTAACGATATTTCGGAAGAACTAACGCAAGAAACCTTTTGTAGAGCGGTAGAAAAGATAGATAAATATAGGGGAGACTGTAAGATGTCAGTGTGGTTATGCCAAATAGCAAAGTATACATGGTATGACTATTGTAGAAAGCATAAACGAGAAACGAACTTGGCAAAATTACTAGACATCGAGCAAGAAACAGAAACACCAGAAAACGAGATAATTTCCAAAGACGAAAAAATAGAACTCTACAAGAAAATGCAAGGCTTAGATGAAAAGACAAGAGAGGTATTATATTTAAGGATAACAGGAGAGCTAAGTTTTAAAGAAATAGGAGTTATATTGAATAAAACAGAAAACTGGGCAAGACTGACCTTTTATCGAGGAAAAATCAAGTTGAAGGAGGTAGGAGAAGATGAGAAATAAAGATTGTAAAGTAGTACAAGATTTGTTGCCAAACTATATAGAAAAGCTGACATCAGAAGAAACAAATAAGTTCATAGAAGAGCATTTACAAGAATGCCCAGAGTGCAAGGCAATGCTAGAAAGTATGAAAGCAGAAATAAAAATAAATACAGCAAAACAAGACGACAGAGAAGTAGAATACATAAAGAAATTTAATGTGAAATTCAAAAAAGTTGAGTATAAACTATTTGTACTAATATATACAATAATTGCTATTTTGATAGTTGGCACACTAGGCTTTTTTGGAAGAAGATATATTATACTTAAAAGTCTATCTAATAAATGGGAACAGTATACTAAAATGGATAACTATTATATGAAAATGGTTGATCATAGTGTTGGTGGTTCAACTATAAATGAATATTGGATAAAAGATAACAATCTACGTAGATGTACATCAGCTAATGGTATCAAATATTGGCAATATATTTTAAAGGACGGCAAATTTTATTTGTATTTTCAAGATGAGTTGCGTGATGAAAGAGCTGTAGAAGAGAATGAATATAATGATATGGCATTTTTTCCAAGTACAATAAAAATGTTACAAGAAAAATTTAACGACCATAAAGCTATCTTCACAAATTCTATTGAAACTTTGAAATTTAATGGTAAAGTATGCTATAAAATAAAAGAAAATGATAGCTTAAGTTCATACGTTTATTTTGAAAAAGATACTGGTTTGCCGGTTAAGACAGAGTATTGGGAAATTGGGGAACAAGCAGGAGCAACGAATTTAAGAAGTAATGTTAGAAGTTATGAGTTTAAATTTGATTGTGTAAAAGATAGGCATTTAGAGTTTGATGATGGAACAGAATATGAATTTGAAGAAGTAACAAAAACTGCTAAACTTGGTGAAAATGCAAATATTATAGATGGCAATTTGAATATTGAAATAAGTAATTTAGCTTATGATGAAGCAAAAGATGAATTTATTACAGATATTAAATTTTCTACAATAGATGGTAAAGGAATAGATACTGATTTTAAGTACGAGTATATCATATATGATGCAGATAGTAAGATAGTAGCTTCTTCTATTGCAGTAGCAATGACACCTGAAAAGGATAGGATTGCAGAAAAATTTAGTATGAAACATTATACAGAAGAAACAGGTGGATTTATTTCTAATATGATAGGTGTAGCGGAGCAAAAGGAAAATACAACAGATATTGATAAAATACATCATACAATTATAGTATCAGAGTTAAGAGAAAAATTAAACTTAGAAAATTTGAATGTTTTAATAACAAATATAAAATATAAAAACAAAGGTGAGCCAGAAACAATAGAACCTGAAAAAGATTATATATTTACTTTTAATTAATAGAAAAATAAAAACACTGAGAGCAGACCATTTTACTGGTCTGCTCTCAGGTTTATATGGCATTTATTGCTGGGGTCGTTTGACATATGCCAACTGGATGCGCTTCACAGCGTTGACCACAGTAATTGTCTTGTGATTGTGATAGAACTTTCTGACTGTGGAATAGTCGGCAGGGTAGAACTCGTGCTGGAAAAGCTCGAAGCCGTCGTCATAGACGTTGATTACCAGCACAGGCTTGGGCCGGTCATATACGGCGAACTTGCTCATCGGGTGAGAATCTCCATAGGGCAGGTTTTTCAGCCGGATAAACTCGTTGCTGATAATTTCTGCCAGCTCCTGAATCTCCTGCTCAGACATCGTCTCCTTGAAGTGCTCGGTGAGCTGGGTGGTGATGTCCTGAAGGGATGGGATTTCCACGGGAGTGTTCTCCGGCAGTTGGCCCTCACTGGACTCTGTTCTCGTTATTGTTTTTACCTTTACGCATGCCATTTTTGTAGCCTCCTTTGAAGTGCCTTTGGAGGCTTGCGCCTCCAAAGTTTTTGTGTTTTGGGTGCGCAATATAAGATTACTTACAATACCTATTATAACACAGTTTACATAAAGATTCAAATTTTGACACTAATTTGTAGATATGGTATAATAAAGTTAGATTGATGCGCTTTGCGTATCCGTCTTTCATATATATGTCGCGACCTTTTGCGACAAGAATTCAGCTAGCAGCATATCCGGTAATACCCTGCAAGATCCTGAAATCAAGTAACAACAACACGACTTAGCCTAAGGAGGGCTCAACACTATGAAAAAAATGGTTTCTATGTTTTTGGCAGTGCTGGCTATGCTCAGCCTGACCTGCACCGCCTTCGCGGCGGACACTTCGTCCTACGTTTATGTCTGGCAGGACGATGAAAGCAAATTGCTGCATGTGCAGCATTACGAGTACGACGTGGTCGGCGCCTATATGGACATTGATGACCGCGTCACCGTCAAGGGCAGCAACCTGTACGACATGGCCGGCATTTTGATCACCAACGACCTTGCGTCTTACAGTGACAACAAGCCGTCTGTGGGCCTGAACGACAGCGGACTGTATTTCCTGTCGAAAGACGGAGAACTCCGCTATATGGAACACAGCACTGACCAGACCTACTCGGTTGCAAACGTTACCGCCGATTATATCGAGCTCGACATTGAGTCGATGGCGGTGAACGCAGTTTCCGGCCGGAAGAGCTGGGCTCTTCGGAACCTGACTTTCTCTGGCAACTACAAGCGCAATGATGACCCTGCGGTCGTAAACGGCGCTTATGTCAAGTCCTATGCGGACAAGGAAGACCCCGAGCGGATTGGCTATGATGCGTACTACAATGGTAAGCGTCTCCTGTCGACTTTCTGCCGTATCAGCAATGTGTGGCAGAGCGACTACAATGTGCTCCTGAGCAGCACCTGCAAGGGTGCTAAGTTCTGCGGTTACACCAGCGCGTATTCCATCTACCTGTATGATATGCAGACCAAGACGGTTTACGAGTTCAAGCTTGCCGACAAGTTCAAGACCGCCTACACGGTTCTGAAGGGCGAGACGGTGTATCTCTTTGAGCGCAATGATGCAGGTTTCATTTCCGCCATCGTCACTGACAAGGGCACTCACTCGGTGAGCACCACTGTGACGAATCCGTCTGCACTGGCGCCGAATCCCGGCAATAACGGTGGCAATAACGGAGGTAACGGCGGCAACACTGCCACTGGCAACATCACGTCTGTGAAGAACTTCTTGGACAAGAGTATGGCGTATGAGGGCAAAACTCTTTACGGCACTCTGTCCTACTCTGATGGCTCTTTGAGCTGGAAGGGCACCGTGATTTACAACGGAACCGATGTTGTCGACTTCGGCGTTACGAAGGACGGCGCTGCTGTGTTTACCAAGTCGAACGGTGACACGTATGTCTACCGGAACGGCAGTAACAGCAGAGTGGCAACCTCTGTGAACCAGGTGGTTTATGACGACAACGGCAGAGCCGAGGCAGTCAAGACTACTGGCAATAAGACTCTGTACCTGTAAGCCCACGACTGAGGGCACGGGACAGTAACGATATATTTGCTTGCTAGCTGAATTCTAAAAAGGGATTTCGGGTGCGTCATAGTGACGCACCCGTACCCAATTTATTTTGAAAATTATTTAAGTGCAAACATTACTTTATTGTTCTTGTTTGCACTTTTTGTCTAAATATGTTAGTATATAGAGTATGGAAGATAAAGAAAAGTTTATGAAAGCAGCTCTAAAAGAAGCAGGTAAAGCATATAGTAAAGAGGAAGTCCCAGTCGGAGCTGTAATTGTTAAAGATAATAAAATAATTGCAAGAGCGCACAATTTAAAGGAAACAAAGGCAAATGCAGTATCACATGCAGAGATTTTAGCAATAGAAAAAGCTTGTAAAAAACTAGGTTCTTGGAGATTAACTGATTGTGATATGTATGTGACTTTAGAGCCTTGTACAATGTGTACAGGTGCTTTAATAAATGCTAGGATTAGAAAACTATACATAGGTACAAATGACCCGAAAACAGGTGCTTGTGGCTCAAGGATAAATTTAATAGAAGATATTGAATTTAATCATAAGATTGAGATTGAACGAGAAATTTTGCAAAAAGAATGTGAGAAAATCTTAAAAGACTTTTTCAAATTCTTAAGAGAAAGGAATAAAAATGGAAAAGCAAAAAATATTTAAGAGATGTGCTTTTATTGCAGTCGTGGTAATACTTATAACGATTGCACTTACAATTATGCTTAAATATGAAGTTGAAGGTGAGCAGTCATTGCCTTATGCAATCGATAAAATACTTATGGTAAGTACAGTTGATGGTGACTTTGTCGATGATAGTGAGCATATTTGGAATATCAATGTAACAGAGATAAATGATTTATATATGTACATTTCTCAAAGTAAAGAAACAGAAGAGACTATTAAACAGATAACTATTGAGAATTTTAATTTGGATAAAAAACCACAAAAAGGAAATGTTAAAATATACAGACCAACTTCAGATTTAGACAACCTATACACTTATAGTGAACAGGATTATTTAAATGATAAAATTGTATATACGGGTGCAAAAATAGATGATATGAAAACTTTAGAAATTGCTAATAATGGTGGTATGTTAGGCTTTAGACTATCTTTGGAAGATTTAGGAACATATATATCAAATGAAGACACAGAAATCATTTATGATGGGCGCTTACTTCAAAATTTAGGTGTTTCTTTGGAAGAAATAAAGCTACAACTAAGTTTTGATATAATTATTGAAACAAATTCAAATGTAAGTTATAAAGGTTCTTTGTTAATGGAAATGCCAACAGATGAAATAATAGAGAAAGGTTCATCACAAATTGAGATAACAGATTTCTCAGATGTTATATTTAAAAGAATATAAAAAGGTATTGCAAAAAGGAAAATTCCATTATATAATCATAAAAGAATTTAAGAGGGCTTTTCTTTAGGAAGGTATACTTCAATAAAAAGCTATGAATCTCGTCAGGTTCGGAAGGAAGCAGCGATAAGTAGTGCATTTATGTGAATAGTATGCCTTCCTAAAGAGAAGTCTTTTCTTTTAAATTAAGGGGGCAAAAATGGCATATACAGCTTTATATAGAGCATTTAGACCAACCACCTTTGCAGATATGGTTGGACAAGATCATATAACTAAAACTTTGAAAAATCAGATAATGGCAGGAAGAGTAGGGCATGCATATTTATTTAATGGTGGTCGTGGTACAGGAAAAACTACTTCTGCAAAAATACTTGCAAGAGCAGTAAATTGCTTAAATCCAAAAGATGGTGAGCCTTGTAACGAATGTGAAATTTGCAAAGAAATCTTAAGTGGTTCACTAACTGATGTAGTAGAAATGGATGCAGCTTCAAACAATAGCGTTGAAGATATTAGAACTATTAGAGATGAAGTAAATTTCTTACCAACTAAAGCAAAATATAGAGTATATATAATTGATGAGGTTCATATGTTATCAGTAGGTGCTTTTAATGCACTACTTAAAACTTTAGAAGAACCACCAGAGCATGTTAAATTTATTTTAGCTACTACTGAGCCTCAAAAATTACCAACTACAATACTTTCAAGATGCCAAAGATTTGATTTTAAGAAAATTTCAGATGAATATATTATAAAAAGACTTAAAGTTATTTGTGAAGGCGCTAATATTAAAATTAGTGAAGAAGCTATGAAGATTATTGCTGTACTTTCAGAAGGTGCAATGCGTGATGCGATAAGTATATTAGAAAGATGTAGCCAAGAAAGTAGCGATGAGATTTCAGCAGATATGGTTAAAGAATTAGTTGGAATTCCTAACTTAGAATACATTAGTAGGATTTCAAAAGCAATGCTTGCAAATGACGAAATATCAGCACTTGGAGTTATTGATGAAGTTATAAAAGAGGGAAAAGACTTATATAATTTCTTATGGGAAATTATTAAGTACATAAAAGATGTGCTTGTATATAAAGCAACTAATCATTTAGAGTTATATTCAACAGAAGAGTTACAGCAGATAAAAGAAATTGCTGAAACTAGTGAAAAAGATAGACTTTTAAGCATTATATATGAATTATCAGAATTAGAAAACAGTTTGAAATGGTCTAATCAAAAAACTATTTTATTTCAAACAGGTGTAATAAAAGCTTGTATGGGCGGAAATTTTGCAAGCGGAGATGTACAAGAATTACAAAATAGAATAGAAAAATTAGAAGCAAAAATTAGTAATATAAATCCATCAGAAATGATGAAAAGCTCACAAAATAATTATGTGAGAGAAGAAAAGCAAGAGCAAGCAATATCAGTACCTGCTCCAGAAAAGAAAATACCAGATTTACCAAAACAAAAGGGTAATGATTTTTGGAAAAGAGTAATGGACACTTTAAAACGTAGTAATAAAATGACTCTTTATGCGACACTTATTAATAGTAGAGCTACACTTATAAATGATTTTAGTCTTGAAATCGAGTTTCCAAACGGACTTACAGCTTTTAATGAGAGTTTCTTAAATAATGCGAATAATAGAACAGACTTAATAAAAGCTGTGCAAGCAGTTACTGGAAATCAAGTAAGTATAACTATAAAAGACGGCAGAACAAAGGCATCAGAAGTAAAAGAAACAAAAACTCCTATGCAAGATTTAGGCATAGATATAAATATAATAGATTAAGGAGGATAAGACAATGGCAAAAAGAGGAGGATTCCCAGGCGGAATGGGAGGATTTGGCGGAATGAATATCAATCAACTTATGAAAGAAGCTAAAAAAATGCAAGCAGATATTGAAAATTCACAAAATGAGCTTGCAAGTAAGGAATTTGAAGCAACAGCAGGTGGAGGAGCAGTAACAGTAAAAGTTAGCGGAGCAAAATTTATAAAAGAAATCAAGTTACAAAAAGATGTAGTTGATCCAGATGATATTGAAATGTTACAAGACTTGATTTTAACTGCAACTAATGAAGCTTTAAGGAAAGTTGATGACGCTCAAGCAGCACAAATGGGAAAATATAATATACCAGGATTAATGTAAGATAAAGAGGAAGAAAAATGTCACTTTACGCACCATCAATAGAAAAGTTAATTGAGAGTTTTGAGAAACTACCAAGTATTCGGGCATAAAACAGCTCAAAGGCTAGCTTTCTATATGTTAGATTTAAGTAGTGAAGAAGTAGAAGAGTTTACTTCTTCAATAATAAACGCTAAGAAAAATTTAAAATTCTGTTCAAAATGTTTTAATATCTCAGATACAGAACCTTGTAATATTTGTTCAAATCCTAAAAGGGATGAAAGCACTATCTGTGTAGTAGAAGATGTTAGAGATGTTTTAGCAATGGAAAGGACACACGAGTATAATGGTGTTTATCACGTTTTACACGGTTCGATATCACCAATGAATGGTGTAGGTCCAGATGATATTAAAATAAAAGAATTACTTTCAAGGATAATGGGTGGAGAAGTTAAGGAAATTATTTTGGCTACCAACCCTAGAGTAGAAGGAGAAGCAACCTCAATGTATATATCAAAACTTGTAAAACCACTTGGAGTAAAAGTTACTAGAATTGCTAGAGGTATTCCAATTGGTGGAGATTTAGAGTATACAGACGAAGTTACTTTAAGTAAAGCCTTAGAAGGTAGAAGTGAAATGTAAAAAAATAAGCCTTATGGCTTATTTTTTTATCTTGCTTCAACTTGTAAATTTTGACTATCTTTACCAATAAATTTATTATATGCTTGAATAATTGGCGAATAGAAAGTTTCAATATGCTGTTTTTCCATTTGAGCAACAGATAGTAGGAAATATTGTCCTTCTCTGTCATGTGGTGTTTTATAATCTGTAGTTTCTATGAATGATCTTAAAGATTCTTGACCTGGTATGTCTGCTACTTGCCCAGAAGAACGCATTCTTTTTACTAAAAATTCTGATGCTTGTTCACTATGCTCAAGTTCAGGATGTTGAGATATAAAAGCTTTTACTAGTAAGTCTTTTCTTAATCCATCAGAAATGTAACCAGATACAGAGTTTTCCAAAAGTATTTCTGCCATAAAACCAGATACAGCATTGTTCATATCAGCTTCCTCTAATAAAGTTGAACTTGAATAATCATGTGGTTGTATTTTTGTACTTTCAAGCATAGAAATTAATTCTTGAGCTTTTTGCGAAGTTACAATGTCTCCTGATAAAGTTCCTAAATCTTCTTGTATTCTTGTTAAAATTCTTCTTTCTTCTAATTTTAAATATGCAGAATATATCAAATTATCTTCACTTTGCACACTTTGAGCAGTTTCGGCACATTCTAAAATAGCATTTCTTCTAATAATACCTTCTTGTGATTCAGTTTGCTCATCTTTTAGCATTGCTAAAATTGCAGCAGGTGTAGCATCTTTTTCTTTAGATTTCATAAAGTTTATCAAAGAACTTTCATAAGAAAGGGTTTGTTCAGGCCTTTTAATGCTTTTTAAAGCTTCAAGCCTAGTAGCTAAAGCCTCTCCATATTGCATAAGCTCATCAAAAGGAATGCTACTTACATTAATAGATTGAGGTAGGTCTTTTTCAAAAGCACTATAATCTACTTGAAGATCTGGATTAAGTATAAGCTGTGTTTTAACATTAATATTTTCAAGGACTTTATAAAAGTCTGGTGTTAATGTAATATTTTTTTCTTTAGCAAGTGTTTCTATTTCTCTTTTTGCAATGTTTCTAAATTGTGCTAAGGTATGTGGATTTGAGCCGCCTTTTTCTCTTGGTCTATCTAACTCGCTGTCTAAAAGAGTTACGATATATTTAAAAGTATCTTTGTCTACTCTTTCAAGCATTGTTCCTAGTTCTACCATTTCACCTGACATAACTTTTCTTTTTAATTTTATAATAATATCTCCAGTTTGTTCGTCAGTTTCAGGAAGTACAACTGTTTTAGAGTCAGGCATTAAAATCCAATCAGCTTCTTTTCCGTACTTCAACTGGTGGTCTTGAAATAGGAGTTTGTATATCATAATTAACTTTATACTGTGCTAAACCATCTTGAAGTGGCTGAGTACTACCTTTTTCAGGTTCAGGTCCACTAGGTAAAGCAGAGGCTTTATTTTTACGAAATCTATCTAATAGTCCCATAAGTTTCTCCTTTGTATAGTAATCTAATTTTATTGTATTATATAAACTAATCAAAAGCAATTACATTTATGTAACAAAAACGCTACTATTGTAGTAGCGTTTTACAAATATTTTTAGTTGAATTTGGTCTTGATAAATTTTCTGTGGCTTTCTTCATATTTTCTAGTAGTTCAGGATGTCTATATAGATTTTTCAAATGTCTTGCAACATTGTCATGTTTTTTTATCCAAATACCAGCACCATTTTTTTCAAGAAAATCAGCATTTTCTTCTTCTTGACCGAGGTATAGGGTTCATAATTAGTATTGGCAAATTTGAAGTTAAAGCTTCTGTGATGGTAAGTCCACCGGGTTTTGTTATAACAAATTTTGAAATTGACATAAGCTCAGGAACTTTGTTAGTAAATTCTACGATTTTAATTCTATCTTCGCTTTCAGTGGCTTTTACTAAACTCTTAAATTTGTCGTTCATTTTAGGATTTCTTCCTGAGATTGCAACGACTTGTAGTTTAGAAAATAAACGAATTAGAGCTTTAAGCATTAAAATAGTTGTATTTCTTCCAAGTCCGAATTCGCCACCAGCAAAGAACAAAACAACTTCATTATCTGGATTTAAATCAAATTCTTCACATACTTTTTTTCTATCATAATTTTCTAAAAATCTTTCAGAGACTGGAATACCAGTAACATAGACTTTAGTACCATTTACACCTGCATTTACCATATCAGTTCTCATTTGTTCATTTGAAACAAAGAAATAGTCTTGAAATTCAGAGAATTCTAACCATTGTTCATGAATTTGAAAATCTGTAAGTATGGTTGCTATCTTGCAATGTAATTTATTCTTTTTCTTTAAAAATCCACACATTTGTGTACTAAATGGGTGGGTAGATATAATTAAATCTGGTGCAAATTCTTCGATATACACATTTAATTTATGAGCCATTACCTTATTTGATGTAGTTGAGATTTTAGCAAGAGCTCCATCTTTTGAATCTTTATAAAGTTGTTTCCAAGCCCAAGGAGCTTTTTTTGCCATCTCTTTATAGGCACCAGTAGTAACTTTATTTACATATTTATTAATATATTCAATACAATCTACCATATCTACTTTAATATCTGGATATTTTTCCTCTAAGTAGCTTCTAATAGATTTTGCAGCAGAGAGATGCCCTCCACCATATGAACCATAGAAAATTAAAATTTTTTTCATATAAGTACCTCTTAATTTATTGTATGCACATTATATCACTAATTTTAAAATAAATAAATAGTAGCTGGAAAAATAAGTATATTTTAAATATTTAAGGAAAAAATATAAATATTAATTTTAAGGAGATATATAATGAGAAGATTTTTACAAGATAATTTAAAAACAGCAATAATAATAGTTTTATTTTTACTTATGCTTATAACTGGATATTATGCTTATGTTCTTAGAGAACAGTATATTAATACAAGACTTAATACGTATAATGAGGCTTTTTCAAATTTAGTAAATTATGTGAATAATGTTGAAAATTACTTAGCAAAGGCGATGATTTCAAAAACTCCTGAGTATTCGGCAGATACATTAGTACAGATTTGGAGAGATTCAAACCTTGCAAGTGCATATCTATCACAAATTCCTTTAACAAATGACGCACTTATGCAGACTTCAAAATTTTTAAATCAAGTAAGTGATTATTCTTATACGATTTCAAAGAAGAATATAAGACAAGAGGAGCTAACTCCAGAAGATTTTGAAAATTTAGAAACTTTTCATAGATTTGCTTTAGATTTAGAAAATACTTTAAACACTTTAGCAAACGAATTAAATAATCAGTTTTGGAATTGGGAAAATATTGCACCAACCAATCAGTTTGCACAAGCAGTAGCAAATATTGATATGTTTGAAAATATAGACAGTAACTTAAATGAATATGAAGGACTAATTTATGATGGCGCATATTCTGATCATGTAGAGAAAATTGAGAAGAAAGGTCTTACGGGTGAGGACATTACAGAAGATAAGGCAGAAAAAATTGCAAGAGAAGTTTTTGTAGGTAAAATAATAAATGTAAATCGAAATGGACTTATAAAAAATGCACAAATCCCATATTATGATTTTTCTATTAATTATTCAGAAGACAGAAGTGCAAATATTGCAATATCTAAGAAAGGCGGACATATAATTTATGCTTCTTTAGATAGAATGGTCGAAGAAAATAAACTTTCTCAAGAAGAAGCAAATGAAAAAGGAAAGGAATTCTTAGAAGCACACGAATTTACTAATATGAAAGAAACATATTATATGAAAGAAGAAAATATTGTTACAATAAATTATGCTTACGAACAAGATGGAGTTATAATGTATCCTGATTTAATAAAAGTAAAAGTTGCTTTAGACGACGGAGAAATTCTTGGCATTGAGACAACTGGATACTTAAATTCTCATACTGAACGAGAGCTTGTAAGTGAAGAAATATCAATAGAAGAAGCTCGTGAGAATATTAATGAAAATTTAGAAATTACGTCAGAGAGAAAAGCAGTTATTCCGACAAAATGGAAAAGTGAAATTTTATGTTATGAATTTCAAGGCAAAGTAAATGATAAAGAATTTTTAGTATATATAAATGTGGAAACAGGTAAGGAAGAAGATATACTTGTTATCTTAAATACTCCGGGCGGAACACTAACCACATAATTTAAACAAGGACTTGCAAACCTTAGGGAAATGGTATATTATATTGGTAGCAAAAACTAGAAATTTGAATAAATTATAGTAAGTTTATTCACAGATGTTTACCACCTGTGGATAACTATACATATAAAGGAGAGAAACGGTGCAAATAAAAATAAAAGACTGGAACATAAATTACGAAGTTTATGGCGAAGGCATACCAGTGATTTTTTTACATGGCTGGCTTACAGATTTAGAGACTATGAGACCAATGGCAGATGCTTTAAAAGATAAATTTAAAGTTTATTTGATTGATGTTGTCGGCTTTGGTAAAAGTGATTTACCAGAACAGCCATTAACTAGCAACGATTTTGGAGATTTTTTAGCAGAGTTAGTAGAGAAGTTAGAAGTTAAAAATCCTATTTTAATTGGACATTCAAATGGTGGAAGAATTATTATAAATGCAGTCGGAAGAGGGCTTGTAAATCCTAGAAAAGTTGTACTTATTGATAGTGCAGGGATAGTTCCAAAACATAGTATGAGTTATTATACTAAAATTGGTTTTGTAAAATGTGGAAAATTTGCTTTAAACTTATTACCAAATGTTTCGGCTATTAAAGGCTTTAAAGAGAAAATTTTAAACTCAGTTGGTTCAAGTGATTATAAGGCTTCACCAGTCGTTTTAAAAGAGACTATGAAGATAATACTAGGTGAAGATGTAAAACATTTGCTTCCAAATATAAAAGCACCAACACTTTTGATATGGGGAACAAATGATGACGCAACACCACTTTCAGATGCACTTACAATGGAAAAACTTATTCCAGATGCAGGACTTGTAAAATATGTTGGTGGTAGTCATTTTGCATATTTAGAAAATATTCAAAATGTTAATGCAGTACTTAATGAATTTTTCAAAAATGATATACAAGTTGAAAAATAGTTACAATTAAGTATAGGAAGGAAATGATAAATAATGATAAGAATAAATATAAGAATTGTGATTTTTGCGTTAAAATATTTATTTTTGCCCAATTTACTTTTTGCAATATATTTTTATAAGAAAAACCGTCATGGCTTACATATATTACAGCTAGAAAATTATTACAATGATAGATATTTAGCTTGGATGAAAAACAATTTAAAAACAGTTTTTGATGTAAAGGCAATTGGACTTCTTATAATTCCAATGGTTGTTATGTATTTATTTAATTTTAGGTTAGGATTTTGGCTTAATATTATTGCTTATTTAACACTTATATTTACATCAAAAAGACCTAAAGAAAAAAAGCCATTTGTGGCTACATCAAGAATTAATAGAATGGCAGTTACTTATGCTATAATAATCTTAGCAATATGCTATATCTCAATGCTTTATGGGATTTATATAGCTAACATATGTGCAATTTTTGCTTATGTATTTGTATATATTGTAAACTTAATAAATAGACCAGTAGAGAAGGCTATAAGAGCAGGTTTTTGTAGGAAAGCCACTAAGAATTTAGAGAGTATAAAAGGTTTAGAAGTAGTTGGCATAACAGGAAGTTATGGCAAAACTAGTACAAAACATATTGTAAATACAATACTTTCACAAAAGTATAATACTTTAATGACACCAGAGAGCTATAATACAACAATGGGAGTTGTAAGAACAGTTAATGAAAAGCTTTCAAGAACAGATAATCTATTTGTTTGTGAAATGGGAGCAAAATATGTAGGAGATATTAAAGAAATTTGTGATATAGTTCATCCTACGTATGGAATAGTTACAGCAATTGGTGAGCAACATTTAGAGACTTTTAAAAGTTTAGATAATATTAGAAAAACAAAATTAGAGCTTGTAGATAGTTTGCCAGAAGATAAAGGCATTGCCTTTGTAAACTGGGAAGATGAGAATATTAGAAATTCAAAAATAACTAAAAATATGGTTAAATACGGGCTTAGTAAAGAGGCAGATTATTATGCTACAAATATTGAAATAACTGAAAGAGGTTCAAATTTTGATGTAGTTATTCCAGGAAAAGAACCTATTTCTATAAAAACAAAACTACTTGGAAACTTGAACATATTAAATATAGTAGGAGCAGTTGCAGTAGCAGATAAACTTGGCTTAACAGAAGAACAAATTAAAACTGGTGCAAAATACATAAAACCAGTTACACATAGATTGGAATTAAAACCAAATCCAAATGGTAGCATAATCATTGATGACGCATATAATTCAAATATTAGAGGCGCAAAAATGGCTCTTGAAGTGCTTAAAAACTTCAAAAACAGAAAAAGAATTTTAATAACACCGGGTATTGTAGACTTAGGAGATAAAGCTTTTGAGATAAATAAAGAGCTTGGAAAAGCAGCTGCTAGCTCTTGTGATTTTGCAATACTTGTTGGTAATAAGCCAGCAGAGCCAATATATGCAGGACTAAAAGAAGAAAAATATGCAGAGGAAAAAATATTTATTGCTAAAGATTTAGAAGAGGCTTTGGTAAAAATGAATCAAATTATGGATTCTACTAGTGTTATACTATTAGAAAATGATTTACCAGATAATTACCTATAAAATAAGCGGACATAATGAAAAGGGAGGAATAGAAAATGATAAAAGTTGGAGTGTTTTTTGGTGGAAAATCAGTGGAACACGAAGTGTCAGTAATTACAATGCACCAAGCTATAGATAGCTTAAATCCTGAAAAATATGAGGTAGTACCTATATATATTGCTAAAGACGGTATAATGTATACAGGTGATGATTTATTAGATTTATATTCTTTCAGAGATATGGATGTATTATTAAAAAGATGTTATAAAGTAGCAGTAGTAAAGACAGAGAAAGAAGTGCAAGTTGTAAGATGTCCAGCAACACTATTTGGAAAAAATGTCATAAATACTATTGATGTTGCTTTTCCAATAGTACATGGAACTAACTGTGAAGATGGTACTTTAGCAGGATTTTTAAACTTATTAGATTTACCTTATGTAGGACCAGATATTATGGGGTCAAGTGTTGGTATGGATAAGATTATGCAAAAGAAAGTCCTAAGAGGAAGTGGACTTCCGGTTGTGGATTTTGTAGATTTCTATGCAATGGATTACATAAAAGATGAAGAAAAAATCTTGAAGGATATAGAAGAAAAATTAGAATATCCAGTTATTGTAAAACCAGGTAACTTAGGCTCTAGCGTAGGAATCAAGAAAGCAGATAATAAAGCAGAACTTGAAGAAGCTATTGATTTTGCTATGGAATTTGCTGATAGAGTAATTATTGAGCAGGCAGTTACAGATTTAAAAGAAATTAATTGTGCAGTAATAGGAAATCTATCAGATAGCGAGACATCTATTTGTGAAGAGCCAATCTTCTCAGATGAAATCTTAAGTTATGCAGATAAATATATAGGAGATGGAAAGACTAAAGGTGGAACAATAGGTGGTGGAAAGGCTGGAGCAGTTAAAACAGCAGGAATGAAGTCAGGTGGTAAGACATCAGGAAGTTCTGATGGAAATTTTGCAAATAAGAAAATACCAGCTGATATCAGTAAAGAAAAATCAGAAGAAATTCAAGAATTAACTAAGGCAGCATTTAAAACTTTAGGTTGTAGTGGTTTTTCAAGGGTAGACTTTTTAATGGATAATAAAACTGGTAAAGTATATATAAATGAGATAAATACAATACCTGGAGCACTTTCATTCTATTTATGGGAAGCAAGTGGAAAATCTTTTGAAGAAAAATTAGATCAAGCAATTGATATAGCACTTAAGAGATATCGTGAGAGACAAAGTTTAACTTTCTCTTATGATCAAAATATTTTAGCAATGCAAGGCGGAGTAAAAGGAAGCAAAAAATAATGAAAAGTTATGAAGAAGTATATAAAGTAGTAAAAAATGGATTATCAGCTAGTAGGTTCAAACATTCTGAAAATGTTATGGATAGATGTGTGGAATTTGCAAAACTTTATGATGAAGATGTGGAAAAAGCAAAACTAGTTGGTATCGCACATGATATAGCTAAAGAATTCCCTAAGGAAAAAAGAGTAAGAACAGCAGAGCAAGACGGTGTAAAATTAACAGAGTTTGAAAAAAATCATTTGTCTTTAATACATGCAAAACACGGAGCAATTATATGTGAGAAAGACTTTGGCTTTTCAGAAGATATGTGTGACGCCATAAGTTTTCATTCTACTGCAAAAGCAGGAATGTCAAAACTTGCTAAGATTTTATATCTAGCAGATTTTTGTGAAAAGGATAGACCTTTTGTAGAGGCTGAAAAAGCTTATGAAAAGGGAAAAGAAAATTTAGATGAAGCATATTTATATGCACTAAGCGAAAATATAAAGTTTATGATAGAAGATAGAAACCAGATTGATATTGCTTCTATCGAGGCTTATAATGATATGTTAAAATAGATACATAATGAAGTACGGGAAAGCCTTTTTTCCGTACTATTTTTTTGTAAAAAAATCTTGAATTTTACTTCACAAATTTTTATGAACGTGATATAATCAATTTGAATTTTTATAAAGTTCGGAGGATGTTTAAATGATTTTTAAAGACTACTACAAAATATTGAATTTAGAAACTAATAGAGTAAGTATAAATGAAATAAAAATCGCTTACAGAGAACAAGCAAAGAAGTATCACCCAGATGTTAATGTAGGAAACAAAAATTGTGAAGAACGATTTAAAGATATAAATGAAGCTTATAAGGTTTTATCAGAACCAACTAGTAAGAAAAGGTATGACAGAATATGGAATAGAAATATAGGAAATAAGAATTCTACATATAAATATACACCAAAGGGCGATTTTTTTACTATCTTTTTCGGAAATCTAGAGGAAGAAAAAAAAGACAAAGTAAATACTAAAATAGCAGCAAAAGGTGAAAATGTAGAGACAGAGATTAGCTTAAGACTAGAAGAAGCCTTTAGAGGTGCTAAAAAAAGCATATCACTTCGTACAGTAGATGGAACTTTAAAAACTATAAACATAGATGTCCCACAAGGAATTAGACCTAATGAAAAGATAAGAATTATGGGACAAGGTAAGCCAGGTAAAAATGGTGGTAAAAATGGGGATTTACTAATAAAAGTTAAAATAAAAGATGATGAAGAGTTTTCTTTAGAAGGATATAATATTAGAAAGTTATTATACTTATCACCTTGGGAAGCAGCACTAGGAACTAAAATAAAGATAAGTGGCATTAATGAAGATATTTCAGTATATATACCAGCAGGCATTTGTTCAGGCGAAATTATTAGTATAGAAGACAAAGGTTACAAAGATGGTAAGGGTGGAAGAGGCAGTCTTATATTGGAAGCAAGAATACTAATGCCGAAAGAGTTTACGGAAAAAGAGAAAGAGCTATTTTCAGAACTTAAAAAAATTTCCAAATTTAATGCAAGAAAAGTTAACATAAATTAAAAATATTGTTGACATATAATGTGCGATACGATATAATAGCTAAGTGAAATCATACGAAAGACGTACATTTTGAAATAATGTATAAAGGGGTGTATTAAAACTAATGGAAGAAGAAAACAATTTACAAGGAAAATTTTTCAGTATAACGGAACCACAAGGTACAAGCACCGTTATCTATCAAGTAAATAGAACTGAGAAAGAATATTTAAAAACTTCTCCTAAATATACAGTTGAAAGACTTGGCTTTTCAGAGGAATTTGTTGGGAAGAATAAAAAGAAGACATTTTTTGTCGAAAACCCAGCACCCGAAGGAAATCCTTTAGTCATTCTTTCTTTTGCTAAAGAAAGAGTTGTTGTTAATATGGGGTTTTTAGATTATGATACTGTAAAAATATCTAGAAAACCAATTCCTATAAAATGCAGTTCAATTTATAATGAGGAAGAAACTGAGTTTAAGGAATTTGAATATACACCAAATATGAAAAGACCAATTTCTATAATTGATCCAGAAACAACAGAAGAAATTAAACCAACATTATATTTTGATGATGAAACAAATGAAGTAAAGGGAAAGTGTAAACTGAAACCTAATAAACAATATTTTGCATTTGAGGTTGCAGACAGAAAGAAAAAAGGGTAAAAACGAGGAGGATTGGCAATGAGTGCTACTAATTCTGATAATTCAGAAATGAAAGTAATAAGAGTAAAACCAGAAGAAATACAGTCATATCTAGATGGTATTGGTTGCAAGAATTTAACGGTTTCAGGAACATTCTGCAAAGTACTAGATGAAAGAGAACAAAACTTAGATACTTATGCAGGAGGTAGTTCCGATAATGGTTCAGATACAGGTGCTACTGATGCTTCTACATCATCAGCTTCTGGAGCAAATAAGGCAAATATCGAGTTCGGAGATGCAAATATTGCATTTATAATGGATTTATTACAACCAGATAGATTACAAGAACTAAAACTTGTAGATCCAACAAAGAAGAAAGAAACAAGAACTCAACCATCAAAGGACGAGCGTGAATAAAATATGTGCTTTATATTTACAGAGGAAAAAGGTGATTTGATATGAGTTTTATGGAAAAATTAAAAAGTGCATTAAAAAGAATAAAAGGCAAACTAATAGTAGCTGCAATTTTGGTGCTAATAATTCTGTTTTGGGCAGTTGCACCATTTACTGTAGCTATTAAATCTGCTTATGTTCCCGTGATAGACGAAGAAACACAAGAATTTGTTGTAGATGAAAATGGAATGGTAAAAGAGCAGTTTGATTGGGATAAATTTTTTACAGAACTATTAGGTGTTGATACAATGGGAGAACAAACAGAGCTTGGATGTGGCTTGAGGAATCCATTTGCAGCAGTAGCTAAATGTTTTACTGATTATTTTAATGCATATATGTATACTTGTAAATGGTTTATACTATTTTATGCAGGTTTTGTGTTAGTAGGAATAATTAAAGCATTTCCAAAACATGAATTTGAAAACATTGAAAATGGTTCAAGTGATTGGAGTGAAAACGGAGAACAATACCAAGTATTAAGTAGAAATAAAGGTATTATCTTAGCAGAGAAGAACTACTTACCAACAGATAAACGTGGTAACGTAAACGTACTTGTTGTACGGAGGTTCTGGTGCTGGTAAATCAGCTTCTTACGTTATTCCAAATGCTACACAGCTTTTAGGTTCTTATGTATTCACAGACCCTAAAGGAGAACTATATGATAAAACAGCAGGTTTCTTTAAAGCCAAAGGTTATGACATAAAAGTATTAAACTTAGTAAAACCACAAAACAGTGATGGTTACAACCCATTACATCATATAAATAATGAAATTGACGTTGACGTTATTGCAAATACAATTGTTAAGGGTCAAGGTGATGGAAAAGCACAAGATCCATTCTGGGATGATATGTCAGAAATGCTATTAAAAGCTTTGATTTATTATCTAAAGGCAGTTAGACCACCAGAGGAGCAAAACTTGGCTAGCTGTTCAGAACTTATTAGAGCAGCAAATAACAACAATGGAGACAACTTACTTACAAATTTAATTAATCAATTACCTTATGACCACCCAGCAAGAATGTTTTATAAATCTATTGAATTAGCTCCTGAAAAGACATTTAGTTCTATCTTGAGTTCATTACAATCAAAACTAGGTAAATTCGATTCAAGAGAGATTGCAGAAGTTACTTCAACAGATACAATAGATTTTACAAAAATAGGTAGCCAAAAAACAGCAGTGTATGTTATATCTTCAGATACACATACAGCATATGACTTCTTACTTACAATATTCTTCTCACAAATGATTCAACAGTTATATGATTTTGCTGATGCAAATGGCGGAGCGCTTCCAGTTCCTACATACTTCATACTAGACGAGTTTGCAAACATTGGTCAAATACCTGATTTTGATAAGAAAATATCAACTTCAAGAAGTAGAAAGATTTCATTTAGTGTTATCTTACAGAACTTAGACCAATTAGAAGCAGTTTATAAAGAAGCTTATGAAACAATTATCGGTAACTGTGATACTCACCTTTTCTTAGGTTCTAACTCACAAAAAACAGTTGAGTATTTCTCTAAAGCACTTGGTGAGAAAACAATTACAAGAGATAGCGTTTCAGTAAATAAAGATAGAGAAGACTGGAAACAAGGTAAGAGTGAGTCTGACCAAGTTATGGGTAGAGCTCTTATGACGCCAGATGAGCTTCGTAGAATGGATACAGATCAATGTATTATTTACGAAAAAGGTATTAAGCCAGTTAAAGCTAATAAATACTACTACTTTAAATATCCAATTGGAAAGAGTATAACAAAGTTTAAAGTAGACCATAATGATGTCGAAATTGAGAGAGGACCTTGGAGAAAATACAATCCATATAATCCTTATCAAGAAGGCGACGAGAACTCTGGTAAAGGTGGAGGTGCACAACAATCATTGGAATCATTAGACGAACTATTTTCTGATATAGATAATGCAGATGACAAACACCAAACACCACTTGAAGTAAATCAGCCAACAGCTGAAGAAGCAGCAAAGGCAGAGGAAAAACGTCAAGAAGAATTATCAGATATCCAAAAAGAATTAGAAGCAAAATTTGATGAATTATTCGGTTCAATAGAACCATAAATAAAATCCCATAGAAATATGGGATTTTTAAATTATACGTATAACGAACAAACTTTCTTTGACGACGTTGACTTTTGAGGGAAATTGTGATAAAATCTAGGCACAAATAGCGCAGATAAAAGAAGGAAGTAGAAATAATGAATTTTGTACATATAGCAGATATGCACTTTGATGCTCCTTTTACAAGCCTTAGTAGCTTAGAAAATATGGGAGATATCAGAAGATTAGAGCAAAGAAAAATCTTCAAAAAAGTGATTGATTTTATAAAAGAAAATGAAATTGGATATTTATTTATCTCAGGTGATTTATATGAAAATGAGTATGTTAGATTATCAACTATTGAGTATATAAATAATTTATTTAAAGAAATTCCAAATACTAAAATTTTCATATCACCTGGAAATCACGACCCATATATGAAAGGCACTTATTATGATACTTTTAAATTTGCAGATAATGTTCATATTTTTAAAGGCGGAATTGAAAGAGTAGAAACAGAGGATGCCAATATTTATGGTATGGGCTTCAATTCGTTTAGTATGTCAAATTCAGAAATTTCACAATTTATTTTACCTATATCATATAAACCAAATGTATTTGTGGTTCATTGCGATTTAAATGGCGGTAGAGACAAAAATGGAATAGAGTATAACCCAGTTACTGAAGCAAGATTAAAACTCTTTAATTTTGATTATATTGCGATGGGGCATATACATAAAACAAATTATAGAAATGATAAAAATATTATTTATCCAGGTTCACCAATCTCTTTTGGTTTTGACGAACTTGGTGAGCATGGAATGGTAGTAGGAGAGCTTGAAAAAGGCAGATTACAAACGGCTTTCATAAAACTAGATGAGAGAGAGTTTGTAGAATTTGAGCTTAATATAGAAGGTGTTTTATCTAAAGAGGATTTAGTAGAACAGATTTCGGCGCTTGAATTAGAAGAGAACAAAATGTATAAGATTATACTTGTAGGAAGTAGAAATTTCGAGATAGATACTAGAGAAATACTAAGATTAGTTAGTTTAAAAAATGTATTAAAAATAAAAGATGAGACTTTTATAAATTATGATTTAGAGGCTATTGCTAAGGAAAATAATATAAAAGGTATATTTGTTAGAGAAGCTATGCAAATGTTAGAAAAAGGAAAGTACAGCGAAGAAGAAATTATGAAAGCAATTGAAATAGGATTAGAGGTAATGTAATGAGATTTAATCATTTAAAAATCAATGGCTTTGGCAAACTTAATAAAAAGGAGCTAGAGTTAGGACCTGGTATAAATGTTATATATGGAGAAAATGAAGCTGGAAAATCTACTTTAATGAAATTCTTGACAGCTATGCTTTATGGTGCTTCTAAAAACAAGAATGGTAAGAGTATACCTGATTTTGATAGGTATAAGCCTTGGGGCTTAGAAGAGTTTTCAGGTAGATTAGAATATACTTTAGATAGTGGAGAAAACTTTGATATTTATAGAGAATTCAAGAAAAAAAATCCAGTTATTTATGATGGTAATAAAAAAGATATTACCAAAGAATTTAAAGAAAACAAATCAAAAGGAATAGCGTTTTTTGAAGAACAAACAGGCATCGATGAAGAAACATATTTAAGTACAGCTATAATAGAACAAGAAGAGGTAAAACTTGCACAAAGTAGCCAAAATGCTATTATCCAAAAAATAAGTAATAAAGTTTCTTCTGGTGATGATAATATTTCTTACAAAAAAACTATGGCACTCATTACAAAACTTCAAGGAGACAAAGTTGGAACAGATAGAACACAGAATAAACCGATAAATAGAGTAAATGCTGAAATTAGTAAGCTAGAAGCAAAAGTAAGAGAATTAGAAGATATAAAAAGAGCTACAAAGAGTTCAGATACAGAGCTTGAAATTTTTAAGAAAAATATTGAACAATATGAAAGAGAAAAAGATGAGAAACTTAAGAATTTAAGTGAGAATTCTGCGCAAGAAGAAGTTCAAGAAGTACCAAAGAAAGCTCCAATTTTAGATTATGCAATTTTGGGAATTTTGATTTTAATAGTAGCATTATTATTAGTTTTTTTAGAGAATAAGATTATTGGTTTAGTTAGTTTAATTGCACCAGCGTTTCAGATTGTAAGACTTGTTATAAATGACCAAAAACAAGTTGAGGCAAAACATTTAGCAGAAGAGGAAGAGTCTAAGGCAAAAGAAGAAAAAATAAATCTTATTACAGAAGATATTAAAGCTTATGAAAAAGAAATTGAGAAGATGAAAAAAGACCTTTATGAAATAGAGTTTAGCAAAAAATCAGATGAAAAATCTTTAGAAGAGCTTCCAAATTTAGTACAACAATTAGATAGTTTATATGAGGAAAAGGCAGAACTTGAGAGCTTGAATAGTTCTTACAATATTGCTAAGGAATGCTTAGAATTAGCGTATGAAGAGGTTAAGAAAAATATCAGTCCACAATTTAGCTATAATTTGTGTAAAACTATGGAAAAAATTTCAGATGGAAAATATAGCTTTGTTAAAGTAACAGATGACGAAGGACTAGTTGTAGAGCTTGAAAACGGACAATACGTATCTGCTGATAGACTAAGTGTTGGAACAATAGATCAATTATATTTATCTCTAAGATTAAGTGCAGTAGGAGAAGTTTCAAATGAAGTGCTTCCAATAATGTTAGATGAGGCTTTTGCATATTTTGATAATGAGAGGTTAAGAAATGTATTAGAGTATCTTGCAAAAGAGTATTCAGATCATCAAATTTTGATATTTACTTGTTCAAATAGAGAAGAAGCGATTTTAGACGCATTAGATATTGATTATAATTTTATAAATGTTAGCTAAAATGCTTGGAAAAACTTGTAAAATCACCGTATTTATAGTATAATATAAGAAGATATTATGTAAATTAATTATAATAGGGTGGTTATGGAAAAAGAAGAGATAAGAGATAACAAAGAATTAAGAAGAATAATAGCATTAAAACTTGGAAAAATGCCTTATGATGAACTTGGAGCAGAGGACTTTGAGAAGATTTATGAAATAGCTTTAAATGCACGTTTAATTAATGGTAGGGAGTCTGGAATAAGTTTAGATGCTATTAGTTTATTTCCAAATTTAAGAAGATTAAAATTGTCAAATTATAGAATAACTAAAGAAGCCATTAGCAAAGTGGCTTCTTTAGCAGGTTTAATAGACCTCGAGATTTTTGGTGCAGAGTTTGAAGAAGGAGTAACCTTTGAAGGATTAGAACACACATTGAAAAGCTTGAGGTTTTATAACTGTTTGCAGGTTGATTTTAAATATCCTAGATTAGAGGAAGTATGGCTTAATCAAACAGATATTGATTTTAGTAAGATAGATTTACAAACAGCACGAAGTCTTGTTATTAGAAATGGAAATGTGCGTAATATATGTGATTTAACGGATTTTCCAAACTTAGAAAGAGTAGATTTAGATGGCTCAATATTAACAAAAGGTAATGAGAAAGTAGATGATATAAAGGTAAGCAGTAAAACTAAGTATACACATAAAGAAGAAGTAGAATTAATAAATGGAGAGAGAGTATAGTATAAAAGGGAGTAAATATGGAAGAAATTTTTGATAGAAAACTTACTTTTGAAGATATACAAAAAATTAATGAAAAGAAACCAAAATATATTTCAGTTAGAAGTACAAAGTATTTAGAACGTAGGATTTTACGTCAGTTAGATACTTCTATTAAGATTAGAATTATTGGTGAAGATGAAAATAAGTCAGCAGTGGAAAAAGAAGTAGAATCAAGAACTTTACAGACTAAACAAGAAGATGATTTATATTCAAAAGAAGAACTTGAACAAATTTTAACTATATATGAAGAGTATGAAGAAGGTATACATGAAGAATGGTCAGACTTAAATAAAGCTCTATATATTTATTCAAGATTGGTGGCAGAATATGATGTATCATTAGCAAATCAAGTAGCTGAAAATGATATATCTAAAAAATCTACACTAAAGTCTATATATACTGCAACTCCAAATTCTAAAGGACTTGCTAGAAACTTTAGAGAGTTAATGGATAGAATTGGCATCCCTTGTAGGTATGTAGAGAATATTGAAAGGACTCACGCTTGGAACGAAGTAAGAATTGATGGAACATATTATCCAGTAGATGTTGCGATGGATTCTAAAATTTCTCATCAAAAAGGACCTGGAAATATATTAGTACATAACTTTGGTAAAAATCCAGAGTTTTATGAATATCCAGAACATCAGTTAAAAACAAAACCACAAGAAATAAAATTATTAGATAGAGATAGTGTTCAAAAAGCATTAAATGTAGTCGTAGACCAAATAGCATCTGACCACACCAAAAGAAAAGAACTTGTAAGGCAAAACATTACAATTCCAGTACAAAGTAAAGAATTAAAAGGCGTTTTCAAAGGAGATACTGTATCTCTAAAAACTCTAGAAGAACTTAGTACTGTAAAAATTTCACTTACAGACAATGAGACAGAAGAATTAATTTCAGAATTAAAGACAATTGGTACATATTATCCAGAGATTTTAAATAATGTTGAAATAGAGAATAAAACTGCAAAACCTGTAAATATGCAGGAAGTTGTAGATGGTATTTATGAAGCAAAATCAGTAGGTCAAGATATAGTGATTGACCCAGTAAATCTTACTATTGCATCAAGTTTTGAAGAAGATTTTAGTATAGACTTATCTAAAATTCCACAAGTTGCAGAAGATGTAACTAAGAGGGTAGATGATGATTTAAGTGGGCAAAGTGTAACTTTTAGAAACACAAATACAACAAAACCAATGAAAGTACCAGCCTTCAAGACTAAGCCTTCTGATAGCTTATCAGGAATAGCATTTGAAGGTTTCGATGTAGAAGGATTAGATTTAAGAGATACTAAAGTAAGTAAAATTTCTTTTGATGGATCTACAAATTTAGATAAAGTTATTCCGGCAGTAGATGTTTCTTATGACATAGATATTACAGCTATGAATGCTAGTGAATTAACTTCAGCACTTAGCAATTTCAGAATTCATATATTAACAGTAAAAGATGTGGATTTACATGATAGACCAATATTACAAGAGTTATCTGCAAATCCAGAGCTTATAGAAATAAATATAAATAGGGCAAACCTAAATAATTTAGATGGTCTTGAAAATTTTGATGGAAGATTATATTCTTTAAATTTAATGGTAAATGAATTAACAGTTAATGATATTGCAAGAGTACAAAATTTTAGAAATACAAATCCACTTTTAGAGAGTTATTTATCATACAATGCGCCATTTATAAGAGAAGTTAGGACATTAACACCAATTTCAGATGAAACATATAACTTTATAGCTGAATACAATACACAAAGAGCTGAAAATTTTAGTATTTATAATAAAGTGGATGCAATTGACTATTTACTTTGGGGCAAAACAAATATGCCTTATTATATCAAAGATGCTAAAATTATTAGAGAAGATTTAAAACTTATACATAATCCAATGATGGTAGAAAATGATACAGAGTTAGAAAACTTTGATTTTACACAGG
The DNA here is from genome assembly GCA_947385375.1 of uncultured Clostridia bacterium. Classification (GTDB taxonomy): domain Bacteria; phylum Bacillota; class Clostridia; order TANB77; family CAG-508; genus Scatovivens. The sequence continues at coordinate 87,682 of CANDKR010000005.1, forward strand.
ATTATGTAAAAGATGGTACATTACTATTAACACCAGCACAGCTTGAGCATTTAATAGCAATAGGAAAAACAGTTCCTCAAACTGTTAGGCTAAGATTAGAAAGTACAGTAGATTTAAGTGCTAGTCAGGCAAATGATTTAGCAGTTAGAGCAAATGCAATTGGAATAAATGTAAGAGAAGTTCAAATTATTGACCCAACTAAACATAGCAATAGAAACCAAATGGCTCCATATACTTTGAGTCAATATACATATATACGTGATACTTTGGATTTATTAATTGACGGAATAGATATGACAGATTCTGATATTGATAAATTTGCAACAGTTTATCAAAGATTGATGGATAGTATTGCTTATGACTCGGATGCTATTAAACAAGGAAGTTCAGCAGAGTCAAAATACTATGCTGAGAAAAGAGATACTTGTAGAAATTTACTTCAAGGACTTGAAGAAGGAAAATGTGTATGTTCTGGATATGCTGATATTCTAAGAAATGCATTATTGATGGTAGGAATAAATGCAGAAAATGTTTCAGGTTTTACTAATAGAGATAGTGCAGGAAATTTGACAGGTGCTCATGCTTGGAATAGAGTAGAGTTAGATGATGGAACAGGTACAAAAAGATGGTATCATACAGACCTTACATGGTGTGCTGGAAAAAGTCCAGCAAAAATGGAAAGAGTAACTTTAAGAGGTGATAGTTGTACTGATTTTACTGACCAACATATAACTAATGCACTTGGACTTCCAACAGTTTCTAGCATGGATTTTGATAGAAATTTATTAAGAACAGCATTTACAAAAGCAAGAGCAAATAGTTTTAATATTAAAAACAGACAAAGTCAAATAGATATTCCGACAGATCCTCAGTTGCAAATTGAGATTTTAGACCAAGATAGAATTTTAGCGGAATATACTCGTAGAAGAAATGATATGTGTGCAAAATACTATGGAGATAAAGAGTATAGACGTGAATATATGGAAAGAAGTCGTAGGTTTAGAGCACACGAAATCGAGTTAAATCCAGGAACAGTTGCTGCTTATAGGACAATTGATGATTATCCTGAAAGAGAAGAGGACGAACAGTTTTTGCTATTAGATAAATATGCAGAATGTTTAGAGAGAATGACAAAATACGAATCTGGTAATACAAGTGTATATCAAGGAACTCCAGACCAAATTGCTGACGCTTTGGAAAAAGATAGAGAATATGTTGAAACTAGAAATCATACTTTTAATAAACATAGTAATATGAGAAGTAATTTAGCAACTTTAGGTAAATATGGAGAAAGAGTACCATATATTCCACATCAAGATGGAGTACTTAAAAATATTGGTAGAGTAGCTTTAAATGCTGGTATCTTTACTAGAAATTTAGTCGCTCCAATATATAGAGGAGTGGGTAGATTTGTTGCTGTACCAATACACAGATTAATAGTAAGAGATAGAGACGCATCTCCATTTAGGAATAATTGGTATCATAGAATGGTAGCAAGAAGAGATTATTTTACAGAGCAAAATAATTCTACAACTCCTAACCATCCAATTAGAAATGGTATAAAAGCAAGAGCAGAAGCTATTTTTAAGGCAAAAGAAGGAAACAAAGCAGTATTAAATGCAGGAGCTTTTGAAATTCAGTCAAACATAGTTAGACAAGAAAGAGAAAGAAATTTAATTCATAGTTTGACTAATCAAAGTACTGAATATGCTACACAAATTGCTACACTACAAAGTCAAATTTCTGCTCACCCAACTGCACCAAATATTGATGATGCAAGAAGAGCATTACAAGAAAAAATTAATAAAAAAGCTACAATTGATAATAGAATTAGCAATTTGAGCAATAATAGAACAGGAATGTCACAAACAGATGCTATTAGTGATGCACAGCATGATATAGCAGTTAAAGAAGAAGTAACAATGAAAACAACTGTTATTAAAGGCTTTGCTAAAGGATTAGCTGTTAAATATGTAGGACCAAAGATCCATGATTGGCTTGCAAAACGTGGAACAAAAACAATAACAGAGCAAACAACTATAATGGAGCCAGTTGAAAAACAAAGATGGGTTGAACCTACATATAAAGAAGAACCAGTACCAATATATGAAGAAGTGCTAGATACTAATAAAAATATGTCTCAGATGATGGAAGCAAATAGCGGTAAATCTGTAACAGGTTTTTACTCAGTATATGGTGGAGAAAGAGGTGGTGCTTCTTACACACTAACAGGTAATGAAAAGATTACTGCTGTATTTGAAGCACAAGGAAAAGGTGGTACAGGTTTTTCAGATACAGTTGGATTACAAGCGCCAGTTTTAGTTGATAAAACTTTTGATAGTAGTTTGCTAACAGAAAGTGGTTTATTAAATCAAAATCTTACAATTAATGAATTATTAGAGGTAGTTAAAGGAGAAGGCGTTGACGCAAGTGCTATTGCAAATATGTATGTATCAGTTGGAGATAGATATTGGGTTAAACTTTCTGAGCTTACTACTGACTGGACTTCTGAATTACAAGCAGGGGTAGCTTCTGATTTAATTACTAAAGTTCAAGTAGGAACTAGACTTGAGAGAGTACTTGATGTTGCAGGTCATTATGAAAAATATACTGACTATATACCAAAAGTAACAAGTATATCTCATACAGTTACAGATGATACTTTGGCAAAAATATCAGATACTGTATTAAGAGCAGGTGCTTATGCAGATGGTGTAATTGATGTTGGAGAAAACTTGAGATTTTCAAGTACAGAGGTTAGAAATAATAAGGCTATGCCTAGAAATTATGGATTTAATAGAGATGCAGATATACCTACAAGTAGAAAGGAATTTCGCAGTCAAATTGAGAGAGAAAGAGGCATATAAAAGTACTTGTATATATTAGGTCTCTGTGATATAATGTTATGGCAAATTAAAGAAAAGGAAGAGTTTTTATGTTTCAAAGATTAGATGATGTTGAAAAAAGATATGAGGAACTTAATGGTTTGATTGCAGACCCAGAAGTTATATCTAAACAAAATGAATGGAAAAAACTTATGAAAGAGCATAGCGATATAGAGGAGATTGTTTTTAAATATAGAGAATATAAAACAGTTTCTAAAGACTTAGAAGAGGCAAAAGAAATGATGTCAGATCCTGAAATGAAGGAACTTGCTGAGATGGAATTTGAAGAGGCAAAAGAGAAGCTTCCAAAAATTGAGGAAGAACTTAAAATACTTTTAATTCCAAAAGACCCAAATGATGATAATAACGTTATTTGTGAAATCAGAGGTGGAGCAGGAGGAGAAGAGGCAGCTTTATTTGCAGGTACACTATTTAGAATGTACTCAATGTATGCAGAAAAGAAACATTGGAAAATAGATATATTAAATGAAAATGCTACTGAACTTGGTGGTTATAAAGAAATATCTTTTATGATTACTGGAAAAGGTGCATATAGTAGATTTAAGTTCGAAAGTGGAGTACACAGAGTACAAAGAGTTCCAGATACAGAAAGCAGTGGTAGAATTCATACATCAACAGCAACAGTTGCAGTGCTTCCAGAAGTTGGAGAAGTTGAAGTTGAATTAAATCCAGCAGATATTAGAATGGAAGTGTTTAGAGCGTCTGGTGCAGGTGGACAGCACGTAAATAAAACATCTTCAGCAGTTAGATTAATACATGAACCAACAGGAATTGTTGCAGAATGTCAAACAGAAAGATCACAAGTTCAAAATAGAGAATATGCAATGAGATTACTACGTTCAAGAATTTATGATATAGAAAAAGAAAAGCAAGAAAGTGCTGTTGCAAATGAGAGAAAGAGCCAAGTAGGTTCTGGTGACAGAAGTGAGAAAATTAGAACATATAATTATCCTCAAGGTAGAATTACAGACCACAGAATTGGTTTGAGTATATATCAATTTGAAGATTTCTTAAATGGAAACTTAGATGAAATGATAGATAATTTGATAGCTACTGACCGTGCAGAAAAATTAAAAGGTAATGAAGAATAATTTTATAAAATTGTTGTTTATTTTTTAGGTTTATGATATTATTTTAATATGTAGAAAGATACGTACTAAGGAGGAAGCTTATGAAGAAAGAAGATAAACAAGAAATAACGCTAGGAACAACAGTTAAAGCAGTCATTACAGGATATGTAGCTTATGGAATTTTGATTGGGTTTGTAGCTTATATGGCAGGGATAATAATAAATTATTGTTTCAAGTCAATACCAAGTGCAAATATAAGAGTGCTTTCAATTACACTTCCACTTATAGAGGCAATTTTTATATACTTTATAGTTAGAGGGGTATGCAAGTTAAGTGTTCATGATGTATTTAAGAAGTGTAAAACAAATCCAGAAAATTTATCAAGAGTAAATTCAAGATTAAGCTTATTTATAATGATAGTAATTGCGGTGTATGTAGCTGGCTCAATTATGATTTTACAGACTGATTTCAAGAGTAAGCAAGAGTCAATTGTTGTTTCTTCATATAGATATCAAAACCTATATTCAGAGGAGCATGCTCGTAAGTTAACAAATGAAATGCAAGTAGAGTTTGAGGAAGAAAAAGAAAATACAATTATATCAACTATAATAATAGAACTTGGAATGGTAATATCATTGTTTTCAGTGATACCACTTCAAAGAAAATTAATTGAAAAACAAAACGAGTTTTAAGAAAAGCAGTGCAAAAGCACTGCTTTTATAATACTGAATGTGCGATTGCACCACAAATAATTCCAAAGATATTACCTAAAGCTGAGAAACGTCCTTTGTATAGATGTTTTGATTCTGGAATTAACTCACAAGAAACAATGTAAAGCATTGCTCCTGCTGCAAAACCTAAAGAAAGAGCTATAAAATCAGAAGAGATGTTGGAAATTAGGCTTCCAGTAAAAGCTCCAATGCCAGTAGTTATACCAGAAATAGCAGTTATTGCAATTGCTTTTAAGGCGTTTACACCGCCTTTTTTTAGTGGAAGTGCAATCGAAATTCCCTCAGGAATATCATGTATACATATTGAAATAGCAAGTGATAAACCTAAAGCCTCAGAAGCAGAAAAACCACTACCAATTGCTAAACCTTCTGGAAAGTTATGGATAGTAAGCCCTAGAAAAACTATTATACCCGTTTGTAATAATTTGTTACTTGATTGAATTTTATTTGTGTTTTTAATCATATTATCACAAAAAGCCATACTAATAATTCCTATAATAATACCAATAAGTGCAATGCTTATACCGCATAATTCTAATGCATCTGGTATTAAATCAAAGCAAATTATAGAGGTCATAAGTCCGACCTGCAAATTCTAAAATAAATCCTAAAAATTTAGGTGAATTTATTTTTACTACTGAACCAATTATTCCGCCAATGGTTGTTCCGAGCATTCCAAAGGCTAATCCTATAAGTCCCACTCTTGTTAAAGTTTCCATTTTTAAATACCTCATAAAAATATATGAAAAAAATTTCAAATTATGAAAATTAAATGTTTATTTTTTAGTTTATTTATAGTATACTTTAAAAGTGCGAAAAATAATCTTGACAATAAAAACAAAAGATTATATAATACAAACATAAGTTTGAGAAAATGAGGGAGAAGTAGATGGGATTATTAGACGAATTAAATGATAAACAATATGAAGCAGTAGTGAAAACAGAAGGTCCTTGCCTTATTATAGCAGGTGCAGGAAGCGGAAAAACAAAGGTATTAACACATAAAATAGCGTATTTGATAGAAGAAAAAGATGTGAAACCTTGGGATATTTTGGCCATTACTTTTACCAATAAAGCAGCAAACGAAATGAAGGAAAGGGTTACAAACTTAGTTGGTGAGATTGCTAATGATATGTGGATTGGAACTTTCCACTCTGTATGCGTTAGGATTTTAAGAAAATTTATTGACAGATTAGGTTTTGAAACTTCTTTTGTTATTTTTGATACATCAGACCAAAAAACTATGATGAAACAGATTTTGAAGGCACAAAATATAGATGATAAGCTATTTTCAGATAAAAGTGTTTTATATGAAATTAGTAATGCAAAAAACGATATGCTAGAGCCTGAAGAGTATGCAGAGAAATATAAAGGTGATTACAGAAAAGAGCAGATTGCTGAGTTATATAAGATATATCAAAGAAAATTAAAAGAAAATAATGCGATAGATTTTGATGATATTATCAATTTTACAATTAAGATTTTAACAGATAATCCAGATATTTTGGAGTATTATTCTAATAAATTCAAATATGTTTTAGTAGATGAGTACCAAGATACAAATAAGGCACAATTTACTTTAGTAACATTATTTGCTAGCAGATATGGAAATATAACTGTTGTTGGAGATAATGACCAAGGTATTTATTCATTTAGAGGTGCTGATATTTCTAATATTTTGAATTTTGAAAAAGATTTTCCAGGAACTACTATTATAAAATTAGAGCAAAATTATAGATGTACGGGAAGCATCTTAAATGTAGCAAATGAAGTTATTAAGAATAATGAGACGAAGTATGATAAGACCTTATGGACTAAAAATGAAGTAGGGACTTTGCCTAAGGTGTATAGAGGTTCAGACGAGTATGATGAGGCAAATTACATTGTTGAACAAATAAATTCTTTGAAGAGAGAAGAGTATTATAAATATTCAGATTTTGCAGTTCTATATAGAATGAATACGCAGTCACGTAGTATAGAGGATATTTTAAGGAGAGAGGATATTCCATATAAAATCGTAGGTGGTCTAAAATTCTATGAAAGAAAAGAAATTAAAGATCTTATTGCATATTTAAGGTTAATACAAAATCCGGCAGATAACCTAAGTTTAACAAGAATTATAAACGAGCCTAAAAGAGGTGTAGGTAAAACAAGTCTAGATAAAGTTGCGGAGATTTCAGATAAAGAAGGAATTTCAATGTTTGAAATAATTAAAGAAGCTGACAAATATGGGCTAGGTAGAGTATATGCAAATACTAGAGATTTTGTACAAGTTATTGAAGACTTAAGAAATAAAAAAGATAATATGAGTATTTCTGAGTTAGTTAAAGATACTTTAACAACTTCAGGATATACAAAGGCTTTAGAGCTAGAGGATACTATCGAGGCAGAAAATAGAATACAGAACTTGGACGAGTTCTTAACAGTAGCAATAGAGTTTGAGGAAGAATCAGCAGAAAACACTTTGGGTGATTTCTTAGAAGGAATGGCATTAAGTTCTGATTTAGATAATATGCAAGATACAGACGATTCTGTTACATTAATGACATTACATAGTGCCAAAGGTCTAGAGTTCCCAGTGGTATTTTTAGTTGGTATGGAAGAAGGAATTTTTCCAGGTTATAAATCAATAAATGAGCCACAAGAGTTAGAAGAAGAAAGACGTCTTTGTTATGTTGGTATTACTAGGGCAAAAGAGAAATTACATCTAACTTGTGCAAGACAAAGAACGATTTATGGTTCAACAAGTTGTAATAATGTTTCAAGATTTTTAAAAGAGATACCAGAGAGTATGCTAGATGGATGTGTAGAGGCATTTGAAGGAAATAGTAGTAATGACTTGTTTTCTTCTGATAGTAGATTTGAGTGGAGTTATGGGAAAGTTACTTCATATAAAGATAGTTCTATTGGAAGTAGTAGCAAATCAGCTACACCAGCATTTCAATTTAGAACAGCAGATAGTTTCTTACAAGGATTGGCAAGTCAAAAGAAGGGTAAAGATGTTGATTTATCAGCATATAGGTCAGGAGTCAAAGTATTCCATAAGAAATTTGGAGAAGGTGTTATTAGTAAAGTTGAAGCAGAAGGAGAGGACTTGAAGGTGGATATTGATTTTACAAAGGCAGGACATAAGAGATTGATGGCGAAATTTGCTGGACTAGAAGTAATTGAATAATTGTGAATAAAAAAGGGAAGGACGAACTGGTGGAGTTCGTCCTTTTTGTAGCGTCGTAAGAGAGTGGTGGTTTCTCTTACGATAGGTTAGTCATACGTTTGGTGGAATGTATGACCTATATATAATTTAATACAAATTTGTTCAAAAATCAAGTCTTTTTTTATTAATTTTCTTTGTTAATTTTTGCTAGTTTGTTCTTCAATATAATCATCATAAGTACATTCTCTAATTATTACATTATTATTAGATATATCCACGATTTTATTTGCAACGGTTTGAGTTAATTGGTGGTCGTGTGATGTGAAAATCATAATTCCTTTATATTTTTGCATACCTTCGTTTAAAGCTGTGATACTTTCCATATCTAAGTGGTTAGTAGGTTCGTCAAACATTAAGAAGTTAGCACCTGAAAGCATTAATTTTGAAAGCACGCATCTAACTTTTTCACCACCAGATAATACATCAACATTTTTAAGTGCTTCTTCACCAGAGAATAACATTCTGCCTAAGAAACTTCTAACATAAGTCTCATCTGGGTCTTTTGAGTATTGTCTTAACCAATCAACGATAGTTATTTTTTCAGTGAATAGATAGTTATTATCTTTTGGAAAATAGTCTTTACTAATTGTAGTTCCCCAAACAAGCTCACCACTATCTGGTTCTATTTCGCCAGCTAATATTTGGAATAACACTGTTTTTGCAATTTCATTATCTGATAGAAGTGCAATTTTATCTTCTCTTTTAACAGTGAAGCTAATATTATCAAGGATTTTTTCACCATTGATAGTTTTAGAAATGTTTTTTATTTCAAGAACTTCTTTACCTTGTTCTCTGTCAGGTTTAAAGTCAATATATGGATATTTTCTGTTTGATGGCTTAATTTCATCAAGTTCTATTTTCTCTAAAGATTTTTTCCTAGAAGTAGCTTGCTTAGATTTTGAAGCATTAGCACTAAATCTAGCAATAAATTCTTGTAATTCTTTAATTCTTTCTTCTTTTTTCTTGTTAGCATCACGCATTTGTTTTAATGCAAGCTGACTAGATTCATACCAGAAATCGTAGTTACCAGGATAAACTTTGATTTTACCAAAGTCAACATCTGCGATGTGTGTACAAACTTTATTTAAGAAATATCTATCGTGAGATACAACAATAACTGTATTTTCAAAATCGATAAGGAAGTCTTGAAGCCAGTTAATTGTTTTGATGTCTAAGTCGTTAGTAGGCTCGTCTAATAGAAGTACATCAGGGTTACCAAATAAGCTCTGAGCAAGAAGCACTTTTACTTTGTCTTTTGCTTCAATTTCACTCATATATTTATAGTGTAAATCAACATCAATACCTAAGTCATTAAGCATTTTTGCTGCGTCTGCTTCTGCATTCCAACCATCAAGTTCAGCAAATCTTTCTTCAAGTTTTGCAGCACGCATTCCATCTTCTTCAGAAAAGTCTGGTTTTGCGTAGATAGCGTCTTTTTCTTTCATGATTTTATAAAGTTCACTATTACCCATCATAACAGTGTCTAAAACTGTATAGCCTTCAAAAGCATAGTGATCCTGTTTTAAAACAGATAATCTCTCACCTTTATCTAAAACAACTTCACCTTTGTTTGGCTCAATTTCTCCTGATAATATCTTTAAAAATGTTGATTTACCAGCACCATTAGCACCGATTAAACCATAGCAATTTCCTTTTGTAAACTTGATATTTACATCTTCAAATAAAACTCTTTTACCAAATCTAAGTGTAACTCCACTTGAAAGTAGCATTTCAAAATCCTCCTAAAATTTATGTTTAAGTCTATTTATTATACCTTATTTATTAGAATATTGCAAGCATTGAAGATGGGGAGTTTGGTTATTAATTTTAGAGAATAAAAAAGTGATATGCGTTCCTACCGCATATCACGTGCAATATAATGTCTGGATACATTTTTAATGCTAATGTTATTATAACATCTTTTGTTATTTTATGCAAGCATTTTATTTTTTATCCTGATTTAGCTTAAAATGATATATGAAATTAAAGTGAACATTTTGTTTTTATATTATAGAAATGTGTTGCATTATATTCCATAATGTTGTATACTAGCGATATCCTTTTATGAGGAAATCTCAAGAAAGGAGGTGCATATATGTCTGGATATATGTTGGTATATATCTTGCTTCAGAAGATTGAAAAATTGGAAGAAGAGTTGAGAAAATACCAAAATAGCGAAGAGAAAAACTGATGTATCAGTTCAGAGCAGTTCCTACCTGCTCTGTTTTTTTGAAATAAAAAAAGATATGTGTCATCACCACATATCAGATACTACATTATGAACGGCTAGCTCATTAATGTATATTTATTATACCTTATTTATTAGAATATTGCAACAAAAAAGATGGCATTTAAGCCATCTTTAAAACTTTTTATATTAATCGTCCATGCTTCTTCCATCTTCGTGAAATACTGGTTGAATAGATGAATCACTTAGAATTAGTGGGGTACTTTTTGAAGCTTCTGACATTACAAGTATTCTACATTGTAAAGCAAGCATAAGTAAAGCTGTTGCATCTTTTGCTGTTCCCCAAGGCTTTTTATCTTTGTCAAAAGCAAGTTCTTTTGCATAATAAAAAGAAGATGGATGTTGTTTTAAGTAGTGATATGGATATGTTTGCCCTAATAAATATTTTAATTCTAAACTGCCATTACCGCGAAAGTATTTTGGCTGTTGATACTTGTAATTTTTCTCCACTTACTGTTGTATATGTATAAAATCTTTTTGCAGTGGTATCAATATTTCTTTTTGCTAAATCGTCTAATGATTTTCTTGATAATTTTTCTTTTCTAAATTTTTCTGCCATATTTTATTTTCCCCCTAAATTAAAAATACTTCTTTATTATATCATGTTTACATAAGAAAGTCAAACAGTTGTAAAGAAAACGTAACACCTATGTAATTGAAGTAGAAAAAATAAAGAGATATAATAATTATGTAAAATTATATTTACAAAGGAATAAGAGTATGGCTGCACCAGATAAACGAATGGGAAAAGAGGATTTAGCAAGTTTCTTAAAACAACAATTTCCTAAAAGTAATGAAGTAAATAATTTACTAGAACAAATAATAGCTAGTAAAAATTCGATGGAAAAAGCAATGGGTGAAGAAATTCCGTCTTTTTATGGTACAATTTCTAGACTTATAAGTGCACATACTGTGAATGGTATTTCAGACTGGGTTAATAGTAATGGACAAGTTAATATAAATCGTATAAACAAAGCAGCTGAAATAGCTAAAAAAGAGTTTGAAGTAAAAAAAATACAAGAAGAAAACGAGAGACAAGGACGAGAGCAGATTAAAAGTAACTTTGAAAATATAGATAATAAAGAAATAGAAGAGAAAATAAGTAAAATTGATTTTGACCATATAACAAAGGATGAATATATACAAGTAGCTAAATGGTTTGACAAATTGTCTAAAGACCAACAAAAAAAAGTAAATAATAGAACAGATGAGATTATGGGGACGGCTGATGTTTACAAGATGTTGGAAAAAGCTTTGGATGATCCTTCTATACTGGATAGTCTAGAGTTTCAAACAATGTTAGAAAAGTTTCCTGATATAAAACAAAGATTTTTTCCTAATGGTAGTTTAGACTTTGAAGCAGTTAAGGATTTTAGAAACAAAAAGAATATTTTAAGTGGACAGTTAGTGGAAGAATCTCAAGAAAGAAAGTTAACAGAGCAAGAAATTAAACAGAGAATAGAAAAATTTGGTTTAAAACCAGAAGCTTTTAATATAGTAGAACTCAAGAAAAAACTTGATAGTGGAGAATTGGGTTTAGAAGTTAGAGATAATAATGCTAGGATTGATGAGCAGGTTCGAAAAGATTTAGAACATCGAGAAGCGGAACAAGAAATGGTACGACAAGAAGAGGATATTCAAAAAGATAAAATGGTGAAAGTTGCTACTGAAATTGCAACAGGTGATACAAAAGCAGTATATGAACTTGAAGAAGATTTTACTGCTATGTTTGAAGATGCTATGGATAGTATGATGGAAGGTGCTATTGATTTAGCCGAAGAATTAACTCCAGATATGGATGGTGTTCATATTGGAGAAGGATTTATGTATGCTATAGAAGGTGAAGAGCGTGGACAGGCAGGTATAGATGGACAGGAAATTGGTGAAGCAGAGGATACTATAATAGGGCAAGTTGGCGAAGTGGCAGAAATGATGCAACAGGGAGAAGATAGAACAGGTGAGGAAGTTAGACAAGATGTAGCAAGAGATACATTGGATAGAAGAACAGGACAAGAGGATAAAACACAAAATAGCGATGAAATGGCAAGAGGGCAAGTTGCACCAAATGCAATGGGAATTATTGGACAATTACAAAATGCAGCAAGAGAAGAGCCTAACGATTATACACAAGAAGATACATATCAAACACCTACTTTAGACAATCTAGAAGAGGATAAGAAAGGTGGAATACTAGGATTTTTCTCTAAGATAAAAGAGGCAATACAAGCAAGGTTTGCTAAAAAGCCTGAACAGAAGAGATTAAATCCAAGTAGTGAACAAAGAACAGATGAGAATGGTTGGAATATTACAACTTATGATGGTAATGGAAAAGACTTAGTACCAAAAAGTACAGGAATTAGAAATGCTATGGTAAGGTTTGCAGAAAATACTATTGGCAAAGTTGCAAAATTAACTACAAACGCACCACGTTCAAGTGAGCCAATTAATACACCTTATGTAATTCCAACAAATGTACAAAGTAGAGAAGATAAACAGCAAGTTGTTACAAAAGATAAAACAAACCAATGGGCAGTTGACCCATCTAGATTATCACCTTTAGAACATGGTAAAAAAGATAAAGATGAGCAAGTTCAAGGTGATGGGGAAAGATAGAAACTAAAGATAATTACTAAAGATAAATAAAAAACGCAATAATTTTGTTGTTGCGCTTTTTAATTGGAACAAACAAAGAAAGAGGGAGAAAATGGACAAGATTTTTAAGAAAATTGCAGAAGAATTAAGCATAAGAGAGGCACAAGTTGAAGCAACAGTTAAACTTATTGATGATGGAAACACAATTCCTTTTATTGCACGTTACAGAAAAGAAGTAACAGGAAATTTAAGTGATGAAACACTTAGAGATTTAGACGAAAGATTAAAATATCTAAGAAACTTAGAAACTAGAAAAGAAGAGATTATTAGACTTATTGACGAACAAGGTAAACTTACAGACGAATTAACAGTTAAGATTGCAAGTACGATGGTATTATCTGAACTTGAAGACATTTATAGGCCATTTAAGCCAAAGAAGAGGACAAAAGCTACTATTGCGAAGGAGAAAGGCTTAGAACCACTTAGTCAAATTATCTATTTGCAAATGGAGAAAAACAGCATTTATGAAATTGCAAAAGAATACATAAACGAAGAAAAAGGAGTTAACAATGAAGATGAGGCAATTGCTGGCGCATTAGACATTATTGCAGAAAATATTGCAGATGATAGTGATTACAGAAAGAGAATAAAATCTTTCTGTTTTAGAGAAGCAGTTATTGCTAGTAAGTCATCAAAAGAAGAGGAAAAATCAGCTTATGAGATGTACTATGATTACAGTGAGCCTATATTAAAAATGCCAAGTCACAGAATTTTAGCTATTAACAGAGGCGAAAAGGAAGAATTCTTAAAAGTAAAACTTGAAAAGCCAGAAGATAAGATTATAGATTATTTGAAAAAACAAGTAATTAGAGATTACAAAAGCCAGTTCGCAGAAATGCTAGAGAATACAATAACCGATGCTTGGAAAAGACTAATCGAACCTTCTATTGAAAGAGAGATAAGAAGTGACTTAACAGAAAAAGCAGAAGTTCAAGCGATTAAAGTTTTTGGTAAGAATGCAAAACAGCTTTTAATGCAACCACCTATTAAGAATATGACAGTTATGGGATTTGACCCAGCTTATAGAACAGGTTGCAAAATTGCAGTTATTGATAAGACAGGTAAATTACTTGCTACTACAACCGTTTATCCAACAGAGCCTCAGAACGACGTAGAAGGGTCAAAAAAGGTTTTAAAAGACTTAATAGTAAAATTACAGGTTAATATGATTGCAATCGGAAATGGGACAGCCTCACGCGAATCTGAGATGTTTGTTTCAGATATGATAAAAGAAATAGATGGGGAGATTTATTATGCAATTGTAAGTGAAGCTGGAGCATCTGTATATTCAGCTTCAAAACTTGCAACTGAAGAATATCCTGATATCAATGTTTCTTTAAGAGGTGCAATATCTATTGCAAGGCGTCTTCAAGATCCATTATCAGAACTTGTTAAAATTGATCCTAAGGCAATAGGAGTAGGACAATATCAACATGATGTAAACCAAAAGAAACTAAGTGAGAGTTTGACAGGTGTGGTAGAAGACGCTGTAAATTCAGTAGGTGTAGATGTAAACACTGCAACACCATCACTACTTTCTTATGTTTCTGGAATTAATATGAGTATTGCTAAAAACATAGTGAAATATAGAGATGAAAATGGTGAATTAAAACTAAGAAAAGATTTACTTAAAGTTCCAAAGCTAGGACCTGCGGCGTATAAGCAATGTGCTGGATTTATAAGAATTTTCGATGGAAAAAATCCACTTGAAGTAACAGCAGTTCACCCAGAAAGTTATGAAGTGGCTGAAAAGTTATTAACAAAATTGGGATATTCTGTGGAAATCTTAAAGGAAAAATCAAAATTAGAGGAAGTTAAATCTGCTTTGTCAAAAGTTGATGTTAGTAAAACAGCAGATGAACTACAAGTTGGAACTTTAACTTTAAAAGATATTATTGAAGAACTTTCAAAACCTGGTCGTGACCCAAGAGAGAGTATGCCAAAACCAATTTTGAGAAGTGATGTTTTAAAATTTGATGACTTACAAGAAGGTATGCTCCTTACTGGAACAGTAAGAAATGTAATCGATTTCGGTGCATTTGTAGACATAGGAGTAAAACATGATGGGTTAGTTCATATTTCAGAAATGGCAGATAAATTTGTTAGAAATCCATCAGAAATAGTATCAGTAGGAGATATTGTAAAAGTAAAAGTTATTGGAATAGATAGAGAAAAACAAAAAGTAAAATTATCAATGAAAGTATAAAAAATGCTCTCCAAATAGGAGAGCTTTTAAAATATCTATTTTTCGTCATTTGCTTCTTCATGAAATACTTTAATTGAAGTGATAAGATAAGGCATTAGTAGAAGCATTCCAATCCAATTTAAAATCATTGCAATATTTTCACCAAATTGCATTTTTC
Source organism: uncultured Clostridia bacterium (assembly GCA_947385375.1). Lineage (GTDB taxonomy): Bacteria > Bacillota > Clostridia > TANB77 > CAG-508 > Scatovivens. Next base: position 102,866 of record CANDKR010000005.1, read on the forward strand.
CAATTGCTACAATTACTGCAAGGGTTATAAACCAACCTAAGAATGAAAGGATAAGTTTTACAAAATTCCATTTTCTATTTTCCATTAAACTTGCACTAGTGTTTACAATTTCTTTTGCAGTTAAATCTTTATTTGCTGCTAGTATGTAAGAAGAAAGTACATAAGGCATTGCAGAAAGTGCGATACCAATTAGTCCTGCATAGAAAAGTAACAATATATATAAAGCATATCCTGATGTGATATCAGGTTTAATTGGTATGTTTTTTGCTGTTAAAAATAATATACCAGCTACTGCTATAATGATAATTATAGAAGGTAGAAGCATTTTCAAAACTGTTAGTAGAAAAATCTTAATAGTTTTAGTAAAGTTTAAAATACCTTCATTGAAAAGTGTTGTTGCAGTAATTTTCTTACCATCATAAAGTTTTGACATACTTGATATGAAGCCAAAAGATAGAGGTAAGAAGAGTGCTAAGTAAATAAGGCTTATTACAGTGTTAAATATTGGTGTATTTTGTGATAAGGCTGATAAATAAGTTACTGCATAAGATAAAGCTGCACTTGCAAGTACAAAAACTGTTGAAACTTGAAGAGCTTGTTTCCAGTCAAGCTTATTTAAAGCTGCTTTTTTTATTTCTTTAGAGTTTATCATTTGTTCCTCCATTAATATTTATTTTGAATATCCAAAATCTCATCATAGTGATGGTCTAAAATATCTAAGAAAACATTAGCTATTTTTGGGTCAAATTGTGTTCCAGAGCATTTTTCAATTTCAGCTCTAACAACTTCCAAAGGAAGGGCGTTTCTGTAAGAACGTTTAGTTGTCATAGCGTCGAAAGTATCTGCAACTGCTGCAATTCGCGCAAATAAAGGAATATCTTCACCTGCTATACCTGCTGGATATCCAGTACCATTAAATTTTTCGTGATGATGATATACAATAGGTATCATTTCTTGGAAAATCTGTGCATTTGATAATATTTGTTTACCTATACTTGGGTGATTTTTAATTTCTGAATATTCCTCATCAGTAAGTTTTGCTTCTTTTAGTAATATACTGTCAGGCACACCGATTTTTCCAATATCATGGAAAAGACCACCTATGCGAAGAATTCTTAAATCATCTTCAGAAAGTCCTAAATATTTTCCAATTAATACTGAAAAATCTGCAACTCTATCTGAGTGACCTCTTGTGTAGCTGTCTTTAGCTTCAACTGTGTATCGTAAAGTTTGTATACTGTCTAAATAAGCTTTTTCAAGTTCTTGGTTCTTATCTTGTAATTCTTGGTTTATTTTTTTAATAATTTTCATTTGTTCAACAGAACGAAGTGCTGATTCAATTAAAAGTAATAACTGATCAAATTTATCGCTTTTCTCACAATAACCTTGAATAGAAAGTCTTTTAATTGTCTCAAGTGGTGGAGCTAAATCTTTGTGTCCTGTAAGTAAAAGAATATATAATTCTTGATTGAATTTTCTAATTTCCTCAACTACTTTGTCACCGTGAATTGGTGTCATAATAAAGTCAAGTAGTAATAAATCAAAGTGTTCATTACGAATTTTCTCAATTGCTTCATAAGGGTCAGTAACACCAGTTAGCTGATAACCAGAACGCTTTAAGAAAACTGAAAGTGAATCGATTATACCGTTTTCGTCGTCACAAGCAATAATTTTATAAGGACTCATTGCTTGCCCAGATTCTGAATGACGCATTTTGTACCTCCTTATCTAATAGGTATTATAATATTGAAAGTTGTTCCTTTTGCTTTATCTGAAGTAAATTTAATATCTCCATTAAATTGTGCTTTTATATTTGACGCAGACATAAATAAACCAAGTCCTGTGCCGTTTTTTCCTTTAGTAGTAATCATTTCTTTAAATAATTTTTCTTGAACTTCTTCACTCATACCACAACCATAGTCTTTTATGCTAAAAATAACATTTTTAGTGTCTTTATAAATTGAAAAGTCTATTGTGTTGTTTGGCTCACCATTGTAAGCTTGAATAGCGTTTGAAATCAAGTTATTAATAACCTGTACTAATGAGTTGATATTTCCTTTTATTTCTAAATCTTTATCTACTTGTACTGAAGTAGTAAGAGATGTTAGAGATTGTTGTAATTCATGTTTCATAAGGATAGAAACACGTTTTGTAAGTTCTTCTATTGAAAAAGATTCGTTAGTTCTATCTGTAAAAGCAACTGCTTGACCACGAACAGCAGTAATTACATCAGACATATATGCTGCATAATTTTTTATTTTGCTAAGCCATTCGTCCATATCTTTTGCAATTGCAAGATGATCTTCTATAGTAACTGTGTCATCTGTTATAGATTCTCTATATTCTTTTACTAAATCTTGTAATCCTTCTGTTGCACCTGAGATTGAGAATATAGGTGTTTTTAAGTTGTGAGCAATACCACCAATCATTTGACCAAGTGATGCTAAGCGCTCTTTTTCAACAAGCATAGATTGGTTTGATTGTATAGTTTGTAAGTCATTAAAATGTTGTGTAAGGTCTTTTGCAAGTATAAGAGCACCAATAAAAATTCCATCGCTCTTGATACTATTAATTTCTAATCTTAAATATTTGTGAATATTTTCGAATTCTACTTCGAAAATTAATGTTTCATTTGAGTCAACAACGGCTTGAAGAGCTCTAATAAGTGTATCCTCGTCTAAGCCTTTGAATTCATCAAGACCAATTACATCAAATACGTGCATTTGTCTTAAATCAAAATCTTCTACTTCAAAAATTTTTAAAAATGGGTTATTGTAATCTGTAACGATATTTTTGTCGTTTAAAACTATGTATCCGTCTGAAATTCTGTTAACAATTTTTGTAAGTGCTATTGGTAAAGAATTTAAAAGTTGGAATTTAAATAAGGCTAAAGCAAAACAAATAATCGAAACTGCTAGAGCAATAGGTGTTATATAAATTGTAACTTTTATAATTCCAAGTGTTCCAAGCAAATTGATTGTAAAAGGGAACACAGTTCCTACAACTACTAAACCTAATTGTTGAGAAAAAAGACCTGAATTTTTTCTGAAGTAATTTAATAATTGTGCAAGTGCCGCAGCATATATAAAATATGAATATATCTCGTGTATTATGAAAAATGGTCCAAAAGAACATTCTTCTAAGTTTATATTATATTCTTTGAAAAATAGATGGTGTACATCATTTGTCCAAAGTGCAAGTAATGAAATCATAGGAATAACAAACATAAGTAGGTAACGTGCTTTAAATCTGATTTTTGTATTTATGAATATAAGTGCTGTAAAATATAACGATATAGGCAGAAATATAATTCCTATATACGAGAAGTAGTCAAAATAAATTGGTGCAATATTTAAACTACTACTAAACTGCATTTGCAAAAACATAAATAAGAATGAAACTACTAATAATATTAAGTTAACTGCAAATATTTGTTGGAGTTGTGTTCTAGATATCTTTTTTAGTAAGTAAATTAAGCAAGCTATCAAAATAGCTAAAAACACTGCTACTGTAAATGAGTAAAAAAGTATATTATTCATTATGAAAATTCCTCCATTTTTTCCTATGTATCTATATAATAATCTACTATATATTATCTCTTTAATTTGAGAATAAGTCAATAAAATTGTAGCAAAAAAGCCATACTTTTTTCAGTATGGCTTAACCTTTTAATAAGGCAAAATAATTGTAAATTTTGTACCTTGATTTTCTTCAGATTCTACTTTAATATCTCCTTGAAAATTAGCTTTGATAGTAGAATAAGACATAAATAAACCAAGTCCAGTTCCGTTTTTCCCTTTTGTAGTAATCATTTCACTAAATAACTTTTCTTTAACTGCTTTTGGAATACCAGGACCGTAATCTTGAATAGTTATAATAATTGTATTATCTTCTGCTTTTGCAAAGACATCTACGTTTTGTTCAGGTTTTCCATTATAAGCTTCGATAGCATTAGAGATAATATTATTGATAACTTGCACTAAGCTGTTTATATTACCTTTTATAAATGTATTGTTGTCAACAGTATTTTCTAAATTTAAGTTTATAAGTGCATTTTTTACTTCGTGTTTCATTAAAATGTCAATACGTTTGAAAAGCTCTTCGATATTAAACTCTATTTCTTCACTTTCTGAAAGAGTTACCGCTTGACCTTTAACAGCAGTGATTACATCTGACATATAAGATATATGAGCCTTTAGTTTTTCAATCCATTCGTTCATATCTTTTGCAATATCGTGCATATCTTGGTCTGTAACTGTACTATCTTCAATTGAAGAGTCAAATTCTTGTATCAAATCATTCAAGCCTTCTAATCCACCAGATATAGAAAATATAGGTGTTTTTAGGTTGTGAGCAATACCACCAATCATTTGACCAAGAGATGCTAAACGTTCTTTTTCAATAAGCATTGTTTGATTGTCTTTGATATTTGCTAACAATTTTGTATTTAATTTTTGTATTTCATTAAAAGCTTTTGTTAAATCACCAATTTCATCGTTTGTAACAATTGGAAGTAATGAGTTTGTATCAGTGTAGTCGATGATATGCTCAAAACCAACAGTTATCTTTTGTATGCTATTTCTGATAGAGTTTGCAAAAATATATAAAATAACTAAAGATATAGAAATTAAAAATACAGATACTATCATCAGATACCTAAAAGTGTTTTGTGCCACAACATCATAAAGTATACCTGCATAAACAGTTTCACCAGTTGGAGTTTTAAGTTTTAATGAACAACCTTGAGCGTCAGTACCATAACTATCATAAATACGACCATTATTTTCATCAGATAATTGCAAAGTAAATTCTATTACGAAATTGCTTACTGGAGTGCCTTTTACACAAATGGCGTTAGCATTTTCTGTAATCATAAAGAATTTATCCGTATCTGAAAGTGTGTTTATACTTGATAAAATGCTATATATTTCTTTTATAGTATATGTTTTTGAAGTGTCAAAAACGTTTTTTATTTGATTACTATATATGTAAAATAGAGACTCTTCTTTTTCTCTAATACTAGAAGAATAACCAATAAGTGCTGTCATTAAAATACTTGCTAAAAGTATAGGAAAGATAAGTAAGAAAATTCTTTGCTTAAGTCCAATACGAGCTCCGATATTAAAACCTTCTATATAAGTTTTACTAAGCAGTTCGTCATATATATCTTTTGAAAAAATAAAAGATACAACTGCAAGTAATAAAGAAAACGAACCTAGAAGTAATATTACTTTTCCTATCATAATAGCTGAGTGGCTACCAGTTATTGAAAGTAAAATAAAGGCTATTGTTGATGGCAAAATAATTTCAACTGCAAAATATATATAAGGTAGAGTAATACACTTGTTTCTGATTTTTTGTAATCTCTTTATATCTGTGAATTTACTTTTATCAGTATCACTATACCAAGTATCTACTTCGTGCAAAGAAATTTTATGTGATATTACAATTCCTAAAATTATGAGAGTTGCCAATGCAAAGAACTGTGTGTTATAAGAAATATAGGACATTTGAATATCAAAAGGTGTGTTTATCGTTCCTGGTGCATAATTTAAAACTTTTGGAATAATAAGCATTAAAATCAAGGTTATAGCTAGTGCAATGGTAGAGTACCTAAAAGAAATTAGAGTACTTGGAGCTTTTTTAAATCCCAAAGTATTTACTTTTCTTTTCATTTTTCCTCCTATAACTTAAATGAAATTTACATCTTTCATATAAGTAATTATTTTTTTAATATAAGATTTGTTTGTAATATTCCAATCACATTTTAACAGATGTAAATATTTTTGTGTATAGTTTGATAAAATTTTCACAGTGAAATTATAATTTATAGAAATTGCAGAATTATTTTTATAATCTAAGTCATTTATAATTCCAAGTAATAATTTTGATTTATCGCTTTTAGAAAAATTTATAATTCTATTTTGGAATTCTTCTTCTGATACAATGTCAATAGAATATCCAAAATTGTTTAGTACTTGAATAATATCATTTATAGAAACAAAATTATGATTAAATAAATGATATATCTTGTTATCCATAATATTATTTTTTGCAAGAGCTACAATACTTTTTGTACAAACATCAATTGGTGTAAATTCGATTTGTTGGTCAAGCATTGTATCAGATACACTACCTAAAGTTATCATAGATTTTATTCTACTATAAAAGGCATTATCTGAAATGTTCTCTTGGAAAACACCGTCAGACAATCTTCCAGATAATATACCAACCCTATGTATTTGAGCATTTAAGCCTTTTTCCATAAATGAAAGCACAATTTTTTCAGCTTCGAATTTACTGTGTACATAAACATTGTCAGTATATTTTTGACCGATGTATAGATTGTTTTCACTAAATTCTATATTTCTGTTATCTTGTTTTACTAAGTAGTTTCCTGAAACACTTATAGAAGATATATGTATAAGCCTTTTTTGTAAATCAAAAGCAAGGCTAGCAACATTTTTTGTTCCTTCAATATTAACATTTTTAAATTGTTCAAAACTTCCATAGTGCTTTACGATTGCAGCAGTATGTATAAATGTTGTAACATTTTGTTTCAAAAGATTAATATATGAATTTGCTAAAGATAAATTCTCTTTTGATATATTTCCATTTAAAATAACAACACGATTATTTAATAAGCTAGAAATATCTTCTTTAAAGTAAAATTCATATTTTTCAAGCAATCTTTGTGTAGAATGTGCTATTGAATTACCACGAACTAAACAGTAGATATTGACATTTGTAGTGGTTAAAAGTTCGTGCAGAATATGTACACCAATAGAGCCATTAGCACCTGTTAAGAATACATTTCCTAGTATTTCATCAGAAAGGGTTTTGTATTTTATCTTAGATAAGATTTCGTCAAAACTATGTCTAAATTGTACAGGCACTTGAGCGTCTTTTTCTTTATAAGTATATATATTGTTGTCAATGTTTTCTGCTAATAATTTTATTGTGTTAAATTTATAAAAGTCTTGAGTATTTAGCACATAATTATGCTGTAATAGCTTAGTTTGAACAGATATAATTCCTAGTGAGTCAAGACCAAGAGTGATGAAAGGTGTATTAATATCAAGTTCGTCATTTTGTAAGATATCAGCAATAATTGTATATAAAAGTTTTTCAGTTTTAGTTCTATATTTTTGTATCTTTTCAGGTTTTAGTTCTACCTTAGGTAGTTTCTTTCTATCTAATTTACCATTTGGTGTTAGAGGGAAACTATCTAATTTGCAGAAATATGAAGGCACCATATAGTTTGGTAGTTCTTTCATAAGATAATCAGAAATAGCTGTTTGAGAAATTTCTGAGGAAGTAGTGTAATAGCAAATTAAATATTTTTGCTCATTATCTGCAATAACTGCTACATTAGAGATTTCTGGTATAGAAATAACTTTATTTTCTATTTCTCCTAGTTCAATTCGGTAGCCACGTATTTTTACTTGAAAGTCAGTTCTTCCAAGATGTACAATCTCTCCTGAATCTGTAAAATATGCTAAGTCATTGGTATTATATATTAAATAGTTTTTATCAAAAGGAGATTGTATAAATTTTTCCTTTGTTAATTCTTCTCTATGTAAATATCCATTTGAAACACCGTCTCCACCAATATATAATTCTCCTGCGATATATGGTGGAAGTAAGTTTTTGTCTTTATCTAAAATATAGCATTTTGTATTTGCAATAGGTTTTCCAATAGTAATTTCCTTAGCGCCAGAAAGTTTTTTAATCGTAGACCATACAGCAGTTTCAGTAGGACCATACATATTGAAAATTGTAGCTTTTGTTGTGGCTGAAAGCTTGTCTAATAAAGCTTTTGAAATTCCTTCTCCACCTACTAAAATATCAGACATATTTTTTAAAAACTGAGTATTTTCACTATCTTTAATAAAATTTGCAAATCTTGATGGTGTAGTTTGTATCATAGAGGCATTGTTTTTTAAGCAAAGCTCATTTAATGATTTAGCATCGTTTTGTTCTAGCTCATTTGCTAAAAGTAAAGTCATACCAGAGGTTAATGCACCCCAGAATTCTAATACAAATATGTCAAAACAAATTGTAGTTACAGAAGTCATAATTTTCTCTTCTGCAAAATCAATAACTTGTTTAGTTCCTAGTAAAAAATTAGTTATATTTTTATGTTTTAACATAACACCTTTTGGCTTTCCTGTTGAGCCAGAAGTGTATATCAAATAAATCAAACTTTCTGGGTTGATATCTATTTTTAAATCAGTAATATTAGTAGACTTATATAAGTCGTTTTCAAGGCTAATATCAATAGTTTTAGCATTTGTTTTCTTTTGGTTTCCTTTTACAAGAACTAGTTTTGCTTCACTATCCTCTAGCATATATGCAATTCTATCTTTTGGATAAGAAGGATCTATTGGTAGATAAGCTGCACCAATTTTTAGTATTGCTAAAAGACCAATAGCAAGTTCAATGCTCCTATTTAGCATAATACCTATTATAGTATTTGCTTTATACCCATTGCTTAGTAAATAATGTGCTAAAATATTTGATTTTTCATTTAATTCTTTATAAGTAATTTTCTGATTTTCAAAAATAACAGCAATTTTGTCTGGATTTAGTTTCGCTTGTTTTGTAAATTCAGAAATTACATTTGATTTTTTATTGTATTTTAAGTCAGTATCATTAAATTTATTTAGTAATAATTCTTGTTCGTTTTTTGTAATAACAGAGATATTATCTAGGCTTAAATCAGGCGTTTCAAGAACTTTATTAATTATCTCCATTATACGTGAGTGCATGGCTTTTATATAGTTATTAGAGTATTGTAGTTTTTTGTAGTCATAGGCGACATTTAAAACACCAGCCTCATCTAAGTCGAAAAATTGTATTGTAAGAGAGTCAGGTGAGGTGCCATTAAAAGCCCAGCGTGTGTTATATTTATAGTTACCTATTTGATTAGCTTTTGTTACTTGGTAAGAAAGTACAATATCATATAGACTAGGTATAGAAGGGTCGCTTTTCCTTAATTCTTCTAAAAGTAGTTTATATGGATATTTTTGATGTCTAAGCATAGCAAGAGAGTTTTCTGCAATGCTTTGTGCTAGGCTTTTGAAAGTGTTATTATTTTTTAAATTAACTCTAAAAGGTATATTATTGACAAACATACCAGTTGTGTTTTTTGCTGAAAATCCACTTCTATTAAGGATAGGAGTGCCAACTGCAAAATCTGATAAATGAGTTATTTTAGAAATATAAATTGAGTAAATTGCCATTAAGAAATTAAATGTAGATATTTTATTTTCACTACAGAAATTAGTTATTTGTTTCATCTTGTTTTTAGGTATAGTAAAAAGACTTCTTTCTCCCACGCAAGATAAGTTACTGTCTGTAGAAGGTAGGTCGGAAGGAAGTTTTGCAGAATCTGGTAAGTTTTTAAAAAGTTTTTCCCAGTAATCTTTATCCTTTTTAAATTTCTCACTATTTATGTATTTTTGTTCATCTTCTATGTAATTTAAGTAAGATAAATTTGTTTCTAATTCAGTAGAGTTATTTATAAGATTTGAATATTCTTGCATTATTTTTCGGCAAGTAAGACCTAAAGTCCAAGCGTCAGAAATAATGTGGTGTATATTTAGCAAAAATCCACCAGTTTGGTCTGGAAATCTAAAAATTTTAAATTCAAATAGATTATCGTTGCCAAATAAATCGAATTGCTTTTGCATAGCAGTATTTTCAAGTACTGCTATTTCGTCTTGATTGTCAAGGTTTGTAATATCAATATCTACATTTTGATATTCTGATATTAACTGTTTAACGTCAGTTTCTTCTTTAATAAGACGAATACGAAAACTATCATTATATTGTATAACTATATTAATAGCTTTTTTTAAAAGGTCAAAATCAAGTTTTTCTTCGACAATTGCTGTTCCACAAATATTATTTACATTAGTGTTTTTATAGAATTGTTCTGTTAAGTAAATTGATTGTTGTGGAAATGTTAGTGAATATGTTTTTTTCATAATATACATCCTTTTTGCTTAAAATAACCTAAGCTTATTATATACTAGCAGGTAAAAAAGTAAACTACTTTATGACAAATTTAACACAATTGTTACAAATCTTGTATATTCAGGAAAAACTTGGAAAATATAGAAGTAGAGAGGTAGAGAATGTATTATGAAAATAGGAAGGAAAAACGAGGAAGAGGCTTTCTAGTTTTCCTAGCAATGTTAGTTATTATAGGGCTGTTAGTGGCTATGAATTTAAGGTTAGAAGGAATGCAAAACTTAAGTGGTAATACTTATAACGTAGATAAGATTTCAAAAGAAGAAGAAATAGAGGAATTGCCAAAGGAAAAGAAGGATTATGCTTTTATTAAAGATGCAACAAAGGCAGTAGTTGGAATTTCTAAAGTAAAACAAACTTCGAAAACTATTCTAAATGCAGATAATTCTATCAATAGCGGAAGTGGAGTTATTGTAACTGATAATGGTTATATCTTGACAAATCATCATGTGGCAGGCAATAAATATAGTAGTTGTTTTGTAACTTTAGAAGATGGCAAAGTGTATAATGGAGACGTGGTTTGGGCAGATGAGAATATCGATCTTGCAATTGTGAAAATTCCACTTGCTAAATATCCATATCTTAGTTTAGGTAATTCTGATGAGATTGAGCTTGGTGAAGACGTATATGCAATAGGAAATCCAATAGGTTTTGAATTTCAAAGAACTGTCACAAAAGGTATTATTAGTGGTTTAGATAGGACTATTAAAATAGAGGAGAATGATAGCTTTGTATATATGGAAGATTTAATACAAACAGATAGCACGATAAATGAAGGCAATAGCGGTGGAGCTTTGATAAATACAGATGGTAAATTACTTGGAATAAATACGATAAAGATTACAGAGGCACAAGGAATGGGGTTTGCAGTTCCGATTAATATAGTAAAACCAATAATTGATAAATTGTCAGAAACAGGTAAGTTTGAAGAAGCGTATCTTGGTATTTATGGTTATGATAAAGAGGTTATACCATATTTGAATTCTAATATGGAGTTAAATAGCGGAATTTATGTAGATAGCATTGCTTTAGACGGACCAGTATATAATTCAGGTATTATGGTAGGCGATGTCATTACAAAAATTGATGGAATAGAAGTGAACAAAATGAGTGAGCTAAAAAAATATATTTATGGCAAAAATCCGGGTGAAGTAGTAAAATTATCAGTTAAGAGAGCCTTGAAAGAATTTGAAATTGATATAAAACTAAAATATAATTTGTAGATATAAGAATATTGTATGAAAAACTAAATTGAGAAAAAGTTGGGGGAATAAAAAAATACTGTAAAAGTTTATTTTACAAACTCTTACAGCTGGTGCGACTGGAGGAATTCGAATCCCCGACCTCTTGGTTCGTAGTCGAACAAGAATTGCTATTTTAAACCATTGATAACAGTTAAACTTA
>CANDKR010000006.1 GCA_947385375.1 uncultured Clostridia bacterium
TTTTTATATAAAAATAGTTGGAGTTTTTTATACCCCAACTAAAGTTATAGAACCTGAATTTTTTAGAGTCTAATATTATATAAGGGAAAAATAGGGAAGAAAATGTAAAATTTATGGACAACTTTTCCTAAAAAAATTTTTATATTATGAAAGGGGGATTTTTATGAAAAAAATCTTGGCGTCTATGATAATAATCATAGAACTACTTTGCTTTTGCAATACCACTATTGCAATGGCAATTGACAACTTAGAAAATGCAGAAGTACAACAAGAAGTGGCAGAAAATTCAACAAAAGTTGAAAACATTGAAGATAGTACAGAAGAAAAAGTGCTGGAGGAAAATGATACTATAGAAATTCTAAATGAGGAGAATACAGAAGAAGTCGTTACAGAACAAGAAGTAATGGATAATAAACAAGAAGAGCAAGAGGTTGAAAGAGAAGCCAAAGTAATTGAAACTGAGGAGGTTTCTAAAGAAATTACAACAGAAGTAGAGCAACCACTAGATAATGTAACAAAAGAAGAATCTGAAGAGAATATTAATGATATTGCAGAAAATAATGAAAGTGATGAAGAAGAAACAAATAGTGAAGATATGGATGATACTATTGTAACACTAACTTTTCCATATAATAATGAAATTTATTCTGTAAATATTTCTTCTAATGAATTAGGAGTTAATTTAAGCGAGTATGAATATTATTTTGTAAAGAAAATATCTACAGGAATTGATTTGTATTACAGTAAAGAAAGAATTTACATAGCAGGCACATATGGAGATAAGCAATATAAAGCGCATGGTAGTGCAGATTCTATAAGAGTAATAATATATGAAAATGGAACAATTAAAAAAAGTATAATTGATATAAAAAATCAGTATTATGTAGCTTTAGAAGATACAAATTATATTTCTTCAAATCAAAATATATATTATAACAATAATATATGCTTTAAAAGAAATAGTGGATATGAGTATAATGAGGCAAATGAAAACCAAGAAGAATGTAATGAAATAATAAAAATAAATAAACCTGTAATTGCATATGAAAAACCAGCACTGAATTATGATGAGTTGACTACAATAAAAAAATATACTGCAATAAAAAGAATAAAAAAAGATGTAAATACAACAAATGGATATTTATGGGATAAAGTACAATTAATGGACGGAAGAGAAGCATATATAGTATCAGAAGATTTTGAAATTATACCTGATGCAAAAGAGATAAGTTTTAAATATAATAATAAAGCATATATAATATACTTATCTTCTAATGATTTTAATGTAAACTTGGAGAATTATGCATATTACTTTGTAACAAAATCAAATAATACTCAATTGACTTTATACTGTAGTGACGAAAGAATAAAAGGATATACAGGAAGCCAATCATTTTCTTATAATATAACCTGCTCAGAAAAAACAATAGTAGTAAGTATAAAATCAGATGGCTCACTAACCCAAAGAATAGATAATATAAAAAGCAGTATGAGTGTTAGTTATGGTAGTATTGTAGCATCAAATCAAAATATTTATCGTCAAACAGAATTAATTTTTAGAAGAAACTGTGGATATGAATACGATATATTAAATGATCAAGGAACAGTTTGTAATGAATTAATAAAATCTAATAGGGAAATGAATGTATATGACCAACCAGCATTAAATTATGACATTATATCGACAGTGCAAGAAGGTATACCAATAAAAAGAGTAAAGATAGGTGTGAACAATACGAATGGAAAAATATGGGATAAAGTAGAATTGAGTGATGGGAAAGAAGCATATATAATTTCAGAAGAAGTAGAAAAAGCAGAAGATAGTAAAAAACTAAGTTTTTCATATAATAAAGTTAATTACAATATATATTTATCGTTATCAAGTTTAAATGTAAATTTAAATGATTATGCATATTATTTTGTAACAAAACCAAATGATACTCAATTGACTTTATATTATAGTGATGAAAGAATAAAAGCAAGTGCAGGAAGTCAAGCACTATATTATAGTATAAGATGTTCAGAAAAAACAATAGTGGTAAATATAAAATCAGATGGTTCACTAACACAAGGAATAGTTGATATGAAGAGAAATGGTACAGACATTAGGTTTGGTAGTATTATAGCATCAAATCAAAATATTTATTGCCAAAAGGATTTGATTCTTAGTAGAAATTGCGGATATAAATACGATATATCAAATGAGCAAGGAGTAGATTGTAATGAATTAATAAAATCTAATAGGGAAATGAATGTATATGATCAACCAGCATTGAATTATGATATTATATCGACAGTGCAAGAGGGTATTCCAATAAAAAGAGTAAAGATAGGTGTGAATAATGCAAATGGAAAAATATGGGATAAAGTAGAATTGAGTGATGGGAAAGAAGCATATATAATTTCAGAAGAAGTAGAAAAAGCAGAAGATAGTAAAAAGTTAAGTTTTTCATATAATAAAGTTAATTACAATATATATTTATCATCATCAAGTTTAAATGTAAACTTGGAAGACTATGCATACTATTTTGTAACAAAACCAAATGATACACAATTGACTTTATATTATAGTGACGAGAGAATAAAAGTAGGTGCAGGAAGTAAAGCACTTTATTATAGTATAAGATGTTCAGAAAAAACAATAGTGGTAAGTATAAAATCGGATGGTTCACTAACACAAGGAATATTTGATATGAAGAAAAATGGTACAGATATTAGTTTTGGTAGCATTATAGCATCAAATCAAAATTTATATTATGGAAATACAGAGATTTTAAAAAGAAATAGTGGTGATATTTATAATGTTCATGAAGAAATTAATAAAGATTTCGTACATCAAATAGTAAGGTCAAGAGATTGTGTTGACGTTTTTAATATATATGATGGTCCAGGTTTAAATTATGACATAATAGCAACTGTACCAAAAGAGAGCATGTTTAAAAGAATTATATTAAATGTTAATATAGCAAATGGGCATGAATGGGATAAAATAGAATTAAATAATGGGATAGAAGGATATGCTAAGTCAGATGAAATAGATTGGCCACCTCAAACTAAAACGATAAAAATTCCATACCAAAATAAGATATATGAGGCATATATCGAATTGCCTAAATTAGAGATGAATTTTGATGACTATAAGTATATATATTATTATGCAGTACTATCAAGTAATAATAAAATGGACATATATCTAAGTAAAACAGAATTAATAACAAAGGCATATAATTCTACATTATATGAAACAAACTATGAAGACAATACAATAAAAATTGAGTTGGATTTGATAAGTGGATTTTCAAAGTATGCAATGGTAAATAAAGGTTATACAAGACTTTCAAAAGAACAATATATTGCAACAAATCATTTTAATACAGCTAAAAGTGTTGGTTGTAAAATTTGTAGTTATGATGATGATTTAAAGGTGGTTTATACGAATGAATTAAATGTTAGTGGAATTAAAAGAAAAGATACACTTTTACAGATAACAGAAGGCGAAAGCTTATATAATTCTATGACTATGGAGGAACGAGAGGAATTAGAACCAAAATTAGTGAAGTTAAAAAATAGGGCAACTTATGTAGCTACTTTTACTTCTATTACTTTACCAAATGCTTCAAAAGCTTTATCTTATTTTTTAACTAATGGTGAAAGTGAGGTAAAAAAAGAAAATTATTTATATGAAGTATATCCATATACCAAAGGACATAAAATGAGGCAAGTGGAAATAGATGACAGATTAGTAGGAGAAGATTTTAATAGGTTGGTAGATTCTATTATAAATGCAGTTGAAAACATTCAAAATTTACAAGATGGTGAAACTATTAAGTTTTCTAACATTCCTGATGCTAACGGAACAGTTACTAAAGAGTATTGTTTAGATTGGTTTGGAACTATGAATAATTATAGAATAAAGACTCAAAGTATCTTTAGCAAGGAAAACGATACTTATATGTTAAACTTGATTTTGGGAGTTGAAGATTATTACGATTGGGAGAAAAAAGATGCTAATTATGTTTGGAATAAAGTCTTTGATTATAGCTTGGATGATATGGCAGCAGATAAATTTTATGAATTAAATAGAGCAGGATTGGCACGAAATTATACGAATTATGGAGAAATTAATTATAATATAAAATGGCAAAAAGGTGAGAGAACAAAATCTGGAAAAGTTATTGTAACGAAAGGAAATAATTAAATGAATAAAAAGAGTGTGTTAGTAAATGTTATTATTATGTCTATAATTGTTATTATATTATTAATTATTATAATTGAATTAGGGAAAAAAACTTCTTCCAAGAACGAAGTAGATGTGGATAGAAAAATCACAAATCAAGAAACTATAAATGACTTAAAAAACAGCGATTTATTTATTTCTGATAATCAAATAAATACATATAGTTTGGAAAAAGCAGATGGTAGTGAGCCTTTTGAAGAAATGAGTGAATTTTTTGAAGGAACAACTAATAAAGTAGTATTATATGTTAATGGAGAAGAAGTTACAGATATAGAACTTGCACTAGAAAATTACCATCAAAATAATAGCGTAATAAATGCAAATGAAGAGATGAAAAATTTTATTGATAGTAAGATTGAAAAAGTTGTTATCTGTCAAGACGCTAATAATAAAGGATTTTTTGTTTCAGACAAAGAGATTGAGAAAATAAAAAGTATTCCTAAATATGAAGAAGATATGAGAAAAAAGGCAAAAAAATTAAATATGTCCTATGAGGAATGTGAGCAAATGTATATAAAATCTCAAAAAATGTTATATTTGGAATTAAAATGGCAAGATGATGTAATTCCTAAAATACATAGTGGAGAAATTAGAGTTAATACTGAAGAATATGCAGAAATATATGAAAAATATATAGACTGCGTTAATAATACAAATTTTAAAAAGGCTTTAGAATTAGGAGAAAAAATGCTAGATTTATATAAGGAATATTTAGTAGAACAAGCTAGTATAGAATATGTTAATTGATTTTTTGACAGCAAGTCAAAAAACGTGCTATAATAATTGTAAATTTATATGAGGAGAGTAATATAAAAATGAAGTATATATTGAATATTTTAATATTCATACTATTAGTAATTGACACTTTTGCATATTATTTAGTTACGTTTTGTTTGGTGGATAGATATTTTATAATAGGGTTAGTATTTTTTATACCAGTAATTTTGTTGGTTGGTTTAAGAAAAAAATGTGTTAATGAAAAAGTAAAAAAAGAAAAGATTATAGTGAAAACAACTTCACTATTAATTATAGGTGGACTTGCTGTATTTTGCCTTTTTTGTTTTATATTAGCAAGAGATAATATGGCAATAATTACTAAAAGTCAATATTATTCAAGAATATTGACTATGAAAATTGATAGTAACAAAGATTTATTAAAGCATTTTCCTAAAGAAATACCAGAAGATGCACAAAATATTCAATTTTACTATACGTCACGGTGGAATAAATAATAAAATTAAGATGAAATTAGAATTTAAAGCAAATCAAGATAAAATAAATTCATATATTGAAAATTGTAAAAAAGTATATGGAAGTCCATCTTATATAATGACAATGGAACAAGACGGAACTGGGCATAAATTGAGTCATTATGGTATAGATGAATACGGTTTTAATTTGAATGAAAATAGAGGAGATCTTACAATATATTTTTTTGCTCAACCTGAACAGCATATAGCTTTTATAGCAGTGAATGAAGAAAGAACAGAAATATTATTTCAAGCCGAAATTTTGTAGATTAATATTGTTGTTTGACATAATATGATGTGATAAAAAACATAATGTAGTTGGAAAGAATCAATTTATTATGTTATGTGAAATTACATAACGTTATTTAATTTGCACGTAATATGCACGGACAAAATGCGAAAGTATTGAAATATAAACATAAATTGGGTATGTACGATTATCCTACCCACCAAAGCAAGTTAAATTTTAATATTTAGCTTGCTTTGACTTTATTAGAAATCCTTATTTGACATATTATTTACATCTATGATAGAATACATAATGAAGTAAATATTTGTATGCAACTTTATGTGTAATTATTTAAAAATATTTAATTTGCACATAATATGCACACTAATTTTAGTAAATGGCTTTAATTTTCTGGGATTATTGATGTTGATAGTAGTCAGCCCAACCAAAAATATCCTAGAAAACTTGTATGTCAAGATTTCTAGGATATTTTTTTATTGAAATCGATGCAGCATAATCAATTTGTGTTTTTACTATGCAACTTTTTCATCATAGTTAACAATAGTAACTTCAAGTGCTAATTTTTTTAATTTATTTACCATTTTATCAAGTTTTTCAGTTGTATCATTATCAAAGTATTGTTCACCACATTGCTTGCATACTTTTGCAGGAACATTTTTTATAATAATAATAGTATTTTCCAAGTCTACCATATAGTTAACTTTTTTATCAATTAAGTCACCTTTACACATAAAACAGTTCATTTTAATTCCTCCTTTTTTCCATATCATTTATCCATTTTTCCTCATCAGGATAGTATGCAGTTATCATATATAACATATTATCTTTAATTCCACAGACAATGTGTATAGCAATATTATTTAGCGTATATCCTAATATTAAGCAACTGGGATATGGAAAATCATTATAATAATATTCTATGATTTTTCCAGCTTTTATAGCTAATTTTATATCTTCAATAGAAATATTTCTTTTATGTATTCTATTAAGAAAATGTTTAGTATAATATATTTGTTTTTTATTAAAGTATTCTTTTATTATTTCTATTTTTAGTAAATCTTTTTCCATAAATTCTCCTATAAATGTATTTTATCATACAGTAGCACTATTATGCAATTGTTTTTATGAATTTTAATATTTAGCTTGTTTTGTTTTCATAAGTAGTTCTTGTTTGACATATTATTTATAGCTATGATAAAATGTAGCAGAAGGTGAAAACATGGGAATTTTTGAAGTTATTTTTATAAGTATTAGTTTAGCTATGGATGCATTTGCTGTATCAATTTGCAAAGGGCTTTCTATGAGTAAGATAGATTGGAAAAAGGCGTTTATAATTGCAGGATATTTTGGCGTTTCCCAAGCACTAATGCCAGTTATTGGCTATTTCTTAGGTGCAACATTTTCAGATTTAGTAACTAGCATAGACCATTGGATTGCTTTTATTTTATTAGGCATAATTGGTGGAAATATGGTAAAAGAGTCTTTTGATGATGAAGTTGACAAACGTAATGATAATGTTGATTTTAAAACCATGATAGTTCTTGCGATTGCAACAAGTATAGATGCACTAGCAGTTGGAATTACTTTTGCTTTCTTAAAAACTAGCATTGTTTTACCAGTGATTTTTATTGGAGTTATAACTTTCTTTATGTCATTGTTGGGAGTGAAATTGGGAAATAAATTCGGTGATAAATTCCAAAATAAAGCAGAGCTTTTAGGCGGAGTAATCTTGATTTTGATAGGACTTAAAATATTAGTAGAACACTTAGGAATTATATAATAAAACGGGAAATGGGAAATGATACTCACCATTTCCCATTTTTTAACCCAGAATACCATTGAAGAACAGTGTAAACGCTAAAGATACAACCAATATTTTCCATTTGTGGCAACTTTTAAACAAATCCCATTCGATCATAAGGATTGAGGATACAGAAAAGCCAACGAAAATCGGCTCAACCATTTCCAAGTTGATTGTCCGCATAAAGAAAAATATGATTGCTACGGCAATGGGCTCAACAACGCCGGATAAGAAGCCAAGCAAAAACGACTTGAATTTTCCGTGTTTTGTGAGTGCAGCCATTGAGACTACAAGCCCATCTGGTACATTTTGCAGGCTCACGCTTGCAATAATACCAAGTTTTGGAACAGTGATTTCTCCAGCTAATGCAATTCCTACAATAATTCCCTCAGGAATATTATGGATTAGCATAGCCCAGAAGAGTTGGGAATGTATTGTTTCCTGAACAGTGATTTTATCCATCAGAAAAGTGAATGCAAACCCTATCATTATTCCCACTAACAGTTTTATATCCCGAACATACGCGAATGCTTCCACGCACAGATTGATACAAATTGCTCCAAGGATTCCAGTGGCGATAGCCACTAGTGTTTCTTCTTGATTGTCAACCTGTGTTTTGGATTTCAAAACACCCAAATATGCTCCAAGAGTAGTCCCTGCTAGTGGCAACAATGACAATAGAACAATGTTAGCCATACTATCGCCCCTTTACGCTTTGATAATTAGCATTATAACACAGAAAAATACATTTGTACAGCTAAGTATAAGTTAAAATTTGTAATAAAATATATTTTATGATATAAATAAAGTGAAAAATGTATCAAGGTGGAATTTTTATGAGAAATTTAGATGATAGATTAAGAAAAAGAAAAATTAATTATAAAGCTTTAGAGAAATACGGCTTTACAAAATCTGTAAAAAAGTACATATATAATAAAAAAATACAAGCTGATAGTTTTGAAATAAATGTTGTAATTTCTGACGATAAAAGTTATTCAAAGCTAATCGATATAGAAAATGATGAAGAATTTGTAATGGTTGATTTGGAAAATTCAACAGGTAAGTTTGTGGGAGAATTACGTGAAGCTTATGAAAGCGTAATTGATGATATTATAGAAAAGTGCACAAGTAGAGAAATATTTGAAAGTAAACAGTCAAAAGAGGTTATAGAATATATAACAGAGAAGTATGGTGACGAGTTAGAATTCTTATGGGAAAAATTTGATGATAATGCTATTTGGAGAAATAAGCAAAATAATAAATGGTATGCACTTTTACTTACTATATCAGAAAGCAAACTAGGATTGAATTCGGACAAGATAGTTGAGGCATTAGATTTAAGATATCAAAAAGACGAAGTAGAGAATATTGTAGACGGGGCAAAAGTATTTCCAGGTTATCATATGAATAAGAAAAGCTGGATAACAATAAAGCTAGATGGAACAATGAAAACATCTAAAATTTATGAGTTTATTGATAACAGCTATAAGCTATCAATAGGTAGTAAATGTGGACTTACAGGTGATAGTTTATCTCAAAAGGTATATGATTACTTAACTACAATCCCAAAAGGAAAAGTAGTTACATATAAGCAAGTTGCAGAAAGTTTAGGCAATAAAGGTTTAGCAAGAGTAGTAGGAAGTACACTTCATAAAAATCCTGATGGGGACAAATACCCTTGTTATAAAGTTTTAAATAGTAAAGGTGAACTTGCAGAAGCTTTTGTGTTTGGTGGAAAAGACGTTCAAAAGAAAAGACTAGAAAAAGAAGGTATTAAAGTTAACAATAATAAAGTTGATTTAAAAATATATCAATGGAAAGAAAATTAGGAGGAAAATTATGAAAAAGATTATAAGTGTTATTATAATAATTGTATTTGTTGTTTTACTTTTTGCAGTTATTACAAATTATGCTGATAGCGCTAGGGTAACTACTGGAAATGAGCCAAGATTTTGTATAAAAACTATTAGTGCAGATGGAAGTAAAATAACTTATATTGGACTTGGATATAAAGTAGTAAGATATGTTGGAGTATCTCCAAATGAGCCATTTAAAAGCAATGTTGGTGTGAAAATGGGGAGTTGGTTTATGAATTATGAAAAACCAGAAGTAAAAGCTATTAAAATAGCTAATGTATTTCCAGGTTTGGAAGAAGATAATGGAGAATACTTTGATATAACAGATATAAATGATGTTAGTATAATTCAAAACATATTAGAAAATTCAAAATATAATAGGGGACTATGTAGAGGAATTAATAATTATTCAATAATAATGGATAACGAAACTTATTATTTGAAAAAAGACTGTAAAGAATTGCAAAAAGGCGATAAACAAGCAGAACTTACTGAGGAAGATTTATCAGCAATGTTAGAAATAATTGAAAAATATGAAGGAGAAACAAGCGCTGAATAGCTACAAGCTTTACGTTTAGCATTAAGTGTGATATAATATTAATTACAAAATTTTTAGGGAGGTGAGAACACTTTACCAGCACTAACAACAAATACGACATTATGGAGGTACGAAATGGCAGTTGATGGTGTACAAGAAAGGCTCAAAGTCCTTGCAAAAAGAGTCAAGAAGCTTGAGGAACGCATTGAGCGGCAGAAAATAGGTCCTGAAGTGGACGCCGCAAAAATGTTGGTCAGCAAGCTAAAGGCTCAGTACGAACGTCTGCAAAAAGACAATGGCATTTTTATCCCAGAGGCGACTTCGGCGCAGGCACTTAGCGACGCTGCTGAGGAAGAATTGATCAAGAAGCTTGGTACTATTTATTGGATCTTTGGACCGAGCTTTGAAGAAACGTTTAGCTTCAAGACCTACAGAATCGAGTTTTTATGCACAATGCCCAATGACCATTTTGAAGACGGCTGTCTGATGAGAGTGCGAGTCAGAATTTACGAAAACGACGAGCCTTTCATTATGGAAGATGCCAAGCTGGAGTTTTGGAAGGGTAAACCCACCAGCTTAGAAGTGGATGATGTAGGGCTGGCTTGGAATGATTTGGATACCAAGTACAGCAATACGCACTGGTTTCAAAAACTTGCATACACTTTGGCACAAACTTGGAATAAATATTTCAGGAGTATGCCGAGGTTGGAGGCAAGAACAGCAATTTATTTGGAAGCTGGTGCGACAAAACAGTTAGAGGCGTAGGAGGCTTGATATGAACGACGGTATTAAGGAGCTTAGAGCTCAAAGGGAACTCTTCTATGAGCATAAACTGAGAGAATTTGAAATGCTTCCTGAAGAGGCAATGGCTGTTATTGAGCGGTATGAATCGGCAAACGAGGCAGAGCAGGCAAATGGATATAACGAATTGGAAGTGACACTGAGCGTGCGTAGTAGATGTGCGGAGGAGTCACTCCTGTATGCACTGACCAGTGGAACTGCGTATGTTATCCAAAACGGCAGTATCTATATCTGGTACAAACCTTTTCAGAAGATGGAAGGCTCTGGCTTTTTCAAGCTCAAGCGGTATGTGTTATTTTATGGCGGAAATATGGTAAAGTACATTCTGGACGGAAACGAAAAGCTTTCGGATTCGTTGTAGGAAAAAATCCTGCACCAAAAGCGACGGACTATAATTGGTTCATAAAGTCGAAGGGTCTAGCTCAAATAGAGCTGGGCCCTTCGGCTTATTGTTATATTTGACAAAAAACTTAATAAAAGATATGATTTACTTATATAAAATGATTAGGAGGAAGATATGGAATATAGGAAATTTGGTAAAACAATAGTAGCGAGAATTGATAAAGGAGAAGAAATTTTAGAGAAAGTAAAGGAGCTTGCTTTAAAGGAGAATATAAAACTTGCCAATATAAACGCTTTAGGCGCAGTTGGTGATTTTACGGTTGGAGTATTTAAAACATCTGAAAAGAAATATTATGCAAATTCTTTTACAGGAGATTTTGAAATTGTATCTTTGACAGGAACAATAAACACAATGAATGGTGAATTCTATACACATTTGCATATGTCAGCTGGTGATAGTGAAGGCAAAGTATTCGGCGGACACTTGAATAAGGCTGTTGTTAGTGCAACTTGTGAAATGATTATAAACATTATCGATGGAACAGTGGATAGATATAAAGATGATGAAATTGGATTAAACTTATTTAAGTTTTAAAATTTATTTAAATTGTGGAAACAAAGTATTTTGTAACATTTGAAATAAAATAGTAATATTATTACAAAATGACAAACAAGACCGAAAGCCTAGCTTATCAATGAAAGCTGGGCTTTTTGCGAACAGTCATACTGTGCACATAAAAAAGTTAAAATGAAATTATGTAATAAAGTTACATAAATGTTGTGTATAAAATAATGTCGAAAAAGTGCTATAAATAAACTATCCACAAAGTTATCCACATTATCCACAGGTTTCCACAAGTGTACAGAAAGACAAAATGATTTACATAAAACTTTTTTGTAAAAAATACTTGACTTTGAAAAAGAATTTTTGTACAATATAAACATATTAAATATGTTGCGTTGAAAAAGAGTAAATGTGTTAGAGAAATACTTAAGTGCAGTGAGTTTAGGATAGTGTGAACTAAACAAGTATAAATACATTTTGGAACTTTGGAGCAAGATTAATTAAGGTGGGCTTATAAAGCCAATTAGGGTGGAACCGCGCAAGTTTTCGCTTACGTCCCTAGCTTATGCTAGAGAAGTAAGCGTTTTTTGTTTTTCTAGCAAATAAAATAAAGGGAGGTTTCTATTATGGTAGAATCAATGGAAAAAATTGTTAACTTATGCAAAGCAAGAGGATATGTATATCCTGGCTCAGAAATTTATGGAGGTTTAGCAAATTCTTGGGATTATGGTCCTTTAGGTGTTGAACTAAAAAACAACATAAAGAAAGCTTGGTTCAAAAAATTTGTGCAAGAGACAAAATACAATGTAGGTTTAGACGCAGCGATTTTAATGAATCCACAAACTTGGGTTGCATCAGGACACGTAGGAGGATTTAGTGATCCACTTATAGATTGTAAAGAATGTAAAACACGTCATAGAGCAGATAAACTTATAGAAGAATGGGCACACGAAAACGGAAAAGATATGATAGCAGATGGTATGTCAGACGCTGAAATGATTAAATTTATGGACGACAACAAAATTAACTGTCCAGAGTGTGGCGCTCATAACTTTACTGATATTAGAAAATTTAATTTAATGTTTAAAACTTATCAAGGTGTTACAGAAGATGCAAAATCTGAAATATATTTAAGACCAGAAACTGCACAAGGTATATTTGTAAACTTCAAAAATGTTTTAAGAACAACTAGAAGAAAAATGCCAATGGGTATTGCACAAATTGGTAAATCTTTTAGAAACGAAATTACACCAGGAAACTTTACATTTAGAACTAGAGAGTTTGAGCAAATGGAACTTGAATTTTTCTGCAAACCTGGAACAGATTTAGAGTGGCATGCATATTGGAAAGATTATTGCAAGACTTGGCTTTTAAATTTAGGAATGAAACCAGAAAATATTAGATTAAGAGATCACGAAAAAGCAGAACTTTCTCATTATAGTAATGCAACAACAGATATTGAATTTACTTTCCCATTTGGATGGGGTGAGCTTTGGGGAATTGCTGATAGAACAGATTTTGATTTAAAACAACATATGGAATATTCTAAAGAAGATATGACATATTTAGACCCTGAAACAAATGAGAAATATGTTCCTTACTGTATTGAACCATCACTTGGTTGTGATAGAGTAGCTTTAGCGTTCCTTTGCAATAGCTATGAGGAAGAAACAGTTGGAGAAGGGGATACAAGAACTGTACTTCACCTTCACCCAGCCTTAGCACCATATAAAGCTGCTATACTTCCTTTATCTAAAAAATTAAGTGACAAAGCTTCTGATATATATGCAGAACTTTCAAAAAGCTTTATGTGTGATTATGATGAAGCAGGAAGCATAGGAAAAAGATATAGAAGAGAAGATGAAATTGGTACACCTTTCTGTGTTACTGTTGATTTTGAAACAGAGAACGATGGATGTGTAACTGTTAGGGATAGAGATACTATGGAGCAAATAAGAATAAAAATAGAAGAAGTACCAAGTTATATTTCTTCAAAATTAGAATTCTAACATTAAGATTATATTATACACAAATGCCACGCATTTCTTTTTATGCGTGGCATTTGTGTATGAAAAAAATTTTTTTACATTTTTAGGATTTTAAGAGTTTAGCCACCTTTCTGTTTGCCATCTGACAAAAATGCTTTGCTTCTTTGAAATCAGAGAAATGACCCTCGTATGCCAAATCTCCTTGACCAATGCCGTCTCTCCATCCCACATGGTCTAACCAAGCAAGATGTTTACAGGTGCTACGGGCTAATTTGTCTAGATTGTTGCCAATTTCTTCACGTCCTTCTGGAAGCCAACCGTGTACAATTGTACTGTATGGCCCTTTGTAATAAATGTGGAATGCGTATTTGAAAGACCGTGCCATAACTTCTACCTCCGTAAATAAAGTTTAATATTCAGTTTATTATAATGTTAACATAATTTTAATCAAAAGTCAAATTGATAAAAACTGGAAAAACTTTGAAAAAATGGTTGACAAGAGGTATAAAGAGGTAGTATAATATAACTTGCGTAAGATAAAGCGATGAAGCAGAATGTGGCTACATCCGTAAGGGTGGAGGGAACTTCTGTGGAGTATGTCTTGGCTTAGACCGGGCGATAAGTTTGATAAATGCATACTTATCCAAGACCAAATTTATATTTAAAAATACTAAGGACGGACTTGGATTTTAAAATGTGTATATATGATACACTAGGATGCGTTGATAACTTGCCGTTAGCCATAATAAATATTAAGGAGGGAAAATTAAAATGGCAACATCAAACACAAAAGTAGGAAGCGAAAAAATCAGAATTAGATTAAAAGCTTATGATCACGTTGTTTTAGAACAGTCTGCTGAAAAGATAGTAGATACTGCTAAAAGAACAGGAGCTAAAGTTTCTGGTCCAGTTCCACTTCCAACAGAAAGAGAAATCGTAACAATATTACGTTCTCCACACAAACACAAAGATTCAAGAGAGCAATTTGAAATGAGAACACACAAAAGAGTTATTGATATTCTTTATCCAACACAAAAAACTGTTGATAGCTTAAGTAAGCTTGATTTACCAGCAGGTGTTGATATCGAAATCAAATTCTAGTTAATTATAAAAATCAAACCAAGCTGGAGAAAACTTCAGCCAATAGTTAGGAGGAAATTAAAATAATGAAAGCAATTATAGGAAAGAAAGTAGGAATGACTCAAATATTTGATGAAAATGGAGCAGTTATTCCAGTAACAGTTATAGAAGCTGGTCCTTGTACAGTTGTTCAAGTTAAAACAACTGAGACTGACGGATATGACGCAGTACAATTAGGATATGGAGAAGTTAAAGAACACAAAGTTAACAAACCATTAAAAGGACATTTTTCAAAAGGAAATGTTAAACCAGCAAAACATTTAAGAGAATTCAGAGCTTGTACAGAATGTATCGGAGAACAAAAAGTAGGAGATACAGTTAAAGCTGATGTATTCGCAGCAGGAGATGCCGTAGATATTCAAGGTATCACAAAAGGTAAAGGATTCCAAGGCGTTATTAAACGTCACGGACAATCTAGAGGACCTATGGGACACGGTTCTATGTATCATAGAAGACCAGGTTCAATGGGACCAACATCTACACCAGGTAGAGTATTTAAAGGTAAAAAATTACCAGGACATATGGGTGTAGATAAAGTTACAATTCAAAACTTAGAAATTGTAAAAGTAGATTTAGATAAAAATGCTATATTAGTTAAAGGTTCAGTACCAGGAAACAAAGGTAGTATATTAAAAATTAGACAAAGCGTAAAAGCATCTAAATAGAAGGAAGGAGGAAAAAGCAAATGGCTAAAATAGATGTATATAATGTAGAAGGAAAGAAAGTTAGCGATATAGAGTTAAATGATGCAGTTTTTGCTGTTGCACCAAACGAAGCTGTTGTACATAGTGTATTAGTTAATTATCTTGCAAATCAAAGACAAGGTACACAAAGCACTAAAACAAGAGCAGAAGTTAGAGGTGGTGGTAGAAAACCATGGAGACAAAAAGGAACTGGTAGAGCAAGACAAGGTTCAATAAGAGCTACACAATGGATTAAAGGTGGTATAGCTTTGGGACCAAAACCTCGTTCATACAAATACAGAATTAATAAAAAAGAAAAGAGATTAGCTATCAAATCATTATTAAGTTCAAAAGTATTAGAAGAAAACTTAATAGTTGTTGATAAATTTGATTTCAAAGAAATCAAAACAAAACAAATGTCTGATGCTATGAAAAATCTAAGAGTTACAGATCAAGCTTTGATTTTATTAGCAGACAAAAATGAAGTTGTTCAAAAATCAGCTAGAAATTTAGACGGAGTTAGAACAAGCTCAGTAGCTACAATAAATGTTTATGATTTATTAAAATATAAAAAATTAGTAGTAACAGTAGATACTGTAAAAAAATTAGAGGAGGTGTATGCTTAGTCATGGTAGCAGAAGAAATTATAATAGCACCAGTTGTTACTGAAAAAAGTAGCGCTGATATGCAAGAAGGTAAATACACTTTCAAAGTTGCAAAAAAAGCAACAAAAGTTGAAATAAGAAAAGCTGTTGAAAAATTATTTGAAGTAAAAGTATTAAATGTTAATACAACAACAGTTAAAGGAAAAGAAAAAAGAGTAGGAGTTCACCAAGGTAGAACTTCTGATTGGAAAAAAGCAATCGTTACTATTGATACTGAGGCTTCAACAAAAACTTACTTAGGTAAAGGTGGAAAAGAAGTTAAAGTTACTAAAAAATACAAAGATTCAATTAGTGAATTTATGGGAGCTTAATTGAATTAAAAAATATCCAGACAAAACTGGGATAATAAAAAATAACTGCGAGCACAGGAAAATTGCTCAATAATTTAGAGTAGAGGGATTAGCAAAAACGAGTATTACAAGGCAAATGAAAGCAGTATCGACGAGACAGTACATAAGTACGGCGAGGAGAACTGATTGAAATTTAACTAAGTAAGACGAAGTTTTTCATAATCCTGAGAGAAAGGAAATAAAAATGGGAATTAGAACTTACAGACCATATACACCATCAAGAAGAAATATGACTTCTTCAACATTTGAAGAAATTACAAAAAAAGAACCAGAGAAATCATTATTAGCATCAAAAAAGAAAAACGCTGGTAGAAATTCTTATGGTAGAATAACAGTTAGACACCAAGGTGGTGGAAACAGACAAAAATATAGAATAATTGATTTTAAAAGACAAAAAGATGATATGTATGCAACAGTTATTGGTATCGAATATGATCCAAACAGAAGTGCAAATATCGCTTTAATCGAATATGAAGATGGAACAAAAGCTTACATCTTAGCTCCAAAAGGTTTAACAGATGGAGATAAAGTTATTTCTGGAACAAAAGTTGATATTAAACCAGGTAATGCAATGCCAATCGAAAGCATTCCAGTTGGTACAATGATTCATAATATCGAACTAAATCCAGGACAAGGTGGAAAATTAGTTAGAGGAGCTGGTCAAGAAGCTCAATTAATGGCTAAAGAAGGAGCTTATGCTCACGTAAGACTTCCATCAGGAGAAATGAGATTAGTAGCTGTAAGATGTAGAGCTACAATCGGAACAATTGGAAACAGCGATCACGAGAATATTAAACTTGGAAAAGCTGGTAGAAAAAGACATATGGGTATCAGACCTACAGTAAGAGGATCTGTTATGAACCCTAACGATCACCCTCATGGTGGTGGTGAAGGTAGAGCACCAGTTGGACATAGTGGACCTATGACACCTTGGGGCAAACCAGCACTAGGATACAAGACAAGAAATAAAAAGAAACAATCTAACAAATTTATAGTTAAGAGAAGAAAATAAGAATAAGGAAGGAGAAAAATAAATGTCAAGATCAAGTAAAAAAGTACCATTCGTAGCTCCTGAATTATTAAAAAGAATTGAAGCTATGAACGAGACAGGTAAAAAAGAAGTTCTAAAAACATGGTCAAGAGCATCAACAATCTACCCACAAATGGTAGGACACACAATAGCTGTTCATGATGGTAGAAAACATGTACCAATTTATATTTCAGAAGAAATGATTGGACATAAATTAGGAGAATTTGCTCCAACAAGAACATTTAAAGGACATTCAGGAGATAAGACTGCAAAGGCATAATGATTATGCCTAAATAAAAAAGGAGGATATAACAGTGGAAGAAAATCAAGCTACAGTAGTAGAAGCCAAAGCTACTTTAAGTTATGCTAGAATTTCAGCAAGAAAAGTAAAAATAGTAGCAGATTTAATAAGAGGAAAAAGTGTTGAAGAAGCTCTTACAATAGTAAAATTTGCACCTAAAGCTTCAGCAGAAATATTAGAAAAATTATTAAAATCAGCTATCGCAAATGCTGAAAATAATCACTTTATGAATAGAAGTAACCTTTATGTTGCAGAAGTTTATGCAAACCAAGGACCTACTTTAAAAAGAATAAGACCAGCTGCAAAAGGTTCAGCTGTTAGAATTAGAAAAAGAACAAGTCATATAACAATAGTTTTAAGAGAGAGTAAATAAGAGAAAGGAGGATATTTACGACATGGGACAAAAAGTTCATCCAAATGGAATAAGAGTAGGTGTTATTAGAGATTGGAGTTCTAAATGGTATGCAGATTCTAAAAACTTTAGCGACTACTTAGTAGAAGATCACAAAATTCGTGAATATGTAAAGAAAAAACTATTTATTAGTGGAATTTCAAAAATTGAAATAGAGAGAACTGCTAAATACGTAAAAGTAAACGTATATACAGCTAAACCAGGTTTAGTAATTGGAAAAGGTGGAAACCTTTCAGAAGCTTTAAAAGCTGAGTTAGAAAAAATGATTAACAAAGAAGTTAATTTAAATATTGTAGAGGTTAAAAATGTTGATGTTGACGCTCAATTAGTAGCTGAAAACATTGCAGGACAATTAGAGAGAAGAATTTCTTTCAGAAGAGCCATGAAACAATGTATGCAAAAATCTATGAAAGCAGGTGCTTTAGGTATCAAAACTGCAGTATCTGGAAGATTAGGTGGAGCTGATATGGCTAGAACAGAATTCTACAAAGATGGAACTATACCTCTTCAAACTTTAAGAGCTGATATCGATTATGGATTCGCTGAGGCTGATACAACTTATGGTAAAATAGGTGTAAAAGTTTGGATCTATAAAGGCGAAGTACTTAAAGCAAAACAAACTGCAAAAGGAGGTAATGACTAATGCCAGTAATGCCAAAAAGATCAAAATATAGAAAAATGCAAAAAGGTAGAAACAGAGGAAAAGCAACAAGAGGAAATGTAGTAAACGAAGGAGAATTCGGATTACAAGCTACAACTGCTGGTTGGATTAAAGCTAACCAAATAGAAGCAGCCAGAGTTGCAATGACTCGTTATATCAAAAGAGGTGGTAAAGTTTGGATTAAAGTATTCCCAGACAAACCAGTTACTAAAAAACCAGCTGAAACTCGTATGGGTAAAGGTAAAGGTGCACCAGAATATTGGGTAGCAGTAGTAAAACCAGGAAGAGTTATGTTTGAAATAGCAGGCGTTTCAGAAGAAATAGCAAGAGAAGCTTTAAGATTAGCATCTCATAAATTACCTGTTCAAACAAAATTCGTAAAAAGAGAAATTGAAGTAGGTGGTGATCAAGTTGAAGAATAATAAAATTAAAGAAATGTCTTCACCAGAGCTAGAAAAAGAGCTAAGTGAATTAAAAACTGAATTATTCAAGTTGAGATTTAGCCTAGCTACTAACGGATTAGATAATCCTATGAAAATAAAAGAAGTTAGAAAAAATATAGCTAGAATAAAAACTGAACTTAGACAAAGAGAATTAAAAGCAAATTAATTTAAGAAAGGAGTAATCCCTAATGGAAGAAAGAAATCTTCGTAAATCAATGATTGGTACAGTTGTTTCTGATAAAATGGACAAAACAGTAGTTGTTGCTGTTGAAACAAGTGTTGCTCATCCAATTTACAAAAAAACAGTTAAGAGAACATATAAATTAAAAGCTCATGACGAAGAAAACAATTGCAAAGTTGGAGATAAAGTTTTAGTTATGGAAACAAGACCTTTATCAAAAGACAAAAGATTTAGAGTTGTTGAAATCGTTGAGAAAGCTGTTATTAAATAATAAGTAGAAGGAGGACGTAATTGTCATGGTACAACAACAAAGTAGATTAAAAGTTGCTGATAACACAGGTGCAAGAGAATTAATGTGCATTAGATGTTTAGGCGGTTCACATAGAAAATATGCTGAAATAGGAGACGTTATAGTTGCTTCTGTTAAATCTGCTACACCAGGTGGTGTTGTAAAAAAAGGTGAAGTTGTAAAAGCTGTAGTTGTAAGAAGTAAAAAAGGCGCTAGACGTGCTGATGGTTCTTATGTTAAATTTGATGAAAATGCAGCAGTTATAATCCGTGAAGACGGTACACCAAAAGGAACACGTATATTTGGACCAGTAGCAAGAGAGTTAAGAGATAAGAATTATTTGAAGATATTATCACTTGCTCCAGAAGTACTATAATTCAAATGAAAAACTGCGTCTAAGTTCGTTGACCTTCACTACTAATCAAAATCACGTACCTTATGTACGCTCATTTGCTTAGTAATTCGGTCGCCTGCTTATACTTGTTTTTGATTTGAATTAAATAAAGTATATTTAATAAAAAAGAGGTGAATAAATTGAAGATTAAAAAAGGTGATAAAGTTCAAGTTTTATCTGGAAATGATAAAGGTAAAACTGGAGAAGTTATGAGTGTAATACCTAAAACAAACAAAGTTATTATTAAAGGCGTTAATATAAGAAAAAAACACGTTAAACCTAGAAAACAAGGTGAAGAAGGTGGAATTATCTCAGTTGAATGTGCAATCCCAGCTGCAAAAGTTAATGTTGTATGTTCAAAATGTGGTAAAGCTACAAGAATCGGATATGTAATGGAAAAAGATGAGAAAGTTCGTGTTTGTAAAAAATGCGGTGCGAAATTAAAATAGAATAATAAAAGAAGGAGGACTTGAAGATAATGGAAATGCTTAAAGAACAATACGAAAAAGAAGTAGTTCCAGCATTAATGAAGAAATTTAACTACAAGTCAGTAATGCAAGTTCCAAGACTTGAAAAAATAGTTATAAATATAGGTTTAGGTGAGACAAAAGACAATCCTAAAGCTTTAGATAATGCTATGAACGATTTAAGTATAATTACAGGACAAAAACCTATCGTAACAAAAGCTAAAAAATCAATTGCAGCTTTTAAATTAAGAGAAGGTGCTAAAATAGGATGCAAAGTAACATTAAGATCTAAAAAAATGTATGATTTTGCATATAAACTATTCAATGTAGCTCTTCCAAGAGTAAGAGATTTTAGAGGTGTATCAAGCAATTCATTTGATGGTAGAGGAAACTATTCAATGGGTGTTAAAGAACAACTTATATTCCCAGAAATCGAATATGATAAAGTAGATAAGTTAAGAGGAATGGATATTATATTTGTAACAACAGCTAAAAGTGATGAAGAAGCAAAAGAGTTACTTACACTTTTAGGAATGCCATTCAAAAACTAAGAAAGGAGTCTATAATGGCTAAAAAATCATTAAAAATCAAATGTGCTAGACCACAAAAATACAAAACTAGAGAATATAATAGATGTAGACTTTGTGGAAGACCACATTCATATATTAGAAAATATGGAATTTGCCGTATTTGTTTCAGAGAATTAGCTCATAAAGGAGAGATTCCTGGAATTAAAAAAGCAAGTTGGTAAAATTTTAAGAAAAGAAGGAGGGAACAACGTGAATACAACTGACCCAATAGCAGATATGTTAACAAGAATAAGAAATGCAAATAGCGCAAAATTCAAAACAGTAGATGTTCCAGCATCTAAAATGAAAAAAGCTATTGCAGAAACTTTATTTGAAGAAGGATATATAAAAGCTTTTGAAGAAATCGAAGATAATACACAAGGAATTATCAGAATCACTTTAAAATATGACGAGAAAGGTAATAGGGTTATAGATGGTTTAAGAAGAATCAGTAAACCTGGTTTAAGAATCTATGCTTCTAAAGACGAATTACCAAAAGTTTTAAATGGTTTAGGAATTGCCTTAATTTCAACTTCAAAAGGAATAATGACAGATAAAAAAGCAAGAGAACAAGGTATAGGCGGAGAAGTTCTAGCTTATGTATGGTAATTTTATTACCAACCAATTAAGATATGGCGAAAAAGTCTTAACTGACTATAATTAACCAAATATATAATTAAAGGAGGAGACATAAAATGTCTAGAATAGGAAATAAACCTATTACAGTACCAGAAGGTGTTGAAGTTAAATTAGATGGTCAAACACTTACTGTAAAAGGACCTAAAGGAACATTAACAAAAGAATTTCATAAAGATATGAAAATTTCTATTGATGGAAATGTTCTTAAAGTTGAAAGACCAGACAATGAACCAAAAAATAGAAGTTTACATGGTTTAACAAGAACTTTAATAAATAATATGATTGAAGGAACTACAAAAGGTTTCGAAAGAAAATTAGAAGTAAATGGTGTAGGATATAGAGCACAAAAACAAGGAACAAAATTAGTTTTAACTTTAGGTTATTCTCATCCAGTTGAAATGGAAGCACCAGAAGGAATTACTTTTGATGTACCAACTCCAAACGAGATAATCGTAAAAGGAGCTGATAAAGAAGTTGTTGGTCAAACTGCAGCTGTTATCAGAACTAAGAGACCACCAGAAGTTTATAGAGGAAAAGGTATAAAATACGCTGAAGAAACAATCAGACGTAAAGAAGGTAAAGCAGGTAAAAAATAGAAACAGGTTAAACTAGTAAACTTTAGGGGTATATTTAATCCCTTAAAGTAAAATATACCTAGAGGAATTAAATATGCCCCTAGAGCAAACCTAGAAAGGAGAATTGAAATGATTTCTAAAATAAATAGAAAAGCTGAAAGAGAAAGACGTCATAAAAGAGTTCGTACTAAAGTAAGTGGTACAGCTTCTTGTCCAAGACTTGCAGTTTGCAAAACAAATAAAAATGTTATTGCTCAAATTATTGATGATGAAGCAGGAAATACACTTGTATATGTTTCAACATTAGATAAAGAAATTAAAACTAAAAAAGCAAATAAAGAAGCTGCTAAAGAAGTTGGAGCTTTAATCGCAAAAAAAGCATTAAGCAAAGATATCAAAGAAGTAGTTTTTGATAGAGGCGGATTTATATATCACGGAGTTGTTAAAGAATTAGCTGAAGCAGCACGTGAAGCAGGTTTAGAATTCTAATTTGAAAGAAGGAGGAAATAGAATAACCTATGGAGGAAAGAACAGTTGAATTAAAAGAAAAAGTTGTTGCTATCAATAGAGTTGCAAAAGTTGTAAAAGGTGGTAGAACATTTAGATTCAGCGCTGTTGTTGTTGTTGGAGATGAACAAGGACATGTAGGCGTTGGAAATGGTAAAGCTGCTGAAGTTCCAGATGCAATTAAAAAAGCTATTGAAGAAGCAAAGAAAAACTTAGTTACTGTACCAATCGTTGGAACAACTATACCACATGAATTTGTTGGTAGATTTGGTAGTGCAAGTGTTATCTTAAAACCAGGTCATGAAGGTTCTGGAGTTATCGCTGGTGGTAGCGTAAGACCAGTATTAGAACTTGCTGGTTATAGAGATATCAAAACTAAAGTTATTGGAACAAACAATCCAAGAAACGTAGTTTATGCAACAATAGAAGCTTTAAAGAGCATGAAAACTGCTGAAGAAGTTGCTAAAAAAAGAGGAAAAAAAGTTAGCGAAATACTTTAATTTTAAAAATTATATAAAAAATATTGATATTAAAAAAATGTTAATATATAATAAATTCAATCTAAGGAGGTGCGAAAATGGAATTAGGAAATTTACATCCAGCTACTAAAAAAGAGACTAAAAAGAGAGTTGGTCGTGGTGTCGGATCTGGTTTAGGAAAAACTTCTGGAAGAGGACATAAAGGACAAAAAGCAAGATCTGGCGGTGGTGTAAGAAGAGGCTTCGAAGGAGGTCAAACACCATTATATAGAAGATTACCAAAAAGAGGATTTAATAATTTTAATGCTAAAACTTATACAGAAGTAACTTTAACAATGCTTAACAAATCAGAAGCAGAAGAAGTTACAGCTGAAAGCTTATTAGAAGAAGGAATTATTGGAAAAATAAATGATGGAATAGTTGTTTTAGGAACAGGAAACTTAGAGAAAAAATTAACAGTTAAAGCAACAAGATTTACTAAATCAGCTGCAGAAAAAATTGAAGCTGCAGGTGGAAAGATTGAGGTGGTTTAATTGTTTAAAACTATTAAAAATGCTTTAAAAACACCAGAGATAAGAAAAAAATTATTATACACATTACTACTTATAGTATTGTTTAGATTTGGTTGTTACCTAACAGTTCCAGGAGTAGACACATTTACATTAGCTGAGCAAATGAATTCAGCTACAAATAGTGTATCTGGACTTATTAACACCATATCTGGTGGTGCTTTTTCAAGATTGTCAATTTTTGCTATGACAATAACTCCATATATCACAGCATCAATTGTCATACAATTGCTTGCTATGATTATCCCATCTTTAGAGAAAGCTGTTAAAGAGGGTGGAGAAGCTGGAAAAGCTTTGATAAATAAATATACAAAAATACTAAGTTTAGTATTGTCAGCCGTTGAAGCTTTAGGTATTTACTTATCTTATAGCTCATCAGGTATTTTCATAAACCCAGGTTTTGTAACTGGATTAGTAGTTGTAATGTCATTAATGACAGGTACAGCAATTCTTATGTGGCTTGGAGAACAAATCACAAATAAGGGAATTGGAAACGGTGTTTCAATGATTATCTTCATTGGTATTATTTCTGGTTTACCAGCAGGAATAACTACTTTATGGAACTTAATTTTTGGAACAGGTACAGTAAGTACAGTTGGAATTGTAACTGCACTTGCAGTTATAATTGGAGCAATTGTTTTAGTTGCAGGTGTTGTATTTGTACAACAAGCTGAAAGAAGAGTTCCAGTGCAATATGCTAAAAAAGTTGTTGGAAGAAAAATGTATGGTGGACAAAATACTCATATTCCACTAAAACTTGCTATGGCAGGTGTTATACCAGTTATTTTTGCAAGTAGTTTTATGACATTCCCGGCAATGCTTTTATCAATATTTGCACAAGACGCAATAAATTCAGGAACTGGATTTTTAGCAGGATTATATAAATTCTCAATTGCTACATCTTCTTCAAGTGTAGGTTGGGGATATAGCTTAGCAAATGCTATTGTTTACTTTGCGCTAATAGTAGGATTTACATTCTTCTATACATACGCAACATTTAATCCAGCAGAAGTATCTAACAATATCAAAAAACAAGGTGGATTTATTCCAGGAGTTAGAGCAGGAAAACCTACTACTGATTATTTAAAAGGTATTTTAAATAAATTAACAGTTTTCGGTTCTATATTCCTAAGTATAATAGCTATTTTACCAATGCTATTAAGATTTACAAGCCTTAACTTGTCTTTTGGTGGTACATCAATATTAATCGTTGTTGGTGTTGCGTTAGAGACAGTTCAACAATTAGAATCTCAATTAATGATGAGACATTATAAAGGTTTCTTAGAGAAATAAGAAAATTATTAAAACGAATTGTAGCAAGGTGTTTATTCACCTTTGCTATGTTCGTTTTAATGTGTTTTTCTAAACTTTAATAAAATGAAGGCTTAGAAAAATACATTAAATATATAAATTGGAGGAAATTTTTATGATTATTATAATGTTAGGGGCACCAGCTTCAGGAAAAGGAAGCGTGGCAGAAATTCTTACAGAGGAATTAAATATTCCAGCAGTTTCAAGTGGAGATATTTTCAGAAAACATATTAGTGAGGAAACTGAGATTGGTAAAAAACTAAAAGAATATGTTACTAAAGGAGAATTAGTACCAGATAGTATAGTTTTAGAAATGCTAGAAGCAAGACTTAATGAAGAAGATGCTAAAAATGGTTTAATATTAGATGGATTTGTTAGAACAATTCCACAAGCAGAAGCTCTAGATAAAATGTTAGCAGCAAGAAACCAAAAAATTGATTTAGTAGTTAACTTAGAGACATCTGATGAAGAAATTTTGGAAAGAGTTGTAAATAGAAGAATTTGCAAAAATTGTAAATCAGTTTATAACACAGTATTACATCCTTCAGCAGTAGAGGGCAAATGTGATAAATGTGGTGGAGAATTATATCAAAGAGATGATGATACTTTAGAAAGAGCTAAAAACAGATTGGAAGTATATTATAAAGAAACAGCTCCACTTCAAGAATATTACGAAAAAACAGGAGCTTTATATACAACAACATTAAGCGTAAAAATAAATAGAATGAAAGATGAAGTAGCTCATGATGTTATCGAATATCTAAAAACGAAATAAAGAACAATAGCGAGCTGGCTTGTGTATCAAATTATTTAAGTATAGAGTTCAGCTCGCGTGTAATTGTTCGTGCGCCAAATTTTACTTTGTAAAATTTGTGTGCAAAGTATATATAAAAAGAAATTTCGAAGAAATTCCTTTTTAAAAAGCAATATGTGGATAGAAAAAGAGGAGAGTTTAGATAATGATAACAATAAAATCAAAAAAAGAAATTGAACTTATGAAAGAAGCTGGAAGGCTTACTGCTGAAGTTTATG
The DNA here is from genome assembly GCA_947385375.1 of uncultured Clostridia bacterium. GTDB lineage: Bacteria > Bacillota > Clostridia > TANB77 > CAG-508 > Scatovivens. The sequence continues at coordinate 26,326 of CANDKR010000006.1, forward strand.
AATACATAGGAAAAATTATAAAAGCAGGTATGTCTACTTATGAACTAGATAAGCTTGCAGAAAACTTTATAAGAGAACATGGAGGAATTCCTGCTGAGAAAGGCTATCCAAGTGGAGTAAGAGGAGTACCAAATTTTCCAGGTTCATTATGTATATCAATAAATGATGTAGTAATACATGGAGTTCCATCAAAAGATATTATTATTAAAGATGGAGATATAGTAAGTATAGATACAGTAGTTCAAAAAAATGGATATATGGGAGATGCAGCAAGAACTTATCTTATAGGTAATTGTTCTAATGAAGCAAAAGAACTTGTAGCAGTTACAGAGCAGGCTTTTTATGAAGGTTTAAAACAAGCAAAACCAGGTAATAGAATAGGAGATATATCTCATGCAGTAGAAACTTATGTAAAAAGTTTTGGATTTGATTTAGTTAGAGAATTTCAAGGACATGGTATTGGAAAAGAAATGCACGAAGATCCTGGAGTTCCAAATGTAGGAAAAGCAGGCAAAGGTCCAAGACTTGAAGCAGGTATGACAATATGTATAGAACCTATGGTAATGGCAGGAAAGCCAGATATTTGGGAGCTTGAAGATGGTTGGTCAATTGCGACTCAAGATGGAAGTTTATCAGCTCATTATGAAAATACAATTTTAATTACAGAAAATGAGCCAAAGATATTGACAATACTATAAAAATGTTATATACTATATTAGCTTATTATAGAAGAAAAGTATAAATTTGCCTTTATTTCAAGTGTTAGAGAAGAAATTTTGGCAAAAAAGTAGGAGGGAATTAACTTGTCTAAAGAAGATGTTATTGAAGTAGAAGGAACAGTTGTTGAGACTTTACCAAATACTAATTTTAAAGTTGAACTTGAAAATGGACATCAAGTGTTAGCTCATATTTCAGGAAAACTTAGAATGAATTATATAAAAATTCTTCCAGGAGATAAAGTAAAATTAGAATTATCACCATATGATTTGACCAAAGGTCGTATCACATGGAGAGCTAAATAAAAAATTAACCCAAAATATGAGAAGATATAAAGAGGAGGAAGAGAAATGAAAGTAAGACCATCAGTTAAGAAAATGTGCGAAAAATGCAAAATCATTAAAAGAAAAGGTGTTATTAGAGTAATTTGCGAAAACCCAAAACACAAACAAAGACAAGGTTAATTTTTAACCAAAATAAAATTTTAGATATTAACACAAGTATGTGCGGCTGTCAGTAGTTATACTGATTTCATATTTGTGTTTATATATATTATTGGGGAAAGTTTTTAAGTACTACCTTTTGGTACATTTCAAGCTTAGATTCTTAAACCAAAAGCAAAACAAAAAAGAAAGATAAAAATTTGGAGGTGCTAAAATTTATGGCTCGTATAGCAGGAGTAGATTTACCTAGAGAAAAAAGAGTAGAAATAGGACTAACTTATGTTTATGGTATAGGACTATCAAGCTCACAAAAAATTCTTAAAGATGCTGGAGTTAATCCAGACACTAGAGTAAAAGATTTAACAGACGATGAAGTTGCTAGTATTAGAAAAGCTATGGACGGATATAAAGTAGAAGGTGACTTAAGAAGAGAAGTAGCTTTAAATATTAAAAGACTTACAGAAATTGGTTGTTACAGAGGAATCAGACATAGAAGAGGATTACCTGTAAGAGGACAAAGAACTAAAACTAATGCTCGTACAAGAAAAGGACCAAGAAAATTGGTAAGCAAGAGCAAAGCAGCTAAATAGTAAATAGCTTTATATAGCTAATGGAAATTATAAGGAGGAAAACCAAATGGCAAAAGCTAACGTTAAGAAAACAACAGGTATTAGAAGAAGAGAAAGAAAAAACATAGATAAAGGTTCAGCTCATATTCATTCTAGTTTTAATAATACAATAGTTTCAATTACTGATACTCAAGGTAATGTTATATCTTGGGCTAGTGCAGGTGGACTTGGATTTAAAGGTTCAAGAAAAAGTACACCTTTCGCAGCTGGTCAAGCTGCTGAAACAGCTTCAAAAGCTGCAATGGAACATGGATTAAAAACAGTTGATGTTTATGTTAAAGGACCAGGTGCTGGTCGTGAAGCTGCAATCAGAGCTTTACAAACAGCTGGATTAGAAATAACAATGATTAAAGATGTTACTCCAATACCTCACAATGGTTGTAGACCACCAAAAAGAAGAAGAGTATAGGATTAACAGCGAATATTTTATTTTAAAATTTAAGAAAGAGGTGTAATAATCACATGGCAAGATATAAAGATGAACAATGTCGTATATGCCGTAGAGAAGGACAAAAGTTATTCTTAAAAGGTTCAAGATGTTATTCTGATAAATGTAGTGTTACTAGAAGAAATTATGCTCCTGGTCAACATGGACAAAAAAGAACAAAACTTTCTGAATACGGTACTCAATTAAGAGAAAAACAAAAAACAAAATCATTCTATGGAGTAGGAGAAAAACAATTTAGAGGTTATTTCCAAATGGCTTCTAATAAAAAAGGTATAACAGGTACAAACTTACTTCAAATATTAGAAACAAGATTAGATAATGTTGTTTACAGACTAGGATTTGGTTCTTCAAGACCACAAGCTAGACAAATGGTAACACATGGAAATTTTGAAGTTAATGGTAAAAAAGTTGATATAGCTTCTTATTTAGTAAAACCAGGAGATGTAATTACAGTTAGAGAAATTAGAAAAGACAATCCTGTTATTAAAGCAAATGTTGAAGCTGGTGCTACAAGACCAGTTCCAGAATGGTTAGAACTAAATAGCGAAAAATTAAGTGGAAAAGTTATTAGATTAGTAAATAGAGAAGAGATTGATTTACCAGTTGAGGAACACTTAATTGTTGAGTTATACTCTAAATAATAGTATAAACACTTAGGAGTACATGCGTAAGAGGTAAAATTTATAGAGGTTATAATAGACCTATTTAGGAGGTAAAAATGATTGAATTTGAAAAACCAAATATTGAATGTGTGGAAACAGACGATAAGAGGAATTATGCAAAATTCATATGTGAACCATTAGAGCGTGGTTATGGTATGACAATAGGAAATTCATTAAGAAGAATTCTATTATCTTCACTACCAGGAGCTGCAATAACAAGTGTTAAAATAAATGGCGTAGTACATGAATTTTCTACAATACAAGGTGTTGTAGAAGATGTTCCTGAGTTAATTGTTAATTTAAAAAATGTAAGACTAAAAGTATTTGATAACAATGAAAAAATTATAAGAATAGATTTCAAAGGTGCTGGAGAAATTAAGGCTGGAGATATCGTTACAGATGGAACAGTTGAAATTTTAAATCCAGAACTACATATAGCAACAACATCTGCAAGCTGTGATTTACATATGGAAATGACAGTTAACAGAGCAAGAGGATATAATGTTGCTGAAAAGAATAAAAAAGATAATAGTCCAATAGATGTATTACCAATCGATTCAATTTTTACACCAGTAAAGAAAGTAAATTATACTGTTGAAAATACTAGGGTTGGTCAAATGGTAGACTATGATAAATTAACAATAGAAGTATGGACAGATGGAAGTTTAAAACCTTTTGAAGCTTTAAGTTTAGCTGCAAAAGTTATGGTAGGACATTTAGAATTATTTATAGATTTATCTGAAGCAGCTAGAAATACACAAGTTATGGTTGAAAAAGAAGAGTCTAAGAAAGAGAAAGTTTTAGAAATGCCTATCGAAGAATTAGAGCTTTCAGTTAGATCATACAATTGTTTAAAAAGAGCTGGTATAGCTACGGTAGAAGATTTAGCAAATAAATCTCAAGAAGATATGATGAAGGTTAGAAACCTTGGTAAAAAATCATTAGATGAAGTTACAAACAAACTTATTGCATTAGGTTTGAACTTCACATCAGAAGAAGATTAAGATTAAGGAAGGTGAAATAAAGTGGCAGGTACAAGAAAACTTGGAAAACCAACAGATCAAAGATTAGCAATGTTAAAAACACAAACTACTGATTTGATTTTAAATGGTAAAATAGTTACTACGGAAGCAAGAGCAAAAGAAGTAAAAGCTATGGCTGATAGCATTATAGCATTAGCAGTTAAAGAACACAAAAACTTTGAAGAAGTTGATGTTAAAGTTGTTAAAGCTAAATTAGATAAAAATGGTAAAAAAGTTACTGAAAAAGCTACAAGCAAAAATGGTAAAGAATATTTAAAAGTTGTTAAAGAAACAACAACAGAAAAAAGACAAAAAGATATGCCATCTAGATTAAGTGCTAGAAGAAATATTATGAAAAAAGTTAACAAAGTTGAAGGTGTTGACTTATTAGATAAATTATTCAACGAATTAGCTCCAAAATATGAAGGTAGAAACGGTGGTTATACTAGAATATTAAAAATGGAACCAAGACGTGGAGATAATGCTGAAATGGCAATATTACAATTAGTATAAGATATAAAAAAGTAGAACCCTAGTTAGACTAAGGGTTTTATTTTTATGCAGTAGAAAATTTTCTTGAGTGGAAGTAAAACCCTGTTACTAAAAAATCTTAGTTTCGACTTTTTACTTGAAAAAAAATCTAGTGAATGTTACAATTAAAAGGTACAGGAGATGAAAAATGGAATCAAGTACTAGAAGAAAAAGAATAAAAGACGTAAGAAGAAAAAATGCGAAATTATATCCCATATACAAGATGTTTTCGTGGGATTTACTTTGTTATTATTCAATAGAATATTTATTTTTAACTATAACTAAAGGTGTTAGTATATCAGATGTTTTGCTACTTAGTGCATTTTATTTAATAAGTAAAATGCTAGTGCAAATTCCTTCTGTGACTATCTGTGACTTTTTAGGAAGAAAACGTAGCATAGTTTTGGGAAATGCAATGCTTGTTGGATATATGTTTACTTTAATTGTTGCACCAAGTATGCCACTTATGCTATTTTCAATGTTCCTTTGTGCTTTTGGTTATGCGATAAAAAATTTGTCAGAAACTAATTTACTTTATGACTCTGTGGCAACTAAGGGTGGAGATGGACTTTATAGTAGGCTAGACTCAAAAGGTGGAAGTTTGTACTATGTTTTTGATGGTATAGCTTCTTTGGTTGCAGGATATCTTTTTATCGTTAATAATTATTTACCAGTATTAATATGCTTATTATGTCTTATAATAGCTACAATTTTATCCTGTGGCTTTTCAGATGTATATGATTTACGTCAAAAGAAGGGCAAAGACAAAAGCTTATTAACAACCTTTAAAGAATATGGTTCTGATTTAAAAGATACTTGTAAATTTATTTTCAATTCTAGTAGAATGAAAGCTCTTATTTTATTTAGAGTAGTATTTTATAGTTTGATAAAAATAATTGATATATATAGAAGTGATTTATTAGTAGATATAGGAATTCCAGAAGAGCAGTTTTCGATGATATTTGCGGTACTTACATTTATAGCTGCAATAGCTGTTTCGGCAAGAGAAACACTTGAAAGAAAGTATAAAAACAGAATACTAACTTTTATTTCTTTATCATATGTTTTTTCTGTTATTTCAGTAGGTACGATTTCTTGTATTACTACAAGTCAGAGTATATTACCTATAATCTTAATTATGTATGTAATAGCTAAAGTTTGTTCAGCAATTTGGTTTGTATTAGAAGGAAAGTATGTGAAGAACTTTACTAATGAGCGAGTAAGAAGTAAAATTACATTTACTTATGAGCTAATAGGCTGTATGGCAGCTGCGATAGCATCTGTTTTAGCAGGACAGCTTGTAAAAGTAGTTACAATAGAACAAGCCTTTTTACTTGTTGGATTAATAGGACTTATAGCAATAGTGTTAACACTAGATTATATGAGAACAAGATTTGGACTTAAACCTAAAGAATATGCTAAAAAAGATATAGAATTTTCTAAATAACATAAACAGGTAACAAATTATAAAATTTGACATAAACTAACATAAGAGGTGATAGATATGCTAAATTTTATAGTAGAAGTAGTTATATGGGTATTATGTGTCTACGGACTTTTAAGTATCATAAAGGATATTTTAGAAGAACATTCTTATAAGAGAATCAAACATAATGTAAAACTTATACTAACAGTAAAAGATGTGGAAGATGGTATTGAAGATTACATAAGGCAACTTAATTTTTCAAAAAATTTCTTTAAGAATTTAGTAGTAATAGATTTAGATTCTAAGGATAAGACACTAGATATCGTACGAAAACTAACAGATGAAGGAATGAATATTAAGTTATTAGAAAGAAAAGATGGAATTGAATATTTAGAAAAAACAATAGCCCCTGATAAATAGGGGCTATTTTATCTATCTTCGTAATTTTTAACTATGTCTTTTTTAGAAATACCTGATTTATTTTCTGTATTTTCTAAAGAATTTCTATGAGGTGTGTCATCATTTTGCATAAGTTTACCTATTTGAACACTATGTTGTGTTTCATAAGATTTCCTGTTTGCAAAAGCTTTTAAAAAGTCGAAATTTTTTAAAAAGCTAAAGGCTCGAGAAATTCTATCAAGCATTCCTTCTGTTGCATTTGATTCACTAAGATTTAGCATTGCTTCATCAAAATCGTCTGGATGTGCTGCTTTAAATTCAGATAAACTTAATCCGCCAGAAAAGAATAAAAATGGTTGGTGATAATAGGCTCTTACTGAGCTTTCAAAATCTAATGGTTCTAATTTAATTGGTGTAATTATATCGCTTTTTTCATCTCTTGCTGGCATAAGTGGTTGGAAAATTTTTAATCTATGGAAATTTTCTTTTTCATAAGGCTTATATGAAGCGCTGTGACTGGCGTGACCGTGTTCTGCAAAGTCATTTTGAGCAGCTGTTCTAAACTGTTTTTCATAACTACCAAAAGGTGTATGTACGATAAGATGGAAAGATTGATATCCAGTTTCTTTTGGATTTCTCATATAATCTTTTGCACATCTAGAAAAATAATTTATACGTGAAGCTTCTTCTAAATTCCTATTAAAACTTCCTAAGTCAGTATTAGCAAGTAATTTAATTCTATTATTTAGAAAATGTTCTTGTCTTGATAATTGACTATCTAATAAACCACTTATTATTGTTTCTGATATTGGTCCTTCTTTAACTAATTCTCCGAAATTCAAATAAAAGTCATACCCACCATCTGCGATAGAACTGTCTATGTATTCAACAATTCTTATAAAATCTCTATGAGGTGGACTTAGTCTTTGTTTATATATATAAATAAAATCTTCTGCTGAACGTTCTTTATATTCTTTAATCATTGTAGGGTTGTTTGGCATATCAGATAATACATCTTTTTCTAATTCATTTCTGAAACATACTAAGCTTTCTTTTCTCAATTGATTTCTAAGTGCTTGTATAAGTGGTAATTCACCTAGTTGCTCAAAATCTTGACTAGATTGTATTATTTCAATATCTCTACGAATATCTGTAGCACTTATTTTAGGCGATAAATCTGCTAAGTATTTATATATTAGTGGAATTCCTTTGAACTCTAATGCGAAATCTGTAAAATCTATATCAGGTATAGTATAATCTTCATCAGGAACAAAATTTAATCTTTTAGGTCTTTGTAACTTAATTCTTTTTTGTTCTGGTATTTCTTCAAAACCGTATCTTGGATCAATTTTACTTAAATTATCTATATGTTCCATATATTCTAAGATTAGACCATATACATGTTTATAAAAATTATGAGGTTCTAATCTTAATTGATAACGAGGATATAATACATCACGAGTAGCAATTAAGTCATAAGCAAGTCCAGAAGTTGGAATAGAGTCTTTCTTTTCTAATAATTCTGAACATTCTAATAACAGCTTTTCATAAGTACTATAAAAAGACTTAATACGAGCTGTTGATTATATATCCATTTGAGGTGTATTTTTAGAATCCATAAAATTAGCCATTTCAGATAAATGAGGAAGAGCTAATTCAAAATTCATACTACCTGGATGTGAGATATTATAATATTCAGTTAAGTTTCCTACCATTGCTTGTGAGATTTGTCTTACTATTGGATTTTCGCTATTTAAAAATTGACGATAATGTTCAATAGCAATTAGACATGCTGTATTTCCTGAACCAGCAAGCTCAGTGATGTCTAATATAAAATCTTCTGGAAGTTGTAAACTTTCGTTAATTTTCATAAAATCTCCTTAACATATTAATTATACCATAATTTGCCTCTAAAATCAACCAAATTAATTTAGCTAATAATGTTGAAACCTGTTGAAATATCTTACAAAATTGAGTATAATATATGAGGAGGATTTGGAAAAATTATGAAAAGAATAATTTTAGTTGTTTTATTAGTTATCATAATCGCTTTTGGAATAGCAACTTATGATAGTATATTAAATAAAAATGAAATGGCTGCTTCACCAGATGCGAAAGAAGAAAATTCAAGTTGGACTATTACTGAATATGGTAGTGCTGGTGAAGAGCAAATGATGAGCTTTTCTATCGAAGGAAATGTAGATGGACTAGTAATAGTTGATGGCGGTTATGAAAATGTCGAAGGTGATGTTAATAATATTTTAGAGGTAATTAAGAAACACAATAATGTGGTAGACACTTGGGTAGTTACTCATTTGGATGCAGACCATGCAGGAGTTTTCTTAAATATTATGAAAAATCACCCAGAAGTAACTATAAAAAATGTATATACAGAAAATATCCCTGAACTTGAGAAATGTAAGGCTTCTACGCCTTGGGAAGTTGATTGGTCAACTTATGAAGATTTTGTTAGGTTTGGTACAGAAAATGAAAATATAAAAAGCCTTTCAGAAGGAGACATTATCGAAGATGTTATAGGTTTGAACTTAGAAGTCCTTTGGTCATATTATGAATGGGTTGATACATATTCTAGCAATATACTTAATAATGGAGCATTGATTTTTAAGTTAAGTGGAAATGAAGAAAGTATTTTGTTTTTCGCAGATGTTCAAGATGAAAAAGTTGGAAATGAGCTAATAAGAAAACATCAAGACAAATTGAAGGCAGATTATGTTCAAATTGGACATCATGGAAATAATAGTATGCCAGATGAGATATATGATATGATAAATCCTAAAGTGGCATTTATACCAGCACCAAACTGGATATTTGAAAATCCTAATAAAGTAGCTTGGTATACAGCAGAGAAAATACGTAATTTACTAACTGAAAAGGGAGTTACAGTATATTCTGATAAAGACTGTCCAATATCAGTAACAATGAAATAGAAATGGAGATTTATATGAAAAAACCAGAATTATTAGCACCAGCAGGTTCTTTTGAAAAAGCAAAAATTGCATTTATGTATGGAGCAGACGCAGTATATTGCGGAACACCAAAATTATCTTTACGTTCAAGATCAGAAGTAGATGATAGTGATTTAGTAAAAACTGTGGAGTATGCACATAAACTTGGTAAAAAAGTGTATGCTGCTATAAATATATATGCTTGGGATGAAACTTATGAAGATATAAAGGCTCAAGCTAAGATATTAAATGATTTAAGAGTAGACGGAATTATTATATCAGATGGCGGAGTATTAGATACTGTAAAAGAAGCAGCACCTGATGTTGAATTACATATTAGTACACAAGCTAATACTGTAAGTTGGCATAGTTGTAATTTTTGGCATAAAAATGGTGCAAAAAGAGTTATACTTGGCAGAGAATTAAATAAAGTACAACTTAAAGAAATTATGAAAAATAAACCAGAAGATTTAGATATAGAAATGTTTGTGCATGGGGCTTTATGTTTTGGATATTCTGGAAGATGTTTTTTAAGTGAATTTTTAGCTGGAAGAAGTGGAAACTTAGGTGATTGTGCACAAAGTTGCAGATGGGCATATAATATATATGTTGAAGAAACTAATAATCCTCGGAGAACTTATGCCAGTTGAGACAGATGAAAAAGGTACTTACATATTTTCTTCAAAAGATTTATGCTTAATATCAGAAATACCAGAAATTGTAGATATGGGAATTGACAGTTTAAAGATAGAGGGAAGACTTAAAACAGAATATTATGTAGCAACAGTAATAAATGCGTATAGAAATGCGATTGATGATTATATGAAAGATTCTGAAAATTATAATCCAGAGAAATATTTAAGAGAGCTTGAAAAAACAAAAACTAGAGGTTTAACAACTTTCTATTTTAATGATAGAAATAATAAGGATTTTCAAGATTATTCAGGCAGACAATATAATAGCTTTTACGAGTTTGGTGGAAAAGTTATAGAACAATTAGAAGAGGATAGGGTTTTAATAGAGATTAGAAATAAATTATCAATTGGAGATACTTTAGAAATACTTATACCAGGTCAAATTGAGCCAGCAGAATTTAGAATTAATAAATTATGGAATGATGAGACAGGTGAAGAGATAGATACTGTAAATCCAGGAAAAGCAGAACAAAAAGTAATTTTAAGTATTCCAAGAAAAGTAGAAAAAGATTGGATAATTAGAAGAAAAAAATAAAGATTTGTGATATAATAATAGAATAATTTAAAAACGGAGGTATGAAAGTTATGGAAAAGAAAATTATTTTAAGTGGAATTCAAGCAACAGGAGTTTTAACTTTAGGGAATTATTTAGGTTCTTTAAATAATTGGGTAGAAATGCAAGATAAATACGATTGTTATTATATGATAGCTGATTTACACACATTAACTATTAGAAAAGACCCAGAAGAATTAAGAAAAAATACACTTGCATTACTTGCTTTATATGTGGCAGCAGGTCTTGACCCAGAGAAAAATACAATATTTATACAATCACATATACCAGCACATCCAGCGCTTTCATGGGTTTTAAATTGTTATACTTATATGGGTGAATTAAACCGTATGACACAATTTAAGGATAAAGCTGCAAAACATGCAGATAATATTAATAGTGGATTATTTACATATCCTGTATTAATGGCAGCAGATATATTAGCATATAATGCAGATTTAGTGCCAGTCGGAGATGACCAAAAACAACATTTGGAAATAACAAGAGATATTGCTGAAAGATTTAATAGTATATATGGCAAAACTTTTAAAATGCCAGAAGCATATATTGGAAAAGTCGGTGCTAGAATTATGGGACTTCAAGATCCAACATCTAAAATGAGTAAAAGTGCTGTAAATGAGCTTGATAAAATATTATTAACAGATACACCTGATGAGATTAGAAAGAAATTTAAGAAAGCAGTTACTGACTCTGAAAACAAAGTAAGATATGATAAAGAAGCAAAACCAGGTGTAAGCAACTTAATGTCAATATATGGAATAATCAAACATAAATCAATGGAAGAAATAGAAAAAGAATTTGACGGCAAAGGTTATGGAGATTTTAAATCAGCAGTTGCAGAAGCTGTTGTAGAAAGATTAGAGCCATTACAAAAAAGATATAATGAGCTTTTAGAAAGCCCAGAAAAATTAAGAGCAATTTATGAAAAAGGCGATAAAAAAGCCAGAGAAATTACAGATAAGTTGCTTAAAGAAGTTTATAAAAAAGTTGGATTAGTAATATAAGTAGTAAGAGTTCAAAAAAGATGCAAGCATAAGCAGGAAGAGGTCAAATCAAGGCAAAGGCGCGTACGAGTGTACGTAACTGCGTTGATTTGGGCGATGACGAACTTAGGCGTAGCATACTTTTTGAAGGAGAGGGAGTAATATGTTTGTAGACTATGCAAAGATTATAATTAAATCAGGAGATGGCGGAAACGGCGCAGCCACATTTAGACGTGAAAAATATGTCGCAGCAGGTGGACCAGATGGCGGAGACGGAGGAAAAGGTGGAGACATCTATTTTAAAGTTGATCCAAATGCAAATACTTTGATAGATTTTAGATTTACTAAACGTTTTAAGGCTGAAAATGGTCAAAATGGAAGTGGAAATCGTTGCTTTGGTAAATCAGGTGAAGACCTATATGTAGATGTACCAAAAGGCACTGTTGTAAAAGATAGTGAGACTGGAAAGGTTATTGCTGATTTATCAGAAGATGGTCAAGTAGAACTTATTTTAAAAGGTGGAAGAGGCGGAAAAGGAAATACACATTTTGCAACTTCTACAAGACAAGCTCCACATTTTGCAATAGATGGTGAAAAGGGTAAAGAAAAAGAAATTATCCTAGAGCTTAAACTTTTAGCTGATGTAGGTTTAGTAGGTTTTCCAAATGTCGGTAAATCAACACTTATTTCTAAAGTATCTGCTGCAAGACCAAAGATTGCAGATTACCATTTTACAACTATTGACCCTAACTTAGGTGTTGTAAAAACTAAATCAGGCGACAGCTTTGTTATGGCAGATATACCGGGAATTATTGAAGGTGCAAGTGATGGAGTAGGTCTTGGAACACAGTTCTTACGTCATATAGAAAGAACTAGACTATTACTTCACGTAATAGATGTTGCAGGAACAGAAGGCAGAAATCCAGTAGAGGATTTTGAAAAAGTAAATTCAGAGCTTCAAAGATATAGTGAGAAATTAGCTAAAAGAAAACAAATAATAGTAGCTAATAAAGTTGATAGTTTACAAGACGAAACAGGTTTTATAGAATTAGAGAAAAAGGCAAAAGAACTTGGACTTGAGATTTATAAAATTTCAGCAGTAACTGGCGAAGGCGTAAATGAGCTTATGGACTATGTAGGTAAACTTGTTAAAACTCTTCCAAAAGAAGAAATTGTAGAGGCAGAAGATAGGGTTGTATATACTTTAGAAGATGAAGAAGACCAGTTTACAGTATATTCTCCAGTTCAAGGTGAGTTTATAGTAGAAGGTCCAGCAGTAGAAAGATTAATGGGTAGAGTCAATATTGGAGACAATGAATCTATGGCATACCTACAAAAAATGATTAAAAAATTAGGAATAGAGGCAGAACTTAAAAATAAAGGAGTTTGTGAAGGAGATACAGTAAAAATTCTTGAATGGGAATTTGAATGGTATGAGTAAAACGCAGTAAAATAGGCACTTTGAAGGTGCCTATTTTTGCTTTGTGAATGTTTTGTAAAATAGACAAAATTTGTATTGACTTTGAGTAAAAAAAGGAATAAATTAGTATCATAAGCGAGTGTTTTATTCGCTGACGTTAACCATCAACAAAAGCACACTTTGAGTAAAGGGGGTTTTTATGTGCTTGGTAATGAAAAAATTGTGGTAAAGTATGAAGCAAGCATTGCTACCAACACTACGACACGGGTGATATTAGAAATTGACAATGTGTTTGGTATGGTAACTGATGCAAGAGCGTGCTACAACAGGCGCGGTGAAGCTCCTGGAGCTGAAACTAGTTGTGCTTTGCAGTATAATCCTGAGGAATCGGGTGAAGACTACAGTGTATTTACTGGTGAAGTTTCTTTTGAGCGCGCAGGCTACAGGACGTTCTATATTCAGCTTTATCTAAACGGACAGTACAAGTTGATCGAGTATGACACAAATTCACACAAAGCAGTTTTGACCGACAAGCATGGCAAGGCTTTTTGGCAGGTGTATGTTTACTATGCAAAATTTGAAACACCTGACTGGCTAAAAGGCGGCATTATGTATCAAATCTATGTTGATACTTTTTGCTCCAAAGATTTGCCAGAGCATTTGAAATCAAAAGTTGTAACATGGACGACTTTTCCGAAATGGAGACCTGATGACGACGGTATATATCGGAATAATCAGTTCTATGGCGGAAACCTCAGGGGAATTATCTCCAAATTGAACTACCTGAAGTCTCTTAATGTAACTGTGATATATCTCACACCTATACTAAAGAGCAGTTCTTCCAACCGTTATGACATCGATGATTATGAGCAAATCGATGAAATGGTTGGTACGTGGGACGACCTGAAAGAATTACACGAAAAGGCAAACTCTTTGGGAATGAAGCTTATTGTCGATATGGTATTTAACCATTCGGGAAATGGAAACAAGCTGATTACCAAAGAACCGGAAATGTACGATTGGATTGAGAAGTACACGGAAGCTAAGTGCTGGTGGGGCTACAAGAATCTGGTGGAATTCAACAAGAATTCTGACAAGTTCTATGAGTACCTATTCAGATGGCTTAAAAAGTACAGTGGATTTATGGACGGCATTCGTCTTGATGTCGCAGATAACCTGCCTGATAGGGTTCTTGCTTTTATTAAAGAGCATTTTGGACTTTATGTTTTGGGCGAGGTATGGAAAAATGCGGTACTTGGCGACAGTCGAGATTTCTTAATTGGCGACAAGTTAGATGGAGTTATGAATTATCAGACTGCCATTGCAATTTATCGCTACTTAAGATGGGGGAATTTTGTGAACTTTAAGCAGATTATGCTGGAGCTGAAACTTTATCCTCCACAGTCACTTGATGTGTCTCCGATTTTCCTTAGCTCACACGATACTCCGAGAATTTCCAATAATCTTGTTGGGGATTTCATGCAGGAGGACCCGAGATTCGAAACTACTTGGGCAATGGAACAGAACAACTACTGGCTAGTAAGTGGTGTCTTTGATACCTATAAATTCAGAAGCTGGGAGTATGAACATGATTCCATACCTGAGGACAGAGCGAATCTCGCAAGGGCTTTAAAGAAACTGGCAATTTTTATGCAATACACTTTGCCGGGATTACCTTCTGTTTTCGCTGGAGAAGAAGCAGGTGTTGCGGGCTTTAAAGATCCGTTCAACCGAAAGCCATTCCCATGGGATAATATTGACCAAGATATGTATGAGTTCTATGTCACTATGGGAAAATTCCGTATGGAACACAGGCAGTTATTTACAGACTCTTGCAATTTCCAGATTTTGTACGGTGATGAGCAAAAAGTGATTTATAGAAGAGGAGAGATGCGGTTTACAGTTGGCAGAGCAAGTATGGAAATTAGTGCAGACCATAACATTAGCGGCACAGCTTTTAAACTGAGTGTCGTTTGACAACAGTTTGGAAAGCACAATTCCTACATGGCGTGACCATTAAAAACAATTTAAAAATACCAAAGCAAAGCACGCTGGGACTTCCCAGCGTGCTTGATTTTATTTATATTTAATTATTCAACTGTAACTGATTTTGCAAGATTTCTTGGCTTATCAACATCTAAACCTTTTTCTTTTGAAATATAGTATGCAAAAAGTTGCATTGGTATAATTGAAAGTAATGGAGAAACATATTCTGATGCTTCTGGTATACGAATAACCTTGTCAAAATCTTTATTTCCTAAATCTTGGTTTGTAACAATCAAAGTTTTAGCTCCACGGCTAATTACTTCTTGTAGGTTACTAACAGATTTTTCTACAAGATGTGGAACTGTTAAAATTCCAACAACTGTTATACCATTTTCAATTAATGCGATAGGTCCATGCTTTAATTCTCCTGCCGCATATGCGTCTGAATGTATATATGAAATTTCTTTAAGTTTTAAAGAAGCTTCTAATGAAGAAGAATAATCAAGCCCACGACCTAAGAAGAAAATATCTTTTTCTTTATATACTTTATTTGCAAATTCTTTTACTTCATTTGCTAGTTTTAAGCAAGTTTCAACTTTAGCTGGAACTTCTAAAAGTTCTTTTTTCATTTCTTCAACTTTATCTAAATTAATTCCTAAGATTTCAGCAAAGTAAAGAGCTAAAATATCTAGTAACATAATTTGTGCAGTATAAGCTTTTGTTGAAGCAACAGCTATTTCAGGACCTGCATGAGTATATACTGTGTAATCTGCTTCACGAGTAATTGAACTTCCAATTACATTTGAAATAGCAATTGTTTTTGCACCTTTTTGTTTAGCAAGTTTAAGTGCTGCTATTGTGTCAGCTGTTTCACCAGATTGACTAATAAAAATACATAAAGTTTTGTCATTTACTAAAGGATTTCTATATCTAAACTCTGATGCAACATCAACTTCTGTTGATATTTCGCAAATTTGCTCTAATACTGTTTTTGAAGCAAGACCTGCGTGCATAGCAGTACCACAAGCAATAATAAATATTTTATTTATGTTTTGTAAATATTCTTTAGATAAATCTAAGCCGTCAAATTGGCATTTTCCGTTTTTTACAATATGAGAACCAATAGTTTCTCTAATAGAACGAGGTTGTTCATAAATCTCTTTAAGCATAAAATCTTCATAGCCATCTTTTTCAGCAGCAGCAGCACTCCATTCGATACTTGTTACTGTTTTTTGTATTTCATTTAAATCAATATCGTAGAATTTTATATCATCACTTGTGATATATGCAAATTCTAAATTGTTTAGTAAATAAAAGTTTTTTGTAAATGAAAGTATTGCTGGGATATCAGAACTTACATAATTTTCTGTTTCAGAAGTTCCAATAACAAGAGGGCTTTCTTTTCTAACTACAATTATTGCATCAGGGAAATCTGAACATAAAATTTCAAGTCCGAAACTTCCTACAAATAACTTACAAGCACTAGTAACTGCATCTAAAAACTTTTTATAACCTGTTTCTTTACTGTTTTTATAAAAATAATGAATATAATTTGGTATTACTTCTGTATCTGTTTCAGATAAGAAAGTATAACCATTATCTGTTAATTCTTTTTTTAGTTCAGCATAATTCTCAATTATACCATTATGAACTACTGCAAAAGTATTTGAATTATCCATATGAGGGTGAGAATTGATACTAGATGGTTTTCCATGAGTTGCCCAACGAGTATGACCAATTCCAACATTTCCTTCTAATTCGTCAATTCCTTTTGTATTAAGTAGTTCGCTAACACGACCTTTATTTTTGATATTTTTAATTCCTGATTTTTCAATTGTTGCGATTCCTGCTGAATCGTAACCTCTGTATTCTAGACGTAAAAGTCCATTAATAAGTATAGGCTCAGCTTTTTTCTTGCCTACATATCCAACTATTCCACACATATTTTTATCTCCTTCAAAGAAAAATTTGTGTAGCAAAAAAACTATGTTACATCATATTACCTCTGTTATAGTATTGCTACTATTTTTTTATAATATGTACTACGACAGTAACCGTTGCCGTGGAACCATCCGCCGAGTCTTTCGATAAGTCCCTCCTCGTCAACACTGATATCACTTTAGTGTCCAGGCGCTAAATAAATTACTAAAACTCCTTTCATAAAATTTTTTAGATTTTTTAACTACATCATACACATATTATATTATAATTGTGTCCATTGTGTGAAAAATCAATATAACATTTTTGTTACAAATATAATGGCTATATTGAAACTAAGTTTTATTTTGTATATAATTTCAGTGGAATAATAACCTTTATAGAAAGGAATTGTAAATGAAAAGATTAAAAAATCAAAAAGGTGCAATTTCAGTATTTGTAATACTAGCAATGCTATTTTTCCTAGCATTTATGATAGGAACATATACTATAACGACCAGGAGAAATGCAGCACAGTTAGATGCTGCCCGTGAGACTACAAAAATTTATCAAATGGGTGTTGATCCAAACACAGCCTATGATTCTTTGTTGTCAATTACAGATGGTAGTGTTGTACCAATTTCAACAATAGAACAATTGAAGACTTTAAAAGGAATTACTGAAAAAGGTGATCCAGAAGTAAACTATACAATAAATGGGAAATTGTATACTTATAAAAAATATGTAAAACCAACAGAAGAAACTAAAAAACCAAATATAACATATATTTTAAATAATGATATTATTTTAGATATGAAGTCAGAAATAGATGGGCATAGTACAAATGTAGAATTATATGATTATATGTTATATGATAAAGAACACTATAATATAAACTTAAATAATCATAATATATATTATAGATTAGCAAAAGCAGATGCTACTGATATAGCAGATGATTCTTTATGGAAATGTATATTTTATCAAAACAATTATAAAACAGACACAGATTTTAACACAGATTCTTCAGTTATAGGTGAAGGTACAGAAAATAACTTTATAAATGCTTCTAAAGATAATGCAAAAAAATATTTTTCTAGTTCAAATACTAGATTATATAGTATTTTAGATGGTGGAATTACTCCATATAAAAATCAAAATAGTAATTGTTATGAATTTTTATTGACGTATAACTGCGCTGAAAATGAGAGATTTGATATAACACACGGAGTATATAATAGATGGCAACAGACTAATGACCCAACTAAAGAATACGAATATCCAACTACTGATGGAGAAGCAATAGCAGATGGTTATACTTCAAAAGTTCTTGGTTTAAGTGGGAATTCAGCTCAAGATTTTTGGGGTGGTTTAGTTCTTTCTTCTAGTGACGCATGTTACTTAGACGGTTCTGTCGGACATAGTGCTTGGTATTATGCTGTTGGAACAGTTACTAACTGGGGTAAACGTGGAACACCAGTATCAGAGTATGACGCAACTTCAGAAGGTGGTTATAAAAAATTCAATTCTGCTAGTCAGACATTATTATTTGTACGTGCAAAATAAATTTAATTAAATAGTCATAAAAAAGGTACTCCTTAATATACTTTACTAAAAAGTGTACAAAATTAGGGGGTATTTTTTTATGGAGAACTTAAATATATATCAAGATATCAAAAATAGAACTGAAGGAGATATATACATAGGAGTAGTAGGACCTGTAAGAACTGGAAAGTCAACTTTTATTAAGAAATTTATGGAATTGTTGGTTTTACCTAATATAGAAAATGGATACAAAAGAGAAAGAGCAATTGATGAACTTCCACAAAGTGCTGGTGGAAGAACAATAATGACCACTGAGCCTAAATTTATTCCAAACGAGGCGGCTCAAATCACATTAAGTGATAATATTAAACTAAAAACAAGACTTGTAGATTGTGTTGGTTATTTAGTTAATAATGCAATTGGCTATATGGAAGATGAAATGCCTAGAATGGTAAAAACTCCATGGTCAGACCAAGAAATGCCATTTGAAACAGCAGCAGAACTTGGAACTAAAAAAGTAATTGTTGAACATTCAACAGTAGGTATTGTAATTACAACAGATGGCTCGATTACAGATATACCAAGAGAAGATTATGTTCAAGCAGAAGAAAGAGTTATTTCAGAATTAAAGGAAATGAATAAACCTTTTGTTATTCTAATGAATTGTTTAAATCCTTATGATTCATATAGCATAAACTTAGCTGAAGACTTGTCAAGAAAATATGGAACACCAGTTATACCAATAAATTGTGCTGATTTGAATTTAGAAGATATTAATAATATTTTCTCTAAAATCTTATATGAGTTTGCAATAGAGAGAATAAATGTAAATTTCCCAGCTTGGATAAATAGCTTAGACCTTACAAATAGTTTAAAACAAGACTTATATGCAAAAGCAAGAGAGACTTTTGAAGGTGTTAGCAGAATAAAAGATATTGGAAACTGTTATACCAAATTTACAGAATGTGAATCTGTTAAAGATGCAAAATTACAGCAAATAGATTTAGGCACAGGTGAAGTTTTTGTTGATGTAGAAATTGAAGAAAGCTTATTCTATCAAATGATAAGCGAGATAAGTGGTCAAAAAATTGAAAATGAAGGGGATCTATTTTTATGTGTTTCAAACTTTGCAAAAGTTAAGAAGCAATATGATAAAATGGCGTATGCTCTTCACGAGGTTAATGAAAGAGGTTATGGAATAGTATCACCAGGAATTGATGACCTTATCTTAGAAGAACCAGAAATTGTAAAACAAGGTCAAAAATATGGTGTAAAACTTAAAGCTAAAGCTCCATCAATTCATATGATGAAAATTAGTACAGAAACAGAAGTATCACCAATTGTTGGTAGTGAAAAACAATCAGAAGATTTAGTAAAATATCTACTTTCAGAGTTCGAGAGTGACCCTAAGAAAATTTGGGAATCTAACATTTTCGGAAAGAGCTTACATGAGCTTGTAAATGAAGGCTTACAAAATAAATTAGTAAGAATGCCAGAAGAGGCTCAAAAGAAACTTCGTGAGACTTTAGAAAGAGTAGTAAACGAAGGCAGTGGCGGATTAATTTGTATAATATTATAAACAAAATTCCAAGTGTAAAAACACTTGGCTTTTTTGTTTTGTGAATTTTTTGTAAAATTTTAAATTTTTTTGCAACTATTTTGACATTTTTACCGTCTAATATTATATAGGGGAAAAATTAGACATTTTCCTTAAAAATTTTTATATAATGAAAGGGGGATTTTTATGAAAAAAATCTTAGCGTCTATGATAATAATCATAGAACTACTTTGTTTTTGCAATACTACTATTGCAATGGCAATGAGCAACACTGAGAATACAGAAGTAGAGCAAGAAGTAACAAACAGTGTTGATAACAACGCAGTGTTATTGGACGAGCAAGACAAAATGGAAGAGACAGTTGAGACAGAAGAAGAAGTACAAGAAGAAAAAGAGGCTTTAGAAATTCCGAAACAGGAAGAAAATGTACTTGAAGAAGTTACAGACGTAAAGGTAGAAGAACAGGAAGAGACAAACAATAACGAGGTAGCTGACAACATAGTAAACGAGGAAAAGCAAGAAGAAAACCAAGTTGGTGAAAATGTTTCAGAGTCAACAGAACAAAATGAAAATGTCACTAATAATGAAACTGAGGCAAATGATATACCTGACAATCAAGAAGAGGATAAGGTTGTGACATTAACTTTTCCTTACAATAATACAACTTATTCAATAGACTTATCTTCTAAAGAGTTGGGAGTGAATTTAGATGAGTATGCATATTATTTAGTGCAAAAAGTTGGAACAGAATTTTATTTGTATTGTAGTAAAGAAAGAATAAAAGCAAATTATCAATCTGGAAGTAGTAATGAGTATAAAATAAGAATATCTGAACAATCAATATTAGTAAAAATAAATACCAATGGAACATTAGAAAAAAATATGGCAAATTTTATAGAAAAGTATATGGATAAAACAAGTTTTATAGCATCAAATCAAAATATATATTATTATAGTACAAAAATTTTTAGTAAAAATTGTGGATATGAATATGATGATACAAAAGAAAAAACAGATACAGCTAATGAAATAGTAAAATTATATAAAACAGTAAACATATATGAAAAACCAGCATTAAATTATGATATAGTAGCAACAATACAAGAAGGAATGACTGCAAAAAGAATAAAAAAATCAGTAAATGAAGTGAACGGAAAAGTATGGGATAAGATAGAATTAAGTAATGGAACAGAAGCATACATAATTTCAGAAGATATAGAAGTTGTGACAGATATTAAAGAGATTAATTTTAAATGTGGTGAGAAAAAATATACAATATATTTATCAAAGTCAGCGTTTGACGTGAATTTAGATGAGTATGCATATTATTTTGTGAGAAAATCTGAAGGAAAATTAGAATTATATTGTAGTAAAGAAAGAGTAAAAGCAAATTATCAATCTGGAAGTAGTAATGAGTATAAAATAAGAATATCTGAACAATCAATATTAGTAAAAATAAATACCAATGGAACATTAGAAAAAAATATGGCAAATTTTATAGAAAAGTATATGAATAAAACAAGTTTTATAGCATCAAATCAAAATATATATTATGGAAAAGAATTAGTATTTAAAAGAAATTGTGGAGATATTTATGATGAAGTATCGGAAAGCAAACAAGGAGTTTTTGATGATAGAGTAAAATTAATTGAAGGTTTAAATTCTATAAATATTTATGAAAAACCAGGATTAAACTATGATATAATAGCAACATTGCCAAAGAATTGTATTATAAAACGAACGATGAGAGATATATGTTCAGCTAATGGGTATATGTGGAGTAAAGTTGAATTAAATAATGGAATAGAAGGATATGCTATTTCAACAGAATTGTTTTGTTATGAGGATAATGTTACAAAATGTATAGGAATTAGGTATAATGGTAATATATATAAAACTTATCTTCCTTATTCTGAATTAGGAATTAATTTTAAGCAGTATAAACATTATTATGCAATAAGTGTGGATAACCCTAATAGAATAATTATATTCTATAGTAAAGCAGGAATAGCAACTCAAGCAGCTGGACCAAACTTGTACGAAACAGCATATGGACATAATACGATAAAATGCGAGATAGATATAAATAATGGAATTTCAAAATATAGTTTTGTTAATGCAGGTTCTACAAGAGTTTCAAAAGATAAATATATTGCAACAAATCATATAGATACTTCACAGAAAGTAGAATGCCCTGTATGCGTTTATGATTCAGATTTTGATGTAATTTATCAGAAAGATATTAGTTTAGAACAAATAAGTAAAACAGAAGAGACAAATCTCAAAATAAGTGATGGAGAGAATTTATATAATTCTATGGGAGCAACAGAAAGAAATTTGTTATTACCTCATTTAGAGTTAGTACATACAAAAGTACAGGATGCTGTTATTTTTACTAAATTCCTTATGCCTAATGCATCAAAAGCACTAAATTATTTTTTAACAAAAGGTACTTCAGGTGATAAAGATAAATGTTATGAATATGAAATTGAACCATATAAAAATGGTCATACTGTAAGGAGAATAGATATAGCTGATGATTTAATAGGTAATGAATTCAATAAGCTAATAAATTCGGTTATTATTGCTAGTGAAAATATTCAAGGAATAAAAGAAGATGAAATTGTTTTATTTTCTAATGTTATAGAGGCTAATGGAGTTGTTCCTGAAAGCTTTTCAAGAGATTGGTATCTTGCTGTAAATAATTATAGAATAAGAACTCAAAGTACAGTAAAGAAAGAAAATAACAACTATATATTAAAGCTAGATTTAGAGATTGAAGATTATTATGATTGGGAAAATGATGGAGAAGTTTATAGGGATTGGAAAGATACTGCTGCATTTGAATTTTATGATATGCATAGAGCTGGTTTAGCACGTAATTATACTAATTTAGGAAAAATTACTTATGACATACAATGGCAGGAAGATGAAAGAATGGAATTTGATGATATTCATATAGTGAAAGGGAAAAAATAAATGAATAGTGTAAAAAAATATAAAAAATGTACTACTATAATTATATTTACTTTATTTATTATTTTAACGTTAAAAATATATTTTTCAAATGATGATATTAATATGAAAAGTAATTTAGAAACTAATAATTATATCGAAAAAAATTTGGATGAAAAACCAGAAAACAATTATGAAAAATATTTAAAAGAAAGTGAAATAGCCCCTTACGAAGAAATTGAATACTTTTTTAAGGATACTACGGACAAAGTAGTTGTATATGTTAATGGGGATTTGATTACAGAAAGAGAAATTGCTTTGGTAGATTTAAATAATAATAATAATTATATAAAAAATTATACTGAAATAAATCAAGATGAAGGAAATGTGGATCCAGTAAAAATAGCGATTCAAGAAAAAATAATTTGCCAAGAAGCAGAAAGGCTTGGATTATTCGTATCAGAAGAGCAGATAAAAGAAATAAAAGAAGTACCAAATTATGAAGAAGATATTAAAAAAATGGCAGAAAGTGCTAATATGGATTATAGTGAATATGAGGAGTTGTATATAAAATCACAAAAACAATTTTTTTTAAAAGCCAAATGGCGTGAATATGTAATTCCTAAGTTACATACAGGAGAAATTAGTGTAGATACAAAAGAGTTTAATAACAAATATCTAGAATGTCAAAAGTATATTGAAAGTTCAAATTTTGAAAAATATATGGATACTGCATCAGAATTATTAACATTGTATAAACAATATTTAGTGGAACAAGCTAAGATAGAATATGTAAATTAAAATTTTGACAGGTATTAAGAGGCTGTGTTATAATAACTAAAATAAAGTACATAATAGGAGAATTTATGAGACATTTATTAAAGAGAATAGGACAAATTATAATAATTATAGTAGTATTGTATTGTATATGTATACTTGTTGGAAATTTATTGATGTATTTTTTAATAAATTCTTTAGAGGTTACTAATCCTAAATCATATTCTGCTATATATAATAAGAAAGTACGTGTATATAAAAATTTATTAAATCATTTTCCAGCTAATATACCAGATAATGCAAAAGATGTGAAATTTTATTATTTTCCTGGATTTTTACAAGGAGGAATGATAATGAAATTGGAGTTTAAAGCCAGTAAAGAAGAAATAGAGTCTTATATAGATAAGTATAAAGATAAAAGTAGTCATATATATAATCCTACTATTTCTACAGATTATGGAAAACCATCCACATATGGTATTGATTTAAATGAAACTCGAGGTGACGTTCAACTGTATATATTAAACAATACAGGTCCCCAAAATCATGGACATCTAGCATTTATAGCAGTAAATGACGAACATACTGAGATTTTATTTCAAGCAGAAAAATGGTAAATATATTAAAATAGAGATAAGAAACGACTAAGTCAAATGAACAACCTTCACCAATTTTGGTGGAGGTTTCATTTTGTTAGTCTTGACAAACAAAAGGCAGTAGCGGATTAATTTGTATAATATTATAAACAAAATTCCAAGTGTAAAAACACTTGGCTTTTTTGTCATATTTGTAAATTTTTAGTGAAAAATTAGCTGTTTTTAGCTAATTTTGATTTTTTTAATGTATAATAAATGAGGAAAAATAAATTAGAATAGGAAGAGTTTATGTTAGATAATATAAAAAAGACAGTTAGCATTATTTCAAAAGCATATATAATATATATAATAAGTTGTGCTTTAATACCAATATTAATTATGGTATTACTATTTACATTAGGTGTAATTTCTGACTTTTTTTGCAGAACAACAAAGATTTCTGAAGAGGGTCAAAAAGAGTTGCTGGAGTGGCTAGAAATAAATGATGCACCAAGTTTTAAATTCTTGAAAATAGAATCATATGATACAGATACTCGTGATGAAAATATGGAAAAAGTATATGGATTGCGATTGAAATTTGAGATTTCAAAAGAGGATTATGAGAAAAATGGTCTAGAATATTATGATTGTTCAGATGGATCAGATTGGGGATGGACACATTATATATCGAAAATAAAAGATAATACATATACTTGTGTTGTTAGTAGTACTGATGTGCATACTAAAGAAATTTATGAAAAAATCAAACATATAAGAGATGACTATTGCTTAAAATAAATAAAATTTTTTTAAACCTTCACCAATTTTGGTGGAGGTTTTATTTTGTTAGCCTTGACAAACAAAGGGAAAAATTATATAATGTTAGCCAGAGTTAACAAATAAGGAGATAGAAGAGATATGATATCTAAAGCACTGCAAGAATATATTAAAACCATGTATGTTTTGAAAAAACAAAATGGCAATATTAGAGTTACAGATATTGCTGATAAAATGAATTGCTCAAAACCTAGTGTTAATAAGGCTTTGAACAATTTAAAAACAACAGGTTTAGTTCATTATGAAACATATGGAACGATTGAACTAACTCCAGATGGTGAAGAACTTGCCAAAAAACTTTTAGAAGCTTATGATATTGTATATTTATTCTTAAAAGATGTACTTAATTTGCAAGCTGATGAGGCAAAAAATGAAGCTGAGAAAATAAAATCGGCAATAAGTGACAATACTATAAATAGTTTAGCAAAATATGTACATAAAGTTTTAGATATGACAGATTTAGACTGTGGATATGACATAAATAAAGAACAATGCAGAAGTTGTTTGAGAAGACAAAATTAGATTAAGGAGATTGTTATGGAAAATACATTAATTGAAATAAAGGATTTATGTGTAAATGCAGAAGATAAAGAGATTTTAAAAGGTATAAATTTGAAAATAAATAAAGGCGAAATTCACGTTATCATGGGACCAAATGGTTCTGGAAAATCTACTACTGCTAATGCCATTTTAAATCACCCAGCATATAAAAAAGTATCTGGAGAAATTTTATTTGAAGGTGAAAATATAAATGACATTAAAACTGACGAAATTGCAAGAAAAGGTATATTTATGTCTTTCCAATTACCTGAGGAAATTCCAGGTATTTCAGTTACTAACTTTTTGAAGTATGCTAAAAACAAGATAACAGGTGAGCCTGTTAAGATTTTCAAATTTAAAGAAGAAGTAAAAAAATATATGGAAGAGCTTAATATGAATTCTAAAAATATGGAAAGAAGCTTAAATGTTGGCTTTTCTGGTGGCGAGAAAAAGAAAAATGAGATTTTACAAATGCTTGTATTAAATCCAAAGCTTGCTATTTTAGATGAAACAGATTCAGGACTAGATGTTGATGCTATACGTACAGTATCTAAAGGTATTGAGATGTTTAAAAATGAGAACAATGCAGTACTTATAATTACGCATAATACTAAGATTTTAAGCAGTCTAAAAGTAGATTATGTGCATATTTTAGTAAATGGTAAAATCGTTAAGACAGGTACTGGTGAGCTTGCTAAGGAGATTGAAGAAAATGGATATAGTGAGTATAAAAATTAAGTGAAAGGAAATGTCAATGAAGACTAATCTTGAAGAGATAAATAGAAATATATACGATTTTAAAAAGAAAGATGATTATGATTATAAAATAAAAAAGGGTTTAAATAAGGAGATTATCGAAGAAATTTCTAAGCAGAAAAATGACCCAGACTGGATGAGGGAAATCCGTTTAAATGCTTTGGAAGTATATAATAGTTTAAAACTTCCTACTTGGGGACCTGACCTTTCTGAGCTTGATATGAGCGAAATTGCAACTTATGTAAGACCTAAGTCAAAGTTAAATTCTTCTTGGGATGATGTACCCGAAGAAATTAAAGATACTTTTGATAAGCTTGGTATCCCTGATGCAGAAAAAACTTCACTTGCAGGTGTTGGTGCGCAATATGACTCAGAAGTTGTATATCATAGCATAAAAGAAGACCTTATCAAGCAAGGTGTAATTTACACAGATATGGAAACTGCGGTTAGAGAATATCCTGATATGGTAAGAAATCATTTTATGAAATGTGTACCAGTAAATGACCACAAGTTTGTTGCACTTCATGCAGCAGTTTGGTCTGGTGGTTCTTTTGTATATGTGCCAAAAGGTGTTAAAGTGGATATTCCACTTCAATCATATTTTAGATTGAATTCACCAGAGTCTGGTCAGTTTGAACATACTTTGATTATAGTTGATGAGGGTGCAAGTTTACATTTCATAGAAGGATGTAGTGCACCAAAATATAATAAGGTAAATTTACACGCAGGTTGTGTTGAGCTATATGTAAAAGATAACGCATATTTAAGATATTCTACTATCGAGAATTGGTCAAAAAATATGCTTAACTTAAATACTAAAAAAGCAATTGTAGGAAAAAATGCTGGAATGGACTGGGTATCTGGTTCTTTTGGTTCAAAGATATCAATGCTTTATCCAATGAGCATTTTAAATGGTGAAGGTGCAAAAACAGAGTTTACAGGTATTTCTTTTGCAGGAGCAGGACAAAACTTAGATAATGGTTTTAAAGTAGTTCATAATGCAAAAAATACTTCTAGTGTAGTAAATGCAAAATCTATTTCAAAAAATGGTGGAAAATGTACTTATCGTTCACTAGTAAGAGTTGCAGAAAATGCACAAAATTCAAAATGCTCTGTGTCTTGTGAGTCACTTATGCTTGATGATATATCTATTTCAGACACTATACCAACAGCAGATGTTAGAACAGAAGAAGTTGAGTTTTCACATGAAGCTAAAATTGGCAAGATTAGCGATAAGGCGATATTCTATCTTATGAGCAGAGGACTATCAGAGGCTGACGCAAAGGCAATGATTGTACGTGGCTTTGCTTCACCAGTGTCTAATGCTTTACCAATGGAGTATGCTGTCGAAATGAATAATTTGATAAATTTAGAGTTGGAGGGAACAATCGGCTAATGATTAAATTAAATGAAACGCCAGTAAGAACGGCTAGAAATTTCAATATAAATAATATTAAATTAGAGAATATAGATATACGAAGAAGATTAAAACCTTTTCAAAGTGCAGAAGTGTTTTTGGAAAGCTCAAAAGATGTTGCATTACGTGAAATTTATGACATTGCACTTGAATATGGTATCTGTGACCTTCTTACTGAGCAAGCGTCAAATTATGAACTTACTGTAAATATAAATAGTAAAATGAAAAATACTGTAATGGTTGATTTTAAGTTTGACAAAGAAAATGATTATTTAGTAGATAAAATTTTCATTGATGCAAAACCAGATACAAAATCAAATGTTATTATAAAATATACTTCTAAAGATGACTTAGAGTACTTTCATAATGGTGATATTAAACTTAGAGCTGGTGAGAATTCAGAAGTAAATATTATATTTGTAAATCTATTAAATACAAAATCAAATAACTTTATAGCAATTGAAAACGAAATTTTAGATGGTGCCAAAGTTAATAGTTATATAATAGATTTCGGTGGAAAATATAGTATTTCAAATTATTATTCAAATATAGTTCGGAAAAAATGCTGATAATAATTTAAGTACAATTTACTTAGGTAAAGAAAATCAAATTTTTGATTTAAACTATATTGCAGAACTTTATGGGGAAAAATCAAGTGTAAATTTTGAAGTACAGGGCGCATTAAAAGATAGTAGTAAAAAGCATTTTAAAGGTACAATTGATTTTAAACGTGGGGCTAAAAAGGCAAAAGGTAATGAAAATGAAGCTTGTATGCTTCTTTCAGACAAAGCTCGCTCACTAGCACTTCCAATGCTACTTTGTTCAGAAGAAGATGTTGAGGGAAATCATTCCACAAGTAGTGGTAAAATTGGGGATAAAGAACTGTTCTATATTATGAGTAGAGGTTTTGACGAAAAAGCTGCTATGAAACTTATGGTTAGAGCAAAATTCAATAAAATATTAGATAGCATAAAGAACGACGAGCTTAAAAATGAAATTATTTATGAAATAGATAAGAGGTTAGATTAATGAATTATAAAGAGGATTTTCCAATATTAAAAAATAGAGATATAGCATATTTAGATAGTGGTGCAACAACGCAAAAGCCACAATATGTGCTTGATAAAGTAGATGAATTCTATAAAATGTACAATGCAAATCCACATAGAGGCGCATATGCTTTAAGTCAAGAAGCTACTGAAGTATATGAAAATGTAAGGACTAAGGTTGCAGAGTTTATTAATAGTGAGACTAGAGAGCAAATTATATTTTCCAAAAATGCAACAGAAAGTCTTAATTTAATTGCATATTCTTATGGCTTAGAAAATGTTAAAAAAGATGAGAAAATCGTTATTTCAATAATGGAACATCATTCAAATCTTGTGCCTTGGCAAAAAGTTGCCAAAACTAATGGTGCAATTTTAGATTATATGTATCTAGATGGAAATTTCGAGATTTCAGATGAAGAAATTGAGAAGAAAATTACAGATAATACTAAAATTGTTGGTATAACACAAGTTTCAAATGTTTTAGGAACAATAAATAATGTGAAGAAAATTATCAAATTAGCACATAAAAAAGGTGCTGTTGTAGTGGTAGATGCTTCACAAAGTATTCCACATTTTAAAGTAGATGTACAAGATTTAGATTGCGATTTTCTAGTCTTTTCAGGTCATAAAATGCTTGCACCACTTGGAATTGGTGTGCTTTATGGTAAAAAAGAATTATTAAATAAAATGACACCTTTTCTTATGGGTGGAGATATGATAGAATATGTTTACGAACAAGAAACAACTTTTGCTCAATTACCAAATAAGTTTGAGGCAGGCACTCAAAACGTTGGCGGAGTAATAGGTTTAGGTGCTGCAATCGAATATATTGAAAAAGTTGGATATGAAAATATCCAAAAAGTAGAAAAAGAAGTAGTAAGTTATGCAGTACAAGAACTAAAGAAATTAGACTTTTTGGAGCTATATTTAACTTCAAATGAAGAACATCATTCAGGTGTAATTTCGTTTAATTTAAAAGGAGTTCATCCACACGATGTTGCAAGTATTTTAGATAGCCAAAATGTATGTGTGCGCTCACGGAAATCATTGCGCACAGCCACTTATGAGATATTTTGGAATAGACTCAACTTGTAGAGCAAGCTTTTATTTCTATAACACAAAAGAAGATGTAGATAGACTTGTAAATGCTTTAAAGAAATCATATAATGTATTTGAAAAATATTTAAAAAAGGACAAGTAGAATGGACGAAAACGAATTAAGTGATTTATATAATGAGCTTATTATGGAACACAGTATGAATTCATATAACAAGAAAAAACTTAGAGACCCAAGTTTTTCAAAACTAGGTCATAACCCAAACTGCGGTGATGAGATTACTTTAGAACTTAAGCTTAATGGTGATGTTATTGAAGACATGGCATTTGATGGTCATGGCTGTGCTATTTCAATGAGTTCAACTTCTATAATGATAGATACTTTAAAAGGTAAAACTACTCAAGAAGCTAAAGAAATAATTTCAACTTTTATCGGTATGATAAAAAGAGAAGCAAAAACTGATGAAGAACTTGAAAAACTTGAAGATGCAATAGCCTTTAAAAATGTAGCAAATATGCCGGCGAGGGTTAAGTGTGCGCTTCTTGCTTGGCACACCATAGATGATTTACTAAAATAAACTTCGTATACTGGAGAAATAAAAATATGATAGATATAATAAATGCAAAAAAAGAATTTAAAAATTATGTAGCAAATTACAATCCCGAGCATCCTAGAGTAGCACTTAAAATAAGCCATATACTAAGAGTTGCTGAAAATTGCAAAGTAATAGCAGAGTCTTTAAAATTATCAGAAGAAGAGATAAAACTTGCAGAGCTTTTAGGAATTTTCCACGATTTAGGAAGGTTTGAGCAAGTTCGTATTGCAGATACTTTTAGTGATAGGGATAGCAAAATAAATCATGCAGAGCAAAGTGTAAAAGTACTTTTTGAAGATGGTTTAATTAGAAAATTCATTGAAGACGATAAATATGACGATTTAATTAAAAAAGCAGTCTATAATCATAATAGAGCTGATATTGAAACAGGACTTACAGAAAAAGAGCTACTTTTTGCAAAAATTATTAGAGATGCGGACAAGCTAGATATATTCTATTCAACAAGCTTTGAAGAGTTTACAGCACTTTGCTGGTATAAAGATTTTGACCAAGAGGAAATTGGAGAGTTAGAAATAGAAGATATAAGAAACAGACGTCTTGTAAATTATGCAAATATCAAAAATAATGCAGATATGATAACGATTTTTTATGGATATATTTTCGATTTGAATTTTGAAGTGTCTTTAAAAATTGTTGCTGAACATAATTATTTAGAACAGTTTACAAAAAGAATTAAAGAGAATTTCAAATCAGAAAAAATACATAAGCAAGCAGATGAAATACTTGAAATATGTAAGGAATTTATAAACGAAAAAATAAAGGAAATTAACTAATGAAAACTTTTTTGAAATCTATCTTTGTAATTTGCCTTTGTATTGCTATTTTCGTGTTTTCTGGCGTTAGGCTGAAATATATTGACCAAGATGTCAGAAATAAAAATTACAATTCAATGGCTGTTAGAAAGATTTTTAATGAAGTAAATGAAGAATCAGAGGTTACACTAGATGAAACGCCAGATAAGGAAGCAAATACTACTGAAGATGAAAATGCAGTTGTGGTTTTAAATGTAAATGAGCCAACTAAAGTAAGACAACAAGATTGGCGTTTAGTGTTAGTTAATCATGAGCATGCTTTGCCTGATAATTTTAAAATTGAGCTAGCTAACATAGATAGAACTAGACAATTTGACAAAAGAGCAATTGATGAACTAAACGCATTATTACTTGCTGCAAAACAGGCTAAAGTAGGCGATTTATGGGCACAATCAGCTTATAGAAGCGTAGAAAGGCAAGAAGAATTATTTACTAATAAAGTAAATGAATATAAGGCACGTGGAAAATCACAAGAAGAAGCTGAAAGGCTTACTAGACAGTTTATAAACGAGTCTAATACTAGTGAACACAATTTAGGTTTAGCAGTAGATTTTAATTATATAAACAATGATTTTGAAAAAACAAAAGCATTTGCTTGGCTTACAGAAAATGCTGCCAAATATGGCTTTATACTTAGATACAGAAAAGATAAAGAAGATATTACAATGGTATCTTATGAGCCTTGGCACTGGAGATATGTAGGAGCTGAGCATGCAGAGGCAATGAACGAGTTAGATATGTGCCTAGAAGAATACGTACAATATTTAGAAGAAATTTAAGAGGTTATATGAAAACATCAAAAAAAGAGATATTAATAGTAGCACTTGTAATTTTTATACAAACAGTGATTTTTATAGTAGTGGGAATGAATAAAGAGTATATTCATATTGATGAAGCTTTTTCTTTAGGACTTACAAATTATGAACATATTAAAATACAAATGAATGACGATTTTTATGATACTTGGCATAATAAAGAATATTATGAAGATTACTTGATAATAAATGAAGATGAGAAATTTGACTTTGCTCCAGTTTATGTTAACCAAAAAAATGATGTGCATCCACCATTATATTATTTTCTATTAAGGCTTGCAATGAGCTTCCATATAGGTAAATTTTCAGTATGGTCTGGACTTATACTTAATATGATTATATATATTTTTATAACAATTTTTATGTATTTGATTGTAAAGAAATTACTAGATGGTCAAAATAGATGTGTAGAAAAATCAGCTATATTAGCCTTGTTATCGAGTATTACTATTGCGTCATTAAATAATATGGTTTATATAAGAATGTACGCATTATCAACCTTAAATATTGTTATAACTACATACTTGCATTTTAAATTATTAGATAGTAAAGAAGTAAATCATAAGTTGCTTATAGCTATTGGAGTTTCAGCTTTGGTAGGCTCACTTACACACTATTATTATCTATTTTATTTAGCAATGTTATTTATAATGTTTGCTGTAAAATATATTAAAGAGAAACGCTATAAAGAGTTTGGAAGATATTTTATAGCACTTGCAATTGCTGGAGTTTTATCAATACTTATATTCCCATTTTCAATTCAACATATGTTTTTTGGATATCGAGGACAAGGTGCTTTAAGTAATTTATCACATCTTTCTAATTTTATAAAAGCAATAGTTACATATTTATGGGCACTTAATAGATATGGCTTTAATAATATTTTATTTATAATACTTGCTATAATAGCATTTATTGCTGCGTTTAAAAGTATAAGAAAAATACCAGTAGTTGAAGAGAAAAATAAATATACAAAATACATAATACTACCAGCAGTATTTTACTTTTTATTGGTAGCAATTTCATCACCTTGGAAAACTTTAAGATATATAATGCCAATATGTGCAGTAGTATTTATAGTAGTGTTTTATTATTTATATATGTTACTTAAAAATGTTGTGAGCGAAAAAATCACAAATGCGATTTTTGTAGTTGTGTTTTTCATAATGCTTATAACTCCAATGATAATTAATATTCCAATACAAGAAGCTTATGTAGATAAAAAAGAAATTGTAGAAAAGGTTTCAATAGAGCTAAAAGATGTACCAACAATATATGCAATGAGATCAAAAGGTGAAAGATTTTTAGATGATATATTTTTATTTTCAAAAATTGAGAATTCATATATAGCAAAAGACGTAGAATATAATGATGAAAATATTAAGAAAATTTTTGAAGGAAAAGACCTTTCAAAGGGAATATTAGTTTTTATAAATACTAAGCAGAATAACAATGAAATTTTAGAAAATATATGTAATGCTACAAATTTAAAAGAGTGGTCACACTTGAAAAGAATGAATGCTTGCGATATATATTATATAAAATAGTTTTAAGGAGAAATAAAAATGTTTAGTGAAATTATATTATTAGTGATACTGATAGCTTTAAATGCTTTTTTTGCAGCAGCTGAAATTGCATTTATTTCGCTTAATGATAACAAAATCGATATACAGGCAAAAGAAGGTAACAAAAAAGCTAAATCTATTAAAGGTATGCTTGAAAACCCTAGTAAGTTTTTAGCAACTATTCAAATCGGTATAACACTTGCAGGATTTTTATCAAGTGCTTTTGCGTCAGAAGCCTTTGCAAGCGAACTTGCGCCAGTGCTATTTAGATTAGCACCTGCAATTAGTTTACAGTCTTGGAATAAAATTGCAATTATTATAATCACAATGATTTTATCATATTTTACTCTGATTTTTGGAGAGTTAGTACCAAAAAGAGTTGCGATGAAATACTCTGAAAAGCTTGCTTTTGCTAGTATTGGGATTATAAAAACTATTTCTATTTTAACAGCACCTTTTGTAAAATTTTTAACAGTATCAACAAATATAGTTTCTAAGATTTTGGGAGTTGGAGCAGTAGAAGAAGAGACTGTTACAGAAGAAGAAATTAGAATGATGGTAGATGTTGGAGAAGAAAAAGGCACTATTGATACTGAAGAAAAGGCTATGATAAATAACATTTTCGAGTTTAATGACAAAGCAGTATCAGAAATTATGACTCCTAGAAAAGACGTGTTTGCATTAGATATGAATCTTTCTATATCAAAAGTTATAGAAGAATTAACAGAGGATTTTAGGTATAGTAGAGTACCTGTTTATGATGAAACTATTGATAATATCAAAGGAATTGTTTATGTAAAAGACATTTTATTATCAACAAAAAACAAAAATGTAAGAGTTAGAAATTTAGTAAAAGAGGCATATTTTGTGCCTGAAACAAAACTTGTAAATGAGCTTTTTGAAGAACTTAGAAAAAATAGAAAACAAATAGCAATTATACTTGACGAATATGGCGGAACTTCAGGTATAGTAACAATGGAAGACATTTTAGAAGAAATTGTTGGTGAGATATATGACGAGTATGACGAAATTGATAAAAAGTATGAGAAAATAGACGAAAACACATATTTGATGTCAGGTGGTATGTCAATTGGTGATGTTGAAAAATTACTAGATATTGAAATACCTGAGGGTGATTATGATACTTTATCAGGTTATTTGTTAGATGAGCTTGGAAGGATACCAAATGAGAAAGAAAAACCAATTATAGAAACTGAAAATGCAGTTTACAAGGTAGAAAAAACAGCAGAAAATAGAATTATTAAAGTAAAAGTTTGTAAACAAGAAAAACCTCAAGAACAGGAATAAATAAAGAAAAATGACCATTTTTAAAATGGTCATTTTTTAGTAAGATAAAAAAATTTTTAAAAAAATGCTTTACAAATCAAAAATGCCATGCTATAATAGCAAACAGTTAAATGATTTTTGACAGATGATTTCAAAATTTTATTCAAAATAGTTTTCTTTGTTCTTAAAGAAAATTACTTTTCCAAAAAATTTAAAAATTAAATATGCGAAATAAGAAGTTTCATATCTTTATTAAATATAATGCCCCTAAGTTATATTATAAAGTTCTATTTCATTTTGCCAAAAATCGTTTGACGGTTTATTTTACGAAAGGGGGTGAAAATATGAAAGACACAAAAAACAAGAAAAAGACTTTAGCAATAGTTGCAATTATATTATTAATTGTTTTACTTGCAACAGGTTTTACTTTTTCAAAATATTATCAATCAGTAAATGGTAATATCAGTTTCAAAGTTGATCCTTGGAAGTTTAGTGCAACTACCAATAATGGTAAACAACTTTCAGAGATTGCTTTAGAGACATTTGATGGTAGTGCTTTAGCACCAGGTGCAAAAGGTTCTTTTGAGATAAATGTTGATGCCACAGGTTCAGGAGTAAATATCGCATATAACTCATTAGCATCTAATGTGAATTTACCAAATGGCATGAGATTTTATTTGAAGGACGAAAATTCTGAAACACCAAATTATGAAAGTTTAGAACAAGTTATCAATGGTAGAGTTCAAGGAAATTTATTCAGAGATTCAAATCAAACACATAATTATGTAATATGTTGGGAATGGCCGATAGACGGAGTTCATGAATTACCAACAGATGATACAAATTATGGTTTCAATATTTCAATTAATGCTCAACAAATCTAACAAAATCCGTTTAAACAAGTAGTTAATGAAAAAAATTAAAAACGACCAATCAAAAAATAGAGAGCATATAGCTCTCTACTAAATATATGTTAGATATACTTAGTAGAAAGCTATATGAGAAGGAGGCAAAAATAATAACAAATACAAAAAGACTTTTGGCAATTTTGAGACATTGTGTTTTTGGAATTCTTATAGCTGTTTTAGTCTTTGTGACAATTTATAAAACTTTGCATAGGGGAGAATTAGTAAAATTTAATGGAATGGGGATACTAATTGTAGTAAGTGGCAGTATGGAACCTACCATAGCATCAAAAGAAATGATAATAATTAAAGAACAAACTGAATATATTAAAGGTGATGTTATTACTTATAAAGACGATACAGGAGTTCTTATAACTCATAGGATTATTGATATTGAAGGGAGTAAGGTAAAAACAAAAGGCGATAATAATAATGAGCCAGATGATATTATAGAGCTTGAAGTTATTGAAGGGAAGGTAATTTTCCATTCTTACATATTAGGTATATTTTTCTTGTATATGTTAAAACCTTTGCTTATCTTAATTATTATATTGTATTTCCTTTATGTATTGTTAAAATAAATTTAAAGTGATATAATATACAAAATATTAAAAAGAGGGTATATTATGTTTGAACACAAAATGAAAACATATGCGTTTGTTGGACCGTCAGGCACTGGTAAAAGTTACAGGGCTCAGATGGTAGCAAATGATAATGGGATTAAATATATAATCGATGATGGACTTCTTATTAAAGAAAATGAAGTGCTTGCTGGTATTTCTGCCAAAAAAGCACCTACTAAGATAGAGACAGTTAGAAATGCTTTATTTTCAACAGAAGAACAGAGAAAAGAAATCAAAAAGATTATAAAAAAACATAGACCAGATAGTATTTTAATACTTGGAACATCTGATGAGATGGTTAGAAGAATTGCTAAAAATCTAGATTTTCCAGAAATTTCAAAAACTATTTATATCAAAGATGTTGCAACAGAAGAGGAAATGGAAACAGCTAGAAAAATAAGGGTAACACAAGGGAAACACGTTATTCCAGTTCCTACATTTGCGATTAAAAAAGATTTTTCAGGTTATTTACTTGATCCACTTCAAATTTTTAAATCAACTGGAAAAGGCAAAGCACCTTATGTATCAGAAAAGTCTATAATAAGACCAACTTTTAGTTATTTAGGAAATTTTGAAATTTCTGATATAGTATTTAAACAGATTATAGAATGTGTGGCAATGAAAGTTGAAGGCATATATAAAATACCAAGAACTATTGTAAAAAAACACGAGGGATATAATGATGGAATTTACATTTATATAGAGCCAATTATAGAATTTGGGTATAATATAAATGAGACGATGTCAAGGCTAAAAAGTTTGATAATCAAAGAGATAGAAAACTTAACAGCTATGAACGTGCTTAATATGGAAATCACTGTAAAAGGTGTTCATTATGAAAAAAAGTAGGAGGTATTTATGATAGTTGCAGTTGATGGACCAGCAGGTTCAGGAAAAGGCACACTTACAAAATTAGTTGCAGATAAATTAAATTTACAATATATAGATACAGGAGCAATGTATAGATGTATTGCACTAAAAATGCTAGAAGAGGGAATTTGCTTAGAAGATACAGATAAAATAAAAGAGATTTTAGATGGTATAGAAATAGACTTGCAAGGTCCTAAAGTTATCTTAAATGGAAGAGATGTCAGTAAAGAAATAAGGACAGTAGAAGTTGCAAATTTTACTTCACCAGTGTCTACAATAGATTTTGTTAGAACAAAAATGGTAGAACTTCAAAGAGGTTTAGGAAAAGAAAAAGATATCATTATGGAAGGTAGAGATATTGGTACAGTAGTGTTTCCAAATGCAGATGTAAAAATTTATTTAGATGCAAGTGCAGAAGAAAGAGCAAAACGTAGAGTAAAACAAAATGAAGAAAACGGAATTGCTTCAAATTATGAGCAAATTTTGAAAGATATTATTGAAAGAGACACAAGAGATATGTCAAGACCAAACTCACCACTAAAAAAAGCAGAAGACGCAGTTGTGGTAGATACAACAGATGCTGAATGTGAGGTTAATGCACAAAAAATAATTGATGTAATAAAAAGTAAAATATAAGGGGCAAAAAATGAAAGAAAATATATTTAGAACAATTGGAAAAATTATTGTAAAGGGTGCTATATATTCATATTGCAAAATAGTATATAGAGTACAAATAATAGGAAAAGAGAATGTTCCAAAAGAACGGACCACTTATTTTTTGTGGAAATCATAGAACATATTTAGATCCACCACTAATAGTAGTCACAGCAGGACGTGATATGAGATTTTTTGCAAAAGAAGAACTTAGAAAAAATCCGTTATTTGCATTCTTAGGTTTTCTATTTAGAGGAATTTATGTAAAACGTGATAGTAAGGATATTGGACCATTAAAAGATGGTTTAAAAGAACTAAAAGCCGGTGGCTGTGTAGGCTTGTTCCCAGAAGGTACACGTAATGGTATGGAAAAAAATGAAGGTGGAAAACTTAAAAATGGAGCTGCATATATGGCAATTAAAACAGGTGCAAAGATTGTTCCAATAGGTATAGTCGGACCTGCAAAACCATTTTCAAAAAATGCAATAATTTATGGTAAACCAATTGACTTAGCTGAACATAATCTATTAG
This sequence comes from uncultured Clostridia bacterium, assembly GCA_947385375.1. Lineage (GTDB taxonomy): Bacteria > Bacillota > Clostridia > TANB77 > CAG-508 > Scatovivens. The sequence goes on from CANDKR010000006.1 coordinate 64,888, forward strand.
AAAAAGGTTCAGAAGAAAAAGCTAGTGAACTTTTGAAAGCAGAAATCGTAAAACTTTCAGAAACTAAGATATAATGTGATAAAACTATTTGACAAGAAAAGACAAATGTTATATAATATTTAGGTTAAATCTATATTTACATAATGTAGATTTAGCCTTTTAAATTTGTTAATAATTTTAAATATAGAGGGGTAATAAAATGAACAACGAAAAAATTAGAAACGTAGCAATTATCGCGCACGTTGACCACGGAAAAACTACATTAGTAGATGCAATGCTTAGACAAAGTGGTATATTTAGAGCAAATGAACAAGTTGAAGAAAGAGTAATGGATTCTAACGATATTGAGAAAGAAAGAGGAATAACAATTCTTTCTAAAAACACATCAGTTCAATATGGGGATATCAAAATCAACATAGTTGATACACCAGGACACGCTGATTTTGGTGGAGAAGTTGAACGTGTACTTAAAATGGTAGATGGTGTTGTATTGTTAGTAGATTCTTTTGAAGGAGCAATGCCACAAACTAGAGAGGTTTTAAAGAAGTCTTTAGCACTTAACTTAAAGCCAATTGTAGTTATAAACAAAATTGATAGACCAGGTGCTAGACCAACAAAAGTAGTTGATGATGTTATCGAATTATTTATTGAACTTAATGCAACAGATGAGCAATTAGATTTCCCAGTTGTATACGCTTCTGGAAAACAAGGTATTGCTTCAATGGACTTAAATGTACCAGGTGAAAACTTAAAACCATTATTTGATACAATTGTTAACACAATTGAAGCTCCAAAATGTGATTTAGATGGAACAGCTCAAATGTTAGTTTCAAATATTGATTATGATGATTATATCGGTAGAATTTCAATTGGTAGAGTTGAAAGAGGACATATCGAACTTGGAATGCCAGTTATGATTTGCAAAAAAGATGACAAACAAGAAAATGCAAGAGTAACAAAGCTATATACTTATGACGGATTAAAAAGAGTTGAAGTTGAAAAGGCTGATGCTGGAGATATTATTGCTTTAGCTGGTATAGCAAATATCAACATAGGTGATACAATTTGTGACTATAATAACCCTGAAAAAATTCCATTTGTTGATATTGATGAGCCTACTGTTTCTATGACTTTTAGTGTTAATAATGGACCATTTGCAGGACGTGAGGGTGAATTTATTACATCAAGACATATAAGAGATAGATTATTCAAAGAATTAGACAGAAACGTTTCTTTGAGAGTTAAAGAAACAGATTCACCAGATAGTTTTGAAGTTTCTGGTAGAGGAGAGCTTCATTTATCAGTACTTATCGAAAATATGAGAAGAGAAGGCTTTGAGTTATTGGTTTCAAGACCAAAAGTTATTATGAAGGAAATTGATGGCGTAAAATGTGAGCCAATTGAAAGACTTGTAGTAAATGTTCCAGACGATAGCGTTGGTACTGTTATTGAGAAATTAGGTAGAAGAAAAGCTGAAATGGTTAATATGGAACCAGCAGAAACAGGACATACAAAGATTGAATTTAGAATTCCAGCAAGAGGAATTATAGGATATAGAACAGAATTCCTTACAGATACAAAAGGTGAAGGAACAATGAACCATATTTTTGATAGCTATGAGCCATTTAAAGGTGAAGTTGTATCAAGAGTTAGAGGAACAATTGTAGCTTTTGAAGCTGGTAAATCTATTACTTATGGTTTATACAATGCACAAGACAAAGGTGAATTATTTATCGGCCCTGGTGTTGAAGTATATGAAGGTATGATAGTTGGGTTAAACTCAAGAGGAGAAGACTTAGCTATAAATGTTTGTAAAGAGAAACACTTAACAAATACTAGAGCATCTGGTTCAGATGATGCACTAAGACTTGTTCCACCACTTCAAATGAGCTTAGAAAAAGCTATTGAGTTTATTGCAGATGATGAACTTGTTGAAGTTACACCTAAAAATATTAGACTTAGAAAGAAGATACTTAATAATAAGGACAGAGAACGTGCAGCTCGTAGTTCTAATAAATAATTATAAATTAAAAATAAGCGTCGTCTAACATCGTTATCGGCTTCGAAAACACGGTTACGTACCTTTGTACGCGCCCTTGCCTTTTCAAAGCCTGCTGCCTTGTTATACTCGCTTCTTTTTAATTTTTGTGTGAGGTATATTAAATATGTTTAATGATGAAGAATTAGAAAAAGTAAAAGCGAAAGCCTTAGATGAACACATACCTATAATAATGGACGATACTTTAGATGTTATAAAAGGTATTCTTGAAAAAGAATCTCCTAAACGTATTTTGGAGATTGGTACAGCAGTAGGATATTCTGCAAGTATGTTTGCAAAGTATGCAACTAGCGCTGTTATTGATACTATCGAGCTTGATGAGGGAAGATATAACGAAGCTAAAGTCAATGTAGAAAAGATAGGCGTTGCAGATAGAATTAATTTATATTTAGGAAATGCAGTTGAGATTTTACCAACACTTAATTTTGAGTATGACATAATTTTTATTGATGCAAATAAAGGTAAGTACCCTGTATTTTTACAAGAAGGCATAAGACTTGTTAGACCAGAAGGTATTATTATTGCAGATAATGTTTTATACAAAGGTTATGTTATGAGTGATTATAACAAACATAAGCAACGTACGGCAGTAAGACATTTAAGAGAATACATAAAAGAGGCGGTGGAGAACGAAATTTTAGAAAGTCAAATCTTAGAAGTAGGAGACCGGACTTGCAATTACAAAAGTTCATAAATAAAAATATTGACTAAAAGAAAATATTGTAATACAATAGCGAAAAAGTGAATATAATATATATTACGATAATATAAATTAAGTGAGGTTTTTCGGATATGGAAAATGATTATGATGAATATGTAATGACCATTATAATGGCTGCTGGAAAAGGCACAAGAATGAATTCAAAAAAGTCAAAACTTGTACATAAAATATATGGAAAAGAACTAGTAAAAAGAGTTGTAGAACTTGCTGAAAAAATTGGTTCTGAAGAAATTGTAACTATTGTAGGACACCTAAGAGAGCAAGTTCAAGATGTTTTAGGTGATAGTGTAAAATACGCATATCAAGACGAGCTTTTAGGAACAGGTCATGCAGTAATGCAAGCAAAAAAATATTTAGAAGGTAAAAAAGGAAAAGTTGTTATTCTTTATGGAGATGTTCCTATTATAAGACCAGACACTTTAAGAAATCTTATAAATAAAAGTATTAAAAATAAAGAGTATGCAACACTTCTTACAGCAAAATATGAAAATCCTACTGGCTATGGTAGAATTATCCGTGATGAAGGTGGAAATATTAAAGCAATTATAGAAGAAAAAGATGCAGACCCACTTCAAAAAGAAATAAAAGAAATCAATTCAGGTATCTATTGTTTTGATATCGAAGAGTTATTAAATGCTTTGACTAAAGTAACAAATGACAACTCACAAGGTGAATATTACCTTACAGATGTTATCAAAATTATGAACGAAGAAGGACTAAAAACAGGTGCTGTTATTGTTGAAGATAATACAGAAATACTTGGTGTTAACGATCGTTCACAACTAGAGTTATTAACTAGAGTTCTTAGAATGAGAATAAATGCAGAGCATATGAAAAATGGTGTTACTATTGAAGATTCAAATTCTACATATATCTATGATGATGTTGAAATTGGTATGGATACAGTTATTCACCCAAATACTATTATTAGAAATAATGTTGTAATTGGTGAAAATTGTGAGATAGGACCAAATGCTTATATTAGAGAAAATTGTAATATATCTAATAAAGTAAAAGTAGGAAATTTTGTTGAACTTAAAAAAGTTACAATTGGTGAAGGCACAAAAGTACCACATTTATCATACTTAGGCGATTGCGAAATAGGAAAAAATGGTAATGTAGGTTGTGGTACAATTACTTGTAACTATGACGGTAAAAACAAACATAAAACTATTATTGGAGATAATGCTTTTATTGGCTCAAATGTAAATCTAGTCGCACCTGTAACTTTAGGTGATGATGTATTAATTGCAGCAGGTTCAACAATTACAGAAGATGTTGAATCTAACAAAATGGGAATTGCAAGAGAGCGTCAAGTAAATAAAGATAGAAAAAATAAATAATATGAAAAATCAGTTAGCAAAACGCTAACTGATTTTTTGTATTAACTACATACCTTGTTCGCCAGGCATTATATAATCTATTACACCATAAATTAGTGCCCCAATAATTGCAGCAAACCAAGATATAGAATAACCGCTAACAAAATATTGTGTAGCATATAAGATTACTACTGCTAAAACAAAACCTACAAAGCCTTTACCAAAAGCCATTGCTTGAAGACCTGTAAATTTTACAATTAGATAATCCATAACAGTTAAAACGATAGCTGCAATTCCAAGTGACCATATATTATTTATAGAGAAACCTGGTGTGAAAAATGCAGTTATCCCAAGTATAATAGCGGCTACGACAAATCTACCGATCATTTGCCCAAAAGCACCCATTCCGGAGCTACTAGCATTTGTGTTATTATTGTCCATCTTGTAACCTCCTTAAAAAATAAACAGATTTAAAAATAAATCTTAAGTATATTTTGAGGATTTTTGCAAAAAATATACGTAAAAAGAATTAGAAAGGTTTTTATATGTTGTTAATTTTTTCAAGAAGTGTAGTTTTATATTTTTTCGTTTTAATTGTAATGAGACTTATGGGGAAACGTGAACTTAGCCAACTTCAACCGTTTGAACTAGTTATATCAATGATGATTGCAAACTTAGCTACTATTCCAATGGAAGAAGTTGGGGTGCCTTTACTTTATGGAATAATTCCTATTTTAGCATTACTTGTTTTAGATATTATATTATCTATTATCAACTTAAAAAGTGTTTTTATTAGAGGAATAATTTGTCGGTATTCCAAGGATAATAATTCATAGAGGAAAAATTATAGAAGAAGCACTTGAAAAAGAAAATATGAGTTTAAATGAATTAGAAGAAAGACTTAGAGGTTATGGAATTACAAATATTGGTGATGTAGAATATGCAATACTAGAAACAAATGGACAACTTAGTGTAATAGAAAAACCAGAAAAGAGAAATGTTACAACAGAAGATTTAAACATACAGGCAGAGTATGAAGGAATTGGTTATGACTTAGTGTTAGATGGAAAAGTTATGTATGAGAATTTGAAGAAAATCGGAAAAAATTATACTTGGCTAAAAAAGGAAGTAGGAAAATTTAATATGAAGCCAGAAGAAGCACTTATTGTTGTACAAAATGGTGATCAAAGTATTTTTTGCCAGAAAAAGGAGAGAAAATAATGAACAATACTGTGAAAGTAATTGTTATAATTGTTTTTATGATAGTGATATTGGTTCTAAATTGGCTAGTGGGAAGTTATACAGATAAAGCTATAAACAATATGGAAGCTGGTGTTGCACAGCTGAAAAAAACGTTATTAGCAGGAAATTATGAGGAAAGCAAGAAACAGAGTGAGAAATTAAGAGATAACTGGAATGAATATGAAAATAAATTTGCATATTTTATGGATCATGAAGAGATAGAAAAACTTAGTGTAAAAGTTGCTGCTATTGCTGAAAATGCAAGTAATAAAGAGTACGAACTAGCACTAGAAGATAGTATAGAAACCAAGTTTTTATTAGAGCACGTTAAAGATAAATTAAAATGGAAATTGAATAATGTATTTTAAAAGAGCTTGGAACACAAGTCCCAAGCTCTTAATATTATTTCATATTTTCTTCTTTTACAATATATATAGGTCTACGTTTTACTTCTAAGTAAGTCTTTGATAAATATTGTCCAATAATTCCAAGTGAGAAAAGTTGTATACCACTTACTAAGAAAATTATACAAACTAGAGATGGCCAACCACTAGTAGGGTCTCCAAAACATAAAGTTCTAATAATGATTACAAGTATCATTAAAAATGCTGCTAAACAGAAAAACATTCCTAAAAATGAAGAAAAAATAAGTGGTGTTGTAGAAAAAGCAGTAATTCCTTCTAGGGCATATTTTACGAGCTTCCAGAAAGACCATTTTGTTTCTCCAGCAACTCTTTGTACATTTTCAAATTCTAACCATTTTACTTTAAAACCTACGAAGCTAAATAGTCCTTTTGTATATCTATTATATTCTTTTAAAGAAAGGATTGCATTTACAACTTGGCGAGTCATTAAAACATAATCGCGAGCGCCATCTACCATTTCAATTTTTGAAATTTTATTTATTAGTTTGTAAAACATTCTAGCAAAAAAGCTTCTAATAATTGGCTCACCTTTCCTATTAACTCTACGAGTTCCAACTGCATCGAAACCATCATTAACAATAGTATTATACATATCTTTTAAAAGGTATGGTGGGTCTTGAAGATCTGCGTCCATAAGTGTAACATAGTCGCCAGTAGAATGTTCTAAACCAGCATAAATAGCAGCTTCTTTACCAAAATTTTTTGAGAAAGAAACATATTTTATTTTATTATCTTTGCTTTTTAAGTTTTTAATAACATTTAATGTGTTATCATTAGAGCCATCATCTACAAAAATATATTCAAATTCAGTATTTTCAAAATCTTTAATATTTTTTTCAATTTCTTCATAAAATAGAGGTATGGCTTTTTCCTCATTATAACAAGAAACTATAACTGAAATTTTTGGCATAACTAATTTTCTCCTAACTTACAAACTATTCATATTATAGCATAAAAGGACAAAATTAACAATACTTTTCTTTTTTTAAAAAACTACTTGAAAATTAGAAAATTATGTTATAGAATGAAGGAGGTCAAAAAGACTAAAATTTTTTTAGATACTTATTTCTTAATATAAATACAGTATCAGAATTGGAGGATATAATGGCAGTAAAAGTAGCAATCAATGGTTTTGGACGTATAGGACGTCTAGCATTTAGACAAATGTTTGGAGCGGAAGGATATGAGATAGTTGCTATAAATGACTTAACAAGTCCTAAAATGTTAGCACACTTATTAAAATATGATTCAGCTCAAGGAAGATACGCAAAAGCTGATACAGTTACAGCTGGAGAAGACTCAATTACTGTAGATGGAAAAGAAATTAAAATATATGCAAAATCAAATGCAGAAGAATTACCATGGGGAGAAATTGGAGTTGATGTTGTTTTAGAATGTACAGGTTTCTATACATCTAAAGAAAAATCAGAAGCTCATATTAGAGCAGGTGCTAAGAAAGTTGTTATTTCAGCACCAGCAGGAAATGATTTACCAACAGTAGTTTACAATGTAAACCACACAATTTTAAAACCAGAAGACACAATTATTTCAGCAGCTTCTTGTACAACAAACTGCTTAGCACCAATGGCAAAAGCATTAAATGATTTTGCAAAAATCAAATCAGGAATAATGACAACAGTTCACGCATACACTGGAGACCAAATGATTTTAGATGGTCCACAAAGAAAAGGTGATTTAAGAAGAAGCCGTGCTGGAGCTGTAAATATAGTTCCAAATAGTACAGGTGCTGCAAAAGCTATTGGACTAGTTATTCCAGAATTAAATGGAAAATTAATTGGTTCTGCACAAAGAGTTCCAACACCAACAGGTTCAACTACTATATTAGTAGCAGTTGTTGAAGGTGAAGTTACAGTTGATGGTATTAATAATGCTATGAAAGCTGTTGCAAATGAATCTTATGGATATAATGAAGATCAAATTGTTTCAAGTGATGTTATAGGAATGACTTATGGTTCATTATTTGATAGCACACAAACAATGGCAACACCAATTGGAGATGGAAACACACAGGTACAAGTAGTTTCTTGGTATGATAATGAAAATTCTTATGTAAGCCAAATGGTTAGAACAATCAAATATTTTGCTGAATTAGGATAATTAATAATGAGATAGAAGGAGGGGGCAGGGATTGCTGTCTCCTTTTCTACTTTTTTAGCAGGAGGGTTAAAAAAATGAGTAAAAAAACAGTTAGAGACATTGATGTCAAAGGAAAAAAAGTATTAGTTAGATGTGATTTTAATGTTCCAATGGACGAGGACAAGAATATTACAGATAACAGAAGAATTGTTGCTGCATTAGATACAATTAAATATCTATTAGAGCAAAATTGTAAAGTTATTTTATGTTCACACTTAGGAAGACCAAAGGGAGAAGTAAATCCAAAATATTCTTTAGCACCAGTTGCTAAAGAGCTTTCTAGATTACTTGGAAAAGAAGTAAAATTAGCAGAAGATGTTGTTGGGGAAAGTGCAAAAGCGCTTACAAGTAACATGAGTGAAGGTGAAATTGTTTTATTAGAAAATGTTAGATATGAAGCAGGAGAAGAGAAAAACGATGAAGAATTATCAAAGAAATTTGCTTCACTTGCAGAAGTATATGTAAATGATGCTTTTGGTACAGCACATAGAGCACACAGTTCAACAACAGGTGTTGCAAGCTTCTTACCAGCAGTATCAGGATTTTTAATTGAAAAAGAACTAAAATTCTTAGGTTCAGCTTTAGAAAATCCAGAAAGACCTTTTGTTGCTATATTAGGTGGTGCAAAAGTTTCTGATAAAATCGGAGTTATAGATAACTTATTAGAAAAAGTCGATACTTTAATCATTGGTGGAGGTATGGCATATACTTTCTTTAAAGCAATGGGATATGAAGTAGGAAAATCACTTTGTGAAGTTGATAAATTAGATTTAGCAAAAAGTTTAATGGAGAAAGCAAAAGCTAAAGGTGTTAAATTAATGCTTCCAGTTGATAATAGAGTTGGTAAAGAATTTAGTAATGATACAGAAAGTAAATTTGTTAATTCAACTGAAATACCAGCTGATTGGGAAGGTTTAGATATCGGACCAAAAACTATTGAAATGTATAGTGAAGAGTTAAGAAATGCAAAAACAGTAGTATGGAATGGTCCACTTGGTGCTTTCGAAATGGAACAATTTGCAGAAGGTACAAACAGTATTGCAAGAATTTTAGCTGATGTCGAAGCTACAACAATAGTTGGTGGTGGAGATTCAGCAGCAGCAGTAGAAAAAGTAGGATTAGCAGATAAATTTACACATATTTCAACAGGAGGTGGAGCTTCACTTGAATTCTTAGAAGGTAAGAAATTACCAGGAATTGAGGCTTTACAAGATAAATAAAATTTAGGAGGAATTGATTATGCGTAGAAAAGTAATTGCTGGAAACTGGAAAATGAATATGCTTCCAAACGAAGCTATTGATTATATACAAGCATTTGAGCCAATGGTTAAAAATGCAGATGCTGAGGTTATCTTATGTGTTCCTTATACAGATTTATTCTATTGTTTAATGAATGCACAAGGAACAAATATAAAAATAGGTGCACAAAATATGCACTTTGAAGAAACTGGAGCATATACTGGAGAGATTTCACCTAAAATGCTAAAATCTGTTAGAGTAGAATATGTAATTATAGGACACTCTGAAAGACGTGCATATTATGGTGAAACAGATGAAACTGTTAATAAGAAAGTAAAAGCAGCTTTTGCGTATGAGCTAAAACCAATCGTATGTGTTGGAGAAAGCTTAGAACAAAGAGAAGCTGGAAAAACTGAAGAAATTATTACAAACCAAACAAGACTTGCTTTAGAAGGTCTAACTGCTGAACAAGTTAAAGGTACAATCATTGCTTATGAGCCTATCTGGGCAATTGGTACTGGAAAAACAGCAACTTCAGAAGATGCAAATAATAGTATCAAATCTATTCGTGCTGAAATTTCTAGAATTTATGGTGCTGAAGTAGCAGAAGAAGTTATTATTCAATACGGTGGAAGCGTAAAATCTTCAAATGCTAAAGAACTATTTGAAACATCTGATATTGATGGTGGCTTAGTTGGAGGAGCGAGCTTGAAACCAGATGAGTTTAGTAAAATCGTTAACTTTAATAAATAAGCTGCGTCTAGCTTCGTTATGAAAGTTAAAGTTTAATTACAATTATGAAATAAAATTTTGAAAAGAAGCAAGCAGAAGTTACAACGAACTTAGGCGACGCTTGTTTTCAAAAATTTAATCTAAAGTTATATAGATAATGAAAGGAATACGAAAAAAATTATGGGAAAAAAAGTAACTATGCTCATGATTCTAGATGGCTATGGAATTAATGAGAAAACAGAAGGAAACGCGGTAAAACTTGCAAATATTCCATATTTAAGAAATTTATTACAAGAAAATCCAAACACAATAGTTCACACAAGTGGACTAGATGTAGGACTTCCTGATGGACAAATGGGAAACTCAGAAGTAGGACATACAAATATTGGTGCAGGAAGAATAATATATCAAGATTTAGCCAAAATAACAAAAGAGATTGAAGAAGGTGACTTTTTTAGTAAAACAGAATTAGTTTCTGCAATCGAAAATTGCAAGAAAAATGGCACTAAACTTCACGTAATGGGCTTATTATCAGATGGTGGAGTTCATAGCCATAATAGACATTTATATGCTATATTAGAGCTTGCAAAAAGAAAAGATTTTGAAGATGTATATGTACATTGCTTTATGGATGGTAGAGATACACCACCAGCTTCTGGAGAAGGTTATATAACAGAACTTGAAGAAAAAATGGCAGAAAAAGGCGTAGGAAAAATTGCAAGTATCTCTGGAAGATTTTATGCAATGGATAGAGATAAGAGATGGGAAAGAGTTTCAAAAGCGTATGAAGCTTTAGTACACGGTGAAGGTAAAAAAGCAATTTCAGCTGTTGAAGCAATTGAAGAGTCATATAGACAAGAACTATTTGATGAGTTCGTTGTACCAACTGTTATCTGTAATTCAAATGGAGAGCCAACAGCTAAAATAGAAGAAAATGATTCAGTTATATTCTTCAATTTTAGACCAGATAGAGCTAGAGAAATTACTAGAGCTATTGTAGATCCTGATTTTGATGGATTTAAAACAGATTATAAACCAACATATTTTGTATGTATGACACCTTATGAAGCAACACTTCCAAATGTAAAAATTGCATATCCAAAAGAGGAAATTCACAATACTTTTGGAGAATATATTAGCAACAAAGGTTTAACACAATTACGTATAGCAGAAACAGAAAAATATGCACATGTAACTTTCTTCTTTAATGGTGGAGAAGAAAAACAATATCCAGGAGAAAGTAGAATATTAGTACCATCTCCAAAAGTAGAAACTTATGATTTAAAGCCAGAAATGAGTGCTTATGAAGTAGCTGATAAAGCAGTAGAAGCTATTAATTCAGAAGAATTTGATGCTATTATCTTAAACTTTGCAAATCCAGATATGGTAGGACATACAGGAAGTATAGAAGCTGCTTGTAAGGCTTTAGAGGCAATTGATGAGTGTGTTCAAAAGGTTGTAAAAGCAATAAATGAACATAATGGAGTTTTATTAATTACAGCAGATCATGGAAACTGTGAGCAAATGATAGATTATACAACAGGTGAACCACAAACAGCTCATACAACAAATCCAGTTCCACTTGCTATAATAGGATTACCACATACTAAAAAATTAAAAGAAGGATGTTTAGCTGATTTAGCTCCAACAATGTTAGATATTATGGGACTTGAAAAACCTGAAGAAATGACAGGAAAAAGTTTAATAATAGGCTAAGGAGATTATTATGATAAGCTTAGCAGAAGAAAAATTATTATATTCAGAAATTCAAAAAAAATTATTTTATATAATTCCAGAAAAATGGGAGAGTATATATTTATATACTTCTATTATTGATGTGCGTGGCGGAAAGCCAAAAGGTGAATTGTATTTTTACTATTTGCCAAAAGGCATTATCAAAAAGAAACCTGTAAATTGTTATGAAATACCAAGTTTATTTGATATTGACGAAGAAGATTATTCTTCACGAATTACTGAGCTATATAAATTAATGAAAGCACTTAGAGAAGCATATACTAAACGAAAAGGAAGAGCATGGTCAAACTTAAATATCATTATCGAGAACTTCCAGTTTAAAGTAGAATATGGCTTTGAAGATTTAGCAAATTCTGAATATGATTCGTATGAAAGACACGTAATTTGGAGATTTAAGTATCTAAACATTGATTTAGATAGTTTTTCAAGAAAAGATAAAAAGATAGTTGAAAGATATATGAAAGATGTGCACGCTCATGGAGAGCTTAAGAAAGACTTATATATTGAAGGCGTTTATAAAGTCGCTATGAAAAATATGGTAGACTTTGAAAAAACACTTACAGTTGATGAAGCAATTGCTCAATCTAAACAAGAAGAAGTACGAAAAGTACCTAAAAAAGTTAAGAAGCAATTAGAACAAGAAGAAGAGCATGAAGTGGTAAACAATCAAATATTAAATTTCGGAAATAAACCTATAAAGAGAGATTAACTAAAATCTCTCTTTTAATATAGCAATTTTATCGTTCAATATCGGACGCTCTGCTATTTTAATTTTAGTAGCACTAAAATTAAAATACCTCATCTCACTCTAAAATTCTATATTACAAGTATATAAGAAGAAAATCTTTAAATTTCTTTTAAAATCTCTTTATTTCTCATTTAATCTATGATATAATACTAATGCTTAAATAGTATTTAGAGGAGAAAGCTTTGAGAAAGTTTTTTGTAGAAACAGACCAGATTTCAGAAGATAAAATTGAAATTACTGGTGAAGATGTTAACCATATAAGAAATGTATTAAGGTTAGAAATAGGCGAAAAAATCAAAATTGGTGATAAAGAAAATGGCTTAAATTATGTTTGCGAAATTAGCGATATTTCTAAAGATATGGTTGTTTGTGAGATTTTAGAAAAACTAGAAGGTGAAAGCGAAAGTAATATAGATCTTACAGTTTTTCAAGGACTTCCTAAAGCTGATAAAATGGAACTTATTATACAAAAAGGTACAGAGCTAGGAGTTTCAAGTTTCGTACCAGTAAGTTTTAAAAGAAGTATAGTAAAATTATCTCGGAAAAGATGAAGTAAAGAAAATTGAAAGATGGCAAAAGATAGCTGAAATGGCATCAAAGCAATCTGGTAGAGATATTATACCAAAAGTAGAAAACTTAATTAATGTAAAAACTTTAGGTGATAAAATATCTGAATTTGACTTGGTACTTCTTGCTTATGAGAATGAAAATGAAAAAAGTTTTAAAGAAGAACTTCAAAAAATAAAAGGTACGAAAGATAAACTAAAACTTGCAATAATTATTGGACCAGAAGGTGGAATTGACGAAACAGAGGTAGAAAATTTAATACAAAATGGTGCAAAGTCAGTTAGTCTTGGAAAAAGAATTTTAAGAACAGAAACAGCGCCACTTGTAATGTCAGCGATAATTATGTATGATTTAGAGTCATAGGAGGAAAAATAGTTTTGGATAAAGTTGAAAAAGCAACAGAAGCTATTGCAGAAAAAAGAAAATTACCAGAAGAGATAAAAGCTAGATTAAATGATTATACTTTTATGAATTTGATTATTTCTATTGCATTAATGATATATATGATAGTTATAAATATCATATACTTAAATGAAGATGCCCAGTTTTTTTCAACAAGTATAAAAGTTTTTTCAATATGGCTTGCAATTATTGATGTATTAATATTTGAAATTGGATATAGAAAAGATGAGCTTAAAATATGGATACATGGCTTTGAACTGCTTATTTGTAGCAGTTTAGTACTTAGCTTGCAATATGTTTATTTGTATGCTGAGCCAGTTGTAAAAGCAATGTTTATGCTACTTCCACTTTTCTACTCAATATACTATGTGGTAAAAGTAACGATAGTTCATATAATCGAGACTAAAAGATATCAAAACAATTTAAGTGATGTAAAAGAAATTGTTAAAAATGAAGAAGAAGGTTACTTAGATGACATTAAAGAAGGCTTAGCAAACGATGTACAAAATATTGAAAATCAAAAGAAACAAGAAAGAGAAATTATAAAAAAAGCTAAGAAAAAGAAAAAAGGCGGTAAAAAATAGATGATAAAAAGTATGACAGGCTTTGGAAGAGCCACTTACGAGGTAGATGGAAGAACATATACAGTTGAAATTAAATCAGTAAATCATAAATATAATGATATAAATATTAGACTACCAAGATTTTTAAACAGTATTGAAGATGAACTTAGGAAACAAATTCAAGCAAATATTTCAAGAGGAAAAATTGATGTGTTTATTAATTTTGATAATTATAGCGACAAAGGTTATAATATCAAAATAAATAGAAACTTAGCAAAAGAGTATTTGACAGAACTAAAAAGCTTAGCAGATGAAACGGGAGTTCCTTTCGAGCTTAGTGTTATAGATGTTTCAAAACTTCCTGATATTTTAAAAATGGAAGAAGATGGAGATGAAGAACTTATAGCAAAAGAACTTAAAGTAGCACTTAGTGAAGCTTTGAAGAACTTTGTTGATATGAGAACAAAAGAAGGCGAAAAACTTGCCGAAGATATGAAAAAAAGAGTTGACTGGATAGAAGTTAAAGTAGGTGAGATTGCTAAGTTTTCAAGTACACTTGTCGAAGAATATATTGAGAAATTAGAAACTAGAGTTAAAGAGCTTATGAAAACAGATGTAGTAGATGAGACTCGTTTAGCTCAAGAAATAGTTATTTATTCAGATAAATGTTCAATAGAAGAAGAGCTTACAAGGTTAAATAGCCATATATCACAATTTAATGAGTTATTAAAAGGCTCATCACCAATTGGTAAAAAGTTTGATTTCTTAGTTCAGGAAATGAACAGAGAAGTAAATACAATTGGTTCAAAGGCAAATTGTTTAGAAATAACTAATAGAGTTATTGATATAAAAACAGAAATTGAGAACATTAGAGAACAAATTCAAAATATAGAATAAAAGAAAGGGTGATAGTTATGCAACTTATAAATATAGGATTTGGAAACATAGTTTCTGCTGAAAGAATTATCTCAATTGTTAGTCCGGAGTCAGCACCGATTAAAAGAATTGTGCAAGAAGCAAAAGACTCTAAAATGGCAATTGATGCAACTTACGGTAGAAGAACAAGAAGTGTTTTAATAATGGATTCAGGACATATTATTTTATCTGCTGTTCAACCTGAAACAGTAGCAGGTAGAGTAAGTAATGATAGTGTTGATGATGAATAAATAAAAATTTTAGGAGGAATAGAAATGATAGTAGAACCATCAGTTACAGAATTATTAAATTTAGTTGAGGACAGATACGAACTTGTCATAATGACATCAAGAAGAGCAAGACAAATTGCAGAAGGAGCAGATAAGTTAGTAGATGCAAGTGAAAAATCAGTAGTAACAGTTGCTGCAAAAGAAATAGCAGAAGGTAAGGTAAAAAAAGTATGTTAGTTATATTAGCAGGAGTGGCTGGAGCAGGTAAAGATACAATTGCAAAAGCTATTATTCAAAGAATGGAAAATGTAATTAGTATTCCATCTTTTACAAGTCGCGCTCCAAGAGCAGATGATGTGCCAGGTGTTAGCTATAATTTTGTTTCAAAGGAAGAATTTGAAAGAATGATAGCAGACGGTGAATTGTATGAATATGACATACATCACGAAAACTATTATGGTACTTCACGTAAACTACTAAATGAGAGAATTGAAAGTGGCAAGATTATTATAAAAGATATTGATGTAAATGGAACAGAAGCTTTAGTAAAATTATTAGAAAAGGATACTAAAGTTGTAACCATTTTCTTAAGAGTGCCAAAGGACGAGCTTAAACATAGATTAGAAAACAGAATTGACCACTTAAGTCCAAAGGAAATACAACTAAGACTTAATAGGTTTGATTATGAAGAGTCTAAAATAGGCATTTATGATTATGTCATAAAAAATGATAATTTAGAAAAAACACTTTCAATAATTCAAACAATTATCGAAAAAGAATATAGTTTATACAAAGCACAATAGGCGATAATTAATTATCGTCTATTTTAAATGAGGACGTATGATAGCTGAGATTATTGTAAATAGTAATGCTAGAGCATTGAATAGAATATTCGATTATATAGTGCCAAAGGAAATGGAAAAAGACATTTTTGTTGGTGCTAGAATTTATGCGCCTTTTGGAAAGGGCAGTAAATTAGAAGACGGTTTTGTTATTGGCTTAAAGGAAAAATCAGAATTTGCTAATAAAGAAATTGCTAAAATTATTCATGATATGAGTATTCCAGAAGAGAAAATGAACTTAGCAAAACTAATGTCAAGAAAGTATTTTTGCAATATCTCAGATTGTATAAAATTAATGCTTCCTCCAGGAACTGCTGGGAAACAGGAGGCAGATTGGACTAAAGAAAAAACTGGTAATTTTGTATGTCTTGCAAAAGAGCCAGAAGAAATAGAAGAAGCAATAAATGTAGGAGATATAAAAACAGATAAACACAAAAAAGTATTAGAGTTTTTAATTCAAAATGACGGAATGTATCTTCCTGATTTAGAAAGTATAATGGAAATTTCTTCATCAGTTTGTAAAACTTTAGAGAAAAGAGGATATATCGAAATTGTACAAAAACAAATTGAGAGAAATCCTTTCTTAAATAAAAATGTAGAAAAAGATGAACCAAAACAGTTAAATGCAGAACAAAAAAAGGCATATAATTCAATTGCAAGAGCCATAGAAGATAAAGAAAATATGAGAGCACTTATCTATGGCATTACAGGTTCTGGAAAAACCGAAGTTTATTTGCAATTAATAGCAAAAGCATTAGAACTTGGAAAATCAGCTATAATGTTAGTACCAGAAATTTCACTTACCCCTCAAATGGTAGATAGGTTTTTAGCAAGGTTTGGTGATAAAATAGCAGTTTTACATAGTAAATTATCAGCGGGTGAAAGATATGATGAGTGGAAAAGGATTGAAGAAGGAAAAGCACCAATAGTAATAGGTGCAAGATCTGCGATTTTTGCACCAGTGAAAAACTTAGGCATAATTATCATAGATGAGGAACACGATATGTCTTATAAATCAGATATGTCGCCAAGATATCATGCAAAAGAACTTGCAAAATATATTACAGAAAAGTCGAGTTGTCCTTTGGTACTTGGAAGTGCAACTCCAGATATCTCAACATATAAACAAGGTTTAGATAATGACATAGCCTTATTTACATTAAGTAAAAGAGCAAATAATGCTTCACTTCCAAAAGTGGAAATTGTAGATTTGAGACAAGAACTTGCAGTTCGGTAATAAATCTATGATTAGTGGGAGACTTCAAAGAGAAATTAAGAAAAATATAGATAATAAAAAACAAACTATATTGTTTTTAAATAGAAGAGGTTATTCAACTTTTGTACTTTGTAGAGATTGTGGAGAGCCTATAAAATGTCCTAATTGCAGTATAACACTTACTTATCATAAATATGAAAATGCTTTGAAATGCCATTATTGTGGTATTCAAATGCCAGTTTTAAAACAATGTCCAAAATGTGGTAGTGAAAAAGTAAAATATTTTGGTACAGGAACGCAAAAACTAGAAGATGAGATATGTAGATTGTTTCCTGAAGCAAGTACAATAAGAATGGATACTGATACAGTAACTAAAAAGAATTCTCATGAAGAAATATTAAATAAGTTTAGAAATGAAAAAATAGATATTTTGATAGGTACACAAATGGTAGTAAAAGGACATCATTTTCCTGATGTAACTTTAGTTGGAGTTATAGCAGCAGATGGTGCGCTTAATATTGAAGATTATAATGCTTCACAAAAAACTTTCCAAACCATTGTGCAAGTAGCAGGACGAGCAGGTAGAGAAGAAGAAAAAGGACGAGTTATAATACAAACTTACAATCCAGATCATTATGCAATAATGTATAGTGCGAAACAAGATTATGAACTTTTCTATAATGCTGAAATAGGTATAAGAAAAATGTTGAAATATCCGCCGTTTTGCGATATAATAATGATTAGATTTGTGGGGAAAAATTTAGAAGAGATACAAAATTTATCCAAAAAAGTTTATACTAACTTAAATGAAATCATCATAGATAAGAAAAATACTTTTGTTTATGCACCAGTGTCATCACCAGTGGATAAAATAAAGAATAAGTATAGATGGAGAATTATATTAAAAGGGAAATTAAATAGTAAATTATTAAATATTTTATATAAAGCAATTGATGTACAAGTAAAAGACGGGACATCTATAACAGTAGATATAAATCCAAATAGTATGATGTAAAAGGAGAAGAAAAATGGCAATAAGAAATTTAAGATTTGAAGGAGACGAAATACTTTCTAAACGTGCAAGAGAAGTAGAAGTAATTGATGACAAAATAAGAGAACTTGTTAGTGATATGTTTGAAACAATGCACAAGTATGAAGGAGTGGGTTTAGCAGGTCCACAAGTAGGAATTTTAAAAAGAGTAATTGTTATTGATTTATATGAAGATGGAGAGCAATATGCACTTATAAACCCAGTTATTATTTCACAAAAAGGTGAACAACTTGTAGATGAAGGTTGTTTAAGTTTCCCTAATATGTATGGAAAAGTTAAACGTGCAAAAGAAGTTGTAGTTGAAGGACTAAACATAGAAGGTAAAAAAGTAAAAATAAAAGGTAAAGACTTATTAGCACAAGCTTTTCAACATGAAATAGACCATTTAAATGGTGAAGTTTTTGTTAATAAATGTGAAGCAGGAACTTTAGAAACTGTTACAGAGGAAAGAAAGCAAGAGATAAAAGAAAGTAGGAAATAATATGAAAATTCTTTTTATGGGTACACCTGATATAGCAAGAGATTGCTTAAAGGCGGTATATGAAGCAGGACACGATATTGTAGGTGTTGTTACTGTTCCAGATAAACCTAATACAAGAAATAAAAAAATAATTTTTTCAGAAGTAAAAGAGTTTGCACTTTCACATAATTTAAGACTTATGCAACCAGAAAAACTAAAAGATAATGAAGAGTTTAAGAAAGAAGTGGAAAGCTTAAATCCAGATATCTTATGTATAGTGGCGTATGGAAAATATCTACCAAAAGCATATTTAAGTATGTGTAAGTATGAACCTATAAATATCCACCCATCTTTACTTCCAAAATATAGAGGACCAGCTCCTATTCAGTGGGCAGTTTTAAATGGAGATAAGGAAACAGGTAGCACATCAATGTACATTTCAGAGAAAATGGACGCAGGAGATATTATACTTCAAGAAAAACTAGAGATTGGTGAATACGAGACTACTGGTGAACTTTGGGATAGATTGTCAAAACTTTCAGGCGAGCTTTTAGTAAAAACTTTAAAAGAAATTGAAGCAGGCACTGCTCCAAGAAAACCTCAAGGTGAAGAATTTTCACAAGTTTCAATGATAGATAAAGCTATGGCAAAAATAGATTTTGAAAAATCAGCAGAAG
This sequence comes from uncultured Clostridia bacterium, assembly GCA_947385375.1. Classification (GTDB taxonomy): domain Bacteria; phylum Bacillota; class Clostridia; order TANB77; family CAG-508; genus Scatovivens. Next base: position 84,211 of record CANDKR010000006.1, read on the forward strand.
AAATCAAAAACTTAGTTAGAGGCTTAAACCCATTTATGGGAGCTTACGGTTTTATGGACGGAAAGAAAATAAAACTTTGGAAAGTAATTATAAGAGAACTTTCAGACGAGAATAAAACAAAAGCTAATGGTGAGGTATTAGAGGCAGACGATAAGAAAGGATTGTTCATAAAAGTAAAAGATGGTGTGCTTGAGGTTTTAGAAATACAAGGTGAAAATTCAAAGCGTATGAGTGCACAAGATTATTTAAGAGGTAATAAAATAAATATAGGTAATAAATTTGAATAATTACTTGTCAAATAGAGGCAATATTGATATACTCTATTTGTAAAAAACTTTTATTTTAGGAGGTTAACGAAAGAATAGTGGAAGAGAATGAAAATGACGAGATAATCGAAAATAATGAGGCAAATGAGACAAACGAAAATAGTGATGGTATTGTCGAAATGGCAGAAGAGGTTGTACAAACTAGTACAGACGGTTTGAAAATTTCTAATGACGCAGTTGCAACTTACGCAGGCATTGCTGTTTCAGAAGTGCAAGGCGTATATAGTATGTCAGGTGGATTTGCAGGCATTACAGAAGCTCTTAGCGGAAAGAAAAACTTTTCAAAAGGAATAAAAGTCGAAGTTACAGAAAAAAGTGCAAAAATAGATGTAAATATAGTAGTTGAATATGGTGCAAGAATTCCAGATGTAGCATTTGAAATTCAAAATATAGTTAAAAAATCAGTTGAGGGAATGACAGGACTTAAAGTTGAAGAAGTTAATGTACACGTAAATGGCGTTCACATGCCAAACACAGATAAAGACGAAGAAGAAACAGAAAATAATATGGAATAGTAAATGGAGGAATTAAAATGAAAATTGTAGAAAGATTCGCATTAATGGTATTTTCACTAATTGTACTAATATTAACAATAACATTATTTGCAATAATGTTTAGTGTTGTAGACGCAGAAATACTTGTAAAACCAATTTATTTTATAGCACAAGATATAATGGTTTTTAGAACAGCATTAGTAATTAATACAATACTATTTTTACTAGCAGTAAAAGCATTATTTTTCCCAAGTAAAATGGAAAATTTATCTAAAGATGGTATTGTTTTAGAAAATGCTAGTGGTAAATTAGTTATTTCAAGAGAAAGTTTAGAGAACTTAGTAGCAAGTGTAGCAAAAGAAATTCCAGGTGCTGAGTCAGTTACAAGTAGAACTTTCTTAGATAAAGACAGAAACTTAAAAGTATATGTGACAACAACAGTATCAAGAGATATGACACTTAAAGAGGTTTCTACACAATTACAAGATAAGATTAAAACTGCAATGAAGGAAACAGCTGATTTAGAAGTAAAAGAAGTTAACATTAGAGTTAAAAATATAAGCTCTAAAAAAGTAAAAACAAAGACACCAAAAAACAATAATACAGCTAAAGAAGAACCAGTAGTAATAACAGAAGATGAAAGTAAAGAAGAGGAACAAACAGAAGGAGAGGAGTAATTTATTATGAACGAAAATGATCCAAAAAGTTTTGCTTGGTACATCAATGAGTACAAAGGTGCTATAATTGGTGGTGTTATCGCATTGCTATTTATAGCAACAGGTTTATCAAAGTTAGTTATTGGTTTAGCAGTACTAGCTGTTGGTATATTTTTAGGATATTATATCCAAAACAACAAAGACAAAGTAAAAGATTTTTTAAGAGGTTTAATTGACAAATTTTAGGAGGAAACCATGCAAAGAACTGCAATGAGAGAGCTTGCTTTCAAGCTTGTTTATGAAATAGAAGTCCAAAAGGACGATATAGAAGAACAAGTAGAGCTATTTTTAGAAAGCAACGAAATAACAGACGAAAAAGTTATAAGCTATTTAAAAGATGTAGTAAACGGAATTGAGAGCAATGATAGCGAAATAAACGAACTAATTAGCAAAAACTTGAAAGAAAATTGGAGCTTAAACAGAATTCCTAAAATTAGTTTGAGTTTATTAAAACTTGCAATTTATGAAATGCTATATAGCAAAATACCATATAAAGTTGCTATAAATGAGGTAGTAGAGCTTGCTAAAAAATATGGAGATGAGGCTAGCCCTAATTTTATCAATGGTATTTTAGCTAGTGTTGTAAAAGAAAAGGGATTGAACAAAGAGGGATAAATGGAGCTTAAACCAATTACAGTAACAGAACTTAATAAGTATATGAAGGACAAGATTGCTACTGATGACTTCCTAAATAATGTGTTTATAAAAGGTGAGATTTCAAATTTTAAACATCATTATACAGGACATTTATACTTTACTTTAAAAGATGAAAATTCTTTGATAAAGTGTATTATGTTTAAATCATCAACAGCTAGTTTGAAGTTCATACCAAAAGACCGGAACCAAAGTTATAGCTTATGGTAGTATACAAGTATATGAAAAAGATGGTGTATATCAACTTTATTGTAAATCAATGAAAGAAGATGGAATCGGTGATTTATATACAGCGTATGAGGAGTTAAAAAGGAAGCTTTTTTTAGAGGGCTTATTTGATGAGAAACATAAAAAGAAAATACCTTTTATGCCAAAAGTTATTGGTGTACTTACTTCAAATACTGGAGCTGTAATTAGAGATATTATTAATGTTTCTACTAGAAGAAATCCAAATGTATATATAAGGCTTTTACCAGTACCTGTTCAAGGTGAAGGTGCAGGAGCAAAAATTGCAGAAGCCATAGAGTTTATGAATAAAGAGAAGTTAGCAGACGTACTTATTATAGGACGTGGTGGCGGTTCACTAGAGGACTTGTGGCCTTTTAATGAAGAGATAGTTGCAAGAGCAATTTATGCTTCCGAAATCCCAATTATTTCAGCAGTAGGACATGAAACCGATTTTACAATTGCAGATTTTGTAGCAGATTTAAGAGCACCAACGCCGTCTGCCGCAGCAGAACTTGCAGTTACAAATATTGAAGATTTGGAAAATACAATAAACCTATATAAGAATAGATTAAAAATGGCACTTCATAAAAAAACAGAATTAATGAGATTACGTTTTGAGAAGTGTATGAATGCAGGATGTTATAAAGACCCATATAAGGAAATAAACGATTATTATATTTTAGTAGATAGAAAAATTAAAAGTTTAGAAAACTCAGTAATGCAAAAGTTAAAAGACAGCAAGATTAGAGGAGCAAAAGCAATAACAAAACTAGATACTCTAAGTCCACTTAAGACTTTAACTAGAGGATATTCTTTAGTTGAATGTGATGGAGCAGTTGTTACTAGTAGTAAGAACTTAAAGACAGGCGATATAGTAGACTTACATTTTAGTGATGGAAATGCAAAAGCTGAGATAAAATAACGGAGGAAAAAACTATGAAAAAAAATTATAAGAAATTTATTTTTCCAGCAATATGTGTGTTAGTGGTAGTACTTACATTTGTATTATTATTTGATATGAAAAATAAAGCTAGCAAAATTGCGGATTCTAGAAATGCAAATGAAGTAAATTCAGAAAATGTAGTAGATAACACAAATACAAATACTAACACAGTAGAAAACATTGTAGACGAAAATTCTGTTCAAAACGAAACAGTAGAAAATACCAATACCAATACTAATACTACAAATGAGGAAGTTAAAACTCCTCAAACAGCAGTAACTTCAGGTGATGACGATAAACTTGCTGAAAACAAACAAAAACAAGCAGTAGAGCTTGTAAAACAAAAATGGGGAACAGATAGCAAAGTATATTTCACAAATGAGAGTGTAAATTCAAAAGGAGAATATATAGTTGCTGCAAGAGATAAATCAAGCACAGAAGTAAAGAATTATTTTAAAGTAAATATAGAAACAGGAACAGTTGAAGTAGATTACTAAAAGAAAATGGAGGAAGAAATGGCAAAGAGCGAAAACGATTTTGAAGAATTAATGCAAAAATTAGAAGATATTACTGGAAAGCTTGAAACAGATAAATTAAGTCTTGATGAATCTGTTAAGTTGTTTGAAGAAGGAATGAAGATTTCTAAAGAATGTAATGAGAAATTAGAAGATGCAGAAAAACGTATAACAATGTTGATTAGAACAAATGATGAAATAAAGGAGGAAAACTTCGTACCAGAAGGATAATAATAGATGGAAATAGTTAATCAAATAATTACAAATAAATGTATAGTAGTGCCGTTTTTCTTATGGTTGATTATACAAATTTTTAAATTCGTTTATGAATTAATAGTAAATAAGAAGATTGATTTTAAAAGGCTTTTCGGTGCAGGTGGAATGCCTAGTTCACATTCAGCAGTTGTATGTTCAGAAGCTATATTAGTAGGTAAAGCTTTAGGTTTCGATAGTGCAACTTTTGCTCTAGCACTTACCTTTGCAGGAGTTGTTATGTATGACGCAGCAGGTGTTAGAAGAGCAGCTGGAAAGCAGGCAAGAATTCTAAATAAAATAGTATCAACACCAGGACTTACACAAGTAGAGGTTAATGAAAAACTAACAGAACTACTTGGACATACTCCATTTCAAGTATTTGTAGGGGCTTTAATCGGGATAGTAGTAGGAATAATAATATAGAAGGGGGATATCAAAATGAATGATATTGAAATCGCAAAAAGCATTAAGCTTGAAAAAATTAGTGAGGTAGCTAAAAAATTTGAAATTGATGAGGATTATATTGACCAATATGGAAAATATAAAGCTAAAGTTTCAAATAAGTTAACAAAAGATTTGAAAGATAAGAAAAATGGTAAATTAATACTAGTTACATCAATTAATCCAACACCACTAGGAGAAGGAAAAACGACAACAGCAGTTGGCTTATCTGAGGCTTTAAATAGACTTGGTAAAAAATCAGTTTTAGCACTAAGAGAACCATCACTAGGACCAGTTTTTGGTATTAAAGGTGGAGCAACAGGTGGAGGTTATGCACAAGTTGCACCAATGGACGAAATCAATTTACATTTTACAGGAGATATCCATGCAATTACTACTGCAAATAACCTTTTAGCAGCAATGATAGACAACCATATTTTCTATGGAAATGAGCTTAAATTTAAAGAAGTTATTTGGAAAAGATGTGTTGACTTAAATGATAGAATTTTAAGAAAAGTTCAAATCGGACTTTCAGGTGAGAAAAATATGGTGCCACGTGAGGACGGTTTTGATATTACAGTTGCATCAGAAATAATGGCAGTATTTTGCTTGTCAGAGAGTTTAGAAGATTTACAAAAGAAATTATCACAAATAGTAGTTGGATATAATGAAGAAGGAAATCCAATTACAGTTAAAGATTTAAAAGCAGAAGGTGCATTAACAGTATTGTTAAAAGATGCTTTTAATCCAAACATAGTACAAACTTTAGAGCATAATTTAGCAATTATACATGGTGGACCATTTGCAAATATAGCACATGGTTGTAACAGTGTTGTTGCTACAAGAATGGCATTAAAACTTGGAGATTATGTAGTTACAGAGGCAGGTTTCGGTGCAGACTTAGGTGCAGAGAAATTTGTCGATATCAAATGCAGAAAGACTGGTTTAAATCCAGCTTGTGCAGTTTGTGTAGCAACACTTAAAGCATTAAAATATCACGGTGGTGCAACAGTTGACGAGTGTAAAGAAGAAAATGAAAAGGCTCTAGAAGTTGGAATTGAGAACTTATTAAGACATGTAGAAAATATCAAAAATGTTTTAGGAATGAATGTTGTTGTAGCAATAAATAAATTCCCAACAGATACAGATAGAGAAATCGAATTTTTATCAAATAAATTAAAAGAAGTTGGTGTTGAGCTAAGCCTTTCAGAAGTATGGGCAAAAGGTGGAGAAGGTGCTCTTGACCTAGCTGAAAAAGTTATGGCTTTAGCAGAAAAAGAAAGACAAATTACACCAATTTATGAATTAAGTGATAGCTTAAAAATAAAAATTGAGAAAGTTGCTAAAAACTTATATGGAGCAGAAGGTGTAGAGTATTCAGAAGAAGCTGAAAACGAGCTTGCAAGAATTGAGAAATTAGGTTATGGAAATTATCCAGTTTGTATAGCTAAAACACAATATTCTTTCTCAGATGATCCTAAAAATTTATTATGTCAAGAACCATTTAAGATACACGTAAAAGAAGTTGTATTAAAAAATGGTGCAGAGTTTGTAGTTGTAAAAGCTGGTAAGATAATGACAATGCCAGGTCTTCCAAGAGTACCAGCAGCTGAAAGTATTTGTTTAGATGAAAATGGAGATGTAGTAGGTATATTCTAATGGAAAGATTAAAACTTTTAAATATATTGGATACATATTATGATTTAACAAAACTTAAAGATAAGAAAAGACAAGGTTGGCTATATTGGAACGTATCAGCTGACAGAATAGAAAGTATTGCTGAGCACATATTCGGTGCTCAGCAACTTGCTTGGCTTATATATTCAGAAGCAAACCTTGATTTAGATATCTATAAAGTAATTTCAATGCTTTCACTTCACGAAACAGAAGAAATAACAATTGGTGATATAACACCTTTTGACAAGGTTACACCAGAAGAAAAATTATCTCGTGGTGAAAAAGCAGTTGAAAAAACTTTTGATAGACTATCAAAAAAGAATATGATGATAGATTTAGTAAAAGAATTTGATATACACGATACAAAAGAAGGAAAATTCGCTTTTCTTTGTGACAAATTAGAATGTGACTTGCAAGCTAAAAAATACTATGAAAAAGGTTATGTAAACATAGATAATGCAAGTAGCATAGTAAAAGATAACGAAAAAACAAAAGCTTATGAAGAGCAAGGCATTACTGATGTAGGCGAGATTTTCCTAAGAAATGATGAAGGCAAATATGCTGGAACAGTATTTGAAGAAATAGCAAATTTTATAAGAGAATATAGAGTGTAATAAATGGGAAAAATTATATTATTAGATGATTTAAGTATAAATCAAATAGCAGCAGGAGAAGTTATTGAAAGACCTGCAAATGTAGTAAAAGAGCTTGTCGAAAACTCTGTTGATGCAGGTGCAGATAAAATAACAATTGAAGTAAAAAAAGGTGGCAAAACTTTTATAAAAATTACTGATAACGGAAAAGGTATCGATAAAGAAGATATGCCTCTTTCGCTTGAAAGACATGCTACAAGCAAGATAAAAAGTGTAGATGACCTAGAACATACATATACTATGGGGTTTAGAGGTGAGGCACTAGCTAGTATTGCTTCTATCTCTAATTTCACTATGATTTCAAGAACTGAAAATGAAGAACTTGGAGTTAAGATTGTTGCTGAAGGTGGAGATATTATTTCAGCAGAAGAAGTACAAGCAAATAGCGGAACAACAATTATAGTTGAAAATATATTTTTCAATACACCAGTTAGATATAAATTCTTAAAAAATGATGGTACAGAATTTAGATATATAAAAGAGTGGCTAGAAAAATTTGCTATGGCACATTTAGATGTATCTGTAAAGCTCATAAATGACTCAAAAACCGTTTTTACTTCAAATGGTAGGGGTAATATCTTTGATATGGTTTATTTGCTATATGGCAAAGATGTGAAGGAAAATATCATAAAGGTAGATTATGAGCAAGAAAATATTAAAGTAACAGGGGTAATAGGAACTTCAGTTATTGCAAGAGATACTAGAAAAGATCAGATAGTATTTTTAAATAAGAGAAATATAAAAAATAGTACATTAACAGCAAGTGCTGACCAAGCTTTTAAAGGTGGCGGAACAGGTATAGGAAAACATGGATTTTTTATCTTAAACTTGGATATGCCAGCAAATTATTATGATATTAATGTTCACCCAACTAAAATGGAAGTTAGATTTAAAGACGAAAGTAAGGTTTTTAAAGTATTTTATAATGCAATTAAAAATGCAATGCTTACAAAAGAGTTTTTAGGAAATAGCGAAGTTGAAGAGAAAAAAGAAGCTTATGTCGAAAAAGAATTTAATTTTATGACAAACCATTTTATAAAACCAGCATCTTTAGTACCTACTAACAAAATGAAAAATGTAAGCGAAGATAAATCAATAATAGAACGTGAAGAAAAACGTAAGGTTGAATATAAATTCATAGGTATTTTGTTTAGAACTTATATAGTAATAGAAGTAGGAGACGAAGTATATCTAATTGACCAGCACGCAGCGCATGAACGTTTATTATATGAGCAGATTAGAGAAAATTATAAGAATAATTTGCAAAATAATACACAAATGACACTACTTTCAGAGGTTATAAATTTAACCCATAAAGAGTATGAGTTTGTAAAAGAAAATATGGATTTATTTAAAAAATCAGGCTTTGACTTAGAAGATTTTGGAGAAAACTGTATAAAAATAAATGGTATACCAGATATCGAGTATAGAGAAAAAACTAGTGCTAGAGCATTATTTATGGATACTTTAGACGAGATGTTAACAAATGAGAGAAGTCAGGGAAAAGACATTGAAGAAAGATTTATTGCAACAGTAGCTTGTAAGGCAGCAGTTAAGGCAAATATGGATTTAACTAAGCAAGAAGTAGATAAATTGATTGATAATTTGTTAGTGCTTAAAAACCCATATACTTGCCCTCACGGTAGACCAACAACTATCAAATTTGATAAAGACAAATTTTCATTAGAGGATATCTAAAAGATATTCTCTTTTTTATTAAAACCTTGTAACCTTTTTATTTGCTTAAGGAAATATATGAATGTAAGTATATATACTAAAAGGAGCAATTTATGAAAAACGAAGAATTAATAGGAGCATATTTTGACGGTGTAGTATTAGACTTAGAGAGAATTTTAGACGACTATGAGGCGTACATAATAACAATAATCAGAAATTTCGGTAGCTTAAGAGCAGAGGACGAAGAAGAAATTATTTCAGATGTAATCTTGGTTGTATGGAAAAATAAAGATAAGCTAAACAAGAATTTGAAGTTTAGTCCATATATTGCAGGAATTACTAGAAAGATAATTTGTAAAAAATTTAGACAAGTGCAAAGTGAATTTGATATTGAAGATTATGAGAAAATTTTAGTTTCTAAGTTTAATGTAGACAAAATTATTGAAGAAAAAGACGTCAATAATTGGATAATCGAAAACGTCAAAAAATTGGGAGAAAAAGAATACCTAATATTCACAAAATTTTACTACGAAGACAAAAAAGTAAAAACGATAGCAAAAGAGCTAGGTTTGTCTTCAAGTAATGTAAAAACGACTTTACATAGAACAAGAGAAAAGGTCAAGAAATTATTAAATTTAGGAGGTTTTAATAAGTATGAGTAGAGACAATATTTTAAACAATCTAAAAGACAATATAAGTGTTAGCAAGTTTAGAAAAGAAAAAGCTAGAAAAGACAAAATAAGAAATGTTCTACAAAGCAGTTTAGCAGTCGTCTTGTGCATGTTTTCAATCACAGGTATCGTATTTGCAAAAGACATTTCAGTAAAAGTATATGAAAATTTCTGGGGTACAGGTAATGGCGTTGGTCACGCAATGGAACAAGGATATATAGAAAAGCCAGAGATGGAGCCGGAAGTATCAAATACCGTTATGGAAAATGAAGAAACAGGCGAAAAAGTAGAGGACTTAGACACTTCTGTAAAAGTTGATGAACTAGTTATGGACGATTTCAACTTAAGTATAACTTTCAATGTTACTTTATCAGATAAAGCCTTAGAAGTTATACAAGGTGAGGCAAAAGATGTATGGGAGATGGGCTTCCCTGATATGGTTATAAAAGATGAAGAAGATTATGTGGTATTTATGGCACCTCAGCAATATAAAAATTATGATTTAGATAGTGAAAAAGTTATAAATACTGGAATAAATTCTTTCTTAGAAGAAAGAAGCGGACATACTTTAAAGGTAGTATATAACATCTATACAGGTTCAGCACATTTTCCAAAGAGCAAAGAACTTAATGTAAAATTCGGAAAGATAAATATTTCAAAAGACGATACAGTAGATACAATGAGTGGTAGAGGAGAAATTACATTAACAGGTGATTGGGATTTCAAAGTAGATGTACCAGAGAAAATGTATAATAGACAAAGAATAGAGTATGTACAAAAATCTTCTACAAATAAAGATTATACAGCAGAAAGTGCTATTGTTTATGATACTGGTATGGAAGTAGGGTTAGAGCTAAAAAATGTTATAAATGATTTACCAGCAGAAATGCCTACAACACCTGAAATAGAATTCTATAAATCTTTACCAGAAGATAGTGAATTTAAAGCAGAGGGCAGTCAAATTTCTTCATATATATACAGTAAATTATGGTATTCAGAGGATTATAAGGCTTATACCAAAGCTTATGATGATGCTTATGAGGTAGAAGTATATTTATTAAATAGTGATGGAGAGAAATTTGAATTTACAATGGGACCTAGAGAAAATGGTCATAAAGATATTTCAGAAGATAAAAAGAGTTTAAGTTATGGTGCAATGTATGATTTAACAAAATATGATATGACAGACGAGATAACTGTTGTAATTAATAAAAACGGAAGAGAAGATAAAATTGTGCTTGAGAGGAAAGGAGAGTAATGTTATGGAAGAAGATTACGAAGAGATGATTGATAGTGTTAATAGAGAAGAGACTTGGAAACCTTATGCAGAGGAGTGGCTAGAAAAGTTTAAATCAGAAGAAACACCAATCGAGAAGCGAATTACAGATTATTCGCTAAACGGTTGGGGTGTAGGTCAAAATAATAAAAATAAAATATCTATTGAATTTCATTTTGAGGTAACACCAGTAGACGAAAATAATACTGAGTGGGAAAATCCTAGAAGGAATAATGGATATATTGAAATGACTTATATAGATGGTGAATTCCAGTTAGATTATATTGGAGAAATTCCACAAGGCTATGACAAGTTTTTAGAAGAATTTGAGGAGTGGAAAAAAACTCATTCAGAAACTGAAACAGTAGTTACACAAGGTGAAAATGTAGAATTAAATTCAGTACAAGAACAAGAAGTAAATAAAATGAGTACAGGAATAGTAGCAAGTTGTACAGCAGTACTTTTAGTAATAGGTGCATTAGTGATTTTTAGAATAATAAAATCTTTTAAATAAGGTTATATAAGCAAAAAAAGAGGTAGTTCTAAGACCTCTTTTTTTGCTTTGTACGACATTTTACCACGTATGATAACTACCTATCACTTTTCCCAAGATACGTAATTTGTTAGCTTTGAGGCTAATCACTAGTGGTTCAAATTTATCATAAGAGCTATCAGGCTCTAACATAATAAATTGCTTATCAATTACTTTAAAACGTTTTAAAGTAGCTTCACTATCGTCATTTGCAATAGCAACAACGATATCTCCATTTTCAGCAGTTTCCTGCTTTTTAACTAAAACATAAGAGCCGTTTGCTACAACTCTATTCATACTTTCCCCAGATACTTTTAAGAAAAATAAATCACTAGCTTTTTTAACAGAAAACATATCAGCAGAAATTGATATGTATTTTTTTATGTTTTCTTGTGCAAGAACTGGTTTACCAGCAGGTATTTTTCCGAGTACAGGAATAGTTAACAAATTGTTTAAGTTTTTGTCTTTTGAAACATCATTATTGTCAACACCTAAAATGTAATCAGTACTAACACCAAAGAATTTTGCAAAAGCAATTAGATAAGGTGTAGCAATGTCTCTTTTGCCTAATTCATAAGTGCCAATGCACTGTGGAGTTTTTACACCAATTACTTCTGCAAGGTCTGCTTGGGTTAATCCTCTTTCTTCTCTTAACATTTTTAATCTGTTCATATAATTTGTTCCTTTCAACAAGAATATTATAAAACAAATTGTTTAAATTGTAAAGACTTTTTTGAAGAAAAAAACACTAAATTTAATGTGAAAACATTTCGTTACATTTTTTCTTTTTTATATTGACAAGGAACTTCCTTTTTGATAATATCTATTCAAAAGAAACACAACGTTTCATACTAGGAGAGGATGGCAGTGAAAAATATTAAAGAAATAAGAGCCGATAGGAATTTGAGCCAACAAGAAGCTGCTGATTTACTAGATATTTCAAAAGAATATCTTTCAATGATAGAGTGTGGAAAGCGAAATCCCAGTGACGCTCTAAAAGAAAAATTCTCTTTAGTTTATAAGCTTCCTGTAACGGATATTTTTTTAAGCATACAAGAAACAAAACGTTACAGTGATGACTTTTGATATAACCAGCGGTGGTTTTCCTTCTGGTTATATATGTTTTTTAAAACGATATTTTTTTGAAGGGAGAAACAAATGAAAAAGAACGAAAAATTATTAATTGCAGTATTAGTAATAATCACTTTAATTGTGATTATTTTTGCTGTTAGTAGAAAAAATTCACAAACACCAGATGCAACAACTGGCGGTACAGTTACAGTTGATGGCAACAACGAAATTATAGTTGAGGAGAAGTATGTTACTACATCAGAAGACGGTACAAAAGTTAATACTAGTGAGGCATTAAAGTCTAATAAAGTAGTTAACAATATTGAGTTTAGTGATATACAACTTACACAAAGAGGTGGAGAAACTTTACTTACAGCCACAGTTAAAAACAATGGAAGTGAGAGAAACGAGTTATTTGCAGTAGATGTTACTTTGATTGATGATGCAGGACAAGATATTATAACTATCAGTGGTTTAGTAGCACCAATGGATGCAGGAGCAACAGCTTCTTTTGAAACAAGTACAACTTTAGATTATGCAAATTCATATGATTTTAGAGTATCAGCAAAATAAATACAATTAGGGGTAAAATAAATGGATAAATTTATTAAAAGTAAAAGTGGTATTACTTTGACTGCTCTAGTTGTAACCATTATCATTATGATTATATTGGCGGGTGTTACTTTATTACTTACTATACGGAGACGAAGGTGTTATTAGTCAGTCAATGCACGCAAAAGAAGAACAGACAAAATCTGTGTACAAAGAACTTATTACAGTAGAAGTTGCAGCAGAAAAGATTGCTGGCACAGATGGTACAGAAGAATACCTTAATAATATTAAGGTAAGACTTCAAAGCAAAGATGAGTTTAAAGGTGCAGACTATGAAATAAAAAATGGTAATACTTTAGTTATTACAACTAAAGAAGGATATAAATACGCAGTAGTAGGAGATAAAGTTATTCTTGCTGACGATGATAATAATGGTACTGGTGGCAGTGGCGATTCAGAGATACCAGTTATAAAAGAGGAAGAAATTAAATTTAAAACAATACCAACATATTGGGTAAATACAGGCGTTACTTTAGAAATAACTAGCCCTAAACACCCAACACTTAATGTAGAATATACAGACGATGAAACAAAACTTAATGCTGATGTATGGACTGAATATACAGGAAAAGTAAGTATAGATAATAATAAAACTATTTATGCAAGACTTAGAAATGAAGCAGGTCCATCAGAGATTTATGGTGTGCTCAATATAGAAAATATTGATAAAACAGCACCTATTCTTACTGCACAAAGTTTTAAGGTAACAAATTCAAGCACTAGAGGATTTACTGCTGAGCTTGAAGTGCAAGATAAGGATTCAGGTTTAGCACAAATTACTTGGAGTTATAAGCTAAAAAGTGAGACTAAGTGGAACAAAGGCGTAACAGATGTATACCATAATTTACATACAAATGACGCAGGAAGTAAAGAAATAAATACAAAATCGCATTCTTTTGATAAATTATCAAGTGGAGTGTATGAGGTGCAAGCCAATATTTATGATGTTGCAGGAAATATTACTTCTACAGGACCAATAGAAGTAAATATTGGTAAGATAGAGGATTTAGAAAAAGACAATGTCGTAGGAAGTTATAGTTATAAACCATCATATTGGACAAATGAAAGTGTAACAGTTACACTTCCAACTATACCAGACTTTGAGACAAGATATACTACTGATGGCAGTTTGCCAAATACTTCAAGTAGTAAGTATGATCCAAAAACTCCAATAGTAGTAACTAATAATTGTAGAATATATTATATTTATACAGACGGTGTAAATGTTACAAAATATGCTACAAAAGAAATTACAAATATAGATAAAGACAAGATGGCGATTAGAACAGCTTTGAGAGAGGATGCAAGCCAAAAGACAACCAAGAGTTTTGCAGTTAATATTCAAGTTGAGGATGAGCCAGCTTTACTTGCAGGCAGGTCAGGACTTTGTAAGATAGATTGGTTCTATAAGTTAAGTGGTTCAGGTGATACATATCAAAGCATAACTTCTAATTTCCACCCAATGAATAGTGAAACAAGTGGAAAAACAGGAAAGACTACTGAGTCAGTAGTTATTCCAAACTTAAGAAATGGAACATATGAGGTATATGTTGATATTTATGATGTTGCAGGAAATGTTACTAGTACAAAAGCAACACCAGAAACAGTTGAACTAGGAACAATGGCAATACCAAATAGCGACAAATTAAGTTATGAGCCAACTTATCTAACAGATGGAGATGTTACAGTGAAACTTCCAGTACCAGAAGGTGAGTTTGGAATAAAATATTCAACAGATGGAACACTTCCAACTTTAGAGAATTTTGCAAGCTTAAAAGATTACTTTGACCCATTTACTGTATCAGAAAATTCAACTATTTATTTTGTATATACTGATGGTACAAATATAAGTAAAGTAGGAACAAAAAATATTACAAATATTGATAAATCACCAGCAGTTATTTCTAACTTTACAGCTACTGCTTTAAATACAAGTAGCTTTAAATTAAGTGCAACAGTACAAGATAGTGAGTCAGGTATTGGTAAGATAGTTTTCGGATATAAACATCAAAATGATAGTGGATATACTGAAAAAGTATGGTCAAATCCGGACGGACTATTATTAAGAGAGTGGAAATCTATTCAGGCAGGTGAAAAAGGTGTAATTAATGCAGAGGAGACTTTCACAGGTATGAGGTCAGGAAGTTATGATTGTTATGTTAAGGTGTTTAATACAGCAACATCTGATGATGCAAAAGCTAGCAAGCAAACGGATACAGTTGTGTTAGAAGGTTTAGTTGCTGCTGAAAATGGTTCATATTCACCAACAACATGGACAAATGGAAATGTTACAGTGACTCTTCCAGAAGCACCAGCAGGCTTAACAACAAGATATACAATAGATGGAAGTCTACCAACTCCAAGTAGTCCAGTATATACAGGACCTGTTACAGTAGAGAGTAATTGTACAATTAACTATGTTTATACAGATGGTACTAATATTGGTAAAGTTGGTAGTATGAATGTAGGAATTATAGATAAAACAGGTGCAACAATAGCAAAAGAACTTTATGAAAATGCAAAAACTACAAAAACAATAACAGTAGCAGTAAATACTCAAGATAGCTTATCTGGTTTAGGTAAAATTGTGTGGTATATCAATAAAGGTGGAACTTGGTCAAGTGTAGAAGAAGTGTATACTACTTTAAATGGTGCAACAGCAGGTAATAAAACTACACAGACAAAAACACATACTTTTACTGGACTTACACAAAACACAGAATACAAATTCTATGTAGAAATATATGATGTTGCTGGAAATAAAGTTGAAAGTAAGTCAGCAAGTTCTCCACTTGCTATTAGGACAGCAGTACAAGCAGTAACGGGATTTTCAATAAGTCCAAACAGTGCACAGACAAAGAATATTGGAGACAGTTTTACAGTAACACCAACAATTACACCAAGTGATGCAAATGATAAGACAATAAATTGGTCAAGCAGTAATAGTAGTGTAGCAACTGTGTCTAGCAGTTCTACAAATGCAACAGGAATTACAGTAAGAGCTGTGTCTGCTGGAACTACAACAATTACAGCAACAGCAGTAGGTGGCAGTGGAAAAACAGCAAGCTTTAGTTTGACAGTACGTAATCCTTTAAATTCATTGACATTAAGTAAAGACCAAACAACAATATTAAAAGATGGTTATACAGCACAAATAACTGCAACAACAGACCCAAGTGATTATTCAGCAAGCAATATAACTTGGACAATAGCAGATACATCAATTGCAACAGTTAGTGTAAGCGGTAAGACTGCAACAATAACTTCAAAATCAAAAGTAGGACAAACAACACTTACTGTTTCAGTAGGTGGAATAACTAAGACAGTAAGTATTAGCGTAGTAAACTTTGTAACTACAACTTATAGTTATACAGGCAATGTTCAACAGGTAGACTTGCCAGCAGGAACTTATAAGTTAGAAGTTTGGGGAGCACAGGGTGGGGATACATATTATGGTAGTGCAACTTTGAAAACAGGTGCTTATGGTGGATATTCAGTTGGCACAATAAAATTAGATACTAATACTACTTTATATGTTGTTGTAGGCGGTAAAGGAGAAACTTCAACTTCTATTAATCCTGGTTCAGATACTTCTAGTACGAGAAATGATGGAGGGTACAATGGTGGTGGTAGAGGATATGGAGTTGGTGCTGGTGGACGGTGGTGCGACTCATATTGCTACAAGAACGGGAATACTTAGTTCTTTGGAAATTTATAAGTCAGAAATTTTGATTGTTGCAGGAGGTGCAGGTGGTGCTGGTAACTCTAATCATAGTTGTGGCAGTAGCCATTCTTACCGGAGGAGGTGCTACTGGTGGAAATGGGATTTATTCGAGTATAACATTTTATGGTGGAAGTCAAACTAGTGGCGGTAGTAGTAGTTCTGGACTTACAGAAGATAATGGTTCTTTTGGACAACGGTGGTAATTGTACATGGGATTCTAGGATAAGTGGAGATAGAGACTGCGCTGGTGGCGGTGGTGGCTACTATGGTGGGGCAAGCTATACTACTAGTGGTTATGGATGCGGAGCTGGAGGTTCTGGATATGTGAATACTGCTAGGTTAACTTCTGCTTCAACTTCAACAAGTAGCCATACAGGTAACGGACAAGCTAAAATAACACCAGTAACTTAAAAGTGATACACTCCTAATACGAAACTTTTGTATATATTTATCACAAATCGTGATATCTTATCACAAACTGTGATGTTTTATCACGAACTGTGATACCATATCACACATTGTGATATTTTGAACCAATTAACTTATGAAAATTAAGATATATTAAGAACTTAAAAAAATGCAAGTCTAAAGAATCTACAAAAAGATTAATTTATAGATTAAGACGCATTAACAACTTTACACAGATACAAAGTTGAACAATTAGTTTAACAAATGACGACATTGAAACTCTGTCATCCTCCTCGCAAGCAAGTTTCAGAGTTTCACTTTCGTCATATATTACTTAAACCAATTGTTTAGCACCCATTGCCTTACATGGTACGAAATAGTTATATAAGGCAATGAAAATAGAAAAACATACAAAATATAAGAATTGCTAAATTTTTATTATCTTTTACCTTAGCAAAAAGTTATATCTGTGTTTTACAAAAGACAAAGTCAAACAATTAGTTTAATAAAAACCAACTATAAAACCTTATACATTTCTATTAGAAAAGATTTGTATATATTTATCACAAATCGTGATACTTTATCACATTTTGTGATATTTGGTAGCGGTACCTTGCAAGTACCATGACCTAATTTCCGTGTGCGCAGAGGCTTAAGTCGTATACGAGCACCTACAAGTCTCATAGGCGGTGGTTTCCCTTACTATGAGGCGCTCATTGATGCGGTGGTTTCCCTTCACTAGTGAGTGATTAGCTTGGAGAAGTGGTTTTCCTTCTCCAAGCTAGAATATTATTTTTTGAGATTGTATTATGTGCTTCTCAAAGTGATGTTTTCTTTGTGTTTATTTTTCTTATACATACGTATAGTTCCAAATTACTATATTATAAAATTAATAATAGAAGACCAAAGACACTTCTATTATGAAAGTTTCTTAAAATAGACGACAAAATCACTTGTGCAAAGAAAACTAAAAGCGTAGGCTTTTCCAGCCTACGCTTTTTATATAAAATGCAACAAAATATTTT
Organism: uncultured Clostridia bacterium; assembly: GCA_947385375.1. Classification (GTDB taxonomy): domain Bacteria; phylum Bacillota; class Clostridia; order TANB77; family CAG-508; genus Scatovivens. The sequence continues at coordinate 102,109 of CANDKR010000006.1, forward strand.
GCGAAAATTTGTTTGCAAAACTAAAATATTGTTGTATAATTCAAATAGGTTTTTATAGATTAGAGTTCCTTTCTTATGTGCAGGTGCATTTATTAGTGAATATAAGTGTGTTTGCTAATAGATGCATCTGCTATTGCAGTAGATGTTATCATTAAGGAAAGGAGGTTACATACATGAAGAAAAACACTTCTGTTTACAGCAATGCCAGCACAATTTCTTTGACTATTGTGGCTATCACATCAATTGTTGCTATTATGATTTGTTGCTTATCTGCTTTAGGCTATAATTCAAAAGTTACTTTAGAAAAAGAAAAGATTGAAGTTTCCACAACAAACTCCAATCTAACTTAAAACCTAGGGCAAAGGACTAATGTTCTTTGCTCTCTTTATTTCTATAATAATTATACTCTATTTTTGTTGTTATTGTCAATATAACATAGAAAATTTTAATTTTAGTCTTATTTCAAAACATTATATTTATAATTTAAAAAG
>CANDKR010000007.1 GCA_947385375.1 uncultured Clostridia bacterium
TAAATTACAAACTTCGTGATTGGGTATTTTCTCGTCAAAGATATTGGGGAGAGCCAATACCTATGGTATATTGTGAAGATTGTGGTTGGAATCCAATTTCAGAAGAAGAGTTACCACTTAAATTACCAGAAATACAGGATTATGAGCCTAGTGAAAATGGAGAGTCTCCACTTGCAAAACAAACTGAATGGATTAAGACAAAATGTCCTTGCTGTGGTAAAGATGCAAGAAGAGAAACAGATACTATGCCACAATGGGCTGGTTCTTCTTGGTATTTCTTAAGATATATGGACGCACATAATGATAAGGCACTAGCTTCAAAAGAAGCTATGGAATATTGGGGGCCAGTTGATTGGTATAATGGCGGTATGGAGCATACAACACTTCACTTATTATATTCAAGATTTTGGCATAAGTTCTTATATGATATAGGAGTTGTGCCTACAAAAGAACCATATCAAAAACGCACATCACATGGAATGATACTTGGAACAAATGGTGAGAAAATGTCTAAATCAAAAGGAAATGTTGTAAATCCTGATGAAGTTATTGAAGAATTTGGAGCAGATACTTTTAGGGTTTATGAAATGTTTATGGGACCATTTGATCAAACAGCACCTTGGTCAGTAGAGAGTATTCGTGGTTGTGGTAAGTTTTTAGATAGAGTATGGAATTTACAAGATATCTTAGTTGATGGTGATGAGTATTGTAGTAAACACGAAAAAATGATGCACAAAGCGATTAAAAAAGTTTCTTCTGATATTGAAGAAATGAAATTTAATACTGCTGTTGCAACATTTATGACTATGATAAATGAATTCTATAAAGATAAAGAAATTAACAAAGCAGAATATAAGACTTTCTTACATTTATTAAACCCATTTGCACCACATATGACAGAAGAGTTATATCAAATGCTTGGTGAGAGCAAGACTATTGCTGAGACTGCTTGGCCAAAATATGACGAAGCTAAAACTATTGATGACGAGATTGAAATACCAGTTCAATTAAATGGTAAAGTAAAAGATGTTGTTAAAGTTGCAAAAGATGCTGACGAAGCTACTGTTAAAAATGCAGTTCAAGCTAGCGAGGTAATTCAAAAAGCTTTAGAAGGAAAAACAGTAGTTAAAGAAATTTATGTAAAAGGAAAAATATATAACATAGTAGTTAAATAGGACAATCAAATAATAATATAAAATTAAAATATGGAGAAATTTGCGGTTTTCTCCATATTTTTTCTTATATGATTTTTTGTTTTATTTTACTGCTTTTTTATATGTGGTTTTGAAACAAGTGATGCAATATATCCAAAGAAAACAGCTGCGGCAATTCCCGCAGAAGCAGCAGTTGTTCCGCCCATGAAAGCGCCTAAAAAACCATTTTCTTTTACAGCGTCAATTGCTCCTGTTGATAATAAATTACCAAAACCAGTAAGTGGTACGGTTGCTCCGCAACCAGCAAAATCTATCAGATATTTATACCAGCCAAGACCACCGAAGTATTGCACCTATTGTGACATAAGCTACTAATATTCTTGCAGGTGTTACCTTAGTCTTGTCTATAAAAATTTGTGCTATGATACATAAAAAACCACCTACCACAAATGCTTTTAACACCATCATCCAATCAATGCTCATTTTTAAATTACCTTTCCATAAATTAATATTGTATTAAACTTTAAATAATAAACTAGTATTTAAAGTTCTATTGAAATTGCATGTGCTATGCCCGGAATAGATTCACCCTGCTGGCTAGAAGTTGCGTTCATAAGTGCTCCAGTTGCGATAAGAAGTATTTTATTTAACTTCTTATATTGTAATTGATTAAATATATATCCTGAAAATACTGATGCTACACAACCACAACCAGAACCGCCAGAATGAGTATCTTGTTCATCTTTATCGAAAATAAGCACACCACAGTCGTTATAGTTATTTTTGATATTATAATTATGTGTTTTCATTAAATCAATTAAAATATCTCTTCCTATATATCCTAAGTCACCAGTAAAAATTGCGTCATAATAATCTGGTGTCCTTCCAGTATCTTCAAAATGTCGAAGTAAAGTATCTTCAGCAGCTCCAGCCATAGCTCCACCCATATTATTAGCATCTTTTATTCCCATATCAACGATTTTTCCAGGAGTAAGAGAAGTAATAAATGGTCCTTGCCCAGTACTAGATAACACCATTGAGCCTGCACCTGTTACAGTCCATTGACTAGTAGGTGGTCTTTGATTTCCAAGTTCTAATGGAAAACGGAATTGTTTTTCAGCACTACAAAAGTGACTTGAACTTGCGCATATAGCATTTGTAGCAAATCCGCCATCAATTGCCATAGAAGCTAGTATTGCACTTTCTACAAAAGTAGAACAAGCACCAAAAACCCCAAAAAATGGAATGTTTGCATCTCTTAGTCCAAAAGAAGAAGAGATACATTGATTTAACAAATCACCTGCAAAACAAAAGTCTATATCGGAACTTGCTATTCCAGATTTCGCAAGAGCAGTAGCTACTGTTTCTTTTATAATCTTGCTTTCTGCTTTTTCCCAAGTAGATTCACCCCAAAACTCATCATCTAAAGTTTGGTCAAAATATTTGTGCAAAGGACCTGCTTTTTCTTTTGGACCAACTATGCAAGCAGTAGAAGTTATATTTACAGGATTAGTTAGCATAAAGGTTTGTTTTCCTACTTTTTTCATATATCCTCCTTAAATTAATGTTATTGTTTGAGTATTAAATAGCATATAAATTAATCCAACGATAATACTAGTAGAGATACCATATACAAGTACTGGACCTGCAACAGTAAACATTTTTGCTCCAACACCCATAACATAACCTTCAGATTTGTATTCCATAGCAGGAGATACAATTGAATTTGCAAAACCTGTTATTGGAATTAGAGAACCTGCACCAGCAAATTTTCCTATACGGTTAAACACGTTTAAAGCTGTCAAAAATGCACTTAAAAAGATAAGTGATATAGAAACGCTACTATAACACAATTTTTCTTCTAAACCGCGATATTTGAAAAATTCAAACATAATTTGACCAAGAGAACAGATAAGTCCACCTACCCAAAAGGCATTAAAACAATTTTTGAAAATTGGTGAATTTGGTGACTTGTCCTCTACAAATTTTTGATAATCCTCTTTATTCATAAGTCCTCCTTATAGACTATCTTGTTCGTCAGCAGTTGGTATTAAGTTTGGAATATTGTCGATTTGAAAGGCAATATCTAGGTCTACAAGATATTCTGAAATTTTACCACCTTGTAAGTTTGCTCTTTGTTCAAGAACTGTCACACAAGTTAAATGATTTAAAGTCTTAGAAGCTTCTTCTATGCTTTTTACAATAGCATCCTTCCAAGATAAGTTTGAATAACCAGTTATTTTTATATGTTTTTCTGATTTCATAAATCCTCCTTAAAATGTAAAATTTGTTTAAAAGTAATTTTCCCTAAAAAACATAAATTATTCATACAAAATACACAAAGGATAAATAGAATAAGGTAAATGCCAAATAGGAGGATTTTATGGATAACGAAAAATATTTAGAATTATTAAGTAAGAAATATAGAAATACACAGGAAGTTGCTGAAGAAATTATCAACCTTCAAGCTATTTCAAACTTGCCAAAAGGTACAGAACTTTTCTTAAGTGATTTGCATGGAGAGTATGAAGCTTTTATTCATATTTTGAACAATGGTTCTGGAATTATTAAAAATAAGATAGAAGATATTTATAGAAATTCTTTGACAGAAGAGGAGAGAAAAAACTTAGCTAGCCTTATTTATTATCCAGAAGAAAAACTTAAAATTATAAAAAAAGAAACGAAAAACTTGGAAGAATTTTATAAAATAATTTTGTACAGACTAATTCAAGTAGGTAAAGCCGTAAGTTCAAAATATACTCGTTCAAAAGTTAGAAAAGCAATTCCAAAAGGTTTTGATTATATAATAGATGAACTTTTGCACATGCAAGGTGAAGACGCAAATAAAGAAGAGTATAATAAACAAATTATTGAAAGTATTATTGACTTAAATAAAGCAGATGAATTTATTGTTGTTATGTCATCTTTCATAAAAAGAATGGCAATTGACCATCTTCATATTATAGGAGATATCTATGATAGAGGACCTCGGTGCGCCAATTATTATGGATAAACTTTTAGATTTTCATAGTTTAGATATTCAGTGGGGAAATCATGACATACTTTGGCTTGGAGCTGCTTGTGGTAATGAGTCTTGCATAGCAAATGTTATACGTATTTGTAGTAGATATGATAATTTGTCTACTTTAGAAGAACAATATGGAATAAATATCAGACCACTTTCAATGTTTGCTGCACAAACTTATAAAAATGACGAATGCAAATTGTTTTATCCAAAGAATAAAGAGAGTTCAAGCAGATATAGTAATAGTGATAAAATTTCAATTTCAAAAATACATAAGGCGATTTCCGTTATTCAATTTAAAGTAGAAGGAGAACTTATTAAGCGTCACCCAGAGTACAAAATGAAAGACAGACTTCTGCTAGATAAAATTAATTTTGAAACTGGAACTGTACTTATTTCTGGAAAAGAATATAAAATGAAAGACTGTGATTTTCCTACAGTAGATCCTAAAAATCCATATAAATTAACTGATGAAGAAAAAGAAATTATAGAAAGATTGAAAAGTTCTTTTGAGCATAGCGAAAAACTAGCTAAGCATGCTAATTTCCTATATTCACAAGGTGGAATGTATGAAAATTACAATAATAATGTTTTATTTCATGGCTGCATACCAATGACTTCTGAAGGAGAATTTGAAGCCGTAGAGTTGATGGGAAAAAAAGCAAGAGGCAAGGAATTATTAGATAATATTGAAAATATTGCACATAAAGCTTTTTTCGGAAACAAGGACGAAAATGGGGAAGCTGTAGATTTAATGTGGTATTTTTGGTGTGGAGCTAAGTCACCATTATTTGGAAAAGATAAGGCAGCAACTTTTGAAAGGTATTTTTTGGACGAAAAAGAATTGCATAAAGAAAATAAAAATTCATATTATAAGCTTATAGATAACGAAGCAATATGCGACAAAATTCTAGAAAATTTTGGAGCTGATATAAAAGAAGGTCATATTATAAATGGTCACATGCCAGTAAAGGCTAAAGATGGTGAAACACCTATAAAAGCAGGTGGAAAGTATATTGTAATAGATGGAGGATTTTCAAAAGCATATCAACCAACAACAGGTATTGCAGGTTATACTTTAAGCTATAATTCTAATGGACTTGTTCTTGCCGTAAACGAACCTTTTGAATCAAAACAAAAAGCAATCGAAGAAGGTAGTGATATAAAAAGTGAAATAATCTTGCAAGAGCACGTAGAGAAAAGAAAGAGAGTTGCAGATACTGATAATGGTAAGAAATTAGCACAAGAGATTTTGGATCTGAAACAATTATTGTCTGCTTATAGGGAAGGTGTAATTAAGGAGAAAAATTAGAAAAGATTACAGGCTTATTACATTTTAATTACTATTAAGTAAAACCTATTGACCTTTTTACTAAATAAATATATAAATAATGTATATTAAATTTCCGATTTTATGACAAATTGGAATATTTAAAATAACAAAGGAGAAATAGGGATGTCAAGCAGTTTAGGAATTTATATTGAGGACGACCTAATTAAATATGCAAAAGTAGTAAAAGAAAAAGATTCACTAAAAGTTGAAGCTTTTAATGTTATGTTCTATGAGAAAAACAATTTAGCAGAAGCTATTGACCAAGTAATAAATGAAACATACAGTTTTAAAATTCCTATATGTATAAATGTTTCAGGTGAGCTTTACAATTACTATGATGTGTTTGCATTATTGAATAAGGCTGATGTAAAAAAATCATTAGATATCGAGTTCGATATGATGTGTAATGAGAAAAATTACAATAAGAACTCATTAGAAGCTAGATATATTCTAATGACAAACAAAGAAGATAATGAGAAAGTGAAAGCTTTGCATATCGCTGCTAACAAAAACGATATGAATCGAAAACTACAAGCTTTTGGCAATTACAAAGTTCAATCTATGTCACCGATTTCTACTTCTATAACAAATATTGTTGATATTTCACCAAAAGATAATATTGCAATTATAAATATAGAAAAAGAAACAAAAATTACAACTGTTTCAGAAGGTCAAATTGTAAGAGTTGATACAATTGAAGCTGGAATGGGACAAATTTTACGTGACATAAATATGACAGAAAACTCTATGCAAAAAGCTTATGAAGTTTGCAAAAATATCACAATTTATACACAAGACACACAAAGTTTACAATCTGACGGAGGAGAGCATTTAGAAGATGTAATGCCAACTTTGTATAAGATTGCAACAGAAAGCAAGCAAATTATAGAAAATTCTATGTCAAATATTACTAAAGTATATATTACTGGATTAGGAACAGCTATAAACAATATAGACTTATACTTCCAAGAATATATGGTAAATTTGAAATGTGAATTGTTAAAACCTTTCTTTGTGGAGAATTCTTCTGTTAAGATTTCTATGAAAGATTATATAGAAGTTAACTCAGCTATTGCACTTGCATTAAATGGCTTGGGGTATGAAAACAAAGAACTTAACTTTATAAGTTCAAGAGTTATAACAGGACAAAATGTTAATTTAGATCAGTTAGTTAAAAATATGTTTTCTACTCAATCATTTAAAGATCCACTAAGTGCGGGTGAGAAGATGATGGTTAGAATGGTTGTACTAGCATTTGTTGGAATTATTATGTTCTGTGCCTTTTCTTATGAGACAATGTCTCAAATAGATACAAAGACAGAGGAAATAAATTCAGCAATTTCGACTGCTAGAACACAAATAACAATAGCTGATAATGACCTAGCAAAAATTACAGGGAGAACAACAACATATTCAGCACTTATAAATAGCGTTAACAATTTGAACGAATCTTCTGATGGACAAACTTATACAAGAGTTGTTAGAAAAGATTCAGTTCCAAACTTATTAAATCAAATAATGTTTGTTATTCCACAAAAAGTACAAGTTACTTCAATTAGAAATGAAGATAATACAGAGCATATAATTATCGAAGCTCAATCAGAAAAATATGAGCAACTTGGTTATTTCAAAGCTGTACTTGATTCAAAAGGAGTTCTTGTAAATGTTAAATCATCAAGTGGAACAAAAGATGGAAACATTGTTAAAGTTACAATAGAAGGAGATATGCCATGAGAAAAGTATTAATATTTATTGTTTTAGCAATTGCACTTTTTCTATGCTACTCTGTGGTTAGTAACGGATTAACAATTGGAGAATTCCATATATCAAATTATGAGCAAGTAGGAGTAGCTAGTAAAAAAGTAGATACATTGATAAGTCAATTAGCAAATTTGAATGGTTCAGGATTGGACGCTAAAAGAAAAGAAATAAAAACAGCCATATCAAATTATCATAGCCAAAAAGATCAATATGATTCAATGAAAGAAGTTATGAATCAAACAATACAAGAAGCTGAGCAAGAAATGACTATGGTAGATATGTATGATATAGATTTCTTATGGACAATTATAGGTAATTTTGCAACAGAGGAAGGCGTTAACTTGAAAATGGACCTTATGAAAAGTGCTGTGTTTGCGGATTTAGAAGCAACAGAGTACACAATGTGTGATATGAAATTCACACTTACAGGAGATTATATAGCAATTACTGAATTGGTATATGATATAGAGGACGACGAGAGATTAGGCTTTGAAATTTCAAATTTTGAAATGGTTAAAGGCGGAGAAAATCTAATGGCGACCTTCACAGTTAAAGGAGTTCCAATTAATAACAGAACTCTAACATCAATACAAACATCTATAGATTCAAGCAGTCAAGCAACTGATGGAAATACAACAGATTCAAATGGTATTAGAGAAGCAACAGGAAATGCATTGGAAAAAACAGGAGACTCACTTTCAAGCGGAAAGTTAAGAGAGAGTAGTTCAAATGATACTGCAAGTGCATTAGATATGTAAAATACTTTTAAAGTAGGAAAGGAAATATAGATGAAAGTAGCAAAAGAAATTTTTATAATGGCATTGTTACTTATGATAGTAGTCTTTATGATAGGGCTAGTATTCTATGAATATATGCCAAACAATAAGATTATACCAGGAGCAACTTCATATTCTGCTGATAGTTCAACAACGTCAGTACTTCAAGAAATAGCAGCAACAAGTACAAGCTCTGGTGATGATGGTTCTTCAGGAGTAGATGATGTTTTATTACAATCTTATAGTATAGGACAACAAGAATTATCAACAGCAGCGTCTAAGCATTCATATACAAGTGGAAAAACAAATCCATTTGCAGAATACGTAGACCCCAATGTAAATATGGTAAATAATACCACAGTAAATGGAACTACTACTTCACAACCAACTACAGCTCCACAAAAAGCTGCAAGCGGTTCTGTAAATAACAAGAATAGTGGAAATAGTGGTTCAAGTTCAACAGGTTCTTTTTTCGAGAAACCTAATTCAAAATAATCGGATATATTTAAAACAAAATATATACAAATTTTTTTAAAATTCAAAGGAGGAAAAATTATGTTTAAGGAACAAAAGGGTATCACATTAGTAGCATTAGTTATCACAATTATCGTGCTATTAATATTGGCAGGGGTATCAATTTCATTAGTAGTAGGACAAGATGGTGTTTTAGGAAAAGCACAAGGAGCTGTTAGTGCAACAGAAAAAGCAACAGCAGGTCAAGAAATCGAGTTATCAATTTCAGAAGCTCAAATGGCATATATGGAGGCTTGGACAAAGGATCAATCAGTTGAAAAAATCAAATATTACAAAACTCCAGATTTTTATCATAGAAACTGTGTAAGTACAGCAAAAGATAATGTATCAGTATATTCAGAAGGAAATAATGTATATGTATCATACAAATCAAAATCAAACGTAACATACTTAGCTACATTTGATGTTACTGCACCATCAACAACTTATAAAATGTTAGCACCAGGAGAGACAGCAACAGATAAAGTAACAACATATAAAGTAATTGAAGATGCAATTGCAACTGCTACAAAGACACCAGATAATTATGATCCAGATAAAGATGTTACAACTCCAGGTGGTAGCGTAACAAATCCAGATGAAAATCCAGGAGCATAGAAAATAATTATAATATACAAGGGAGAAAAGTTTATGAAAAATCAAAAAGGTATTACATTAATAGCACTTGTTATTACAATTATTGTGCTATTAATATTAGCAGGTGTAACTATTTCATTAACAGTAGGTAAAAATGGGGCTTTATCAAAAGCTAGAAATGCTGTTAATTCAAATGAAATTAGTTCTGCTAAAGAGGAATTAGAAATTGCTGCAGCAGATGCCCAAATGGCTTTTATGGAAGCTTGGGGTACAAATCAAAACATTGATTCTTTATCTTTTTATGCATCAACTAAAGAAGGTGAAAATGCTTATGCACGTAACTGTACAAGAGCAGATGCAATAGGTGTTGCTAAAGTAACTGAAGGAACAGGAGCAAATGAAGAAAAACACGTTTATATTAAATATATAACAAAATCACAAGCTGTTATTTATTTTGATATGCTTGTAACAGCAGATGACTCATTTGCTATATCAAAAGGTTATCCAGCAAAGGAAATACCTACTGATGCAGATGAACTTGCGATATACAACAAATTAACAGCTACAACTGTTAATTATGGTTTAGCAAAAGGTACTGATTTAGTACCAGATGAAGTAGAACCAGAGGCTGAGTAATTTAAATTAAATAATTAACAATAATAAGGCATATGCATATATGAATGTATATGCCTATTATTAAATAAGGGGAAAAATTGGACGTATTTTATTACATAATGATATTTATGATGGGAACAGTATTTGGAAGCTTTTTCACACTTGCCGTATATCGTATTCCACTAAAAAAAGATATTACACATGAAAGATCTTTTTGTCCTACTTGTAATCACAAATTAGGCTTTTGGGATATGATACCAATATTAAGTTATTTGCTAGCAAGAGGAAAATGCAGATATTGTGGAGAGAAGATAAGGATAAGATATTTAGTATTAGAAGCCTTATCAGGCACAGTATTTTTAGCCGAATATATAGCCTTAAATATGCACTTTCCATATTTAGAAGTAGGAAAAATTGCTTTCTTTATTTCTTTTGTTTTTATGTATGTTACAATAGCAATAATGAGTGGCATAGACAAGGAAAGTAGAAATATTCATAAAGGGCTAATTGTATTTGGTTTTATAATGCAGGGCTTATATATTTTATATCTATATATAGTAAATCAAACTAGTATGTATAGATATGGTATGTATTTATGTATAATGATTTGTTTTTACATAATAGATACAGTTTCCAGAAAGAAAACAGGGCAGAGTAAGTACTTATTACAAATTTTAATGCTATGTTCATATATTGGTGCAGTTTTAGGCATTAAACTTTTAGGCGTGGTAGTCGTACTTGCTTTGATAATGATGTTTTTTGATTACTTACATAAGAAAAATATTAAGGAAACAAGAGTTGGTTTCCTATTAGGTATGTCAGCTATTTTTATAGCTATAATTCAAACTTTTATAACATATATGTAAATGAGGGACGAGTATGAGAAATTTATTGAGAAAGTTAAAAAGTGAAAAAGGAGCTACTGGTATTGATGTAGTTATGGCATCTGCAATGATAATGATTACAATTGCGGTAGTATCTATTTTGTATGTAAATACATCACTTCAAACAAGAAATATAAAAAGAACTGCTGGTGCAACAAGACTTGCTACAAACATTGCAGAAAATATTCAAGAGCTTTCTTATGAGGAATTTGTTTCAGCGTATAATGGTATTGCGACTACTGAAAAATATAAAGACGTAGATTATCGCAAGGTTGAAAGTGTAAATTCAGATAGAACAATTTTTAGTACAAAACTTCCTAAAGGTTATGCCTTTTATATAAAAGCAGATCCTGTTTATGGAAGCCATTTGGATCCAAAAGAACAATTTGACTTGGTAAGAGATATAGATATTATTGTGACTTATAAAGTAGGTGATAATGTTGATGATATTAGCTTGTCACTAACTAAACAAAGAGAACTTGTAGAAGAATGTAATAAACCAGTACTTTCATATTTACCAGGTACAGCTAATAAAACTATATATCCAGTAAAATATGTTGAAACTACTGGAAGCTATATGAAAACAAATGAAAACGATATGGATTGGTATGACTATACTAATAAAAAATGGGCAGTAGTACTTGTTTCAGATAAGAAAGAAAGTGAAGTATTTGATGCAAATGGTAAATATACAGGTATTGAACTTAGAAAATATGTATGGATACCAGCATTTTTCGTAGAAGGAAGTGGAAATGATTTTTATGCTTTCCGTTATAATTTTTCAAATAAAATGATAGAAAAAGGTTCTTTAACATCATTGCCAGATGGAGAAGGAAAGACAAGCTCTTTTAGTTATTATACTTTTTCAACTCATCCAGTAAGTCAGCAAGGTGTTGATGGAATTGATGGCGCAGGTCTATGGGTAGAAATTACTGATACTTTTCTTCAAGAGATACAACCAGCAAGAGTTTTAAACAATTCAAAATACGGACCATTTATAGTTCATAAGTAACAAAAACATACAATATTTTACAAAAGTGTTAAGTTTATGTAACTTTGCAAAAAGTATTTATTTTGTCGAAAATATAGGATATAATAGATATAGTTGAACTAAGGACGAAAGGAGCAATTCAAATGGCATTAAACGGAAAAGCGCCAATGGGCGTGGAATTAGTTAAGAAGGGCGTTGTTACTGAAAGTGATATACAAACTGCTATTGAATACCAAAAAGAACATCCAGATAAGAAAATCGGAGATATATTAAATATATTAAACTTGTGCCCACAAGCACAGCTTATTAAAGCAATGGGTGAGGTTTTAAACGAAAAAGTTATCATACTAAGACCAGATAATATAACAATCAATGTTACAGAATATATGTCTTTAGATGTATGTAAATCTTGTAAGGCAATTGTGTTTGATGTAATAGGTTCTAAAGCTAAAGTTTGTTTTGCAGATACTGCAAATAAAAGAGCAATAGAGCAAGTAAGACTTATATTATTAAATCGTGGATTGGTAATGGAAAAATACCTTACTTTTGAATCTGCAATAGATACAGTAATTGAGTCATTAGATGGAAAAGCTGGAGGAAGCATATCTGCAACAGGAGATGTTACAGGTTTAATTGATACAATTATCAAAACAGCTATGGAAAAAAGAGCAAGTGATATTCATATTGAACCACTTGAAAATACAATTAGAATTAGATACAGAATTGATGGTGAATTAGTTACAGTTGCAAGTATCGATAAACAAAGAATTACACAAGTTATCGGTAGATTAAAAGCTATATCTAATATGCATCAAGAAAAACAAGAATCACAAGATGGTAGAATTTCATTATACAATGATTATAATATCCGTGTATCTTCACAAAAAACTGTAAATGGTGAAAAATTCTGTTTACGTTTACTTAAGAAAAATGCAGGAGTTAGAAATATTTTTGATTTAGGTTTCCCAAGTGATGAAAGCGTATTAAAAAAATGCTTTGATAAAAGAAACAGTATCACAGTTATTGCAGCTCCTACCGGTGAAGGTAAAACAACAACTCTATATAGTGTTTTAGATTATTTAAACAAACCAGAGATAAATGTTACTACTGTTGAAGACCCAGTTGAAATACGTGTTTCTGGTATTAACCAAATAGAAATAGATGCAAAAACAAACTTCTCAGATTCTTTAAGAACTATATTAAGACAAGACCCTGATATAATTCTTTTAGGAGAGATTCGTGACTTAGAGACAGCAGAAATTGCGTTTCAAGCAGGTCAAACAGGTCACTATGTGTTGTCTACAATACACACAATAAATGCAGTTGAGGTTATTACAAGACTTCGTAAAATGGGTATATCTGATTATGATGTTTCAAGTACACTTGCTACATCAGTTTCACAAAGATTAATTAGAAGAATTTGCCCACACTGTGCAGTAAAGAGAAAATTTACACAAGCAGAGAAAAATCTTATCAATAAATTAGCTTCAAAATATGGAGATGAATTTGATTTTTCTGAAAAATACACTTATGATACAAAAGGCTGTAAAGAATGTAACTATACAGGTTACTTAGACAGAATTGCAGCATTTGAAATATTAGAAATTACAGAACCAATCAGAGAACTAATTTCAGAAGGAGCATCAAGTTTGAAGATTAGAGAACAAGCAGTAAAAGATGGTTATAGACCATTATTTATAGATGCACTTCAAAAAGTAGTAGATGGATATGTTACATTAGAAGAAGTTAATAAGAAATTAGTATTATTCTAAAGATAAGGCGAGGGAAGAAGAAATGTTATTGATTGAAAGTGTTATAAAAGAAGCGATATTAAAAGATGCATCAGATATACATTTAATGTATGGCTTAAAACCAATTTTGAGAATTAAGAGATCATTAGTTGAATACTCTGACGCAAAACCACTAGATGAAAATGATTTATATGATGTATATGATTATATAGTTCGTGGTAATGTCGATAAAGACAATGTTTACAAACAAGAAAGAAAACTTGATACTTCACTTGTTTTTGGAGATGCTCGTTTAAGGGTAAACTGTTCTTATGCTGATGATATGCCTCTATTTACAATGCGTATTATCAAAAATGAATTACCAAAATATGAAGATTTAGGTTTACCTGATATAGTTAAGGCTATGACATATCAACCACAAGGTTTAATATTGGTTACTGGAAAAACAAACTCAGGTAAATCAACAACATTAAACTGTTTAATAGATGATATAAATAGAAAGCAAAACAAGAAAATTCTTACACTAGAAAGCCCGGTTGAATATAAGCATACAAGTAAAAAATCTATTATTGTACAAAAAGAGGTAGGACCTGGAAAAGATTCAGTTACTTTTAGTGACGGTGCTAAAAATGCTCTTCGTGAAGACTGTGATATACTAGTAATAGGAGAGATTAGAGATAAAATTACTATGGAAGCAGCTATTGATATGGCAGAATCAGGACACTTAGTTATAGGTACATTACACACAAAATCTTGTGCTGAGACAGTTGATAGAATGGTTAATTTCTATGATGTTAGAGACCAAGCAACAGTTAAGAATTTATTGTCATCACTTTTGAAATTAGTTGTTTCTCAAAGGTTGCTAAAATCACCTAAAGGAGATAATTTAGTTCTTGTTCCTGAAATAATGGTAGTCGATAATACAATAGCAGCTTGTATTAGAAAAGAAAAATTCAGTACATCTGAAATTGAAGATGCTATCCAAGGTAACTTAGATAAGGGAAGTATAGGTTTAGTAAACTCACTTGCAAATTTATATGTTACTGGAAAATTATCATTAGAGCAAGTTAAAGCTCAAGTTGAAGAGAAAAACTATGAAACTTTAAATAGAACAATTATGCAATTGAACCTAAAGAAAGGTCCAGGCGCTAAATAAATATAAACGGAGGTAAAACATGCCAACTTTTGTATATAAAGCAATCACCCCACAAGGTCAAGTTATAAAATCAAAAATGGATGATGCTTCTAAATTAAGTTGTGTGAAAAGGTTAAAAAGAAATGGCTTAACACCAATCAGCATTAGTCAAACTATTACAATTACTAGAGGTAAAAAAGATAAGGGTGCTGGAAGAACAAAACAACAAATAAAGCCTAAATTTGAAGCAACAGCAGCAGTTAGCTCAAAAAAAGCTAAGAAGAAAGAGTCAATAATTCAAAAATTAGATAAAGCTTTAGTTTCTACTGAGAAGATTACTTTTAGAGATATAAGAATATTTTCACAAAACTTTTATTTATTGAAAAAAGCGAATTTCAATAATATACATGCATTATCAACTGTTATTGAAACCACAGAAAACCCTAAACTAAGAGTTATCCTAGAGGATATATTAGCAGGTGTTGAATCTGGTGAGTTCATGTATACTACAATGGAATATTATGATAATATATTCCCATACATATATATAAATATGGTTAAAGTTGGTGAACTTTCTGGATCACTAGAACGTTCATTACAACAAGGTGTAAAATACTTAGATGATACAGATGCTGTAACTAAGAAACTAAAAAGAATATTATTGCCAAACATAGCAATGTTCTTTGGTATTATAATTATGTTATTTGTAGCTGTAATCTTTGGAATACCAATGCTAGAAGGAGTATTTGACCAATTAGGTGCAGAAGCACAATTGCCAGCGCTAACACTTTGGTTTGCAGATTTTGTAGACTTAACATTGCAGTTCTGGTATATACCAGTTGGTATTATTGCTCTGATTGGACTCGCATTCTTCCTGTATATCAAGACGCCTAGAGGTAGATACAACTTTGATTATTTCAAATACACAATGCCGATATTTGGTAAATTGATATATCTACTTGATTTCTCAAGATTAATGAAGGCAACTTTATTAAACCTACAAAATGGTATGAGAATTCAGGACTCATTAGAAGTTAGTAAAAATGTTATTAAAAATACGGTTATGCTTTCTATGATAGAAACATCTATTAACAATATTTTCGTTGGTCAATCTTGGATAGAGCCATTTGAACATACAAGACTTTCAAATGCAATGACTACTGAGATGTTGAAAATTGGTATGCAAACTGACTTAACAGAAATGTTGGAAAAATTATTGGAATATATGGATCAAGATATAGATAATACAATGGAAAAGATTATGAAGGCTTTACCAGAAGTATCTTATGCTATCGTTGGTGTAGTTTTAATCTTCTTCGTTATCGTTGTACTTGTACCTTGTATTCAAATGTACATGGGTAATTTCTTATTTGATGCTTACGGTGTATAAAATAATAAAAAAATTCTCGTCTAGCGGCTGTCTGCCTTGCAGACGAGATTTTTTATATAATTATATTCTTGTTAAAGGAGGATGTATAAATGAAAATTGGAATAGATTTAGGTGGTAGCCATATTGGTGTTGGATTAATTGATGGAACTAATATAATAGCGATAAAAGATAAGATTTTAACTCGTGAGGATAGAGTAGATATCAAGAGTAGTATCGTTAATGAAATAACAGCTATGATAAATGGTTTATGCGCAGAAAATGGGGTAGATGTAAATAATATTGAATTAATCGGTATTGCGTCACCAGGAACTACTTCAAACGGGGTTATCGTTAAAGCTGGAAATCTTGGTGTTAAAGATTTTGATTTAATAAGTAGCCTAAAAAAGAATTTTAATAATCAAATGATACTTAGAAATGATGCTAAATGTGCTGCTATGGCTGAGAAAGTATATGGAGCAATGAAAGACTATAAAGATGGTGTATTTTTATGTTTAGGTACTGGAATAGGTGGAGCAGTTTTCATGGATGGAAAATTACTAGAACCTAAAAGATATTCAGGTTTTGAACTTGGACATATGGTTGTAAATAAGGGTGGACGTCTATGTAGCTGTGGTAAAAGAGGCTGCTTTGAATCCTACTCTTCAATAAAAGCTTTAAAAACTAAAGTTACTGAAACTTTAGATATGGACAGCGACATATCAGGAGAGTATTTAAGAGAAGTAATACTAAAAAGAGAAATTTTTGAAGCTCACAATGAAGCTGTAATAGAGGATTTAGAAAACTTTTTAGAGTATCTTCAAGTTGGTATTTGTAATTTGATAGATATTTTTGAACCAGAAATAGTAGTACTTGGTGGAAGTTTCTCATATTACGAGAAAAATCCTATTTTTCAAATGCTACTTGATAAAATAAATGCACCAAAAACTACTTTTAATGAAGGAGAAAAGCCAAAGATAGTTGCTGCACAGTTTAAAAATGATGCAGGAATAATTGGTGCAACTTTAATATAATTTATAGAAAACGTACTTAGTTGTAAGTACGTTTTTGTTTTGCTATTTGACATTTATGTAAATATTGTGTATAATAAGAACATTAGTAATGAGATTTTATAATATAAGTTAAAAGTGTTCGGAAAATTAAAAAATGATCGGAAAATTTTAATATAGTATTTAAAAAGTAGGAATTCTTATTCTTACGTTTTTTGGCGTTATCAAAAAAGGTAAGTAAGAACACTTTTCTTGTATGTGAAATTTAAGAAAAGGAGATTTTATGGAGAACGAAAAAAGCAAAAGAGAAAACAAACCAAGAAGAAGACCAAGACAAATGCCAAAGAAAAATGCGGCAGTCAAGGCAGAAAAGAAAGAGGATTTTCAATTTAAAAAAGAAAACTTGAAAGTAATACCACTAGGTGGATTACATGAGATAGGGAAGAATATTACAGTATTTGAGTATGGGAATGATATTATACTTGTAGATTGCGGTGTAGCCTTCCCAGAAGATGAGATGTTAGGTATAGACTTAGTTATACCAGATTTTAGTTATCTAGTAAAAAATAAAGATAAGATTAGAGGATTAGTGGTAACACACGGTCACGAAGATCATATTGGTTCAATTCCTTATTTATTAAAAGAGGTAAATGTTCCAATTTATGCAACAAAATTAACAGCAGGTTTAATAGCACATAAATTAGAAGAACATAGGTTAAAAGGAAGTGCAAAATTAAATGTTGTAAAACAAGGTCAAACTATTGTGCTTGGCAAAATGAGAGTAGAATTTATAAGAAGCTGTCACAGTATACCAGACTCAGTAGCACTTGCAATTCATACACCTGTTGGTACAGTGGTTCATACTGGTGACTTTAAAATTGATTATACTCCGATTGGAGAAGAACCAAACAATTTAGGTAGACTTGCAGAACTTGGAAATAAGGGTGTTTTAGCACTATTCTCAGATAGTACAAATGCTGAAAGAAAAGGATTTACAATGTCTGAAAGTTCAGTTGGGGAAGTGTTTGAAAAACTATTCTTTAATTGCACAAAAAGAATTATTGTAGCGACTTTCGCATCAAATGTCCACAGAATTCAACAAATTGTGGATTTAGCTGTTAAAAATAAAAGAAAAATTGCAGTTTGTGGAAGAAGTATGATAAATGTTATCGAAACAGCAATGGATCTTGGATATATTGATGTTCCAAAAAATGTTTTTATTGATATTGACATGATTAAAAATTATACTGATGAACAATTAGTAATTATTACTACAGGAAGTCAGGGAGAGCCAATGTCAGCATTGACTAGAATGGCTAATGGTGAGCATAAAAAAGTTACTTTAACTGCAAATGATTTAGTTATTATTTCAGCAAATCCAATACCAGGAAATGAAAAATATATCTCTAGAGTAATTGACGAGTTGATGCAAATTGGAAGTGAAGTAATATATAGTTCTTTGGCTGATATACATGTTTCAGGACATGCTTGCCAAGAAGAACAAAAATTAATGTTAACTTTAGTAAAACCAAAATTCTTTGTACCAGTTCATGGTGAGTATAGACAACTTGTTGCTCATAAAGAAACAGCTAAAAAGTTAGGTTATGATGATAAAGACGTATTCTTAATGACTAATGGTAGAGTATTAGAACTTAATGAAAATGAAGCTAAGCTTACAACTACTGTACCATTTGGAAAAGTAATGGTAGATGGTTTAGGTGTCGGAGATGTAGGAAATATCGTACTTCGTGATAGACAACATTTATCACAGGACGGATTAATAATTGTAGTTATTACAATGGATTCTTCTACTGGAGAGGTCATAGCTGGACCAGATATGATTTCAAGAGGTTTCGTATATGTTAGAGAGTCTGAAAACTTAATAGATGATGTAAAATCAATGATAACAATAAAAATCAATGAAAGTGTAAACAATGGTATTACAGATTGGGCAACACTAAAATCAATAATTAAAGATAATTTAAGGGATTATATTTATAGGGAAACAAAACGTAACCCTATGATTTTGCCTATAATAATGGAGGTCTAAAATATGGATAATAAGGAATTAGCAGATTTAATTTTTCCAGATGTGAAAGATGTAGCTTTTTATGAAGAAAAATATAAAGCAAGGGAATTACCAGAGGGAGCAATAGTTACAAGATTTGCACCAAGTCCAACTGGTTTTGTGCACATTGGTGGTTTGTACCAAGCAGAGATTGCAAGAAAACTTGCAGATCAAACTAAAGGTGTATTCTTTGTAAGAATTGAAGATACAGACCAAAAAAGAGAAATCGAAAATGGTGTAGAACAAATCATAGACGCATTAAGAGATTATGATTTAATGCCAGATGAGACTATTATTGATGGTAAAGATGTTGGAAACTATGGACCATATCAACAAAGCAAGAGAAAAGACATCTATAAAGCTTATGCAAAAAGTTTAATTGAAAAAGGTTTTGCATATCCTTGTTTTTGTACACCAGAAACTTTAAATTCCATTAGAGAAGACCAAGAAAAAGCAAAAGAGAGAACAGGTTATTATGGAAAGTGGACAAAGTGTAGAAATATGCCAATCGATATGGCAGCCGAGAAAATTAAAAATGGTGAGTCTTGTATTATCAGATTAAAATCACCAGGAAACCCAGATAAAAAAATAAAACACAAAGATGTTATTAAAGGCAATGTAGATATGCCTGAAAATGACCAAGATATAGTTATTATCAAATCTGATGGTTTACCAACTTATCACTTTGCACATGCTGTTGACGATCATTTAATGGGAACAACACATGTTATAAGAGGAGATGAGTGGCTTCCATCTGTACCACTTCATTTACAACTTTTCTATGTTTTAGGTTTTAAAGCACCTAAATATGCACATATTGCGCCTATGATGAAAGTTGATGGAGATGCAAAAAGAAAATTAAGCAAGAGAAAAGATCCAGAAGCAGCAGTATCATATTATACAGAAGAAGGTATTCCAAAGCAAGCTGTTAAAGAATATTTAATGAATATTGCTAATTCAAATTTTGAAATTTGGAGAAAGCAAAACCCAGATAAAGCAATTGAAGAATTTGATTTACAATTAAATAAAATGGGTGTTAGTGGAGCATTATTTGATATGATTAAAATGCTTGATGTAGCTAAAAATGTAATTTCAAAATACTCTGCTGAAGAAGTATATGATGAAAGCTATAATTGGGCTGAAAATTTTGACCCAGAACTAAAAGAGATGTTAGATGACAAAGAATATGCACTTAAAGTTTTAGGTATTGAAAGAGGTAATGTAAAACCTAGAAAAGACATTGCAAAATGGTCAGATGTTAAGAACGCTATTTATTATATGTATGATAATAAATTTGATAAAAATGGTGAATTTGAATATCAAAAAATAAATGATAAAGATGAAATCGAAAAAATCGTAAAAGAATATTTTGACAAATATTATGACGAAAAAGATGATAAAGATACTTGGTTTGCTAAAATGAAAGATTTAGCTGAAAGTTTCGGATATGCAAGAGAAGTAAAAGAATTTAAAGCAAATCCTGATAACTTTAAAGGTCATGTAGGTGATATAAGTACTGTAATTCGTGTTAGAATTACAGGAAGATGTAATACACCAGATTTATATGAAATATTAAAAGTTCTTGGCAAAGAACGTATTATGAAGAGAGTATAAAATGGATTATCAAATTGGAGATAAAGTAAAGACTAAAAAACCACATCCTTGTGGTTCAAAAGAGTGGGAAATTACAAGAATTGGTGTTGATTTTAAGCTTAAATGCTTGGGGTGTGAGCATGTTATTATGCTTCCAAGAGAAAAAGCTTTAAAAAGTATTATAGGAAAAATTTAAACTATCAAAGGAGGTTATTATGGAAATTCAAGTAGGCAAAATTTACAGACATTTCAAAGGAAATTATTACTATATTCAAGAGGTTGCTCTAGACTCGGAAACCAAGGAAAGAATGGTTATATATAAACCATTATATGAAAGAAAAGATAGTAAAGTTTGGGTGAGAAGAGAGGCAATGTTTTTTGAGGAAGTGCCACTTGATAGACCAGATAATATAACAGGGCAAAAAATGCGTTTTGAACTATGTGAGGATTTAAGCAAAGACATAGCAGGCGCTAGCAAATAGGGGGAAGTAAAATGATAGATATAAAATTAATTAGAGAAAATGCAGATTTAGTAAAAGAAAATATTAAGAAAAAATTTCAAGAACAAAAACTTACTTTGGTAGATGAAGTTATTGAATTAGATAAAAAAAGCAGAGAACTTACACTTCTTTGTGATGACCTTCGTATGCAAAGAAATAGCAAAAGCAAAGAAATTGGTAATTTGATGTCACAAGGTAAAAAAGAAGAAGCAGAAAAGATAAAGTCAGAAGTTAACGAAATAAATGCTAAACTAGAAGCAAATGCAGGAAAAGAAGATGAGCTTAAAGAAGAAATCAAACAAAGAATGATGAAAATTCCTAATATAATGGATGAGTCAGTTCCAATAGGAAAAGATGATAGTGAAAACGTTGAAAATGAGAAGTTTGGAGAGTCTGCTATACCAAGTTATGAGATACCTTATCACGCAGATATTATTGAAAAACTTAGTGGAATCGATAAGGAAAGCGCTGGAAGAACATCAGGAAATGGTTTTTACTATTTAATAGGTGATGTTGCAAGACTTCATGAAGCTATGATTGCTTATGCAAGAGATTTTATGATAAGCAAAGGATTTACTTATGCAATTCCACCATTTATGATACGTTCAGATGTTGTAAATGGAGTTATGAGCTTTGAAGAATTAGAAGCAATGATGTATAAAATTGAAGGCGAAGATTTGTATTTAATAGGTACTAGTGAGCATTCAATGATTGGTAAATTTAAAGGGCAAATTGTAAAAGAAGAGGAACTACCTATTTGTATGACTTCATATTCTCCTTGCTTTAGAAAAGAAGTTGGTTCACATGGATTAGAGGAGAGAGGTTTATATAGAGTTCATCAATTTGAAAAACAAGAAATGATAGTACTTTGTAAAGAAGAAGATGCAATGGATTGGTATAATAAGATGTGGAAATTTACAGTAGACTTTTTCAGAAGTTTAGACGTACCAGTTAGAACTTTAGAATGTTGTAGTGGAGATTTAGCAGATTTAAAAGTTAAATCTTGTGATGTTGAAGCTTGGAGCCCACGTCAGCAAAAATACTTTGAAGTTGGAAGTTGTTCAACTTTAGGTACTGCACAAGCTAGAAGATTATCAATTCGTGCAAAAGGTGAAAAAGGAAATTACTTAGTTGCAACTTTAAATAATACTGTTGTTGCAAGCCCACGTGGCTTAATTGCAGTGCTTGAAAATAACTATATGGAAGATGGCAGTGTAAAAGTTCCAGAAGTGTTATGGAACTATATGGGAGGAACTAAGGTAATTTCTCCAAAAAAATAAGGAGTAGATAATGATAGTAAAAAATGCAAGATTTGAAATATCAGCAGTTGGACCTAAACAATATCCTTCAGGCGATTTACCAGAAGTTGTTTTGGTTGGAAAATCTAATGTTGGCAAGTCTTCTTTTGTAAATACCTTATGCAATAGAAAAAATTTAGCTAGAACGAGCAACACTCCTCGGAAAAACTAGACAAATAAATTTTTATAACATTGATGAGAAGTTTTATTTAGTAGATTTACCACGGATATGGTTATAGCAAGATGTCAAAAGAAGAAAAAGTTACTTCTGGAAAATTTATTGAAGATTATTTAGCTAAAAGAGAAAATATTTCTTTGATAGTTTTAGTGCTAGATATAAGACATAAGCCAACAGAAGATGATTTGCTTATGTATAAATATATTGCTAGCACAAATTTGCCTTTCATTGTGGTAACTAATAAGGCTGATAAGCTAGCTGTGACTAAAGTTGATAGTGCAGTAGAAGAGATAAAAGAGTATTTAGGTATTTCTTTTAGTAGTATAATTCCGTTTTCAGCAGAGCGAAAAATATACACAGATACAGCTTGGGAAAATATAGAAAAATTTTTAAGTTTATAGAATAATTGAAGTTCTTCTCGTGTAAAATACCTTAGGGTGATTTTATGCGAGAAGAATTTGTTCGTGATCCAGAATATGATAGTGTTTTGGAAGAGAAAAAAGAACTGAACATTTATGAAGAAATCGATATATCGAAAAAGAAATTACAAAGTTATTATGAAAATATGAATTATGTTGAAGGAAATATGATAGACTATTATGTTTATCAAATAAAAGCTGAACAGGCTAAGTTTCGGCTACTTGCTAAAAGAAGTCAAAAAACAGGCAAGAGAAGAGGAAGAAAAAAAGCTTAAATAAAGAAAAAATTTCTTCAAAATTGTAGACTTTTAATTTATTTTTATATATAATATGATTAATATGTTTAAGTGGTCGAATTATGGAGGAATATTCTTATGTACGAGAGAAGTGCAATCGTTTTAGAAAGATATTTTTGGAATTTGTTTGGTTTTAATAAAACCAGCAACTTGGAGCAAAACTATAAAAATTATTGTGAACTTTTTGAAAAGTTCAATAATTTCCAAGAGTCTAATAATGATGAGTTCCAAGCGTTAGAGGAATTTAAAAACGCAGAAGCAGTTATAGAGGACATTCAATCTCAGGAAGAGAAATTATATAAGAAAAATGCAAAATATGAATACAATAGAGACTTGATTTTTAATGATATTACACAAAAGCCAGAAGAAATTGAAAAATGTATGATTAAAATCGAAAACGATATTGCCAAAACTCAAAATGCATTAGTAACTTTAAGAGAGAATTATGTTGAAGCTGTTAGAAATTATAATGAAAGAAAATCAGCCTTAGCAAAATGCAAAAAAGCTAGAAAAAATGCAGAAGCAGAATATAATGCCATTTTCGAGGTTACAAAACAAAATATTGAAAATATACCAGAAGAGTATATTGCTCTTGCAAAATCTTTTTCAGCAGAAGATGATCAAGAGGATTTAGTTAATACAATGTTAGATAATGGAAAAGATGAGAAAATTCCATTTAATAATGCTGTCGTTAGAAATGCCGTTAAAGTAGGGTATGATATCGAAAATAGAATTATAGATAGTTATCTTGATGTATATAATAAAACAAATAAGTTGATAACAGAACTTTTAGAAGGTGCTGTTAGTGTAGAATTACACCAAAAAACTATTAGAAATGTATCAGTAAAACTACATTTCTTAGGTGCAGAAAAAGATTATTTAGTTCAATTCTTAGATTATGAAAGAATTATGGTTATACATGGCAAGAGAACACATAGAAACCTTATGTTAGAAGCTTGCGAGAATTTTAATGTTGATATTGAGCAAATCAATAATTTATATACTTTATTAGTTAAAGAAATTACTAATAAGTCAACTAAAAAAGCATATAAAGAATTATACAATAAATCATACTTAGTAGGCATTGAAGAAAATGACGAGAAGTTCAAGAAAGAAAAGAACAAGATTAACTTGGCAACAGCGACTATTATGAACACAAACTACTGGAGATTAGAAGGAATAAAAAATATCTATACAGTATTTTATAAAGATGTAGTTGAAGTATTTGGCAAAGATTTAGATGAGTTTGAAGTTCCTAGAGAACCAGAAGAATTTGATGAAGATGGTGAGCCAATTGTTCAAGAAAATGTAGAAATTATAGAAGAAGCGCCTGTACAAGCTATTGCTGAAGAAGTAATAGAACCAGAGCCAGTAGAAGAATTTGTACTTGAACAAGTTTCTGATGATGTACCAACATTACCAGGTATGGCAGAGGCTGTTCAAGAAAACGAAAAAGGAGCTAAAAACACAAAGGCAAAAACTAAGAATGCAGAAGAGGAAGACGGCAATATTCAAGTTGTAGAAGAGCTTTCTGATGCAGATACATATAATGATGTGTTCGACGTAATTGAAGTTGAACCAGAAGAAAAAGTAGCTAAGAAAAAAGCAAAAAAAGTAAAAAGATATACAAGAAAGAAAACACCAAAAGCGAAAGTGGTAGTAGCAGAGGTACTTGAAGAAGAACCTGAAAAAGAGATTGAACTTGACTTAGATAGCGAGGAAGAGGAAGAAGTAAAACCACAAAATGTAGTAGCTTTTGAAGATGTATTTGATGAAATAGAAGAAGAACCAGATATCTTTGGTGAAAAATATAAAGATATAGAAAGTAAAATTGCAGAATTAGATGCGCTAAATGATTTAGAAGATGAATTCGAAGAAGATATTAAACCAGCTAAAGTACAAACTATTGAAGAGCTTGAAGAAAATGAGGTAGAACCTGAAACAGTAGAGAATTTTGAAGAAGAGCAAGATATCTTTGGAAATGTTGAAGCTGTAATTAATAAAGCAGAAGTCTTAGATGAAGAAGAGGAAGAAAACGATAATATAGAAGTTATTGAAGATGAGTCTGAGGACGAAGACGACGATTTTGAAGGCGAAGAAATAACATTAAAAGAGACAACTATGCAACTTATCGAAGAATTAGATGATGAAGATATGCCTTATGAGGAAGAGGATATGCCTTACGAAGAAGAAGCTGTTGAAGAGTCTATTTTCGATAATATAGAAAATGATGAATATGAAGAGCTTAACTTAAAGAAAGGTTCTAAGAAAGCAAAAGAGACTAAAACTAAATCAAAAGCTAAAACTAAAGCAACAAAAACTACAAAACCAAAAGCAAAAGTAGCAGCTGCAAAAAAAGAAACAAAATCTAAAAAAGCTGGTATATTAAAAAATATTATGAAATTAAATGCAAAAGATAATAAAAAAGTAGCAGAAAATTAGGAGATTGAAGATGGAGAAATTATCTATTGTAGTTCCTTGTTATAATGAAGAAGATGTTATTGATATTTTTTATAACAAGCTTATGGAAATAACAACGAAAATTTCAGATAAATATGATTATGAAGTAGTTTTTATAGATGATGGAAGTTCAGATAACACGTTCTCTAAAATGAAAAGTTTAAGAGAGAAGAACAGTAAAATAAAGGTTATCAGTTTTTCTAGAAATTTTGGTAAAGAAGCGGGAATTTACGCAGGGCTTAGTAATAGTGTTGGAGACCTAGTAGTTGTTATGGATGCTGATTTACAACACCCACCTGAGCTACTAATAGATATGATTAAATATATAGAAGAAGGTTATGATACTGTTGCTACTAGAAGAATAAATAGAAAAGGCGAACCATTATTTTCAAGCTTTTGTGCAAGTATGTTCTATAAATTAATTAATAAATTTATGGAAGTAAAACTTGAAGAAGGCGCACAAGATTTTAGAATGATGAAAAGAAATGTAGTGGATAGCATTTTATCACTTGAGGAATATAATAGATTTTCAAAAGGAATTTTCAGTTGGGTAGGCTTCAAGTGTAAATATATTGAAGTTGAAAATGTAAAAAGAGTAGCAGGCAAGACTAAGTGGAGTTTCGGTTCTTTATGGAAGTATGCAATGGAAGGTATAACATCTTTTACTACTGCACCACTTAAAATTGCTACAATTATAGGTATTTTAGTATTTGTACTATCAACAATTTTTGCATTTACAATTATTATTCAAACTTTGATTTTGGGAAAAGATGTGCCTGGTTATGCTTCAACAATAGTTTCAGTACTATTTATGGGAGCTATACAATTGCTTTGTGTAGGAATACTTAGTGAGTACATTTCTAAAATGTATATGGAAATAAAAGATAGACCAAAATATATTATAAAAGAAAAAATAGAAAATGAAGAAGGAACTAATAAATAGTTCCTTTTTTGTTACTCAAAATCATCTAGACTTGCAAAAGTATAGCCCATAGCTCTTGCTTCTTTAATGAAATCATCTAGTAGTACCATATTATCTTCAGAAGTAGAATGTACTAAAAGTATACAACCATTGTGAAGATTGTCTAAAAGCTTTTTCTTTCCATAGTCACTACGTCCTTGGTTTGCTGTATTCCAGTCATCATAAGCATTTGACCAAAGAACACTAGTATATCCTAAATTTTTAAGAAAAGCGATAGAGCTATCATTAAACTCACCCTTAGGTGGTCTAAAATATTTCATTTCGTAACCAGTTTTTTCTTGGACGGCAATATGCAAATCCATGACTTCTTTTTTTAGTTCTTCTTCTGAAAGCACAGTTATGTCTTTATGATTTACAGTGTGATTACCAACTGCATGCCCGTCTTTAACCATTTGCATAACTAGTTCTTCAGCAGTGTTTAAGTAGTGAGCAGTAATGAAAAAGGTTGCTGGAACATTATTCTTTTTTAAAGTAGCTAAGATGTTTTCAGTATACCCACCTTCATATCCAGCATCGAAAGTAAGATATATTTGTTTACTATCGCTATTTCCCATAGCAATACCACCATATTTTTCTAAAATTTTAAGTGGTTTGCCATCTAGACGAGGTTGAGCGTGATCATTGCCTCTGCAAAATCCCCAAGCACATTTTTCGTTGTCTGTACTTGCAAAAGTGGTTAAGGAGTATTGAAGCAATATTGCTAGGATTAAGACAAGGATGTACATTGTTTTTGTTAGTTTATTTCTCATAAAAAACCTCCATAAAATTATTAATACTAATATATTGAGTATTTTATAAAAATATGATAGAATAAAGCCGTAAAAATAAAAGAAAGAAAGTTTTTTAAGCTAGGTGTATTTATGAAATTTTTAGATAAAATAATGAATGCTGAATTAGAAGAAAAATTTTTCAAGAAAACTATTTTTATAACTATTATGGTCATTTTCTTGATTTTGATTATAGTGTTTTTAAATATGGGAGTAATGAGAAGTTATAAAATTCCAGCAAATGCAACAACTAAAAATGACAACAAAGAAAAAGTTGATTTTGCAATAGATAATATTGTAACAGGCAGAAAGTATATTGAGATAGAAGGTTGGGCATATAGAAGAGATAAGAATATTGGTTATTTTGAGAGTAATTTCATTATAAAAAATGAGAATAGCCAAAAATATTACCGTTTAAATACTGATATGGTTTATAGAGGAGAGTTTTTCGCAGTAGATGAAAAATATGATTGCAGGCGTGCTGGTATGTACGCTAAAGGTTTAGCAATCGGTTTACCAAAAGGTCTATATCAGATTTTTATAGAGTACAAAAGTGATGATGAAAATATAGTATTCGATACAGGAAAAGTGTTCAAGTATGGTGGATAGAGGTATAAAGTATGAATAAATTAAAGGAAAAAATAAAAAGTTTATTTGATGGTGATTATAGAGGAATTGCGATATTATTTGTTTTGCAAATTATCCTTTTTATAACAATAAAACCTATAATGTATGATGATGCGTCATATATCACAGCTGTAACAGGTGTACCGATTTCAGAGTTTGTTATGGAAAGATATCAGACTTGGACTTCAAGAGTTTTGATTGAAGCAACACTTGGATTTATTTTCCAATTTTCAAAATATATTTGGATTTTTGGAACTGTTTTACTTATGACTTTGATAGGTTATTCAATGTCAAGACTATTCATAAAAAAAGAGAACAAAAAAGAGTTAACAATGATGGTACTTTGGCTAGTACTTTTATATCCATTAGAGAGAATGTCTAGCGCAGGCTGGGCAGCAACTACGGTAAATTATATTTGGACTTTAGCCTTAGGATTATTTTCATTTATATCTATTAGAAAAGCTTATGATGGCGAGAAAATCAATATATTTTCAGGAATATTATATGCACTAGCTTGTATTTATGCTTGTAATCAGGAGCAAGTTTGTGTAGTATTGTTCGTAACATATCTATTATCTACAATTTTACTTACTATAAGAGATAAGAAAAAGGTTAGTCCTTATCTTTATATACAAACAGTACTTAGTTTACTTAGTTTAATATTTATATTAACAACACCAGGTAACAGCGTTAGAAAAATTGATGAAATCGTAACCTATTTCCCAGATTTTACAAATATGACTTTTATTGAAAAAGCAGTAATTGGAGTTACAACTACAATGGGTGAAATGCTTGTAAACTCTTCAATAACTTTTGCAATATTTACATTCATAATGATGATGTATATTTGGGATAATTATAAAGATAGGCTAGTTAGGGGAATATCAGCAGTACCATTTGTTACTACTATGGTACTTAGTTTTGCAAGTCCTATAACAGAAAAGCTTTCAGTATCAGTAGGGTGGATTATAAAACATTTTACTGAAACTGAAGAATTAGTATTAAGACCTGCTTCTTATTCATATTTAGGAAGCTATGTAACATTAATAATTTCACTTGCAGTTATAGCTTGTATATTCGTATGTTTATTGCTGATATTTAAAAAGTTAAAACATAATATAGCTTTTTATGTATTTGGTTGTGGTCTTGTTACAAGAATTTTAATGGGATTTTCACCAACAGTTTTTGTATCAAGAAACAGAACTTGTATATTTTTAGAGTTTGCTTGCCTTATTTGCGCACTTCTTATTTGGCAAGAATTTATTAAAAAGACAGAAAAAAAGACAAAAACTAAAGTGTATAATGTTGTTGCAATTTCAGCTATTGTGCAATATGTAGTAACATTATCTTTTATACTTATTTCGCATATAAATCTTTAATTTAAAGAAGGAGGACAGAAGATGAATATTCAGAAATTTACTGAAAAATCAAAGGATGTAATAGCAAATGCTAGTAATATAACAACAGCAAATCAAAATGCTGAGATAACAGATTTTCATTTGTTTTTATCAATGATAGATAATCAAGAAAATCTAATATATCAATTATTATCAACACACATGGGTGTTAATATCGATAATATGAAGATATTAGTACAAGAACAAATAAATAAAGAACCAAAAGTTACAGGAACAGTTGCAATGCGTTTTTCAACACTTACTGATGAGATTTTAAATAATGCAGAAAAACAAGCAGAAGCTATGAAAGATGAATTTGTTTCAGTAGAACATATAATGCTTGCAATTATTGACAAAGCTAGTCCAAACTTAGCTAAGATTTTCAAAATTTTTAGGATTACAAAGAATGCCTTTTTAGTTGCACTAAAAGCTGTTAGAGGTAATGTAAAGGTTAGTTCAGATAATCCAGAGGACACTTATGATGTTCTTAAAAAATATGGTAAAGACGTTACAGCTTTAGCACGTCAAAATAAATTAGACCCAGTAATTGGCAGAGATGACGAGATTAGAAATGTTATGAGAATTCTTACTCGTAAAACAAAAAATAATCCTTGCCTTATTGGTGAGCCGGGTGTTGGAAAAACTGCTATTGTTGAAGGTTTAGCGCAAAGAATTATAAGAGGAGATGTTCCAACAAGTTTAAAAGGAAAAACTATTTATTCTTTAGACTTAGGACTTCTTATTGCTGGTGCTAAATATAGAGGAGAGTTTGAAGAAAGACTAAAAAGTATCTTAGACGAGTTAGAGAGTGCAAATGGAAATATCCTATTATTCATAGACGAAATTCATCAATTAGTTGGAGCAGGAAAAACAGATGGTGCAATGGATGCAAGTAACTTGCTTAAACCAAAGCTTGCAAGAGGAGAACTTCACTGTATGGGTGCAACAACACTTGATGAATATAGAGAATATATTGAGAAAGATCCAGCTTTAGCAAGACGTTTCCAATCAGTTTTAGTAGAAGAACCAACTGTTGATGATGCAATTACAATACTTCGTGGTATTCAAGAAAAATTTGAAATTTTCCATGGTGTTAAAATTCAAGACCAAGCACTTATTCAAGCAGCAACTTTAGCAGATAGATATATTACTGATAGATATTTACCAGATAAGGCAATTGACTTAATAGACGAAGCTTGTGCTATGATTAGAACAGAGATGGAATCTATGCCAACAGAAGTAGATGAGATTTCTAGAAGAATTATGCAACACGAGATAGAAGAGGCTGCTTTGTCAAGAGAAGAAGATGAAAAGAGTAAAGAAAAGCTTGGTAAGGTACAAGCAGAACTTGCTACTTTAAGACAATCATTTAAAGAAATGAAAGAAAAATGGGAGCAAGAGAAAAAAGCTATTTTAAAAGTACAGAAATTAAAAACTAAGATAGATGAAGTAAATGCTCAAATTGCTCAAGCAGAAAGAGTTTATGACTTAAATAAAGCTGCTGAACTTAAATATTCAACACTTCCACAATTACAACAAGTTTTAGCACAAGAAGAAAAAGAAGTAGAGAAGAGCCAAGGTAAGAAACGTTTACTAAGAAATAAAGTTACAGCAGACGAGATTTCACAAGTTGTTGCGAAATGGACAGGAATACCAGTTACAAAACTTGTAGAAGGTGAGAGAAAGAAATTACTAGAGTTAGAGGAGACACTTCATAAAAACGTTGTTGGACAAGACGAGGCTGTAAAGAAAGTTAGTGAAGCAATTCTTCGTTCAAGAGCAGGTATTGCAAATCCAAATAGACCAATAGGCTCATTCTTATTCTTAGGACCTACTGGTGTTGGTAAAACAGAGCTTGCAAAAACGCTTGCTAAGAATTTGTTTGATGATGAGAAAAATATGATAAGATTTGATATGTCTGAATATATGGAAAAATTCAGTGTAACAAGACTTATAGGTGCACCTCCAGGATATGTAGGATATGAAGAAGGTGGACAGCTTACAGAAGCAGTTAGAAGAAAACCTTATTCAGTTATATTATTTGATGAGGTTGAAAAAGCTCATCCAGATGTATTTAATATTTTCTTACAGATATTAGATGATGGTAGAGTTACAGACAGTCAAGGAAGAACAGTAGATTTTAAAAATAGTATTATAATTTTAACTTCAAACTTGGGAGCACATGTAATCTTAGAAAGTATTCAAAAACATAAGAAGATTACAGATGAAGCAAAAGAAGAAATAGATTCTGCTTTAAAAGGACATTTTAGACCAGAATTCTTAAATAGATTAGATGAAATTGTTTATTTCCAAGCTTTAGGAAAAGAGCAAGTTTACGGAATTGTTGAGCTTATGCTTTCAGACTTACGTAATAGACTTACACTTCAAGGCTTTGACTTAAGTGTAACCTCTGAAGCAATTAACTATATAATTGATATTGGTTATGATATCGAGTTTGGTGCAAGACCTCTTAAGAGAACAATTCAAGCAGAAATTGAAACTTTAATTAGTAAGAAGATTATAGCAAATGAAGTAAAACCAGGCTCAACAATACAAGTTTACTATGACGAAGAAGCTAAAGAACTAGCAATGAAGGAGTTATAATGAAAGTAGTATTAGGAATGAGTGGGGGCGTTGATAGCAGCGTTTCTGCTCTTCTTCTTAAAAATCAAGGATATGAAGTAATTGGTGTGACTATGGAGCTATATGTAGGAAGTAGTTGCTGTAATAAAGATACATATTTAGATGCAAAAAACGTTTGCAATTCTTTAGGAATAATGCATTTGATTTTTAATTATAAGGACGAATTCCAAAAATATGTTATTGATGATTTTATATGCAATTATAAAACTTGTAAAACACCAAATCCTTGCATAGAATGCAATAAACATCTAAAGTTTGGATTGATGTTTGAAAAAGCTAAGGAATTTGGAGCTGAATATATTGCGACAGGTCATTATGCCAAAACTGAATATAGTGAGAAATATGGAAGAAAGGTTATAATGAAATCAGCATCTAGTAGTAAAGATCAAAGCTATGTATTATGGAGTGTTCCGAAAGATGTTGTGGAACATTTACTTTTCCCACTTTCAGATTTTGATAATAAAGAACAAATCAGACAAATCGCAAGAGAAAATAATTTAAAGGTTGCAAATAAGCCAGACAGTGAAGATATCTGCTTTATACCAGACGGAGATTATAAAAAATTCTTAGAAGAAAAAGCAAACTTTTCCACAAAAGCAGGAAACATTGTGGATAAAGCAGGCAATATTTTAGGAAAACATCAAGGTTTATATAGATATACTATTGGTCAACGCAAAGGACTTGGTATTGCTCACCCTACGCCACTTTTCGTGTTAGGCTTTAATCCTGAAAAAAATGAAGTTATCGTAGGAGAGCATAGTGACTTGTTCCAAAAAGAATTACAAATAGAAGATGTAAATTTACTTGCCATTGATGAAATTAAAGATGGTATGGAATTTGAAACTAAAATCAGATATGCGGCAAAACCAGTAAAAAGTAAATTATATAATTTAGAAGCTGGCAAAGTTAAAATCGTTTTTGAAGAAGAGGTAAGAGGCATAACACCTCGGACAGTCAGCTGTTTTTTATGATGGAGATGTACTTATTGGAGGAGGAAAAATATGCCAATAGCAAAGGAAGTGTTAGAAGCACAAGCAAGAACTAATGATTTGGAGTTTTTTAAAGAGAGAGTAAAAACAATGCCACTTCTAATTGAGTGGGCAAATGATGAAATACGAAATAATAAAGAGGTATTACTTACTGCTGTAAAAATTGATGGTGGAGCGTTAGAGTTTGCAAGTGATAATCTAAAAAACGATAAAGATGTTTTACTTGAAGCTGTAAGTCAGGCAGCTTGGACTGGTTGTTATGCAAGTGAGCGTTTAAGAGATGATAAAGATGTTATATTAACAGGGGCAAAGACTGATGGGCAGATTTTATACTATGCAAGTGAACGCTTAAGAGATGATGAAGACATAGTAAAAACCGCAGTTGAAAACAAACCAATCATTTTGAAATATGCAAGTTATCGTTTAAGAGGTAATAAAGAAATTGCTAAAATTGCTGTTTCAAAAGCTGGAAAAGCAGTACTTAGTTATTTAACACCAGAGCTTCAAAAAGATGAAGAAATATTAGATTTAATAGGTTAGAATAAAACACCCTTATTTAGAATATATATTCTAAAAGAAAGGGTGTTTTTTATGAGAAAAATAAATGATATTTTAGATATTCCACAAGATGTGTGGGGTAAAACTCCTAAGATTACAGTAACTGGTTTTGAAGAAGTTTTGATAGAGAATTTTAAAGGTATCCTAGAATATGAAGATTTTTTTGCTAGAATAAATACGCATATAGGTGTAGTAAATATAAATGGTTTTAATCTAAAGTTAAATCAGATGACAGAAGACGATATTTTGGTCACAGGAAAGATAAACAGTATTGATTTTGAAAGTAAAAGATAGGAGGCTTTAAAGTTGGACTTTAGAAACTTATATATGTATTTTACAGGCTTTGTAACGATTTCAGTTGAAGGCTTTTTTACAGAAAGATTTATAAATAGTTGTTTTTCGAATGCTATTTTTTTATGGGATTTGAAAAGAGAAAAAAGTACATATTTAAGAGTGAAAATAAGCACAAGTGATTTTAAGAAAATCAAGAAAATTGCGAGAAATACTAAATGTAAAGTAAAGATAGAAAAGAAAAAAGGACTTCCAATCTTAGTTAATAAATATAGAAAAAGAAAGATGTTCGCAGTAGCAATAGTAATAGTTGCAATTCTTATGGTTATTATTACTAGGTTCGTTTGGAATATAGAAATTACAGGTGATAATAATATAAATCCAGAGGAGATAAGAACATTACTTTCAGAAAATGGAATAAGTGTAGGAAAATTAAAAAATAGTTTTAATTTAGAAAAAACTATAAATAAAATCCGTATGGAAAGAGAAGATATTTCGTGGATAGGTATTGATATAAAAGGAACTAATTTGATTGTAAAAATAAATGAGGCAGATGAGTCACCAGAAATTATTGATGTAAATGAGGTATGTAATATTGTCGCAGATAAATCAGGAGAAATTGCAAAGATATTAGTAAAACAAGGAACTGCTAGAGTAGCGGTAGGAGACGAAGTTAAAGCTCGGAGATTTATTAGTAGAAGGAGTGATGGAAGGTAAATATACAGGAGAAAGAAATGTGCATGCAATGGCAGATATCGAGATAAAGAAAACCATAGAAAAAGCAGAAAAACAGAAATTAGTGCAAAATATTGAAACAAAAACTGGAAATGAGGAGAAAGGACTCGAAATAAAATTGCATAAAATTAAAATAAATTTTCATAAAAGGCTTTCAAAATTTCAAAAATATGATACAATAATTACAACTAAGAAAATTAAGTTTTTTTCTAATTTTTATTTGCCGATAGAAATATCTAAAATAACAAATTTGGAAACAAAACAAGAACGTAAAGAGTTTACAGTACCAGAACTTACAGAAAAAATCAAAACTGATTTGGAAAACAAATTAAATGAAGAATTGGGGATAGAAAATTCTGAGGATATAGAGAAAAATGTAGAGGTTGAAACTTTAGAAGATGAGGTTTTAGTTAAGCTAGTTTATACTTTATATGAGAAGATTGGTACGAAAGAAATATTGAGATAGTGGAGGGTGCCTATTATGGAAGAAAGAAGTTTAAGAGTATTACCAGCAGAGACAACGTTTTTTAATAAATTATCGAGTACTTTAACCAAATTACTTATACCAACAAAAATTGGCTTAAATGGTGTAATGATAAATATTAAAAGAAACAGCACACTTAAAAACTATGAAAACTATAAAACAGCAGAAAAAAGTGGAGACGTAGACAAAAAAGAAAGTTTTGCAAAAAGATATGAGGAAAGCTATACTTTGTATTTAGAGTCTATTGATAAATTTATAATGGATTCTATTTACAAAAAAGTTAAAAGCGGAGCAGCGACAGCTTTTGAGCAAAATGCGTTATCAACATATTACACCATTGTTAGATTAAAAGATAGTGAGTATTTAGAATATAAGTATAGGAAGCAAAAATTCTTACTAGAGCTTGATTACGAAAGTGTTCAAAGCTCTGGTAAAGAGAAAAACCTTGAGAGATATCAAGGTATGTACATAGAAAAAATTGATGGTTTATACAAAGGTATTTTGAAAAATTATTCAGTAAAACTTGCTGATGGTCAAAGAGAGAAAAGATGTGAGAATGTTGAAATTTATAAAAACATCTTCTCAACTTTAGAAGAATACATTAGAAATGTTTTACCAATCAAGATTAAAATTGATGAAAATAATACTTATGAAAAAATTATTAAAGAATATGAGGACTTTGATAGATTTACAATTGGTAAATTAGATGAAAAAGAATTCCTAGAGAAAAATATGATTTTACTAGGATTAAGTCGTTCATTATTTACACACAGCTTGCCACTTGTTGCAGCTGAACAATGCTATCAAAAATTACTTAAAGATACAAGAAACTTAATTATCAATGTAAAAACTGATAGAAAAAGAGAAGAGGCTTATCAAATGCTTTTAAAATTAGTTGAAGATTACAATGTAAAATTGCTTTCAACTAAAGTATATTGGGACAAGCCAGAAGAAAGAGAAGCTTATAAAAACTTCTGGAATGCGTATAGCAAATCAAATTCAGAAAGAGAGAAAGAAATCTTATCATTAAAAAGAGAACTTTACGAACTAAGTGGTGGCGAAGCAAAATGGGACAAGATATGTAAATTCTACAAAGGAAAATTAGTAGAATATGGAGTTATGAGAGCTTTGCCAAATGCTTGTAAAACTTGGAACGGAGTTCACAGAAAGATTTAGAAGGAGCATAGATGGAAAAATATACTGAAGTTCATTTTCTAGATATAATAGAAAATGGAGAGTATGCAGAATTTATAGAAAAAATAGTAAAAAAATGTTTTGAGGTGGAACACCTAGAAAATGCTAATTTATATGTCGGAATTAGTCTAACAGATCCTGCAAATATAAAAAGATTAAATGGAGAATATAGACATATAGAGAGTGAGACTGATGTACTATCATTTCCAATGTTTGAAAAAGAGGAAATTGAGGAAATGAGAACTCATAAAAATGAATATGAAGAAGCTCTTGGAGATATAGTTATTTCAGTTCAAAGAGTTACAGAACAATCAATAGAATACGGTCATAGTTTTGAAAGAGAACTTGCATATATGGTAGTTCATGGTTTTTATCATCTTATGGGTGAAGATCATATGGAAGAGGACGAAAAAGCTAGAATGAGAGCTAAAGAAGAAAATGTCCTTAAACAGTTAGACATTAAGAGGGAATAGAATATGGAAAAACGAAAATGGCAAACAGAAAATTTTTGGAAATCTTTTAAATGTGCTATAACTGGAATGGTTTATAGTGTAAAAACTGGAAGAAATCTGATTATTCAGTTATGCTTTGCTTTGTTTGCGATTATTTTGGGAATTTTTTTGAAAATATCCAAAATAGAATGGGCAATAATAATATTTGCGATATTATTCGTGATTTTTGCTGAAATGTTAAATACTGCTGTCGAAACAGTTGTCGATTTGGTTACAGAAGAGTATAATGAAAAAGCAAAAATTGCCAAGGACGTTGCTGCTGGTGCAGTGTTAATCTCTGCAATAAATAGTGTTGCTATGGGATTAATAATATTTATGGATAAAATATTAGAAATGATATTTTAAAAAAGGAGAGTTATATGAAGAAAAAAGAGGTTATTGGGATAATCATTGCTGTAGTAGTTATTATTGCAGTATTAGTCGGTTTGGTTATCTATAAAAAAAAATCGGTGGAGACTTCCGGAGATGCGACTAATCAAGGTCAAAGCGAAATAAGTCAAAATGAAGAAAATAATGGCGAAGAAGATAGCACAAAAACAGCTAGTAAAAAGAATATAAAAATATTCTCAGGAAATGATAGACCAATAGCACTTATGGTTGATAATAATGTTAATGCACAACCACAATCAGGAATAAATTCAGCTTTTGTTGTTTATGAAATTATTGTTGAAGGAAATGAGACAAGACTTATGCCTATTTTTAAAGGTGTAGATGATGATTTAAAAGTTGGACCAGTTCGTAGTGTTAGACATTATTATATAGATTATATGAACGAAAATGATGCAATTTGTGCGCATTTAGGACAAAGTCCACAAGCTGAAAGCGATATCAAAATTTATAAAATGGATGATATAAATGGACAAAGCTATGATACAGGAAAAGCAAGAACAAGTACATCATTATTCTGGAGAGAATCACCTCATGGAAATAAAGCACCACATAATGCTTATACAAGTATTGGTAGTTTAAAACAAATTTCAAAAGATAGAGGATATAAACTTACTTCGGCAGCAGATAGTGTTTTAAATTATGTTGAAAATGAAGTAAATCTTCAAAGTGATACAGATGCAAATACAGTTGTAATTCCTTATGCTTCTAGTCATAAAGTTAAATATGTTTATGATGAAGCTACAAAAAGATATACAAGATACTCAAAAGGAAAACTTCAAAAAGATGGAGAAACTGGAGAGAATATTACAACAAAGAATATTATTATATCTTTAGTGTATAACTATTCTTTAGATGATGGAGAAGGAAAAGGCAGACAAACTCTAAATAATGTTGGAACAGCAAATGGTTACTATATTACAAATGGTAAAGCATCACCTATACTTTGCCAAAAAGATAGTAGAACTGGAAAAACGGTTTATAAAAATCATAATGGAGACGAGATTGAAGTTAATGATGGAAATACTTTCATAAATATTGCTCCAATTAATGCAGAGATTGAGTTTGAATAATATAAGAAATGAGAAAATTGAATGGAGAATTTTAAGTCGGGTTTTGTAAGCCTTGTAGGGCGTACTAACGTAGGTAAGTCCACTTTGCTAAATGCTCTTGTGAAAGAGAAAGTAGCAATAACTACTAACAAAACTCAAACTACAAGAACAGCTATAAAAGCTATAATAAATAGTGAAAATTATCAAATAATAATTACAGATACACCTCGGAATACATAAACCCAAAACAAAACTTGGAGAAACAATGATAGATACAGCATTTGGTATGTTTTCTGAAGTAGATTGCATTTTATTTTTGATAGAAGCAACTTCTACTGAAATAGGTAGAGGTGATAGTAAAATTTTGGAGAAAATCAAAGAGTCAGGAAAACCTTGTATCTTAGTTATAAATAAAATCGACTTAGTTAAGAAAGAAGAACTTGCAAAGTTAATCAGTATATATAGCAAAGAATATGATTTTTCTAGTGTAGTTCCAATTTCTGCTTATAAAGATAAAAACACAGATATTTTAGTTTCAGAAATTGAGAAACTATTGCCTTATGGTCCAAAATTTTATTCAGAGGACGAATATACAGACCAAACTTCGAGACAATTAGTTGAAGAATTAATAAGAGAAAAAGCACTAAAATTTTTGAACGAAGAAGTGCCACACGGGATATATGTTGAAGTAGAAAAATTTAAAAGCAGAAAAACTACCAAAGGTGAAGATATCTATGATGTTGAAGCAACAATATATTGTTTGAGAGAATCACATAAAGGCATCATAATTGGAAAAGGCGGAACAATGCTTAAAAAGATTTCTACTTATGCAAGACAGGATAGTGAAAAAATGCTTGGCACAAAAGTTAACCTAAAAGTATGGGTTAAAGTTAAAGAAGATTGGCAAGAAAAAGATAATATAGTTAATAAGTTCAAATTAAAATAATTCCAGTATAAATCTTCTAAAATTTACAAAAGATAAACCTTAAAGGAGATGATTTATATGATTAAGCAATTAGCATGGAATACATTTAAGGAAACAGGAGATATAAAAACATATTTAGAATTTAAGGAAGTAAAAAATATAGAAGAAAAAATGAAGGAAAGTTTTAAATGAAACAATTAAAAGTTAGTGGAGTAATAATTGCAGAAAACAATATGGGTGATTACGACAAAATGGTTACTTTGCTTACACCAAATTTAGGAAAAATATCTTGTAGTGCTAGAGGAGCAAGAAGGGCGAAAAGCCTCTTGCTCAGCCGGCACTCAATTTTTATGTTTTGGTGAATATCAGCTTTTTAAAGGCGGAGATACATATAAAATCAACTCTTGTGAGACAATTGAAATGTTTTATAATATTAGAACAGACTTAGATAAACTAACTTATGCTTCATATATAACTAAGATTATAAATGATGTTACAACCGAAAATCAAAACTCGTATAATACTTTAAAATTATTTTTAAATACTTTATATGCAATTTCTGAAACAGATAAATCTTTAGATTTAATTACTTCTGTTTTTAAAATGAGATTACTTAAAATACTGGGATTTGCACCAAATACTAAGAAATGCGTATCTTGTAAAACTGAAGAAGATTTGAACTGTTTTAGCATAAAAGATAATGGTTTTAAATGCAAAAATTGTGCTAAACAAGACACAGGTTGTATAGAAATGAAAGATCCTACTAAAAATGCAATAAAATATATTATGATTTCAGACCCAAAGAAAATATTTTCATTTTCTTTGTCAGACGAGGGAATAAAAGAATTAGAGCTTATTAGCAATGTTTATTTGAATGAGAAATTAGAAAAGGAATATAAGCTCGATAAGTTGTTTT
This sequence comes from uncultured Clostridia bacterium, assembly GCA_947385375.1. GTDB lineage: Bacteria > Bacillota > Clostridia > TANB77 > CAG-508 > Scatovivens. Next base: position 40,183 of record CANDKR010000007.1, read on the forward strand.
AAATAAAGGTCACAAAAAATTTACTTGCTTTTTGATTTATTAAAATGTATAATGAAGTTGCAAAAGGAAAGAAAAAAATAAAAGATTAGGAGTGATTTATATGAATATTACAATTACAGGAAAAGATTTACAAGCTACTGAGGCTATTAAAGATTATGTAGCAAAAAAAGTTGAAAGAATAGAAAAATACTTTGCAAATGATTTAGACAATATGGAGGTTAATGTTACTATTAAAGCTGAAAAATCAGCTCAAGTTGCAGAAATGTATGTTTCAGTTAGAAGTGATGTTTATAAAGCAGTTACAGAAGATAGAGACTTATATGCTTCAATTGATAAAGATATTGATATATTAGAAGGACAAATCAGAAAAGCAAAAACAAAAAGAGAGAAAATGCAAAAAGATGCATCTCTTAAGCAAATAGCAATAGATGGTTCAGTTACAACACATTCAGTTGAAAACGAAATAGTAAAAACTATGTATTATGATGTAAAACCAATGAGCCCAGAAGATGCAATTTTAAAATTACAAGAAAGACAGACAAGTCAATTCTTAGCATTTATTAATATAGAAACAAATAAAGTAAATGTTATTTTCAAATTAAAAGATGGAAAAAATTATGGACTTGTAGAGCCAGAAGCATAAGATAACACCAGCACGCCATTCTTATAGAATGGCGTATTTTTAAGGAAGGAAGTAAGTTATGAATATTATTACAGAAGTAACAAAAAATGGAAGAATACAAGATGGAATTGCAACAATACTAAAATTAGATGATGAAACTTTTGAAAGAGTAATAGAAAGAATGAGACCTTTAAATGGACAAATGGAGGAATTTAATTTCTATTACGTAACAGATAGCTGTACTAGACCAGATAGAGCTTCTCAATTAGGATTAGAGGAGTTTAATATTGATGGCAAAGAGGTAGTAAGAGGATATTATGCAAGTGGTTCGCAAATTTCAGTTCAGGAATTATTTCCAATGTTTGAAAAACTACTAGCTGGATTTCCAGAAGGTTCTTCATTACATACTAGACTAGTTAGATTATTAGAAACTAGAGGGCTAGAAGCTTTTAAAGAAAACTATGTTAATACAAATTATAGTGCTAATAGTGATGTTGTAAATAAAGTGTTTGAAATTTTATCTAATCAAGAATTATTTGATAAGTTTTTAGATTATGACCATAATCAAGAAAGCTTCGAAATCGAAGGAGTAAAGTCTCCTAAGCACGAAATTTGTACTGCTATTTGGAGAATTTTTGGCGAAATACATGATAATGACACTTCTAGAGAATTGGAAAACACAAAAGCACATTTCTATATTCCAGAACTACCTAAAATGCAGGAGAGAGTAAAAGAGGCATATGAAAAAATAAACTTTAATAGGTACATAGGTGGTATGTATGAATTTAGAAGCCCTGTTTCCGGAACAGCTATTTCAAGAAAAGGCGAAGAACCCGATTTTGAAATAAATCAGGATTTAGTATCAGCAGTATATGATGGAATGCCAAAAGATTTGTCACTTGAAGAAAAAGCCACTTATGTATATGCTAAACTATGTAAGCTACTTTTATATGATGAGGGTGCTTTATATAAAAGAAGAATGGAAAGAGCAGATTATATTACACCATATTCAAAAGAGGTTATGGAAGCAATAATACCAGGATCTAAAGTAGATTGTGTAAACTTTTCAAGAATGTTTGCAAGATTTGTAAATCAATTTGATGGTGATATAGGTGCTGTTGTTTTAGCAAGTGGAGAAGGCAGTAGGATGCATAGTTTTGTGGGCTTATATACAGAAAATGTGTCAGCAAGTTTTGATGGAACAGGTACTCAAGCTCGGAGGCGTATCTGATGATTTAATGAAAGCAAAATTAGGTTTACCACTTTGTGGAATTGTAGCTAGATATGATAAAGATAGAGTTTTAAATGATGCTATTAAAAAAGTTTATCCAATGGTTTTAGGCAGACAGCCAGTAAATCAAGCTGAATATATGAAAGCGTTTGAAGATAAGCCAAATATTGAGGTCGGTAGAGATAATTTAGGAGATGTATTAAAATTAGCAGTTAAAATTGGTAAAGAAAGAGGATTAGCAGGAAATGAGTTAACACAATTTTTAGATGCAGTTTCACATATGGAAGTGTTTGGCCCATATCTTGAGAAATTTTATATTGGTCAAAAAACTGAAAGAGACGGTGAGAAAAGTTTTGATAGAGTAATTCTATTTCGTAGATCATCTTTTGGTTTAGAAAATGATAATCCTTTTTATGCCATTGAAACAAAGTCAGGAGAGGTAAAAGAATTAGATAAAGAAGGCGTAAAAAGAGAGTATAGAGGCTGTGAGTGGGAAAGTGAACTTCACAAATGCGAAGATGTTGATTTAAGTGAAGGAGTAGAAGAAAATAAAAAAGACAAAAATCAAAATGTAGCGACAAACCCACCATCTGTACCAGAAGATCACGGAGATAGATAAATTTCCAAAAATTTCTTGTTTAAAAAATTCATCTTGTGGAATTATATATATTGAAAATACATTTACATGTTTTTTCAGATAATATAATCGGAGGTGAATTATAATGACAAACAGTAATAGAAAAGTAGTTCCAGAAGCAAGAGAATCTTTAGAGAAATTCAAATATGAAGTTGCTAATGAAGTTGGAGTTAATTTAAAAAACGGTTACAACGGTAATATCTCTGCAAGAGATGCTGGTAAAATCGGTGGTAATATGGTTAGAAAATTAATCGAAAAAGCTGAAAATGAAATGATAAACAAATAAGTGCCGTTTAATATAGACACTAAAAAAGGTAGGAAGAAATTCCTACCTTTTTTAACAATTTTTGACATTGAAAATATTGAATTAAAATGTAATAATGATATAATAACAATGAAATTTAATTTAAGATAAGAAAAGAGGAATCTAAAATGTACAAAATTATAGCAATTGATTTAGATGGTACACTTTTAAATTCGTTTGGCGAAATTACGCCCAAAACAAAAGATGTATTACAAAGAGCAATTAAAAATGGTGTAAAAGTGATACTAGCTTCGGGTAGACCAGTGAGCGCCATCGAAAACATTGCAACTGAAATAGGAAGTAAGGAATATTTAATCTCAGGAAATGGCGCATTAGTGTACGATATGAGAGAAAATGAAGTCGTATATGATAAATTTTTAACTAAAGAACAAGTTTTAGAAATTGTCGATATTTGTGAAGAAAATAGCATTTATTGTAATGTTTACACAGAAACAGAGGTAATTGCGAAAGCTTTGAATTATAATGTTCTTTTTTATCATAAAGAAAATGCTAAAAAACCAGAAGGCAAGAGAACTAGTATTAATATAGTTTCAAATTTAAGAAGATACATAGAAGACTTAGACGAAAATGAGAATTTTTTGAAAATGACAGTATGTGACCCTAATAGACTAATTTTTAATGGAATAATTAGAAAACTTAGAAATATTAATTCAATAGATGTTTTAGATGTTTCGCACATGTCTAGAAAAACTATCAAAGATGGTACAGATGATGTACAAATTGAATATTTCTATACAGAAATAACAAATAAAAATGTCAATAAATGGTCTGCAATAGAATATTTACTAGAAAAAGAAGATATTAAGCCAGAAGAAGTAATGGCAATTGGAGATAATGTCAATGACAAGGAAATGATTGAAAATGCTGGACTTGGGGTTGTGATGGGAAACAGTAGTCCACAAATGAAAGAACTTGCAGATATTGTGGTTTCAGATAATAATTCTGATGGCATAGTAGAGGCTGTGGAAAAATTTATATTAAGCTAAAATTACAGCAATATTAAGTTTTTATTACATACGATTTTTTTGTTGTTTTTAGAGAGAAAAAAGAGTAAAATAAAATAAAATGATGTATTAGGGAGGAAAATTCATTATGGCTATGAATCCAATGCAAAGAAGAGCTAGAAACTCATTTTTAACAGGTATGTTAGTAACTTTAGTAGTTATGGCTGTTGTAGTTATTGCGCTTCTTTATAGAATTAATCAATTAAATGAAGATAAAGAGAAGTTAATTGCACTTCAATCAAAGGTTGCTGTTGCAGCACAAGATATTAGATCAGGAGATGATGTTACAGAAGACTTACTTGTAATGGAAACTGTACAAACAACAGTAGATAAGAATATAATGCTTACAAGTGCTGATTTTATTGAAGTTGACGATGAAGGTAACGAATTTGCGTTAGAATATATAAGTAAAGTTGATTTACCAAAAGGTACAATCATTACAAAAGATATGGTTGCAGAAGCTGAAAACCAAACTACTGACGACCAAAGAATACAAGAGTATAATATGATTACTCTTCCATCACAATTAAAAAATGGACAATATGTTGATATAAGATATAAATTACCAAATGGTTCTGATTACATAGTTGCTTCTAAAAAGAAAGTATTACAATGTACATCTGATGCTATGTGGATAAAAGTTAGTGAAGCTGAGATTTTAACAATTGGTTGTGCTATACATGAATCATATCAGACAAATGGTTCTAAATTATATGCAACACTATATTCAGAAGCAGGCTTACAAGCAACAGCTTCAACTACATATACACCAAGCAATGAGGTTTGGGAATTAATAAACAAAGATCCTAATATTACACAAGAAACAAGAAATGACTTAACAAGCAAATATAATGATCAAGAACAAGCAAATGCAAGGGTTAAGATAGAAAGTGCTATATTATCAGACCCATCAGCTGTTGAATCAGGAATTCAATCAGAAAAAACAGCATTAAGAACAGCAAGAGAGGCTTTTGTTGCTGAGTTAGATGGTACTGGTGAAATAGGAAGAGTAGATGAGTAAAACAAAAGGATACGGAGGACAAAAATGAAGAAGTATGTTTTTTTCGGGGGTTATGACAAAACTGATTTAATATTATTCCTAGCGGAAATGGCTGTTTTATCAGGTAAAAAAGTATTATTTGTAGATGGAACAGCACCAGAAAAAGCTAGATATAGTATCCCTGCAATGAAACCTGCACAAAAATATATAACAACTTTTGAAGGTATAGAGGTTGCAGTTGGTTTCTTCGATTTTCAAGATATTTTAGAATATCTTGGCACAGAAACTTTAGATTTTGATATGATAATCTTAGACATAGATTCACTTGCTGCATATCAAGATTTTGGAATAGACCCACAAGATGAACATTGCTTTGTTACAAATTTTGATTTGTATTCAATAAATAGGGGAATGGAAGTTCTGCGTGGACTTCCAGCTCCAACACAAATTACAAAAGTTTATTTTTCAAAAGATGCAGCACCTGAAGAAGATGAATATATTATGTATTTGACCCAAGATTTAAAAGTATCTTGGAATGAAGAAATAGTATATTTTCCATTTGAAAGAGGAGATCAAAATACTATAAATACAAACCAAAGATTTGGCAAAATTAAAATTAGAGGTTTAAGTAAAGATTATTTGGAAGCCCTAGAATTTTTAGCAGAAGCTAATATGGGACTTACAGATTCAGAAGTTAAAAAAGCTATGAAAATACTAGAGAAAGCTTAGAAAATACTTTGGAGGAAAGAAAATGGCAATAATAAGTTTTTGGAGTGGAGATAAAAGACAAAGTGGTCAAACACTATCTATGGCAGCTATTGCTACTCAAATGTGCGTTGAACATAATATGAGAACACTTATGATAGATGCAACTTTTGATGATGACACTTTGGAAAGATGTTTTTGGAATGTTAGTAAAAGCAAGAACTTTGCTAAAAAATTAAATAACGGAAAAATAGATATTGCTTCTGGTGCAGAAGGTTTAGTCAGTGCAGTAGCAAGTAATAAAACTTCACCAGAAATAATTTCAAATTATACCAAAATAGTATTTAAAAACAGATTAGACGTTTTGCCAGGATTAAAAACTAAAATTCTAGAGGAACACGAAAAATCTTTGATGTTATATAAAGACTTAGTAAATGCAGCTAATAAATACTATGATTTAGTTTTTGTTGATTTATCAAAAACACTAAAAAGAGAGACTACAAAAGCATTGTTAGAAGCTTCATCTGTTATTGTTTATACAATGCCACCAAATTTAAAACAAATAGACAATTATATCAGATTTAAAAATGGTAGCCCATATATGAAAAAAGGAAATACAATACCATTACTTACAATATCTGATGTTGATTCAAAATATAACCCTAAAAATGCTGAAAGATATATAGGGGAAAAAGGAACTTTAGGTACAGTTCCATACAATACTTTATTTATGGAGTCTGCTTCAGAAGCTGGAGTTGCAAATTTATTCTTACAATTAAGACTTTCAAAATCAGCAGCAGACAAAAATTCACAATTCTTAAATGATGTTTCAGAATGTGGAAAACTTATAATTTACAAATTACAAGAATTACAATATAGAGTTTAGAGGAAAGGAGCACTTTAATGAATATCCCAAATTTAATGTTGATGTTCGTAGTATTAGTTTCAGTTATTGTTATTATTATGCACTTCATTAAAAAGAATAAAGAAGAAGTAGTAGAACAACAAATTGACGTTGATGATAAAACATATACTTTGGATAAAATCATCAAATTCGTTAAGAAAAGACTAGATGAAATTACAAAAGTCAACCTTTATGATATTGGTCTTTCAGAAGAAGAGTTGAAGAGAAGAAAGAGCAAAAAATATGAATTAAAGAAAGCCTTAAAAGGTTGTACATATGGTGATGTTAACGACAAAAAATACGTTAAAGAATTAATATACGACTTACTTTCAAAAGAGTATGGTGTTGATGAAACTAATATTTCAAGAATTATTTCTTTTGATACACCATCATTATTAACAGCACAAGATAAATTTGAAATTTTAATTCATGAATATAAAAAGACTTTCGCTTATGAAGCATTAACAGAAATTATCAAAAAATATAATTTAGCTGTATTAAAATATATTTCTGGCGAGTCAAAACCTTGTTATGTTATAACAAATGAAGAAATAGACAATATTTATGAGCAAGAAAATTTCGAGCTTTCTTTTGCAGATAAACTTGAAATAGTTGTACAAAGAATTTATCAACAATATAAGGGATTTAGTAGTATAGATGAAGTAAGAGATATGAACATAGATGGTGTATCTGGTGGTGTATCTGGTCTTCCAGAATCATTCTTAAGCCAAGTTGCACAAACTGATGGTGATTATCTAAAACAAGCTATGGAAGCAAAAATTCCTAGAGCCTGCGATAGTATTTGGATATTCTTCCAAGGTAAATCTATTCGTTTAGCATTCCTTTCTTTTGGAACAGAAGCAGAATTAAAAAGAGTATGTCAAAATATTTATAAATATAATAACCCAGGTCAGTTATCTGATACAAATGGTTATAAAATCAATGAAATGAAAGACGGTTCTCGTGTCGTTGTTGTTCGTCCTAGTATGTCTGAAACATGGGCATTCTTCGTAAGAAAGTTCGACGTTAAGCGTGCAACACTTGAGCAAATCGTTAAATTTGATGGAAAAGAAGAAACAATTGAGTTACTTAAATTCCTTGTAAAAGGTGCAAGAATTATAGCACTTACTGGTGAGCAGGGTTGTCGGAAAAACAACAATGCTTATGGCTATGATTGAAAATATATACGAAACTATGAACCTTCGTATCACAGAGACTGCATTCGAGCTTCACTTAAGAAAGATTTATCCTACAAGAAATATCTTATCAATGCGTGAAACTGAAACAATTTCTGGTCAGGAATGTTTGGACGTTCAGAAAAAGACTGACGGTTCCGTTAACATCATCGGTGAGGTTGCGACTGACCCCGTAGCATCTTGGATGATCCAGTCAGCACAGGTTGCTTCTAAGTTTACACTATTTACTCACCACGCTAAGACATTCCCTAACTTAATAACAGCTCTAAGAAACTCAATGTTAAGAGCTGGTACTTTCAAAGATGAAAAAACTGCTGAAGAGCAGGTTGTTCAAGTTTTGAACTTTAATATACATTTATTAAAAGACTTTAGAGGTAGACGTTACATAGAAAGAATTACTGAGTGTATTCCAGTAGAAGAAAAAAATGAATACACATTTGACCATAGAAAAGAGAAGACTTTAGAAGGCAAACTTTCAAAATTTATGGATAATGCTACAATATTCTTCTCAAAAACAACTAATAAAGAGTTATATAAATACCATAATATTCTTGAATTCTCTAATGATACTTATGTTTTAGTAAATCCAATTACTGAATTTAACATTAGAGAAATGAGAAACAACATGGAAGAAAATGACGTTGTTGCATTTGATGCTTTCTTAGAGAGAAACTGGGGTATTAAACCACCTAAAATGCCAGATGCAATAGAAAAAGAGCAAGAAGTTGACTTAGATTTACCAACAGAAAAGAAAAGAATTGTTAATATAAGTAATGAAGAAGAAGATTTTCCAGAAATACCAGAGGAATTAAAGAACTTAAATATGGAAAATCTTGCAAAAGATGAAGAAGACGTTAAAATAGAAGAAAAACCAAAAGCTGTACCAACAAGACCTACACAACCTACTACTCCACAAAGACCAGCAACTGCTGCAAGACCACAAAGACCAGCAGGGGCAAGACCTGGAGCTGGAGGAATTTCTAGAGACGCAATCAGAAGATCTGTTGGAATTAGAAGACCAGCAGGTGAGGCTCCAACACCAAATAAAAACACAGGAGCAGAAGGACAGGCAAGACCTACAAGAAGACCTACACCACCACAAACTGAAGAATAAGATTAAAAGAAAGGCAGGTGCTAATTAAAAGCTATGTCTGAGCAAATGCTATTATACTTTATGCTGGGAACAGCTGGCATATTTGTTGTTATAATAATTGCATATATGACGCTTCGTAAGAAGATGATGAACAAAGAAACTAGATATGTAGCTTCTTTGGTTGAAGGTACAAAAGAAAGTGCTTTCAGTATGGAAATCTTTTATCAGAAATTCTATGTATTTTGTACAAGAATTCCTGGTATAAAGCGTTACACATTAAAAATTAGAAGAAGAGTAGAAATAGTAAACTTAGAGGATGAATATTTAACAAGAAAACAAGTTGCACAGGTTATGTTTAAAGCACTTATTGTAATTGTTCCTCTTACAATTGTTGTTATTATGATGACTAAGACAGATGTTATTTTAATGAGCACTTTACTTTTATTCGAGATATTCTTTATCGAGTCAATTATCTCAGGTATGGTTGATAAAATTGACAACCAGATATTAAGAGAGCAAATAAACTTCTTTGCTGAGATTAGACACGCATATCATGAATATAATATGGTTGAAGAAGCTATTTATGAAGTTGCGCAAAATGACGAGATGGAAGTATCAAGACAAGCTGAAAAAATCCACGAAGTTTTGATTTCTGATGATCCAGAAACAGAACTTGAAAAATATTATGATATAGCACCAAACAGTTTCCTTAAAGAATTTGCCGGAGTATCATATCTTACAAAAGAGTTTGGTGATAGAAAAGATAAAGATGGTGCATCACTTTATCTTAAAAACCTAAATAATATCACACAAGAAATGCAAATCGAAATCTTGAAAAGAGATAAACTAGATTATGTGTTCCAATCTCTATCAATGATTTCAGCAATACCAATTCTATTTATAGAGGTAGTAAAAAACTGGGCAATAGGACAGTTTACGTTTACAGCACAGTTCTATAATGGAACAATGGGATTCTATATGCAAGTTGCACTTATCATAACAACCTTTATTTGTTATATGCTTACTCGTAAGTTAAAAGACAATGGTAGTGTTAATACTTCACAAAATGTAGAACACCCTTGGCAAGAGAAGGTATATAATAAAAAATTAGGTAAGAAAATTGTTGATTACTTTATTCCTAAAACAGGAACTAAAGAATATAGAAAAATGACCTTATTACTTAAAGATTCTGCATCACCACTAAAACTAGAGTGGTTCTATGTAAATAGACTTGCAATAGCGATTGTAGCATTTGTAGTATCTTTAGTTATAATGGTAGTTGCACATAAAATGGCTATAAATTATGTTTATACAGAGCCGACTGCTGATTATAACTTATTAGGTCAAATGAATGCCTCACAAGAGGAGAAAGCAAGAGCTTTAACTGAGTCAGATAATGTTTATTTGGATAAATATAAAAACAATTTGAAAATGACTTCAGAAGAGCTTAGAAAAGAACTTTCAAAAACAGAAGAATATGGCAGAGTTGCTGATGAAGAATTAGACAAAGCCAATGAAAGAATTTATGAAAAATTACAAATTGTACAAGCAGCTTATTTAAAGTGGTTTGAGTTACTTATCGCTTGCGTGGTTTGTGTGCTAGGGTATTATTCAAATGTTTGGTTACTTATGTTCTTAAAGAAAATGCGTCAAATGGAAATGGAAAACGAAGTAATGCAGTTCCAAACAATTATCCTTATGCTTATGAAAATTGAGAGGGTTAATGTTGAGATGATATTAGAATGGCTTGAAAGATATTCTAATATATTCAGAGAACCTATTTCAAAATGTGTTAACAACTTCGAAAGTGGTGCTTGGGAAGCTCTAGAAGAACTTAAGAATGATATATCTTTTGAACAATTAATAAGAATTGTTGAAAGTTTACAAGCGGCTGTTGAGAAGATACCTATTAGAGAAGCTTTTGATGAGTTAGATACAGAAAGAGCTTATCACCAAGAGAAGAGAAAAGAATCAAATGAAAGATTAATTTCTAGAAAATCAATGATTGGTAAGGTAGTAGGTTTTGCACCAATGGTTATACTATTTGTTGGATACCTTATAGTACCACTTTGCGTAATTGGTATGACAAGTATGACAGAAGCTTTCGCAGAAATGACAAGTATGATGTAGAGGAGAAGCCTAAATGGAGCATGTAAATACCGCATTTTTGATGGTAGCAGGAATGCTATTCGCAATAATGATAATGAGTTTAATTGCTTTTGTATTTTCAAGTTTGACAGTTTTGCCAAACGAAGAAGATTCTAAAACTCATGCAGTTCAGGCTGCTGCTTTTAACGAAGAGTATCTTGCTTATGATAAAAAAATAATGTATGGCACAGATGTTATATCTGTACTTAACAAAGCATTAAGCAATAATGAAAAATATATAAGAAAAGATGGACTAACTTTTTTAGGTGGAGGTTATAATACAGATTATATTATTGATATACAAGTAACAATAAATGCAGATCTTCAAGAAGAAATGACAGTAATGCATGTATTACAAACTGCAACTGGAGTTAGTGAAAATCCATATACTGGATCGCAGACAGGTCCTTATAAAAATGAAGGCTCAAATACAATGTATTTGGCAAAGGAAATTTTTAAAGCACCAAGTTCTACATATCAAAGCAAAATATATCCTAGTTCAGGGTGGGATACTTTAAAATTTGAAACTCAGACTATTAATACAAAAGTAGGAAGCGGTACATATCATTTGCTTGGTGCAGATGGTACAGAACCAGACCCAGTAGCAGGATTTACAGAAGCACAATTAACTTCAGATAATACCTTAAAACAATTACTTAGTCAGTCAACAGTTATGTCACAAACGATAAAAAATAGAGATACTAATACTTTTTCACCTTTGGGTTGGTCACAAGCTACTTGGAAACCAGCAACATATGATTTAAAAACAAGAAAATTCAAATGTAAAGGTAATGAAACTGTATTTAGTGAAAAAACAGGTAGAATTATAAAAATGGTTTTTGAAGAATTTTAAGTTTAGGAGTAGATTATGGAGAATGCAGTACAAGCGTTTTATATGGCGGCTGCTACAATAATTGCATTAATGGTTCTATCAGTTCTTGTATATATGTTTCGTACTGGTGCAAGACTGGGAGAAAATTATGAAATAACACAACAGACAGCTGGAGTTGTAAAATTTAATGGTCAATTTGATGTTTATTCAAAAATAACAAATCAATTACCAGATGCAAATTCAGGGTATTCTTTTGTAACAAAAGGAAATACTGCATCAGATATTATATCTTGTGCAAATTTAGCTATGTCAGTAAATAAAACAAATGATTTTGATAATGAAAATCATTTACAAATTATAGTTGACTGTGGTAGCGAAAAATATTCTGTGTATCCAGTAGAAAAAGCTCCAAGAGATTCATTTTTAATCAATACTAGTTATGAGGCAGCAAAAGGAATGTCTAGTTTTGATGATACATTAAAATTTTATAGATTTTTGAAACAATATAATGAGGCAAGGATGGTAGACATTGTAAGTCCTGGTTATACCTCTTATGGGGAAACAATATATAAATACTATTTTGATGTTTCAGAAGATGAAGATGGAAATGAAGGACAAGGCTTAACATATTCAGAGGTAACTCGGAAAAGTTAATAAAGTAGTTTTCAAAATGGTAGAAACAGCACATTATGATGATGGAACTTGGGCTGAAAGTCTATAAAAATCAAAGAAAAATATTGAAAAATCTGAATAGATAATATATAATATGTTATGGTGAAAGTATGAAAAAAACATTATTAATAATTTGCATAGTTTTTCTTTCTATTATGTTTATATTGTTTTGGAATTTAAAACAAGTACAAGCAGTAAATAGGGAAGTCCAAAGGTTTAATTCACAGTATGAGTTTTATAACAGAGAAGGCATCTGTGGAATAGATATTACAACAGTTATAAATAAAGCTTATGATAATAATGAAAAGTTTGGAGTAAAGAAAGACGAAAGCGGTTACTATATCCCAGATAATGAGAATAGTATTAATATATATGTAAAATTAAAAAACACAGGAAAAACCTACAAAATGGAAAATATAAAACAAGCGAATTTAGAGAGCTTTGTAACATTTTTTGGGGAAGTAGAGTTTAAATGTGATAAAATTGAATACCACAAAAATGGTAAAATATCAGTTATGACTTTTGAGTCATTAGAAAATTAGTCTTTAATGTTGATATATTGAAATATATATATCTTACATATAGAAAATTTAAAAGAAACTAAGGAGGAAAAATTTATGGAGAACGCATCAAAAGCCCTTATTATAGCAGGTGCTATATTACTATCTATACTTATCATAGCTATAGGTATGTATATTTACAACAGTTCAACAAACTCAATTACAAACGCAGCAGGACAAATTTCACAACAGGATATTCAAGCTTATAACAACCAATTTACAATGTATGAAAATAGACAAGTTGGTACAAATGTTAAAGCTTTAATTACAACAATTGCATCAATATGCAAAGAAAACGCAGAGGAGGCTACAAGACTTCCAGACGTATATTACAGAGCAAAATCAACAGATGATGCTGCTGGAGACTCAGTATTAACAGTTGTTGGTGGAGAAACATCAGATGGAGAACCTATTCAAACTGCTTTAAATAAAATAAGAACATCTATTGAATCAAGACATAACTATAATGTAGTATTTGGAACATGTCCAGTTACAGGTTTAATTGACTGTGTTATGATTGAATATGATGAGGGTGATTTCACAGGTGAAGGAAAAACTTGGCCAGAAGGAAATGACCACGAATAATAATTAATATTTTTATAAAGTAGGTAAATTATGCAACATTCATTTAAGTTAATATATGTATTTGTAATTTTATTTGTAATAATAGTCATAGTTAGTATGGGTATGTACATAATGAAAACTACTGGTGAATTTACTGATAAAGCTAATTTAAAATTAGGTGAAAATAGTGAGTTTAATGCAGAGTGGCAAGCCTATAAAGGTAAGCAAAAAGGCTCTAATGTAAAAATCATTATTCAAAAGCTTATTCATAATGCACAGGAAAATGGTGATAAACCAGAGACATTATTAGATATTGCATATAAAGCTCATGCAACTGACGAATTTACAATTATAAATTCAACCAAGAAACTAAATAACATAGATGATATGCAGAGTGCTATATCAGATATAGATGCTAAACATTTCTATACTATTGATTTAGTATATTCTGAAAAGACAAAACAAGTTACTGGAATATTAATAAAATATGCTGAGAAGGAGAAATTTGAATTTACTCCTGACGAAAGTTAAAAATGAAAGGTAGGAGAGGGTATGGATAACGCAGTAGAAGCTATGAAAATGGCGTTTGCTATGATAGTTTTTATTATAGCTTTGTCAGCAACGATGTATCTGCTAAATACTGCGGCTTCAACCTCTCAACTACTTTTGTATTATACTGACGAATCAAATTATTTAGATAATATTGATGTAATTGGTGATGTTAGAAAAAGAAGAGTTAATGTAGAATCAATGATTCCAACATTATACAGATATTATAAAGAAAACTTTGCTGTACAGATTTATAATCTATCAGGCGAGATGGTACAGATTTTTGATGTAAACATCGAAGGAAAGCTTAGAAGAGCTGCTGGTACAACGCTTGCACGTAGAACAGAAGAACAAAAAGCATTAGTGTCTTTATATGGTGATACTAATTTAACAAGCACAAATCCATATTTATTTGAGGCACCTTGGATTGGTAATACAAGTAAGGACATTAAAACACGTGTCGATTTATACATTAAAGGCGAATGTGCATATATCAACGGTACAAAAGTTGATTATACACAAAATAGTTTATTAGGGAATAATTCTTTTAGAGATAATCCACAATTCGAAGAAGAATTTATTCAATATACATACAAAGGAGATACTATTTCAGCTGGGGAAGGCGAGGATACAGAAACTATTACTGGAAACTCAAAACCTGAAGATAAAATAGTAATAATTTATAGAGAAATAGAAGGAGATTAAGGAGGAAAGTATGAGTGATACTTTAATTACTATTGTAGCTATATTACTTGCTGCAATCTTAATGTTTGTATTCCCACTAATGTCAGTAGCGGAGAGAAGTGATGATATGTCTTCACTTACAGTACAAACAGCAACAACTGAATTCGTAGATAATGCTAGAGCCGTTGGAAAAATAACAATGGCAAATTACCAACAACTAGTTAGTTCATTAAATGCTACTGGAAATACTTATGATATCGAAATGGAAGTAAAAGTATTAGACGAAAATGTTGGAAAGAAATCAGCTTGGACAACAGGAACAGTTATTGGAGAGAATATTTATTATTCTGTTTATACTGCACAAATTATGGAAGTTCTTACAGACGAGAACGGCACATCTTCATACAATATGGCTGAAGGTGATATAATTTCTGTTAGTGTAAAGAATACAAATAAGACAATGGCACAAACAATTAGAGGAGCTTTTTATTCAATCTCAGGAAATGACACATATCAAATTTCTGCTCAACATTCAGGAATTGTTACAGCAACAGGTTCAAACTAAGATAAAATCAAGGGTGGAAAGTATTTTCTTTCCACCTTTTAGTATATTTATAAAGGAAAAAAGTAATGAAGATACAAAGTTTAGCAGTAATTTTTTCAATTATAGTTCTACCGATTGTTATAATACTTTCGTATTATATACACGCTGAGGTAGATACGATTGCAATACAAACTGGATATGATACTAAGTTAATAGATTCAACACACGACGCTATGGCTGCTTTAGAGATTAACACTGCAAATGAAGATTTGTCTTCTGTTGCAGACTCTTTAAGAAGTATAATTGAAGCGTCTACTAATGTTTTCTTTAATACATTAGCAACTAACTTAGGTATTTCAAATGCGGGTAATGCGTCAGTAAACGCATATGTACCAGCGATTTTATATACTTTGTATGATGGATATTATATTTATTCGCCAACAAGAGTTCCAGAAATTCTAGTAGCAGAAGATGATGTACTTTATGTTGGAGATAGTGGTATTACTTGTGTAGGTTATACTACACAAACTAATGCTGATGGATCAGAAAGAAGAATTGGACGTTATCAGTTTTCAGGCACACATGTTAAAGGAGAAAAGAATGATAGTATATATGGGATTCTAGCGGGTTATGGTATAGCACATGAATATGGTCAAATGCTATATCTAAATGAAGATGGATCTTATAGCACACAAGTTCATCACACAGATGGAAGAACTGATAATACAAAATATAAACAATCACATATTTTAAAATCATATATGCCGTATTCCGGAAGATATCAAGGCACAAAGGCAGGAGATACTTCAGGTGCTTCTGATCCTTATGATTTAACAATTAATTATACCTTAGATAATTATTTAACAGTAGAAGGTACAATAGGTAATGTATATTATTCTAAGACAGGTTATTTGACTTCAAATAATACAGTAACTTCAGCAACAGCAAATGGAGAAGATTTATTATCTTATAACGAAAGAACTGCTGAGGATATGATTTTAGCTGGTGATAAAGATTTAGAAATAACCATTGATCCGATTTTAGAAGATGGTGAAACAAGACTTGGAGGAGAAGGTGTTAAGATTACATATACTCCTATGGAATATAATGGAGAAGTCTTAAGTTATTCAAAGGCAAATGAAACAATAACAAAACTTCGTGAACAAATAAACACAGACGATAATGGTGATGGTATTCCAGATCATACAGAAGATATGGGTATCATTTCAGAACTTCAAAGAATAGAGTATGGAGTAGAGCAATTAGGAGCTATTGCATATTATGTAAAATCTGAAATTTTCTCAGACTGGGTGTATTCTAACTTAAATAATATTAGAGCTTCAAATATCTCAAATGATATTGCAAGATTAAATGAAGATTATTTCAAAACAGAAAGTGAGTTAGATTTATTCCATAGTTTCAAAACTTTTAATGAAGATGGAACAGTAGATTATGAAGATACAACACTTATATTTCAAAGAGATGTAAATCCAGAACTTGCAAGTTCAGCTTTCTATTCACATAAAGTAAATGTTATAAGAAACAATATACAATATAATTTGAACTTAGCAATTTCAGCATATAATGAAATGTTACAAACTAGAAATGTACAAATGCCAGTTATAAAAGATTCTGAGTGGGAGCAAATTTTAACTCGTATATCAGTAACTTCATTTATGCAAGGTTTACAATGTGGTATGAAAGTATACAATAATTATGCTATTGCTTCAAGTACAAATAATGAGCTTACAATGCTACCAACAGAGATGTATTATACAGTTGATAATGAATTTAATACAGCTAATGTAGCACACGAGTATCATAAAATTGATTGTGATAACTTAATAGGAGATGATGGAACAAATTATATATCTTTTACATCAAAAGATATTAAATATGATAAAATCTATGATAGAGCTACGAGATTATATGCATATGACCATAGAAATCTTGGCTGTTATAGATGTGCTATTCCAAGTAATTATGAAAAAGATGTATATGATAGAGATGGAAATCCAGCAAGAGGGTATAGTGATGATATAATAGCTTCATTATTATCACCAGCAAAGAAAAAGGCATATTATGTAGGAACAGCAAATGCAAGACAGAAAATATACAAGACAAATGCTCTTACAGATTCAAATGGTTTTGAAGTGCTAGATACTTCGCAAGCCACTCTAGAATTTGTTAATAGAGATGCAATGCAAAATGTAACACTTAATGCTTCTTCAAGACCTATAAAAGAAGTAAGAGAAATAGAAGTTACTCTAAGTAATTTAAAATGCGACAATGAAAGTGAAGCAACAGTTAACTTTGTAGTTGTTTTAAATGGTAATATTGAAGTACCATATAGTGCAGTTCTAAATTTACAACAGGCAACTCCTCAAACGATTGTAGCACCAGTGCATATTGATAATGATCAGCCTATACGTAGGGTAAGTTTGAGAAAAGCAGACTTAGAAGACAGAGTTACTTGTAATAAATTAAATGTTAGAGTAGTTTATGAGTAAAAAGTAAATAAATGGCTATAATAATCTTATGAAAAAATTAGTAGATTATTTAGCCATTTTATTTTTATTTATAATTTATGTTTATGTAGCTTGTATTACTAATATTCCAAATGAGGTAATACTTTTATCTGGTGAGAAATTAAGCCTTAAAACCGTTTTAGGAATAAAGACAATACAAACTAGTAGTGTAGCAAGTGAAGGCATAAACAAAAGTAAAGTAGAAGTCAAACTTTTTGGTATGGCAAAAGTAAAAGACATAACTGTAACTACTTTAGAGAATTTTGAAGTTATACCAGCAGGGAAGATTATTGGACTTAAGCTATATACAAATGGAGTGCTTGTTGTTGGTATGTCTGAGGTAGAGGACATAAACAATACTATGGTAAAACCTTTTGACGAGATAGATATTAAAGAAGGTGACACCATTTTGAAAGTAAATGAAGAAGAAATAGATTCAATTGAAAATTTACAAGAGGAAGTAAATAAGTGTAATCGGAGAAAATGTTGATTTAACAATTTTGAGAGATGGAAGTATACTTACAGCTAATATAAAGCCAGCAAAAACAGAAGAAGACGAGTATAAGCTAGGTTTATGGGTAAAAGATGCAGCAACTGGTGTAGGTACAATGAGTTTTTATGAGCCAAACAGCAAAAGTTTTGCAGCACTAGGTCATGGAATTACTGATAGTGATACTGATAAGCTAATTGATATTGATTTTGGAGAAATAGTAAGTTCAAGGATAATTTCAATAACAAAATCTGAAAATGGTAAAGCAGGGGAGATAAAAGGTGCGATAGGTGGACAAGGTAGTATAGGAGAAGTTAGTAAAAATACGGAATTTGGTATTTATGGAGAGGTAAATAATTTAAGTCTTTTAGGTTTAAATCAAGCAAATAAAGTAAAAGTTGCTCTTAGAAATGAGATAGAAAAGGGAGAGGCAAAGATGCTTTGTACCTTACAAGATGGTGTTACAAAAAGTTATAAAATAAATATAGAAGAGATTTATTATGATAATGATTTTAATAATAAGAGTATGTTAGTAGAAATACTAGATGAAGAACTTTTAAATAAGACTGGAGGAATCGTAAGAGGGCTTTCAGGATCTCCAATTATCCAAAACGGTAAATTTATTCGGAGCAATAACAAATGTCCTTGTAAGCCATCCTAACAAAGGATACGCTATATTTGGTGATATCATGATAAAAGAAATATTAGAATAAAAATACCCCTGCTAAAAAAGCAAGGGTGTAAGTTATTTAACTATTAATGGTCCTATATTTGTAACTGTTCCAGCACCAAGGGTTAATACCAAATCTTTAGGGTGTGCATTATGATTTATATAGTTTGATACCTCATTAAAATCAGGTATATATACAGCTTGATTACCATTTTCATTTATTTTATTTACTAAGTCTTTAGAAGAAATGTTTATAGTATTTTGTTCACGAGCAGCATAAATATCTACAACAATTATATGATCGAAGTTTTTAAGTACTTTGGCAAAAGCATCTAAATGAGTTTGAGTTCTACTGTAAGTATGTGGTTGGAAAATAACCCAAGACTCGTTATATTCTTTATTTTTGATAGCATTTGCTGTGGCTAAAATTTCAGTAGGGTGATGACCATAGTCGTCAAATACACTAAATCCATTTTTTGTACCTTTATATTCCAAACGACGCTCGGCGCCAGTAAAGTTTTTAAGTGCTTTTCTAATTGTTTCAGAAGGAATTTTATAAAAATCACATACAGCTATGCAAGCAAGTGCATTTAATATATTGTGCCTTCCGGCAACAGAAAGTGAGATAGTGGTAAATAGATTACCATTTTTATATACATCAAAATTTGCAAAACCGTTGTGGTCAAAAGTAATATTTTTAGCAACAAAATTTGCTTCTTCATTTTCTATTCCGTAAGTTATGAAAAGTCCTTTGACAACTTCTTTTAGTTTTAAGCAGTTTACGTCATCTGCATTTGTAACTACAAGTTCTTTTTCAGATGGGATAGAGGCGAAGTCTCTAAAAGCTTTTACAATATTATCAAAAGTTCTGTAATAATCTAAATGGTCATTATCTATATTTAAAATAATTTCTGTGTTAGGAACGAATTTTAAGAAATTTGCTTTATATTCGCAAGACTCTAAAATAAAATATTCACTATTTCCAACACGATAATTTCCGCCAATATTATTAAGAAGAGCTCCAACTTGTATAGTAGGGTCTTTTCCTGCTTCTACAAAGCAAACAGAAAGCATTGAAGTAGTAGTAGTTTTGCCATGAGTTCCTGAAACACAAATTGCTTGTTTATAAAGTTTTGTAAGCCAGCCAACAAATTCACCACGACCAACAAGCTCGATATTATTTTCTTTTGCTAAAATCATTTCTGGGTCAGTATCTTTTATGGCAGCAGAATAAACAATTAAATCAGCAATTTTTGAATTTTCTAAATCGTGACCAATTGTAATTTTTGCTCCGTGAGAAGCTAATCTATCAGTAATTTCACTAGCTGTCATATCAGAGCCAGTAACTTTGAAATCCCAGTTAAGTAGGGTTTCTGCTATGGCGCTCATACTAATTCCGCCAATACCAATTAAGTGAATATGTTTATATTTTTTCAAATCGTTTAGTGTCATTTCTAAATCAAGCCTCCAAAACATTATATTCCTTTGACATTATACACTTTTATAAGCATATTTTCAACAAAAAACTAAAAAAAGTTCTAATAATACATTATATTATTTTCGTTTTTAAATATGATAAAAAAATTTCAAAAAAATTTTAAAAATATTGTAAAAAATAGAAGGAAAAAAAAGTTTTTTGGCGAATATAATAATTGTACATAGTAAATATGTATAAAAATAACGATATAAGAAAGAGGTGCTTAAGACAATGCAAATAACAGATGTACGTTTAAGAAAAGTTAATTCAGAAAACAGAATGAAAGCTGTTGCTTCTGTAACATTCGATGACGAATTCGTAATTCACGATATTAAAGTTATCGAAAGCCAAAATGGATTATTCATAGCTATGCCAAGTAGAAAAACTCCAAACGGAGAATTCAAAGATATAGCTCATCCAATCAACGCTGATACTAGAGAAAAAATTCAAAAAGCTATTTTAGAAGCTTATGAAGCTCCAGAAACAGAATCAGCAGAATAATATATAAATTATTCAAAAAATAAAAGAGCATTTTTATGAATGCTCTTTTTTTGTGCTTTTACATTATGAGTATCTTATCTCATAATAAGTTTTATAAAATCCATTAATAGCAACTAATATAACTATGACTATTAAGAAAGTAATTGCACTGACTTCCATATTCCAGAAGAATTGAGGAAGACCAAAGTTAATCTCTTCACTATTAGCAATAGAAGTATATACGTCAGATAGAGTAAGTAGGAAAGAGGTGATTACTAATACTAGTAAAATAGCAAAAAATAGTTTATAAGTTTTTAATCCAGATATGAAGATAAAGAATATCATACTACCTAGAGCAAAACCGGAAATTAGCGTAAATATAAAGTTTTGTACAACAGTTACAGAAGAATAATGTGAAACTGCTTTATAATACATAATTCCAAGTGCAGGGTAGTCTTCTCCATTTTTATTTTTTAATTCATTTATATTCTTATCTAATTGTTTCTCTAAAGTTTGACCAGTGGTTATAACATCTTCAGCTTTAGGATTTGAATTAATGTTAGCAGATTCTAAGTATGAATCTGTATTTTTCAAAAAGGAAGTTAAACTGACTAAAAAGTTTATTGCTAGTATACTAAAAAGTACACATAATAGGTATTTTAGAAATTTGTTCATATAAATCTCCTTAATTTTTAATAGTTAAATTATATCATTTACAGAAAAAAAGTCAATAAAACAAAGCAGGTGACCTCCGGAAAGGTCACCTGCTTTGCCTCAAGAATATAAGCAATACTCTTGAAAAATGGATTCAAATATAAACGTTGTTACTATTTTTAGGGCGTCTGGTACGTCGCTGTGTTCTTTTGATGACTGGTGCGAAAAGCAGTTGGTGAGCAGGGTCATTGCTTTTTTGGGCGTACTTTGGGTCATTTTTGTACTGGTTTGTGAGTTCTTCGCTTAGAAAGAACTCAGGGGATAAGTACACCAAGCAAGTTCCCCCAGAGGGTAGGTCAAAATTCCTTTTAAAGGGTGTTCCAAGCTTGGTATGTGTGTAACTTTGCTTGTTTAACTTGATTTTATAGGATTTTTGAGCAATGCGTCTCTGGTATGGGACAATGAATTTTATAGCGCAGTTTTCTGTTTTTCGCTCGTGATAGAGATAAGCGCCTTCATCGACTTTTATGGTGACGCTATATCCCCAGTCTGTTGAAACGACCTTGACAGATACCCCATCAATTTTCTCAAACCGTTTAATTCTAGCCATTTTATCGCCTCCTGTTTTAAATTTTTATTTGCAAAGTTGTTTTGGTTTGACAAAGTATCAGGATTGCTAAGGTTTAATAACTTTCATAATTATATCACAATTTACATAATATTGCAAGTCGAACAAATTATGAATGGCTAGAAAGGTGGTAAAAGTTGACAAAAGCGCGAAAATAGTGTATAATAGTTATGTAAACCGCGATTTTTTAAAGTACCATTTTGAAAGGAGTACTATTGTGGATAATAAAGATATGTTAAAAGTAGAAGTAAATTTAGCAGGTAGAGTTTGCGTAATTAGTGATTCAAACGGAACAGTTTTATTAAGAAAACCGATAACAGAGGCAATGTATAGTAAAGCTGGTATAGTTGAAAGTTTAGGAAAAATAAAGGAGATAATGGTATATGCTCCTAAAGATAAACTTCCTAATGCTGATATGACAGTATATGAAGCACTAAAAGAATTAGATGATGCTAATAAAACTAATTATGGTAAAGCATACTTGAGAACTGTAATTGATAGAATTGAATACCGCGCTCCAGAAAAAGATGAACCAGTATTAGAGAAAATACTTAGAAAATTTACTGGCAGGAGATTAGAATCAGAAGCTAGTTATTTAAAAAGAGCAAGTGAAAGCAAAGCTGAAAAGTTAAGCGAAATTGGTCTTTCGATAGTATATAGTGATGTATCAGAAATAGAAAATTCTAGTGAATTAAGTAGTAAAGAAAAAAGTGTTGCTATTACAGTTGTTAATAGACAAACGAGTCATAACGGAGTAAGAACTGTGAGTCTTGCTAAGTTAGAAGAACTTAGCGGAGATGTTGTGCCAGAAGTTTCAGAAGAAGAATTACAAAGAAATAGAGAAGAGGCAGAAAAAGCAGAAGAAGCTAGAAAAGCAGAAGAAGCTAAGAGAGCAGCAGATGAAGCTAGAAAGGCGACAGAAGTAACAGTGCCAGTAGCACCAGCGCAAGAGCCAAAGGTAGAACCAAAGCCAGAGCCAGTAGCTCCAAAAGATGACAAACCAAAAGATGAGCCAAAAAGAGAGCAAAAAGCTCCAAAGGCTAAAAACAAAAAGAGAAAAATTGAAGGTATAAAAGCTGGAAGAGAAGAATATAGACAAAGACTTCAAGCTGGAAATCCTAAAAAGGCAGATAGACCAGAAGGAGCACCAGCACCAAAAAGAGAAACTAAAGCTGAAAGAAAGGCAAGACTTGCAAGAGAAGCAGCTGAACAAAGAAAAGCTTCTGCTGGAAAGAAACCAGTTTCAAAAGCAGATAAACCAAATGAAGCGCCTGCTCAAAGCTCAAAGACAAAGCCTACTCCAAAAACAAAGGTAGAACCAAGCAAGCTAAGAAATATAAAACAAGTAAAAGTTCAAATAGAAGATTTAAAAGTAAGATTTACAAGAAAATTAAAAGACGCATCAGATTCAATCAGAAACAAAGTATATAAACCACACAAAAAAGGTCTTAGAATTGCTGGTGTAGTAACACTTGCATCACTTCTATTATTTGCAGGAATAAAAACTTATAGTCATTTTAATGATATGGAAGTAAGAGGTCAAATAGCAGATACTACTTCATTAGTACAAATGCTAGAAGGTGAAAAAGAGTTAGAAGAGATTGATAAAATAGTAAAATCTTCAACAGAATTAAGTGCAAAAGCTGATGAAGTTTCACCAAAAGGAGAAGCTTCAATGGTTGCAACTCAAACAGAAGCAACAGGAGTATTACAAGATAAACAAATACAAGACCAAACTGGAGTTAAAGCACCAGAAGCTACTAAACCAGAAGAACAAGGACAAGTAGAAGCAGAAGAGCCTTCAAGTAATTATTTATCTTCATATACAGGTGAAACAAAAATAAACCTTGAGAGTGATATATATTATGAAGCACCAAATGGCACAGGAAGCTCTGGAAATTTTGGAAATTATACTGATTGTAAAAAAGAAATGAATATAGTAGGTCTTCAAACAAAAGAAGGATACAGGGTAATAGGTAATTCATTAATAGTGAAAGATGAAAATGGAAAAGAAACAAGATATATTCAAATCAAAACTGAAGGTGGAGAGGGAGATGTAGTAATTGAGGCAGATAAGGTTGATTTAGCTGAATTTATAGTAAGACAAAATTATCCAGATGCACAATATATGGCAATTCACTTTGAAGCAGAACATGAGAATAAAGATAGAACAACACTAGGATGGGTTAGAGTAGATTTTGCAGAAAAAGATATGGATAATACTAGAAATCAAGTTGAACATGAAGAATTAGAAAGATAAAACTAAAAAGCAGATAATATATACAAAATTATCTGCTTTTATTACTAAAGAAGCAAAAGACCAAATTTAGAAATGGAGAAATTTATGGAATTATCTTTGCAAAGCAAATTTAGAACTAAGCCTATATTAGATAAAAGATATGCTATGATAAAAATGGAAAAAATAAAAAGCAATTCTAAGATGAGTTATGATAGGTTTCAAGAGCTATATGTTGAATATGGAGAAGGTTATGAAGAGATTTTTTTTGCTTATGCTTTTTTAGATATAGAAGAGTTAAGGTATAAAAAATCTTATAAAGAGAAACAATCTCCAGCGATGGTATTGACTAGGCAAGCGGTTTTAGAAAATCCGAATGATTTACTTGAATTAAGAAAAAAGATAATTTACGATGAAGGATTACATATAAACGGAAGTATAGATTTCAAGAGATTTTGTGAGTTATATGCAAAATATGGAGCAGGAATGAGTGATATAGTATTTGCAGGTGAAGTGTTAGATATAAGTTCTAGAGCATTTTCCAGAATTAAAGGAACAACTAGAAGTACAACTATATTTGCAGATGTCGAAATTACAGAAGAGGATATAATTAAACTTAGAGATAAAATAGCTATATTAAATAAATTGGAAGGTGGTCAAGTATTAGAATATGAGAAATTACAAGCTTTCCATAAAAAATATGCACCAGAATTGCTAGAAAGAGATTTTGCAGTTGATGTTTTAGAGGTAAAGGCAGAAAGTTATAGATATTGTGCAAATGGAACAAATAATGGTATAACAATTTTGACTTCTAAGGTTACTAATTTTGAATTATTAAGGAACAAAGTAATAAGAGAACAAAAGCTACATTATGACGATCAAATAGATTATGCTAGATTTCAACAATTGCATCAAAGATATGCTCCAAATATGTCAGAAGTAGTATTTGCTGAAAAAATTTTAGATATTACTTCTTCAAATTTTAGTAGAATGAAACATCGTGAAGGAAAGATACGTATATTATTAAGTGCTATATTACCTAGTAAGCAAGAAACAAGTAAACTTAGGGAAAAAATTATAAGAGAAAACCAAATAAAGGCAATGGATCCTATTAATTTAGAAGAGTTACAAAATTTACATGAAAAATATGGTGGTATAATTCCTTTTAGCATGTTTGCTATTGATGTTCTATTAATGAGTGACCAATTTTTAAAAGGATTAAAACAAGAAAATAAGGGCGGGAAAAAGCCGACTGCTTGTGTATTATTAAGATATGAGATGCCATTAGAAGAAATTCAACAGTTAAAAAATACTATTAGAGAAGAGAATAATTTAAAAGAGCCTAAATCTATGAATAAAACAGAAATAGAAGAGTTATATAAAAGATATGGTGGTATAATGCCATTTAATATGTTTCTACGTGGAATATTAGGTATTCAAAGAAAAAGTTTTGAGAATTTGAAATACGGTGTACACCCAAGTGCAATTGTATGTGTGCGAGATGGTTTAGATGATAATGAAGTTTCAGAGGTAAACAGATTATTAGCAAGAGAATTATCGGATAAAAAGATTTCTCAAAGCATGGATATACCGGTGACTTTTCTAAGAATGGAGATGAAAAAACTTTCTAATGCAGGAAGATTATATCAGGGAAGTTATTGGAGTGAAAGAGTAGGTTATTTAGTAACAGAAAAGAAAAAGAAACCTTTAGAAGTGGCTACTGAGCTTGGTGTGCAGCTAAAAGATGTATCTGAATTGCTAAGAACATATAAAGAAGAGAAGGAAAAAGAAAAAATAAGAAAAAAGAAAATTGAAAGAAATTCTAAAAAAAGAACTGAAATGAAAGAAAAAGCGATGAGAGCAATTTTGGAAATTACTCCTAGAAGTCAAAAAACTATAAGAACTTACGTAAATGAATGTAGAATAATGATTGAAGCTGGAGAGTTTGAAGAAGAAGATTTAGAATTTTTAGGGGAATGTATGACAAACATACAATGTAATTATGAAGATATAGAAGTGTTTTCTAGAATGTGTGTAAGTTTTAGAAAATATAGTCTTGCAAGTAAGTTTATAGGAGAAAATATAAATAATTCATCTATATCAAAAGAAGAAAGAGAAAGATTGCAAATGCTTAATGATAATATCAGATATGCTGTAAAGAGAGAAATGGCATTAAGTATGATATGTAATGGAGAAACAGATATTAGTCGTATAATGGAAAAGACAGGAGCATTAGAAGTCGATATAGTCAAGATGCAAAAAAGAATTGGAACACAAGGTTCTCCAACACAAAGACATAAAATTTTTTATGATAATATAATTTCATAAATAAAAAGTCTTAAGAATTAAATTCTTAAGACTTTTTATTATTAGTTTTCAAAAGTTACTGTGGCTGTTTCTCCACCTACAACTGTTACTTTTTTAGTTTCTTCTTTGATTTCATATCCTTCTGGAGCAGTAATTTGTTTTAATGTGTAATCTCCTTGAGGTACACTATAAAACATTATTTTTCCATCTGTACCAGTTTTAGTTTCACCTAATACATTTTCAGAAGAGTCAATAAGTTGAAATTTTGCACCAACCATTGGTTTATCTTCTTTATCAGTAGCGATTACTTCTATTTTTCCAATAGTAGTAATTGTTTCAAAATTAATAGTTAATGTTTTTTCCATTGCGTTCGATGTAGGTTCAAGTTTTACAAAATCTTGAGAATCTTTACCTTTTTCTTCATATATAGTACCACATATTCTATCTACAAAAGACTCAAATTTTATATCAAAAGAAGTAGTACCTTTTTCAGTAACACCCATTTTTACATATACTGAGTCACCGTTTTCAAAAATTGTTTTTTCTTTTCCATTTACATCAGTAATTTTAGCTCCTTGAGGTGCATTTATAAGTGAAGCTTTAATGCTTTTGATGTTTTTTACATTAGAAACATTTACTATATATGGTCCAATTAAGTTGTTACCTTCTATGTTTTTATATTCAACATTTGAATTATTAATTACCATTGATGGAACTATTGTATATGGATCTTCTTCTGCAAGTTTAACTAGTTTTTTAGCAGCTGCAACTATTCTATCATAAGAAGCTGTGTCTTCTGTAAGAGCAGTAGTTTCTTCTACTCTAAAAGTTTCAGTAGCTTTTTTTGATTCTTTAGTTCTGTTTGCAATTTCCCAAATAGCCATTTGAGTTGCAACATAAGCTTCGTCAGCATTTTCACAGCCAAGTTCTTCTGGTTTAACATTTGAGTATCCGCTTATTATTATAGCCATAAGTTGGTCAGAAGCATAGCTTTTGAAAGACATATCTTTACTTGGCATTGATGCACCATAATCAAGAGAATAAGCAATGTCTCCATCTAAGTTAGCAATATTAAAAGCTACATTTTTGTCATTTACTGTATCTTTTAAAAGTTCAGTTGTTGTAGTAGTAGATAATTTTAATTTTTTAACAGTTTCCTCTTCTTCAGTAGTATCTGTATTGTCTAATACAGTGTTTGTTACTACATCATTATTGTTTGTTTCAGTTTGTTTATCTTTTATGCCTACAAAATATATACCGCCAGCTATAAGAGCGATAACTAATATACATATCACAAGTTTTATAGCTAATTTTGTTCCTTTTCCCATAATATCCTCCTTAAATATATTAAATTAATGTATTCATTATATAGCAATATCGTGATAAATTCAATAGAGAAAGCTTTTAAAAGCTATATTTTCAATAAAAGATAATTAAGAAAAAGAGGTGCTTTTTATTTTTAATATCGAAAAACGATAAAAAAATATTGACAAATAATAAAACACGGCGTATAATATTTACATAAATTATAATTATGGAGGAATTTTATGAAAATAACAGGTGAAAGTGGTTTAGGAGATATATTAAAAAAGTTTTTGCAAGTATGTTTTTGGGTAGGAAGTATTGTGCTAATATTTTTACCATTTATATTACAAAGAGTAGGACTAGATTTTGTTTCAAGTTGTTTAGTGATTTATCCCAATGGAGTTGTTTTGTTGATAATAACTCGTAAGTTTATAGAATTGTTTGAAAGCTTAGAGAAAAACAATCCATTTTGTGATGAAAATGTTAAACTTCTAAAAACAACAGGCGCATTTGCAATAATTGGCTCAGTATTTTGGTTATTAGATTTAATAGGTGAGGTCGTATTAGTAAAATCCGAAGATATAGTATTTTTAGTTACTTTAGGTTTCTTATGCGTATTATTTTTTGGAGTTTCAATAGCACTATACATATTATCTGAGTTGTTAAAAGAAGCAACAGAATACAAAAAAGAAAATGAGTTAACAATATAAGGAGGAAAATTATGATAATAGTGAATTTAGATGTAATGATGGCTAAACGTAAAATTTCCTCTTCTGAGTTAGCCGAAAAATTAGGGATTACTCCTGCGAATTTATCTATATTAAAAACTAATAAAGGAAAAGCAATTCGTTTTTCCACTTTAGATAAAATTTGTGAAGTTTTAAACTGCACACCAGGAGATATCTTGGAATATAAAAAGTAGCAAATTTGAAAAATATTGATTAGGAGGAGATTATATGGATTTTTTAGAATTATTGAAAGAAAGATATTCTTGTAGAAGTTTTGCTGAAAAGGTAGTTGAAAAAGAAAAGATAGATAAAATATTAGAGGCAGCAAAAGTTGCTCCAACAGCAAGAAATTTTCAACCACAAAGGATTTTGGTGTTGACAGAAAAAGAGAGTTTAGGAAAATTAAGTGCTTGCACACAATATGGGTGGAATGCACCTATTATTATGATACTATTTTATGATAAATCAGTTTCATATAAAAGAGATAAATATGATAACAAAGAGTTTGGAGATATAGATATTAGTATAGTAACTACTCAAATGATGTTAGAAGCACAAAGCTTAGGGCTTGGTACTACTTGGGTTGGATCTTTTGACCCTGAAAAATTAGTAGAAGTTTTTGAAGTACCAGAAAATCTAGTTCCTGTTGCAATATTGCCAATTGGTTATCCGTCAGAAGAGGCAAAACCAAGCAAATTACATTTTGAAAGAAATGATATATCTGATTTTGTATATTGGAATAAGTTTTAATTTATGGTATAATATAAAGAGAGTAGATACTTATATTCTAATAAGTTGGAGGAGTTTATAGATAAAAGAGCTAGCATTGCAAGTTATTCAAAGTTTACCAGATAATGTTTCTGATGAAGAAATCGCAGAAGCATTGCTTTTAATTGGTAGCATTATGAAAGGATATAAACAAG
The DNA here is from genome assembly GCA_947385375.1 of uncultured Clostridia bacterium. Lineage (GTDB taxonomy): Bacteria > Bacillota > Clostridia > TANB77 > CAG-508 > Scatovivens. Next base: position 69,879 of record CANDKR010000007.1, read on the forward strand.
CAGAAGATGGAAGAAGTATAACAACAGAGGAATTATTGAAGGAGATAGCAGAATTGTAATAAAATGGACACCGCTAGCTTTGAAAAATATTATAGATAATGAAAAAAGTAGTATTTGAAAACTACTTTTTTATGATATTATGGCAAAAAGAAGTAGAAAGGAGTAACAATGTCTTTAATAAGTGTAAATAATTTAACTTTTGGATATGATGGAAGTTTAGATAATGTTTTTGAAAATGCATCTTTTAAGTTAGATACAGACTGGAAGTTAGGACTAATAGGCAGAAATGGCAGAGGGAAAACAACGTTTTTGAAATTGTTGCAAGGAAAGTATGAATATAATGGCACAATTTCAAAGAATGTAGATGTTGATTACTTTCCTTTTGAAGTGAAAGATAAAGAAAAAATTGCAATAGAAATTGTTAATGATATTGCACCGAGTGTAGAGGACTGGGAGATAATTAAAGAATTGAATTTATTAGGTACAGATTGTAAAATTCTGTATAGGAAATTCGATTTGCTTAGTGGTGGAGAGCAAGTAAAGATATTACTAATAAGTTTATTTTTAAAAGGCAATAACTTTTTACTTATAGACGAACCTACTAATCATTTAGATAGTGAAACTAGAGATAGCTTAGTAAACTACCTAAACAAGAAGAAAGGTTTTATTGTAGTGTCACATGACAGAGATTTTTTAGATAAAGTAGTAGACCATATAATTTCTATTAATAATACAGATATTACAATTATGCAGGGTAACTTTTCTACTTGGAAAAAAAACAAAGATAAATTGGATAATTTTGAACTAACACAAAATGAGAAATTGCAAAAGGATATAAATAGATTAGAGATTGCATCGAAAAATACAGCAAATTGGTCAAAAGAAGGCGAAAAGTCTAAATACAAGACTAATAATAATGCTGAGGGTATGATAGATAGAGGTTATGTCGGTCACAAATCAGCTAAAATGATGAAAACTTCAAAAGTAATGGAAGATAGAATATCTAAAGCCATAGAAGAGAAAAGTACTTTATTAAAAAATATTGACAGAAGTGATAGTCTTAAAGTTATTCCAATAGAAAGTAGGAAAAATCCATTAATTTTTGCAAAGGATTTTCAAATAGAGTATGAAGGAAATACAATATTTTCTAAAGTTTCTTTTGAGGTAAAAAATGGAGATAGAATTGCTATAACACGGAAGAAATGGCATAGGAAAATCTAGTATATTAAAGACAATTATAGGACAAGTAGGTACATATAAGGGAGAGATAAGAGTTGCAAATGATTTAAAAATATCATATATATCACAAGGTACAGAACATTTAAAAGGCAAGCTTAAAACTTTTGTGCAAGAAGAAATAATAGATGAGAGTATTTTTAAAGCAATGCTTTCTAAAATGGGATTTTCAAAATTAGATTTTGAAACTAGCCTTGAAGAAATGAGTGAAGGACAGAAAAAGAAAGTGCTAATTGCAAAAAGTATTTCAGAGCAAGCTAATATTTATATATGGGATGAGCCTTTGAACTATATTGATATATTAACAAGAGAGCAGATAGAAGAGGCTATTTTGAAATACGAACCAACACTTATTTTTGTTGAACACGATAAGACGTTTGTGGAGAAAGTAGCAACTAAAATTATAGATTTAAACCACTAATTCTTGAAAGCTTTTTATCCTTATGATATTATTTACATATAAAATGTACTTAGGAGAAAAATATGCAGTTAAATGATTTAATGATATCTGTATCAGACAATACATTATCTAAAATGCTTAAAGTCGCAGGTGGCGTTGCTGAAAAAGCAGTAGGAGTATTATATGGTACATTCGGAAAAGTACCAAGACTTGAATTAACAGAAAAAGTTAAAGAAGAAGCAACTCAAATGCGGGTTATATCATTTTGTTAAAGATGAGTCTGTTGCAGATGCTATCATAGAAAGTGAACATTTAAGGTCTTCAGATATGATTACATCTTATGGAAGAAGTTGTGTTTTTATGTTCTGTGGAGGTCCTAGTGTTGATAATTATGCAAAAAACTTAACAGATTTTTCATCAACATCAAACCCATATCTTACACCAACTGCTGTTTCAACAGCAATTAGGTTTACTCCCAATATGAAAGATTTAGCAAATTATAAGTTTAGAGGATTGCAAGACGGGGCTTTCATATATGAAGGGTATTGTGTGCTACCTAAAGATGCTGTACAGAAAGTAAAAATGGTACCAGACCTTGTAAGAGATACAAATGGTTTTCCAATTAAAGATGATAATGGCGAATATAGTGTTGCTTTTAGAGAGGCTTTGCCAGAAGAGCTTTCAGAGGATAAAACTACTTATAATGCTAGACAAGACTATTTACAATATATGAAAGAAAAAGCTATAGAATATGGATATTTACATAAAGATGGTAGTCCTAAGTCAAAAATCGCAACATATATGGTAACTCTTTTTGATGTTATGAGAATGGAAGTTGATGTAAGTAGAGAAAGTATAAGAAAAAATGGACTTGATGTTTCTAAGTCTTTGTTAAGTAAAATAAAAGGATTTTTTCAGCAGGGTCAAACTATAGAAAAATCGGCAGAAGAGTGTTTACAAGATTTTAGTTTTAAAGGTAAAAATCCATACAGAGATAAAAGGCTAGCTTTAGCAGTTGCTGGTTTTCAATCAAAAGAAGGTTTAGCACAATTAGATTTACAAGATATATTATCAGATTTTTCTCGGAAGTAAAGATGGAGAGTTTTTTGCTAAGAAGTATAAGCAAATAGAAGGTGCTATTACTAGAACTGGAATACATGGGAAAAGCCATACTGATAGGGTCGCTCTTCAAGCTATGATGATTGCTCGAAATGAAGGTATTTTAGAAAATGACCAAGATAATAGAATAAAAGATATATTATCTACTGTGGCAATGTATCACGATATTGGTAGAGTGCTTGATAGCGGACCTCATGCAGGTCGTGGTGCAAGAAAAATTGCTAAAATGGATTTGAGATATTCAGACGGAAAGCCATACTCAGAAGAAGATAAAAAAATGGTTATGGCACTAGTTGAAGCTCATGAAGGAAAGCCAGATAAAATAGATAAAATGATAAAAAAATATAAAATACAATCTCCTGAAGATATTAGTTTATTAACAAGATTAAATTCTGTTGTAAGAGATGCAGATGCTTTGGATAGAGTTAGAATAGACCAAAATGGTATATTCAATTATAAGGTTAATCTAAATCCGAATTATTTGGTAAATAATACTTCAAAAATGCTTATTAATGCAGCTTATCAATTAGAATTCTTGACAAAAAGAGTGCCAAATATAAACAATATAATAAACTTTGGAAGAAAAGAAGTGACATCTAGCGATAGAGCTTATGAGGCTTCAAAAGATTTTGATGATAGGATAAGGGTCGACAAAGTTCCAACTTTGGATAATATAGTTACTAAAGATAATTCTAATGAAAAACACAGAGATAAGTCACAAAGGAATATAGATGAAGATGGTATGAGGTAATAAAATGGAAGAGTGGATTAAATGGGCTATGGAGCTACAAGCAATAGCTCAGGCAGGACTAGCGTATACAGATGGAGTTTATGATAGAGAGCGCTATGAGAGGCTAAGAGAAATTTCGGCAGAGATAATGAGTAAAAAAACAGAGCTTTCATTGGAAAAAGTAAAAGATATATTCTGTAATGAGACGGGCTATCAAACACCCAAAATTGACACAAGAGCAGTTATTTTTAAAGATGATAAAATTTTATTAACACACGAAAATGATGGCACTTGGTCATTGCCTCGGTGGTTGGTGTGATGTTTTAGAATCTGTTTCTAGTAATACGATAAAGGAAGCTAAAGAAGAGACGGGTTTAGATGTTAAACCAGTAAGGATAATTGCAGTTCAAGACAGGAATAAACACAATAAACCAATATTTGCTTATGGAATTTGCAAGGTGTTTGTACTTTGCGAGCTAATAGGTGGTGAGTTTACTCCAAACATAGAAACAACTGAAATTGGTTATTTTAGTTTAGATAATTTACCCAATGTTTCAGAGGATAAGTCAAATAGGGAGCAAATTAAAATGTGTTTTGAAGCGTATAAGGATGAAAATTGGTCAGTTAAATTTGATTAATAAATAGGTCTTAAGTCTAGAATTTTCTAGTTCAAGAAAATTTTAGACTTATTTTTTTATAAAAAAGTATTGACTTTTATGTTCAAACTGTATATACTGTATATATACAGTTAAGAAAAGAGGAAAGCTATGAATATTATAATAAGTAATTCGAGCAATACGCCAATATATGAGCAAATAAAAGAGCAGATAAAAACAAAGATAATTTCAAATGAGCTTAAAGCTGGAGAGCTCCTGCCATCGATAAGAAGTTTAGCAAAAGACTTAAGGATAAGTGTTATAACTACTAAAAGCGCTTATGAGCAACTCGTAGCAGAAGGATATTTGGAAACAGTACAAGGTAAGGGCTTTTATGTTGCAAATAAAAACATAGAAATGATGAGAGAAGAACAATTGCAAAAAGTAGAGAACTTAATAGATACAGCAGTGTCAATTGCAAAAATAAGTAACATTTCAAAAGGTGAAATGAAAAATATGTTAGATATTTTATACGGGGAGGAATAGAAATGGAGAACATTTTAGAAGTAAAAAATTTATGTAAAAAGTATAAGGGATTTGAACTAAAAAACATCAATATCGAAGTACCAAAAGGTATGATAATGGGTTTAATTGGAGAAAATGGTGCAGGTAAAAGTACAACAATCAAATCGATTTTGAACGTAATTAACAGGGATAGTGGAGAAATAAATATTTTTGGTTTAGATAATATCAAAAAAGAAAAGCAAATAAAGGAAGACATTGGTGTTGTTTTAGATGATAGTTTTTTATCAGAATATTTAACACCAAAAGACATAAACCAAATAATGAAAAATATGTACAAAACTTGGGATGAGAACTTGTATTTTGAATATATTGAAAAATTTAATTTACCAAGAGTCAAGATTTCAAAAGAATTTTCAAGTGGTATGAAAATGAAACTTAAAATTGCAGTTGCTCTTTCACATCATCCAAAGCTACTTATATTAGACGAGCCAACTTCTGGATTAGATCCAGTTGCAAGAAATGAGATTTTAGATATTTTTCAAGATTTTATTCAAGATGAAGAACGTGGAATTTTTGTATCAAGCCATATAACATCAGATTTAGAGCATATTGCAGATTATATAACTTTTATAAATGAAGGAGAGATAGTCCTTACAAAGACAAGAGATGAGCTTTTAGAAAATTTTGGTATTGTAAAATGTTCAGAAGAAGAATTTAAAAAATTTGATAAAAAGGATTATGTGAAATTCAAAAAGAATAGATATGAGTATGATGTTTTAGTAGAAGATAAAGTAGAATTTGCAAGAAAATATGATGCACAAATTATTGATAAGCCTACAATTGAAGACATAATGTTAATTTATATTAAGGGGGAAAAATAAATGAATCGTATAAAAGGATTAATAATAAAAGATTTATTACAATTAAAAACATATAGAAAGACTTTAATTTTATTTATTTTTGTATTTGTAGTTTCAGGAATGCAGCAAGAGACAATGGATAGTGCAATGTCTATGATTACAATTATGCTAATACTAGTTTTTGGAATGGTCGGTATTGGAACTTTTAGTTATGACGAAATGGCAAAGGCAGATAGGTATATTCTAACATTGCCATTAACTAGAAAAGAAGTAGTTAGAGCAAAATATGTATTAGTAATACTGTTAACATTAATTGGAGCAGTGGTAGGTGTGCTAGCAAGTGGCATAATATCTTATGTAATGAGTAAAGAGCTTCCGGACTTTTTAGAATTGATTTCGTATGCTTTAGGTGGAATTTTAGGAATTGCTTTTGTTGAAGGAATACAAATACCTTGCATTTATAAATTCGGAGCAGAAAAAGGTAGAATACAAATTTTTATAGTTATTGCAATAATGGCATTCTTACTTGGAGGGATATTTTATATAGGAGAGAAGATTAATATAAACTTACCAGTAAATAACATATTGAATATACTAACAAATTATATGCCACTAGTTTTACTAACAGCAACAGTGATAATTTACTTCGTATCTTATAAAATTGCATATAAACTTTATAGTAAAAAAGAAATATAGTTTAAAATTAAGCCCCACTGAACGCTGTCCAGTGGGGCTTTTCTGCTATTGTTAAAAAGGAGTAAAGTTAGAGGTAAATTTAAAAGAAGAAACTGTATGGCTTACACAAGCACAAATGGAAGAACTATTTGATGTAAAACATGCAACAATAAGTGAGCATATCAATAATATTTTTAAAGAAGGAGAACTTGATGAAAAAACTTATGTCGGAATTTCCGACAAAAGTACAGGCGGTAGAAAGTCAAAAATATATAATTTGGATGTTATAATATCTGTTGGTTATAGAGTTAAATCAAAAAATGGTGTAATCTTTAGGCAATGGGCGAACAGAACATTAAAAGATTATATGTTAAAAGGATATGCAGTAAACACACGAAGATTAGAATATTTAGAAAAGACAATAGATAATAATACGTTGACAGCATTAACTTTATTAATAGCAGAATCAAATCCAAAAGAAAAAGATATAATTACAGATTTAGTAATGAATTTTTTGAGTAATGATTAAAATTATATTATTTCGATAAATTGCAATTTTATGGTTATAAAATTCAAATGTTAATAAGCATTGCTTGTAGCAACGGACTATTCTTTATATAATGGTTTTAGTAAAGAAAGGAGTTGTTGAAAAATGTTAAAAGAAAACATTAAACAATTAAGAAAGTCAAAAGGACTTTCTCAAGAAGAGCTGGCTATAAAATTAAATGTGGTTAGGCAAACGATTTCTAAGTGGGAACAGGGTTTATCAGTTCCTGATGCAGAAATGCTAATTTCAATGTCAGAAGTCTTTGAAACATCTGTAAGTACTTTGCTAGGAGAAACTATTTCAGAAACCAAAGCAGATGATATAAAATCAATTTCTGAAAAACTGGAGATAATAAACTTACAACTATCGCAAATAAAGAATAAGAGAAGAAAGATAGTACATTGGTTGTTTATCTCATTATGTATAGTTATAATATTTATTTTTATAGCTTTATTTTTATTAAATAGTCCGTATCTTAATTGGGATTATAATAAGCCTGAAAATACTGTTTTAGGAGTGGCAGTTCATTCTTTTGAATGGTTATTTATTAGAATATCACCAGTTATACTTATTACATCAATTGTTGGAATTTTCTTAACTAGAAATAAAAATTAAATACAAAAAATAAAAATTAAATACAAATAGTTTTTATAAAATCTTTTAAAATCGTATGAAAAATAAAATATGTGTGTTATAATATACATATAGAATTTGAAAGGAGATAAATTATGTCAGCTGAAAAACAAGAATTACTAAAATCAATAGAGACTTTACCAGAAGAACTTGCACTTCAGGTTCTTGATTATATAGAATATTTAAAATTTAATTCTGTTATAAATAATGCACCACAAGACTTAATAATAAAAGATAAAGAAGATTTAAAAAAGAAATTAAAAGCTGGAATTGAAAGTACGGAAAAAGGCGAAGTTTATTCTCTTGAAGAAGTTTTTGAAGAAGTGCAAAAAATATAGTAAATCGGAGAATTTAATTATGGAAAAATACAAGATAAAATTTTCAAAAGAGGCTAAAAATGACTATTTGGATATTATTAGATACATTAAATATAATTTGGTAGAGCCTACTATCGCTAATAAATATTCAATCTTGATAAATGAAGAAATTGAAAAGTTAGAATATAACCCACAAAGATTTGCTATTGCAGATATTGAAATAAAAAATTATTCTAATATACACAAGTTAATTATAAAAAATTACATTGTCTTTTATAGAATAAATAAGAATAACAAAATTGTAAATATTGAAAGAATTTTATATGGTGCTTCTAATTGGAAAGACAAAATTTAAAATCTAATATATTTTAGCTGTAAATAATTAAATTTACAGCTGTTTTTTTATATTGAAACATTTTTTTAAAAAATGTCATTATATAAGTGTAAGATGTCTTATCAAATAAAGGAGATTTAAATCAAAATTGAAACAATATAAGGTATTAGAAGATTATATAAAAGATGGGAAATTAGATATAGAAGCAGTTATAAGAGAGCATAGTTCTTATATTTATACTAGTATATTAAATATGTCTCATACTGCTTTAAGTAATGAAGATATAGAAGAAATTATATCAGATGTGTTTTTTATTTTATGGAAAAATAAGGATAAATTAAAATATAGTGACAAATTGAATTTTTACTTAGTTGGAATAGCAAAAAATTTATTAAAAGAAAAATATAGAAAGCGAAAACAAAATTTGAATATTGATGACTATGAAAACTATTTATCGAATAATAAAACATTAGATGAACTATATGATGAAAATATCTCAATAATGATTTTACAAAAAAGATTAAATTTGTTAAACGAAAACGACCGAAAAATTTTTAGATTATTTTACTATGGTAACAAGAAAACAAAAGAAATCGCTAAAGAGATGAATATGAATGAAATTACAGTAAGAACACGATTGCATAGAATAAAAAAACAAATAAAAAAAGATTTAACTTTGGGAGGATATAGTTATGAATAATGAAGAATTGCAAAATAGAATAGTAGAAAATGTACAAAATAAAATAGCTATATTCGAGTTTAAAAAGGAGGATAAAAAAATGAAACAGGGTACTAAAAAACTTGCAAATATAGCAGCGATAGTAGCCGTAGCAGTAGGATTATCAGTCGGTACAGTATATGCAGGAACTATGATATATGAGAAAATATGGAAAGAGCCAACTAAAATTAGCCAAGAAGAATTAGATAAAGAAGTAGAAAAAATAAAAGAACCGATAACAACAGAAGAAAAAGAAAAAATGATAGATGATGAAAATGCAATAGAAATAGCTAATGAAGTAGTTAAAAATTTAGGATATAACCAAATTACTTTTAAAGAATCTAATATAGTAAGAGGATACGATTTAAGAAATCATTATATATTGAGCACAGAAACAGATCCTTCAAAAGGAATAGTAATTAATCTAAACGCATTAACTGGAGAATTTGAGTATTTTTGCGATAATGATATTATTTCTAAAGATATAAAATGTGATGAAATATCAGATGAAGAAGCAAAAAATATTGCAAATGATATTTATAAAAAATTAAAAATTATACCACAAAATGACGGATATGAAATAATGTCTGCACAAAAATCAAATATAGCTTCTGGAAATAATATAAATGAAATGTGGCAAGTTACTTATGCTTTAAAATATAATAATAATTTTGATAAAACCTCTGCATTTAGTACGGCATTTTCAGTCGTTGATGGAAAAACAATAATTTATATTATAAAAGGGAAAAATGAAAATAATTTTGAAGATAATTCAATTACTCTAACTAGAGAAGAAGCAATAGAAATTGCTATTAAAAAAGAAAAAGAATTTAGTTCACTAGAAATATCAGAAGTAACAGCTGATTTATCAATTCAAAAAATGAATATATTCATTTATGCTTTAGAAAATAACATTACAAATGATAATGGAGAATATCAATTAGATGATATTAGCAGAAATGTATGGGTAGTTGAAATTAAGCATAATAAGGATAGTAAACCTAAGGATTCTGAACTAGAAACTGTGAAACAATTATATAATAAAAAATATTTCATAGATGCAACTACAGGAGAAATAATTGGTGGAGAACAATCAGAATTTTTTCAGTAAATAATTTAAACTATAAGTTATATAAAATAAGGCAGGTAATTTTTTTGAAATTATCTGTCTTTTATGGTATAATCATTTCGAGAAATTTCTGAGCCCAGTAGTAATTTTTTATAAATGAATGATAGGATAAGAAAAAATATGAATAATAAGATTTTTATAAATTTAGATAAGGAAAAAACAATACCAAAGTTAACGCCTTTTCAAGGTCTAGTAGATATACAAAAAAATGGTAGGTTAATAGTAAAAAATTCAGTATTAGAAAATATAGATACAATGAGAGAAGATGAGTTAACATATATATTGAGAACATTAAAAAGTTATATTTCACCAGTAGTTACCAGTCAATATATACCAAGTATTGCGCAAATGAATATCTTATACCAATTAGCTCCAGAATTTAAAGTCAGATTTAAAACCGAAAAGCCAGGGGGAAGTTTAATAATACCCATAAGTAGTAAGGAATTTTTTGAAGGAGAAAGAATTTTTAGTAAAATTTTAGCACAGATGAAACCAGAATGGACAGAGTTGCAGAAACATAAATATTTGTATAATAGAATTGCGCAAATGCTATCATATGATGTTAATACATTAGAGCATAATCAATATAGTAATGTGCATGAAAAGTATGCAAGAAATATTTTTACAGCTATATTAAAAAATTGGGGACTATGTGCTTCTTTTGCAGCAATCAATGATTATTTATGTTATAGAGCGGGACTGGAAAGTCAAGTTTTATCAGAAGAGGAACATGATTATTTATTAATAGAAACTTTAGAATATGGTGATTTACTAACAGATGTTACATTTGATTCTGCAATATTAAAATTTGGAATGAAATCGAGAAATTTTGGAATTTCAAGAAAAAAATTTGTGGACAATGGGCATAAACTAGATGAAACGGAAGCAAGTGACTATGATATCGGAGAAGTGAGTGAAGAAATTATAGAACAATTAGATAGACAAACAGGATACCTAACTGACTTTGGAGGAGAATATACAGATAAATATATTAGTGATATAGGAAATAATCTTGAAAGAATAAATAATTTTGAAAAAGCTGAAAATCTTTTCGAGAGAATTAGAAAAATAAAATATGTTGGAAGACCTTCAACATATGACTTTGAAACAATCATTAAATTTATTTTGCTACAATCAAAAGATAGGGAATTTGCAAATAAAATAGTAGTTTATACTTTTGCCTCAGACAATACACCTAAATTACCAAGACAAATTGCAGTTGAAATTAATGAAAGTGACAATAGTAAAAGGATAAAGTATTATGAAGTAGAAGATGGTGTCGGAATAAAAGAAGCGGATAAAAGAGAAAAAACAGAACATATTCAGAAAATTTAGAAGACAGATACTACTTGCAATTATGGATTTTATGAGCATCAGGGAATGATAAGACGTAATGAAAAATCACAAAAATTTGTAATTCAAGGGCAAGAAGTAGAAAAGGTATTTTTTATATATGATTATTGTATTTAACTAGTAATAATGTGAGGGAGTAAAATATGGGGAATTTTGCAAAGAAAATGAAGAAAAAATATGAGGAAACAAATAAAAAATCAATTGCAGTATATTTAGTATTAAGAGTATTGGTTGTAATTAGTATGATATTCCAAATTTTAATGGGGAATTTTGAGAATGTATTTATGTGCATTTTAGCTTTGTTATTGTTCACGATACCAACAATTATATCTGAAAAATTTAAAATAGGGTTACCAAGCTTATTAGAAGCAATTATCTATTTATTCATATTTTCAACTACTATTTTGGGAGAAATAAATAATTTTTATGGAATTATACCTTTTTGGGATACAATATTGCACACATTAAATGGATTTCTATGTGCCGGAATTGGTTTTGCATTGGTAGATTTATTAAATCAAAATAGTAAACAAATACATCTATCACCACTATATGTTGCGATTGTAGCTTTTTGCTTTTCAATGACAATAGGGATATTGTGGGAATTTTATGAATTTACAGCAGATGGTGTATTAAGAACCGATATGCAAAAAGATAGAATTGTTCAAAGTATTTCTTCAGTAGAATTAAACCCAGATAGAGAAAATATACCAATTAAAGTAAATAACATTGAAAAAACTGAGATTTATTCAAAAGATGGAACAATTACAACAATAGAAAATGGATATTTAGATATTGGTATTATAGATACAATGAAAGATTTGTTTGTTAATTTCATTGGTGCAGTAGTTTTTAGTGTTATAGGCTTTTTATATATAAAAAATAGAGAAAAATATAAATTTGCTAAAAATTTTATTCCGATAAAAGATGTTTAATAAAAATATTAAAATTAGATAAATAAAATAAGACTGTTTTTGCAGTCTTATTTTATAATGTTAATAGAGATGATATCGTTAAGACGATAATAATACCATTCCTTTTTATTTTTATTATTTGTAGCTTCCAAAACTAACCATTTATTATTAAATTCTTTTAATATTCCTCTTGTTTCACTTCCAAAAATTAAATCATCTTCCGTTTCTATTTCAATATTTTTACCGATAAGACCTTCTAGTGAAGGAAAATTCTTTTTATGTTTTAGATTGTCAGGTAAAGATTTTAAAATTTTATCTACTTTGGAAGAAAGGCTAGTAATACTACAATATAACAATGCAACTAGTCCAATTGTAAAATATTCCATTTTATTCTCCTTCCACTACTTTAATTGATATTATTAAATCAATATCAATCAATTTTGTATGTTTTTCTTTTTGATAATTATACTCGATTTTTATAAAATCATTATTAACCTCTAAAATTTTTACAGGCTTATCATGGTTTAAATAAAAATCGTATAAAGTTTCAGATACATTTAAATGACAAGTTTTACCTATTAAGTTACTAAAAACATTATCAGTTAGATTATTTTTACAAGCAATATCTAAATTGTTATCAACTAATTCATCTAAACTTATTTTAAAAATTTTAGTCAATTTGCTTGCTTGTAATAAATCTGGACTTGTAGAATTGCTTTCCCAGTTAGATACAGTTTGTCTTGAAACCTCTATTTTCTCTGCAAGTTTTCTTGAGTTAAATTATATTTTTTTCTTAATTCAATGATTTTTTCACCAATTGCCATTATTAATCACCTCCTAAATTTATATTATCACAAAGGAATAATAAGTAAATAAAAATTCTTTAACATTTTGTAAAAATTATATAACATATATCAAGTTTTTTATATTTGAAAACTTTTTAAAATTGATAAATAAATAATTATATGATATTATTTATTTGTAAGTAAAATAGTAATTTATTGCTATAATTAAGGAGAAAATGTAAAAATGAAAAATAAAAATGTTAGAAATAGTGGAATGGGATTTATTAGTGTATTAACTTTAATATTCATATTGCTAAAGTTAACGAATAACATTAGTTGGTCTTGGATATGGGTATTATCTCCAATATGGATTACAGCTGTTTTACTTATAATAATTTTTGCAGTTATTATGATAGGTGGTAGAATAAAAAAAGGAAAATGGTAAACACAAGTTATAATTTATAAAGGAGATTATTTATGAAAAAGGAAAAAATATTTAGAATTTTAACACTTGTTTTTACAGTTTTAACGTTTATAGGTGCAGGCTATGTTCTTATAAATAAAGGAGAAGTAAATGCAGGGTATGCTGCAATACCTTGTTTGTTTAGTGTTATTTTTTCACAGTTAACTATTAGTGAAAAGAATAAGAACAATGAAAATAAAAAGAGATGAATTTGATTTAAATTCATCTCTTTTTGGTGCATATGTGCAAGTTCAATTCTCTGTAATGTGCTATTTAAAAGCTTTTTTAATAAATGCTGTGTGCATATTGTGTGCAAAAAATGTACTAATAAATAATTTTAAATATTGTTATATAATAATTTTACTATTTTAGCAGTAAAATTTAATATTACCTG
>CANDKR010000008.1 GCA_947385375.1 uncultured Clostridia bacterium
ATATATTGGGGTATCGCCAAGCGGTAAGGCATCGGACTCTGACTCCGACATTTCCTGTGTTCGAATCACAGTACCCCAGCCAACAGTAAAGCGACTTTCAGAAGATTTGAAGTCGCTTTTTTTATATAAAAAATGTTCAAACTGGTCCAAAACTGGTCCAAAGAATAAGAACATTATAGAATGAAATAGAAAAAGATGAGCAATTTTTAGCTCATCTTTTCCTTAAAAAATGGAGTATATATTTCATCAGTTTTATCAGCAATAGCTTTTTTACCAACAGTATAACTATGAGTATAGTGAAGAGTAGTTTGTATATCAGAATGTCCTGCATTAGCTTGAACATCAGTTAAATATGCACCGTTTGCAAGTAATACACTTATATTAAGGTGTCTTAATTTATGTAATGTTATATATGGGAGTTTGAAATCTGGATTATGATCTTTTTGTTTTTGATAGTATTTATCAAAAACATTTTTAAACTCTCTACTTAGTGCATCTACTGGAATAGGAGCACCGTTATCTTCAACACATAAAAATTTTGATTCTATGTAATCGTCTCCATAAAGTATTCTGTTGTATTTTTGCCTTTTTTCGTCTAATTCTAAGACATCTATCATTAAATGAGGTAAATATATAAGTCTAGTAGATTTTTTATTTTTTGTTTTCTTTTTAAATATGGTTTTTCCACCACAACGAACTCTAACGTTTTTTATAATTAGTAGTTGTTCTTCCTTATTTACTTTGCTTTTTAATATTCCTGCTATTTCACTTCGTCTTAGTCCAACTAAAGCAGCAAAGAAAACAGGAAGCATCATTTTAGTATTGATAAATAGATTTAAAATTTCTACAGCTTGTTTCGGAGTTATAAATTCTTCATCTTCGTAAAGTTCTTCATCTTCATAATTTTCAATGTCGTCAATTACAATGTCTTTTTGTTTTTCTGCTTCAGTTTTAGGGATAACTGTATTCAAACATACATTTGTGGACAATTTTTTATTTTGCATAAAATACGTAAATATTCCTGAAATCTGTGCTTTATGATGCTCTATAGTACTGTATGAAAGATTTTTTCTTTGTTTTACTAATCCGCTTTTTAAAGAATATTTTTCTTTATCTAGATCAAACCTAAGGTATTTATAATAGTCATTAATAATGTCAATACCTTTTGGACTAGAAATTACCTTTAAAGGTATATGACCTAGACATGGTTTTAAATATTTGTTATTAATTATTTCATATCCAACAGCAGTGTTAGGCTCACAATAATTTGAAACATAATTTTCCATCCATTCGTCTATTGCTTCAGAAAAACTTATATCAGGAACATGGATAAATGTATTATTGTTTATTTCTGTTTGAATTTTTGATCGATAACTTTCTGCGATAGTTTTATTGTTGAAAGTTTCTAAAGGCGTTCGTTTTCTACTACCATTAACAATACCATAATCTATATATACAGTATAACTAAATCCTTTCTTTAATTTATTTGGTCTTATACCTGCTTTCATATTAAAAAACCTCCATTTTTCTTATATTTATTTTAAATAAACACTTGAAAAATAGAGTACATTCATATATAATACAAATGTAACCATCTTTCGAGATGTTTATGAACCTCGAATAATGTGTAGTGTACGGCAAAATATACTAATCACATTATTCGAATTTTTTTATTTAATATTCCAAGAAATGAAAATACTAATAATTGTCAGAAAAATTAACATAGATTATGTTGTCTTTTGTTCTGATAATTTTTCTTTTTTTTCTGTATATTCTAATATCTTTGTTAAATCTTTTACATTTTCATTTGCTTTTTGTTTTCCGTATTCATTCAGTTGGTTATAATTTTCTAATAAAAATAGTGTGTCTTTTCCATATCTTAAAGTAGTTTCCTTTTGATATTCGTCATCTGATATTTTAGAAGCATTATTTGTTCTTTGCTCGACTAAGTCAGACTTTTGTATGCAGAAGTAATTTGCCAATAATTGAATTTTATCTATTCTAGGATAAAATTCAGCATTACACCAACTAGTTACTGTTGTATATGGTAATTCTAAATCTCTAGCAATATCATTCCTATCTTTATGATTAAGTGTCATATAATAATTTAGATTTTCTGCAAAAATTTCTTTATTTCCTAAATCGCTCATATCTACCTCCTGCAAGTATTATACAGAAGAACTGTAAAAAAATCAAGACTTTCTTTAAAAAAATACAGAAAAACTATTGACATTACAGTTTAATTGTAATATTATGATTACAGTTAAACAGTAAGTGAGGTGATAAGAATGAATCAATATTCTTTAAAAGCAATAAGAGTAAATAAAGGTTATACTCAAAAAGAAGCAGCTAAAGGGATTGGGATAAGTGTAGAAGCATTGGCTAACTATGAAAAAGGAAACACATATCCAGATATTCCAGTACTAAAAAGAATAGAGAAATATTATGGGGTTAAGTATGAAGAAATAGATTTTTTATGCCCTTTAATTACAGTTAAACAGTAAAAACATAAGAAAGAGGTGAGATTATGGAACTGATTAAAGAAATATTATTTTGGTGGATGTTATTGGATAATATAGTACTTTGTTTTTCAAAAAGTTGGAGAGAGCATCATATCAAATATTTATCAGAACTTAATAAATGACTCTAAAAATTCAGCAATATTATTTGAAAATAAGGTAAAAAGTATAGAGCATATCCAATAAAGTAATTGACATATCTTTATAAAAATACTTTCAGCCGAGACATTTAGATAGGTAAGAATGTTTTTAGGTAAAAACAATACTAAATTTATCCAATAAATTGGGTTGAAGCATTGTTTTAAATTGTATTTTGCAATACCAATAGCATCTTCAAAAATTCGTCTAGTTTCTGGTGCAAATAAAGTAGTGTTATCAGGGAAATTTTCAAAAAGTGAAGTTGTAAAACTTGCAAATTGCCCATAACCAGTTTTTTGAGTTATTGGAATTTTAGCATCAGAAATATTAAATTGCTTAAAAAGAGCAATACAAGATGTTTTATACTGAAAAATTTTTGAATCATTATTGCTTAAGTAGTTACAATATAATTTTTTGTATTTGCAGATTTTACACAAATTATTTAAAGAGTTTACAAATTTGTATAAAAAACAGACCATAAAAATAGCTAAAAATTTATAATACATAAAAATTACCTCGCTTTCAAAGGCATTATAACACAAGTGAGGAAATATAACAAATCTTAAACAAAAAGAGGTGAGAGAAATGCTGAAAAGAAATAATAAAAAATAATGCCGTACACTACACAAAAAAGAGAGGAGAAATATATGCAAGTAGCAATAAAACCAAAATTTTACAGTGTTAAGGATATTAAACTTCTTGAACATTGCGGCAGAGATGCAGCTTATGCTATTGCAAAACGACTGCCTCATGAAAAAAGAGGAAAAGACATCCTGGTATTTGCAGAAGATTATGATAAGGACTATGAGATGCGTAGAGAAATAGCTTTACAGAAAATGAACAATGTAGAGAATAATAATATTTACAAGTTTAAAAGAATATGAAAAGGAGAAACAAATGAAAAAATTACGAATTATAGAAATTTTAATAATGATTATAACTATAAGACTAACACCTGTGGCAATAAAATATGCAGACTCAGTCAGAGGCTATAAGGCATATGGTAGTGAATACCTATTGCCATTATTTGGATTATTGATAGTGTTTCTAGTAGAGACAGCTATTGATGTATATAAAAGTTTTAAATAGAAGGGAGGGAGTAAATATATGCTGCTAGAAAAATATCAAGATTTGATAGAAAAATTTAAAAAGCCTAATAAAGAATTATTAGAAGGTGACCAGCAAAAAGAAAAATCTATACAAAACCCTGCAAAAGTTACTGTATAGACTTCTAAAATATTTATTTAATACTTCTTTTATTATTTTATCACATAGAAATAAAAGAAGTCAAGAAGGGAGAAATATACCAAAGTGTAGTATATGTGGAAAAAATTACAAAGGTTATGGCAATAATGCACAGCTAATCAATGACAGAGAATGTTGTGATAAATGCAATTTTACAGTTGTGGTGCCTACAAGATTAGCAATTACTTTTGGTACTAGAAAACCAACTAAGAAAGAAAAACAGGAGTGGTAAAAATTTATAGAAAGATAAGAACAGGAGAAGTGTGATGGAAATTAGAATTTATAATTTAAAATTAAAAAATTTCAAAGGAATTAGAGACCTAGAGATTGTATTTGATGGCAAGAATACAAATATTTATGGGAAAAATGCAACAGGAAAAACGACTATATTTGATGCTTTTAAATGGTTATTTTTTGATAAGGATAGTAATGATAGAAAAGACTTCAATGTAAAAACACTAGATGAAAATAATAAACCTATTCATTATTTAGAGCATGAAGTTGAAGCCACTCTTATAATTGATGGACAAGATATTAATTTTAGAAAGATGCTTCAAGAAAAATGGGTAAAAAAGAGAGGGCAGGAGCAACAAGAATTTTCTGGGCATGAAACAAGTTATTGGATCGATGAGGTTCCAGTTAAAAAGAAAGATTACGAGGAAAAAATTAATACAATCATACCAGAAAGTTTATTTAAACAAATAACAGATCCTGCATTTTTCAATAATCAAATGTCTTGGAAAGAGAGAAGAGAATTACTAATTAATATATCAGGGAGTACAATTACAGATGAATCTATATTAAACTCAGATGAACAATTTACAACATTAAGATCTAATTTAGAAGGTAGAAATATAGAAGATTATAGTAAGGTATTAGCTTCAAAAATAAAAGATTTAAATAATCAGAAAGAAACTATACCAGTAAGAATTGATGAGTTAACAAAAACTTTGATAACAGAACACAATATTAACTATGAAGAATTAGAAAAAGAAAAAGATAATTATAATCTAGAAATACAAAAGATAGATGATGAAATGACAGATATACAAGCTAGAGCAAAAGAAAACATAAAGAAAGCGGACCAACTAGCAATAGCTAAAAATGAATTAAATAATTTGAAATTTAGATTTGAGGCTGAGCATAGCAATAAATTTGCACAGGAAACAATAAATTTAAAAAATGAAAAATCATTGTTAGAAAACAATTTAAGAAACTCAAAACAGAAATCTGAAGATATAGAACTACAAATAGAACAAGATACAAAAAAGAAAAATGATTTATATAAGAAATGGGATGAGGTTGTAAATTTAGAATTAGAATTTGAACCTGATTCATTTATATGTCCAACTTGTAAAAGAGAGTATGAAACAGACAAAATAAATGAAATAAAAAAAGAATTTGAAAACAACTTTAATATTCATAAAGAGTCAGAGAAACAAATGATTAATAAAGAGGGACAAATATTAAAGGCAAGGATAGAAGAAAATACAATAATAAGAGAAAAATTGCAAGTCGAAATTAATGAACTAAATATAAAATTACAAGAAATAAATAAGAAACTTGAAGAAATTGAAGGGCAACAATCTACGGTAAGAGATTTTGATGTAACGACACTACCACAATACCAGGAGAAAATTAAAGAAGTAGAGAATTTACAAGAAATAGTAAACAAAATTGTTACTAGTGATACAACAGAGATACAAAACAAAAAATCAAGTATTATAGAGCAAATAAACAATATTGATAAAAAATTAAATGAAAGAGATGTTCAAGAAAAGACAAAAGCTCGTATTGAGGAATTAGAAAAAGAAGAGGAAGAGATTTCACAAAAAATACAAGAGTTAGAAGCACAACAGTATCAAATAGAACAATTTACCAAAACAAAAGTAGAACTGTTAGAAAATGCTATAAATAGTAATTTTGAAATTGTAAAATTTAGACTGTTTAAAACACAAATAAATGGAGGATTAGAAGAATGTTGCGATACTCTAGTAAATGGAGTTCCATATTCAGATGTAAACAATGCACATAAAATAATTGCTGGCTTAGACATAATAAAAACATTATCAAGATTTCACAATAGAATAGCTCCAATATTCATAGATAACAGAGAAAGTATAAATAATTTATGCAAAATAGATGCACAAATAATTAGTTTAATTGTAACAGAAGACTCAAAGTTAAGAATTGAGGTGAAAGCATGATATTAGGAATTAGAAGAATCAATCGAAACAGAGTAAAACAGCAATTGAAGAAATATAATGAAGGAATATCAAAGAAGAATAGAGCGAGCATGAGATGGTTTTGGAGCATGTTTCAAGAAAAGAGGTATGGCAAAGGTAGGCATACATCAATATTGATAAAAAATGCACCTAACAAGCCAGGTGCAAGGAAAAAAGTTTTTGAAGAAAGAAGAGGTTAGAATATGAAAAAAATTAAAAGTGAAAAAGGATATATAGATGGTAATTTTTTAGCTACAGGATGTATTACATTTTTTGCAGCGATAGGTACAATTTTAATATTAATATTTTTATTATCTTTTAGACTAGACTTTGCTTCAGGAAGTCACAGAATAACACCAACAGCAATAGATAAGGATTTTTGGGGAAACTATAAGGTTTATTATAGAACAAGTCAATATACTACAAATGCACAAGAAGATTATTATTACATAGGTAAAGATAATAAAGAGATTGCTGAAGAAATAGAAAATTATATAAGAAATGGAAATGAAATCATAGTTTATTATGAAAAATATATTGGATTTAAAGGCATATCAGCACCAGACACATCACCAATAATAAAAGTAGAATTACTTGAGGAGGGGAAATAATATGGAAGAAAAAAATAGTTTAACAACACAAAAAGAAACAGAAGTGGAACAAGTAAGAAAGTTAACGGCAAGTGAAAGATTTACGAACATGGTAATGAATGAATTTCAAGGCAATATAGGAGAGTTAAACTTAAATGATTATCAAAGACAATTGATTAGAAATTATTTTATAGAAATAGATAAGTCTTTAAAAACTGCAGAAACAAATAGATCTTATAGTAAGAAAAAAGCAAACGATCCATCAGTTACTTGGGACAATGTCAATATGAATAAATTAGCTGTTGATGTAGTTCAGAATGCAAAATTAGGCTTAGATATGTCTATTGCAAATCATCTTCATGTAGTGCCTTTTAAAAATGGAAAAACGAATAAATACGACTTAACTTTGATGCCAGGATATGAAGGATTAAAATATATTGCTGCAAACTTCGCTTTATATAAGGTGGTAGATATAAAAGTAGAATTAGTACATGAAAATGATATATTCCAACCAACATACAAAAATAATATTGAAGGATATGAATTTAAGATAACAAACCCATTTTCAAGAGGCAATGTAATAGGAGGATTTGGATATATAAGGTATGAAAATGAAGTCCATAACAAATTAGTTGTAATGTCTATAGAAGAATTATTAAAAAGAAAACCATCAACTGCATCAGCTGAATTTTGGGGAGGCTCAAAGGATAAATGGGAAGATGGCAAAAAGGTTGGAACAGAAGAAGTCGAAGGATGGACAAACGAAATGTTATATAAAACTATGGTAAGAGCAACTTGCAAAAAGGTAACAGTAGATCCTAAAAAAATAAATAATAGTTACATATATGTAATGGAAACAAATGAAAATTACTACGTAGAGAATCAAGAGGACAAGGTACAAGAAGAAATAGAAGAAAATGCAAATAAATTATTAATAGATATTGAAGCTGAAAACATACAGGATACTGAATATGCATCAACTGAAAATAATGAGGTATCTGAAACACAAAACACAAACATAACTGAAGGACCAGACTTTTAATGAAATTGAAAATATTAGGTAGTAGTTCATCAGGAAATTGCTACCTAATAGAAGCAACACCAGATGAAAGGTTAATATTAGATGCAGGTATTAATTTTAAAGATGTACAAAGAGAATTAAATTTTAATTTCAAAGGTATAGAGGGTGTACTTATTACACATGAACATATGGATCACTTAAAATATGCACCAAATTTTGCTTTGAATGGAATAGATATATATGCATCCAATGGAACATTCTCTAAATTAAATTTGAGAGGCTATAGATTTAAAATAATAAAAGCACTAGAGCAATTTACAATTGGTAATTTTATAATACTTCCATTTGATACAGAACACGATGCTGCAGAGCCACTCGGTTTTTTAATACAATACAAACCTACTGGAGAAAAATTACTTTATGCTACAGATACATATTACATAAAATACAGGTTTAGTAAATTAAACTACTTGCTTTTAGAATGTAATTATATCAAAGAAATAGTTAAATTAAATATTGAAAATAAAACAATTAACAAAAGTAGATATACTAGATTACTAGAGAGTCATTTCAGCTTAGAAAATGTTTTAAAATTCTTGAAATCAAATGATTTAAGCTATGTGAAAAAAATTATATTGTGTCATTTATCGGATGCAAATTCAAATGAAGAAGTAATGAAAAATAAAGTGTATGAACAGACTGGAGTATCAACTGTAATTGCAAGACCAGGATTGGAAGTAGAACTAAAGTTATATCCATTTTAAAGGAGTTTATATGAACAGTGCCAAAGCTATAAGTCAATTAGAAGACTTAAAAAGAGATAGATTAAGTTTTATAGATGGTAATGATAATGAATTGGACGAGGTGTTTTTAGAAGATATAAAAGCAATAAGTTTAGCAATAAAAGCATTAAAAAAATGTCCAGATATCAAAGACAACGATTTTAGATGCAGGCTGTGTGGAAAAGAATTGAAAACATGGAAAAGCATTCAAAAAGGAATGGGTCCAATATGTGAAAGCAGATATCTTACTGATTTATATAAAAATCAGAAAATTACATTCGAAAGCGTATTACAAAAGAAGGGAGATATAAAAGAAAATGGCAAATAACAAAGATACCTATTATTTTAGTCACGATTCCAATGCATTAACAGATCCTAAAATATTATCAATGCGTTGTGATTATGGAATAGAACGGATATGGATTATATTGGGCAATAATAGAAATGTTAAGAAATGAATCAACTTATAAATTATCTCTCGAAAAAAATACATATAGAGCTATAAAAATACAAACTGGAACAAGTATAGATGTAGAAGATTTTATTAAAGATTGCATTAATGAATATAAAAGTGGAGAGAGTGAAAATGGATTATTTAATGCAGATGGAAAATCATTTTGGTCTGAAAGTTTGTTAAGAAGAATGAAAAAATATGAAAATTTAAAAGAAAAAAGAATTCAAGCTGCAAATGCAAGATGGAATAAAGAAAAACAGAAAAATAATGCAAAACAAATGCAAGTGCATAAAAAAATATGCAAATGCAATGCAAGTGCATATAAAAAACGATACAAATGCAATGCAAAATTGAAAAAAGTGTATGCAAAATTATGCAAATTAAATCAAATCAAATTAAATAAAATTAAATTAAAAGAAATAAGATCTATCTATCCATCTAATCATGTGCACCATGAAAATAAAAATTTAGATGGAATGATGGATAAGATGGAAAGAATAGAATTTGAACGTGTTTTAAATAATTGTGAACTATTTAAACTCAACGCAGAGCTAGCTATTGAGATAAAAGAAATAATAAAAGAGATGTATATAAATACTGAAACAAGAGAAAAAACCTTAGAACTTAATCATAAAAAGTTAGTTTATGCATTACATAATTTTGCTGTTGCAAATGCTAGAACACGAATACAAATTCCAAAACAATATTTTAAAAAATGTTTATTATCAGCGTTAGATCAAACAGAATTGAGTTTACAGATTGAAATAGATGATTAGTAGGAGGAGATATGAAAGTTATTAGTTTAATAGTTTTGACAATTCTCATAGTAGTGTCAATAGCAATAACGAATGATAAGATAAAAGAATTACAAAAAACACAAGAGAGTTTCGTAATAGGAATTTTGCCATACATAATTTTAATATTATTTTTAATAATTCCGCTTGCTTATATTGTTGCAAATTAGGAGGTAATTATGAATTTTAGAGTTTTAGAATGTAGAAAAGAGCCTGTGCTCTGCAAACACGAAGTCATAATTGAAGAAGGAAGCTTTGCAGTAAAAGCAAAAAAGAAAGTCGATTATACATATTATCTTTGTGACGAGTGCAAGGAAAAAATTATAATGTATGATAAAAAAACAGACAGAGATGGTGGCATCGTATCTTTCAGAGTAGACGAGCATAAAGAGGTTAAGGTTGCATTACATAACAGGTGTTTTAACAAAGCAAGAAAAAGCTTTAATGAAACATATAACTTGAATGTTTGAAACAAACACGAATTTAAGTTTTAGGAGGAAATAATGATAATAGTTAGTCAAGTAAAAAGAAATATAATAAATTTTGATAATGTAGAAAGTATTTATATAGTAGCAGATTTAAATGGAACAGGTAAAATACCATATAAAATATATTATGAAACTTCCACTCAGAGTGAAGAATTAGGACAATATGCAACAGAAGAAAGAGCAAAAGAAGTATTACAAGAAATAGAAAAGAAATACTTAGAATATATAGAACTTGGAAGTCCGACAAAAGGTCCAGTGTCATTACATACGATTCCAAAAGTTTATGAAATGCCAGAGGAATAAACTATGCAGGAACATTGGACAATAGAACAATATAAAAAATATCAAGAAAACAAAGGCAAAAGAAGTAAGTATGGGGCTGTAAAGACTAAAATTGACGGACACACTTTTGACAGCATAAAAGAAGCAGAATTCTACAATGAATTAAAATTAAGACTTAAAGTAGGAGAAATAAAAGGCTTCTGCTTACAGCCCATATTTATATTAGCTGATAACCTTAAATATAAAGCTGATTTTATAGTTTTCAACAACGATAACACGACAGAGGTAATAGACGTAAAAGGAGTTAAGACAAAAGAATATAAAGTCAAAAAGAAAGTGTTTGAAGATAAATATAGATTAAAAATTAAAGAGGTGTAAATATGAGCAATAAAAACGTAAAACAAGATTGTAAATATTACAAAAAAGGTTTCTATTGCAAGGGATGCAAAATACTCAAAGATATGATTTGCAGGAATCAAAAATGCGTATTTTACAAGAAGGGAGAAAACAATGGAAGGAATTGAGAGAATAAATAAATTATCACAAAAAACTAAGGATAGTAGTCTGAAAAAAATTGCAGATTATTTAATAACTAGAGAAGATATGAATGACAAATATTTAAATCAAGATAAAGATTTAGACAAGATGTGGAAATACATAGTTGATAGAGCAAGAACTCAAGCAGTAGATGGAGCAGCGTGCATAGAAGATGAAGAAATTTATAATATTTCCTGCTACATCTGTAGGTGATTTAGTAGATGAAAGTCAACAACAACATAATTGTGTTAGAACGTATGTAGATAGATATGCAAAAGAAAGATGTGATATTTATTTTATGCGAGAAGTTGAAAATACTAAAAAATCATTAGTTACAGTAGAAGTTGTAGACAATAAAGTTATTCAAAAAAGAACTAAAAACAATGGGCCAACTAGCAAGGAACAAAATGAGTTTTTAAAATTGTGGGAAGATGTTGTTTTAAATCAAAAGATAAATAAGGCTAATAAAAGAATATTAGAATATGCTGCAAGCTAAGTGAGATTTATTTCTCACTTAGCCAAAACAAAGGAGGAACAGTA
Source organism: uncultured Clostridia bacterium (assembly GCA_947385375.1). Taxonomy (GTDB): domain Bacteria; phylum Bacillota; class Clostridia; order TANB77; family CAG-508; genus Scatovivens. The sequence goes on from CANDKR010000008.1 coordinate 11,616, forward strand.
CAGTAAATGAAGTGTCCATTTAGATTTGTTATAGGACAAGTTAATATATATCAGCCAATTCGCAATGATAAAGCGGAAATTCAAGGTGATTATAAGTTATTTATAGAAAGGCAAGAGTATGCAGAATCTCATCAAGAAAATTGTGCTGCTTGGGACGATGAAGATAAAAGATGTAGAAAGGTAGGTGAGTAATATGGAAAATAATCCTTATATGGGCAGTCCAGAAGCAAACATATATAGTAAAAATTGTGTAGTATGTAACAGCGATTTTATAGGTAAAAGCGAAGGACCTGGAATATGTTTTAAATGTGCCTTAGAAAGAAATATAAAAACAGTTGAAGAAAGAATAAAAAAGTTAGATAGACATATAGCAAATTACGAAAGAAATGACTGTAAAACAGCAGTTTATCAAGAATTAGTAAAAGAACGAAATGCAATATTAAATGTAGTAAATGAGTTAAAAGAGTTAAAAAGAATAAAGAGCTTAGATATAGATGGATTAGTTGAAGATTATGATACTAGACAATTTGTACACAAAGATAAAATCTTAAAAATAATAAAAGAACTAAACATTGATATCGAGAGAAATAAGAGAAGGGAAATAAATAATAACACAGAAGGAAATTTGCAAATGACACTAATTAGTTATGATCCAGAATTGGTGAAAATGCGATTAGTAAAATTATTGGAGGAAGAATAATGTCAGAGTTTCACGATTTTACAGTAAAATACTTACCCAAAATAGAAAAAGTTGATTTTATACCACCAGAAAGAATAAGAGAAGCTTGCATTTATAGAGAATACACATATAGTGAAGCAGCTAAAAAGTGTGGTATAGATTATAAAGAATTTTGTTTATATGCAAATGGGCATAAAGACATACCAAATGATTTAATTTTCAACTTTATGAAAGGATTTGAATTTCCAAAAGATTTCTTTTACAGATTAAAATGGGCTAGAGTAGATTAATTTTAATAAAGATTGGAGGAAAAGTATGTGTGAACATTGTGAAGAAGGAAAATCTTTGATAGAGAGAAACACATATGGACATTCTTCAGATGGCTATGTAGGTATAGATATGTGGATAGAAGAAAATAGAATAGAAGTAGATGCAATAGGCGAAGTAGGATATCCAAGTAAAGACAGCACTTATGTAGAAGGCAGAACAGTAATAAATTACTGTCCGATATGTGGAAGAAAGTTAGGAGGAGAATAGCAATGATAGTATTACCGATAAAACGAATATGGTTTGACAAAATAAAAAGTGGCGAGAAAAAGGAAGAGTATAGAGAATTTAAGGAATACTATCATAGCAGATTTAAGAAATATATGCCTAAGCGAGTAGGTCCACATGAATATATTGCACCTATGTTTGAAGTAGTTTTTAGAAACGGATATGAGCATAATTCGCCTAAGATAAAGTGCAAGTGCATAGTAGATGTAGGTGAGGGAAAACAAGAATGGGGAGCAATACCAGGACAAACATATTACATATTGAAAATTTTAGAAGTATTGGAGGTGAGAAATGGTGTGCAAGTGTAGTGAAGCTTTTGAAAATAAGTTTGTACAATGTTTTGACCAACAAGAAATTGCAATGTATATGAAAAACAATGGGATAATCAAATTAGTACATGGCAATGTAGTAGAAACGACTAATGTTAACTTTTGCCCATATTGTGGAAGAAACCTAAGAAGTACAGAAACACGAGTAGAATTTAAAACAGGTGGAAGAGGAAACGTACACAGAATGCTAAATGCAAGTAAAATGCTAGATTATATAGATAGTTTGACAGAAAGTAAGATGTATGGAATACAGAAATGTTCAAAAGGGATAACTGTGGTAACTAAAGAAGAGGTAATACCAAAGAAAATAGTTAAAGCGAAAACAGAAGAGGAAATAGAAACATTAAATAAATTGGCAAATAACACGAATGATGAAGTGGAGAGAACAATTGCAATAGGGATGATGGAAATTGTTAAACTTTTAAAAGAACGAATTTTGAAGGAGGACTAATATGGAGGTAGAGATTAGAGGATATAAAGGAACTATTTACCAAATGATGAAATACAATACTTCAATAATGTATAAAATTGTATTAAGTGGTGGTTTAAATGAAATGATTACTATTGATAAAGTTAAACCTGAAGAAATAAAAATATTAAATAAAGAGGAGGGAAAATAATATGGATCCAGTAAATTTTAAGAATGCAAATGTAAAATTAACAGCACCAGGATGTGGTATATTACCAGCAATAAAAACAGAGGATAATTGTATTGTTTCTTGTTGGGAGATGTCTGAAAAAGAAAAGAAAGAATTTGAAAAGACAGGCAAGATATGGTTAACAGTTATTAGTTTAAAACATCCACCAATAATCATGTCTACAGAAAAACCGTTTGGAATGTTTAAAAATGGGAAACCAGTGGAAGAAGAATAGTACATAAGCTAAAAATTAAAGAGAAGAGGTGTATTTATGGCAGATAAAAGAATAGAGGTAGATGAAAATTTGTTATCTGTTATTCAAAATTCAATTACTGCAGGCATGAACGAGGGAATGCAAAAAGGATTAGCAGAGTATGATAGAAAACAGAAAAGTAATTCAAAAATGAAGTATGATAAACGACTAAGAAATACAGCTTTACTGTTAAGAAATTATCGAAATTTTAAAGAGCATTGTAAAAACGCAATTTATGAAGAATTAGAAACAATAAAAGATAAAGAAGATGCAGATGTAATAGAAATTTTTGATAAAATATACGATACAGATAACGATACTGCTATCGTCAAAAGTATATTAAAGGCGAAAGAGAGAACTTTGATAATTATAAAACATATAGACAATTGCATTAACTTTTATGAATATAAAGCTAGCACAAGTAAAAATAAAGAATTTCAAAGAAGAGTGAAAGTTTTAAGAAAATTGTATATAGACGACGAAGAAAAAAGTTTTGAAGAAATTGCAGAAGAACTATTTGTTAGCACTAAAACTGTCAATAGGGATAAAAAGCAGATAATTCAAGACTTAGCACCATTAGTGTTTGGTGCAGATGGTGTTTTTATGTCTTAAAGATGTCCTTGACGGTACTATTTGGAAAATATATAATGCTAGTGTGATAATTTGTTTGTTGAACAAATCTCCTTAAATTTAATCTAATTTGTAGAAAAAAGAATTCTCATTTTTGAGAGTTCTTTTTTTATTTACGAAAGAAGTGATGTATATGAATTTTAGTATATGTATGAAGTACGAATGTAAAAATTGTAAGAGAAGATTAAAATGTTTTAAGGAAGAGGTTGATTATAATGGACATTCAAAAAATAAAAATAGAAAATCTAAGACCAGCAAAGTACAATCCAAGAAAAGACCTAAAACCAGGAGATGAAGAATACCAGAAAATAAAAAGAAGCATAGAAGAATTTGGCTTTGTGAGCCCACTAGTAGTAAATAAAGATATGACTGTAATTGGTGGACATCAAAGGCTAAAGGTGCTAATAGAAATGGGTTATAAAGAAGTAGAGTGCATCGTAGTAGATTTAGACAAAACAAAAGAAAAAGCATTAAATATTGCATTGAATCAAATAAGAGGAGAGTGGGATACAGAAAAGCTAGAAGCAATTATTCAAGAATTATTACAGGAAGATTTCGATGTTAGTATTACAGGTTTCAATTCTGAAGAAATAGACAATCTCTTAAATGATTATGCAGAAACAGAAGAGGACGAGTTCGATGTAGAAAAGGCACTTAATGCAATAGATGATCCAATTACAAAAATAGGCGATGTTTGGAAGCTGGGAAAACATAGATTGATGTGTGGAGACTGCACAAAGTCAGATGATGTAGATAAATTAGTAAATGGTGCAATAATGGACTTATGTGTAACAGATCCACCTTACAATGTTGATTATGGCTCGATAAATGAAACAGGATATGGAAAGCCAAGAGATAACGCAAATAAAATACTGAATGATAATATGGATAATGAATCATTTTATAAATTTTTAAATAATTTTTATAGACAAATGATGAAAGTTTTAAAACCTGGTGGAGTATATTATATATTCCACTCTGACTCGGAAGGTTACAATTTTAGAAAAGCATTATTGGATGTAGGAGGACAAGTAAAACAGACTTTGATATGGGTTAAAAATAATTTTGTTTTGGGGCGTCAAGATTATCAATGGAAACATGAGCCTTGTTTATATGGCTGGAAGGATGGAGCAAGTCATTACTTTATAGAAGATAGAACACAAACAACAGTGATTGAAAGTGCAAAACCGAATTACAAGAAAATGAAGAAGGAAGAATTGATAAAGACTATAGAAGAAATGGAAAACAAAATTAAAACAACAATAATGAATGAAGATAAACCTACAGTAAATGATTTGCATCCCACAATGAAACCAATAAGATTATTGGCAAGACAAATTAAAAATAGTAGCAGAATAAATGAAAATGTGCTGGATCTATTTGGAGGAAGTGGCTCAACTTTAATAGCTGCAGAAGAAACACATAGGATTTGTTATATGATGGAACTAGATCCAAAGTATTGTGATGTTATAGTAAAGCGATGGGAGAGTTTAACTGGAGAAAAAGCTGTTCTTGCAAAATAGGTGGTGATTATATGTGAATATCGAAGATATAAAAAAGGATTATTTAGAAGGCTTGAAATATAAAGAAATACAAGACAAATACAATACTACATATAATCAGCTCATTTATTTAATAAAAAAACATAAATGGAAAAGACCAAGCAACAGAAGCAAAGTACAAAAAGGTAATAAAAACGCTAAAGGAAACAAAGGCGGACGAGCTCCTAAAAGAAATAAAAATGCATTAAAGACTGGAGAATATGAAAACATATTCTCCAGTCTTTTGTCAGAAGAAGAAACAAAGCTTTTTAATGACTTTAAAATACAGGATAAGAAGAAAGCATTGATGGAAGAATTAAAAATTTTAACAATAAGAGAACACAGGATGCTTTCAAGAATTAAAAGCTTACAGGAAAGAAATAAAGATATGACAGTTCAGAGTATCTCTAAAACGAATACACAAAATGAACATTGGACTTCAGATACAATAACTACTCATACACAAATAGAAAATACAACAATAGCAATACAAAGAATAGAGGAAGCACTTACTAGAGTGCAAGAAGCCAAAAGAAGATCTATAGATAGCCTAAACAAAATAGGACTAGATGAAAAGCGAATGTCAATAGAAAAAGAAAAGCTAAAACTAGAACAGAAAAGATTTGAGTTAGAACTACAAAATGCAGAAGGTGAAGAAATTGAAGATTTAACGGAAACGGATCGTGATATCTATGGCAGTTAGAACAGTAAAAAGAAAAAAAACAATTCCATTTTCTTTTGGAGAAAAACATAAAAATTACATAAAAGCTTGTGAAAATAATACTTATAACATTGTAGAAGGTGCAGTTAGAGCTGGAAAAACGGTAGATAATGTGTATGCTTTTGCACATGAATTAAAAACAACACCTGATAAAATTCATTTAGCAACAGGATCTACAAGTGCAAATGCTAAATTAAATATTGGTGATGCAAATGGTTTTGGATTAGAACACATATTCAGAGGTCAGTGTAAGTGGGGAAAATATAAAGGAAATGAATGTATATATGTCAAAGGTCCAGATACTAAATACAAACAGAAAATAGTAATTTTTGCAGGTGCAGCAAAAGAAGATAGTTACAAAAAAATTCGTGGTAATTCTTACGGCATGTGGATAGCGACAGAGATTAACTTACATCACGACAAAACAATAAAAGAAGCTTTTAATAGACAATTGGCTGCACAAAGAAGAAAAATATTTTGGGATTTAAACCCTGATAATCCTAATGCAAAAATATATGTCGATTATATAGATAAATATGCAAAAAAGCACAAAGAAGGTATTTTGCTTGGTGGATATAATTACGAGCATTTTACAATTTTTGATAATATAAATATTTCAGACTTAAGAAAACAAGAAATAATAAGTCAATACGATAAAACTAGCATTTGGTACTTAAGAGATATTGAAGGCAAAAGATGTATTGCTGAAGGTTTATGTTATAGAACATTTGCTAATAATCCTCTTCTATTTAGAATTTCAAGAGAAGAGGCTAAGAAAAAAATATCTAAAATTATTATTGGAGTCGATTTTGGAGGTACTGGATCAGGACATTCTTTTGTAGCTACAGGTATTAGTAGAGATTATAAATATGTTATTGGATTAGCAAGCGAAAGACATTTTGGAGATATAGATCCTACAAAATTAGGCGAACTATTTGTTGACTTTGTATTAAAAGTAATAAATGTTTATGGAATGCCAGACATTTGTTATGCAGATAGTGCAGAGCAAGTTTTAATACGTGGACTTCAAAAAGCATTGATGAATGCTAATATATTGTTAATTATTGAGGATGCTTGGAAAACGGTCATAAATGGCAGAATAAGGGCAACTAATAGGCTGTTTGGGCAAAAGAGATTATGGCTAACTGAAGATTGTGAAACTTTAGAAATTGCTTTCTGTACAGCAGTTTGGAATCCTAAAGTATTAACTGAAGATGAGAGATTAGATGATGGAACTTCTGACATAGATAGCTTAGATGGTTTCGAGTATACAATAGAAAGAGATATTGACCTACTAATAATAACGGAGGATGAAGATGTTTAGTAAATTCATAGGTTGGATAAGGAGTGTAATAAATAAAATGTTTAATACTAATATTGAAACAAAGTTTAATGTAGACATTGCTGTTTCTAATAAAATGTCAACGGCAATAAGCAAATGGGAAAAAATGTATAAAGATGAAGCACCTTGGATAGATGACAAAGTGATTAGTACAGGATTGCCAGCATCTATTGCACGTGAATTTGCTACAGCAACATTAGTAGAATTTAAAAGTGAAATAACAGGTAGTAAAAGAGCAGATTATTTAAATAATCAGTACAAAAAATTAAAGAAAAATTTAAGAAGAAACTTAGAATATGGTTGTGCAATAGGAAGTATGGTATTAAAACCTTATGTAGCTAATGGGCAATTAAATATAGACATAGTAAAAGGAACTAATTTTTTTCCAGTAGAATACAACAGTAACGGTGAATGTACTTCAGGAATTTTTGCTTCTAGAAAAATTATTGGAAAGTATTACTATACTAGATTAGAGTATCACAATTTAGATTTGAGTAGAAAATCTTATTCAATTATAAATAAAGCGTATATGAGTTCAAGCGAAGAAATACTAGGACAAGAAGTATCTTTAAAAACTATACCAGACTGGTCTAACATTCAAGAAATCGTTAATATAGAGAATATCGAAAAACCTCTTTTTGGATATTTTAGAGTGCCTTTTGCAAATACAATAGATCCAGATAGTCCATGTGGTGTTTCAGTATATTCGAGAGCTGAAAATCTAATAAAAGAAGCTGATAAACAGTTTTCAAGACTAATTTGGGAATTTGAGGGATCTGAATTAGCAATTGATGCAGATCCTACAGTTCTAAAAACAACTGGAGTAATACGTGAGAAATATAAATTGCCAGAATTAAAGGATAGATTATTTAGAGCTACTGGAAGCAATAAAGACGGTAAGTCATTTTATGAAATATTTAGTCCCCAAATTAGAGAAACAGAGCTATACAAAGGATTCAATGATATATTAAAGAGAATAGAATTTGTCTGTGGATTGGCTTATGGAACAATATCTGATCCAGCATTGATAGAAAAAACAGCAACTGAAATTATGAGTGCAAAACAGAGAAGTTATGCTACTGTATCAGATATTCAACAAGCATTAGAAGATGCTTTAAATGATATGATTTATGCTATGGATGTACTTGCTACATTATACAACTTAACACCAAGAGGCAATTACGAGGCAAGCTACGAATGGGACGATAGTATAATTATAGATAGTGAATCAGAACAAAGAATAAGACAACAAGAAGTTAGAGAGAATCTGAGAACAAAAATAAGTTATTTAATGTGGAGATATGGGTTTACAGAAAAACAAGCACAGGAAGAACTTGAGCGAATAAAAGCAGAAACAGAAGAGCAAGAAAAAAGTTTGTTTAATCAACAAGTAGAATAGAGGTGATATGTATTGTTATCACCAAACGATTTAGAATATATTGCAGATGACATTATAGATGTTTATAGTAAATTAAATGAAAGAATTGTTGAAGATATTGCGAGAAGATTAGTAAATGCAGGAACGATGACAGAATCAGCACGATGGCAAATTCAAGTAGCGCAAGAAGCAGGTTTGTTATACGATAATGTATTAGAAATGGTTTCTGATAATATGGAACTATCTAAAAAGACAGTAAATAAAATTTTTAAAGATGCTGCAATAGAAAGTTTAGAATTTGACGATACCATCTATAAAAAAGCTGGTTTAAATCCTATTCCAATTATGCAAAGTGAAAATATGCTAAACATATTGAAAGCAGGTTTGAGTAAAACGAATTGGAATATTAGTAATTTGTGTATGACAACGGTTGCAGATGCTCAGGATATATTCACAAGTGCATTAGATGAAGCTTATCTTGATGTAATATCTGGAGCATTTGATTATAATACGGCCATATTTAATGCTATAGAAAAAGTATCTGCAGAAGGTACTCATATTGTTTATCCGAGCGGATATAAAAGCAAGTTAGATGTTGCAGTTAGAAAAAATGTTGTAACAGGAATATCACAAACAACTGGAACAATGCAACTTGAAAGAGCTCATGAGATGAAAAACGACTTAATGGAAATAACAGCTCACGAAGGGGCTAGACCTACGCATGCGTTATGGCAAGGTAAAATTGTTAGTTTATCAGGTAGACCAGGATATTTGAGTTTGACAGATATAGGCTATGGTAAAGCTGATGGCTTTAAAGGCATTCATTGCAGACATGATTGGTTCCCTTTCTATGAAGGTATTAGTCAAAGAGCTTATTCTGACAAGGAACTTAAGAATCTAGATAATCAGACTGTAAGATATAATGGCCAAGACATAAAAATATATGATGCAAGACAAATGCAAAGAAAAATGGAAGCTGATATTAGAGAAATTAAAAGAGAACTTGCAGGATATAATGGAATATTAATTTCTAATACAGATAATCATCAATTGTTGGATGAGGCAAAGTCAAAGTTTGATTTAAAATCAGCTGAATGGAAACAAAAGGAAAATATTTTAGATGATTTTTCTAGACAAACAGGTTTATTTAGAGATGTTTCAAGAGAAAGATTAAATAAATTTGATAGAAGTGTGTCTCAAAAGGCTGTTCACGCTAGCAAGAATATTGAAAAAAATAAAAATATGTTATATAATAATACTACTAAATTAGAAAAACAATTGATGTTTAAAGATTTAGAAAGTGAATTGATGAGTTTTATTCCATTACATACTGAGATAACTAACATCAAAGATATTGCTGGAGGAAATTCATGTAGAGTATTTAGAAAAGCTGAAAGTTTAGCCAATATGTATAATACTAGTCCAAAAGATTGGATTAAACGAGTAGGCAAAATAGAAAGTGATAAATATATTTTTGATATACATTGGGAGGAATGTACATTGGGAATAAAAACAGGTTGGAAAATAAAAAATAAGAAACTTAGGAGATAGAATAATGAAAAGACAAGTTTATCAGTCAGAAACAGATAATTATATAGAAATGGAAGTAATAGCAAAAGTCAGATATATTGGTGTAAGTTTTGGTATAGATGCGTTAACTGATGGAAAAGTATATGATGTTATTGCTATTGAGGATAACATGTTAAGAGTAGTAGACGATAGTGGTGAAGATTACTTATATTCAATTGCTCAGCCAGCTGATTTAGTGGAACCAGAAAAACTAAGCGGCAGATGGGAAATTGTAGAAGATACTAAAGAAAAAGAATTAGAAAAATTAATAAAATAAATAGATAACTAAATAAGGTTAAATTATAGACGTTCAGAAGAACGTCTATTTTTTATATAAAAAATTCGAGTACTTGTAGCTCGTAATAAGTACAAGCAGACAGAGAAGAGAAACTCGTAGAAAATCGTAGCTGGGAAAGGAATGTATTATGAACAGAAAAATTATTGAAGATCAATTGAAAGCTTCAGGAATAACAGATGAGGCTGAGCTTAAAAAAGCAGTGGACAAAATTTTGGAAGAAAATGGCAAAGACATTACTTCTTTAAAGACACAAATCACTACATTAAAAGAAGAAGTAGAAGTACAGAAGGGAGTTGTCGAAACTAAAAATTCTAAAATTAAGGAATTAGAGGGAGTAGATGTAGAAGCTTTAAAAGCTGCAGAATATGAAAGAGGTAAGGCTGAAGGTGCTAAAGAAGTTGAAGACATGAAGTTCGATACAGCCCTAGAAACTGCCTTAAAGGGTTTCAAAGTAAAAGATAAAGCATCTATAATGGGGCATTTAGACATGAAAGCAATTGGAAAAGAGAAAGATGAAAGTGGAAAGTTTAAAATGACTGGTTTGGAAGAACAAATCAAAACAATTAAAGAAAAAGATAATGGAAAGTACAGCTATCTTTTTGAAGGAGAAGGAAATCCACCACCACAGTTCAGTACGCAACAAACTAACAATTCAAACGCAAGTACTGCAAATGATACCTTGTTAGGAGCTTTAAAAGAAAAATTTGATCAAAAATAGGAGGTAATTAAATGATTACATTGCAAGAAGCCAAAGTTGGTATGGCAGATAGAGTAGACCAACAAGTAATTGATGAATTTAGAAGGGGATCATTATTATTAGATTTGTTAATATTTGATGATGCAGTATCTCCAGGAACAGGAGGAAGTACTTTAACTTACGGTTATATGAAGTTAAAGACACCATCAACAGCAGCATTTAGAGAAATCAATAAAGAATATTCAGATGATGAGAATGCTTCAAATGAAGCTAAAAGAGAAAAAGCAACTGCTGATTTAAAGATATTTGGAGGAGAATTTAAGATTGACAGAGTTATTGCAAAATCTTCTGGTGCAGTTGATGAAGTAGATTTTCAAATGAAAGAAAAAATTAAAGGAGCTATAAATTTATTCCATTACACAGTTATAAACGGTGATGCTAATACAAATGCAAAAGAGTTTGATGGATTAGATACTTTATTAACTGGATCTAGTACAGAGTACAATATTGAAACAGCAGTTGATTTGTCAACATCTGAAAAGATGGATACAAATTACAAAGCATTTTTAGATATGATGGACGATTTTGTTAGCAAAATGCAAGGCAAACCTCATATATTCTTAATGAATAGCGTAATGAAAACTAAAATGAAAGGAATTGCAAGGAGAGCTGGATACTATTCAAGAAGTGAGGATGCTTTTGGAAGAACAGTTGATAATTGGGATGGAATTCCTATGCAGGATTTAGAAGAATATTACGATCCATCAACAAAGAAAACAATTCCTTGTGTTCCAATAGATACTGTAGAAGGAACAACAGATATTTATGCAGTTCAAATTGCAAAAGATGGATTTCATGGTGTTTCTTTACAAGGAGAGAAAATTATATCTACTTGTTTGCCTAATTTTGATGAAGCAGGTGCAGTAAAGAAAGGTGATGTTGAAATGGTAGCAGCAGTTGTATTAAAAAATTCATTAAAAGCAGGAGTATTCAGAAAAATTAAGGTAAAATAAATTTGGAGGTTTAAGATAATATGAAAGCAAAAATTATTTTAAATCAACCATTAACACAAGATAGGTATGGGCTTCACTTTGATAGAGGTGAAGCCTATACTGATAATGAGTATTTAATAAGAAAATTACAGTCAAAGGGTGTTAAGGTTGAGATTATTAAAGAAGAAAAAACAATTGATGAAATGACTGTTGCAGAATTAAAAGAATATGCAACAAAAAATAAAATTGAAATACCATCAAATGTTAAAGCTAAAGCGGATATTCTTGATTTTTTGAAAAATTATAAAGAAGATCCAGGAGAAAATGCAAAAGAAGATTTAAAAGTAAATCCAGAAGAAAACAACAACGAAGATACTGGAGAAAATTCAGAAGATAATCATCAAAAAGGTGAGCCTGAAGGTAATAGCAACGAAAACTAATAAAGAGGTAAATTATGACAAAATATGTAGATGAGAACTATTATAAGAACTCGTATAAAGGTGCTTTAGATGTAGAGCAACTTGAAAACTTAATAATTACGGCAAGCAAACATATTCAAAATCATACGTCAAATAGAGCTGATTCTAGCATGGAAGAAGTGAAATATTGTTGCTGTGTTTTAGTTGATAAAATCCAAGAATACAATACCAAAAAAGCAGAAAATAAGAAGCAGGGTAGAAAAAAATCTGAAACTGTTGGAAAATGGGCTGTTAATTATGCTGACGTGAAAACGGATAAAGAACTAGAGAAAGAACTTGAGGAAGAGATAGATAATATTATTAAGTTTTATTTATTAGATATCACAGATAAAGATGGGGTAAATCTTTTATATAGGGGGAATTAAGATGTTTCAAGATAGCATAACTGTATTTCATTTAAATGATGATACAAATGAATATGAGAAAAGATTTTTTGAAAATTTATATTTTGAACATTCTAAAGGAATATCAATAGAAAAATTAGGCGAAAAATCAAATAATTCAGGAACTATTATAATTCCTACTGAAGATAATGTTGAAATATATGAAAAGGACATTGTTATTGAAGGAAAAATCGAGGATGATTTAGACCATGACAAAAGGCTAGCATATCTTAAGTCAAAGCATGTAGTATATGAAGTTATTGCTGTTGATGATCTTAGAAAAGGAGATTTACCACATTTTGAAATTGAGGTGAAGTAGTTGAAAATAGAAACTCCTAGAGGGGCAATCGTAAATGTAAATGCAAAAGGAAAAATAATAAAGGCGAGGTTAGAATGGAATCCACAATTTCAGCAAGGTTGGGAAACTAGATTCGGCAAAGCTCAGAAATTTGTTGATAGTGAATGCCTAAGACATAGTAATAAATTAGTACCTTTTAGAACAGGTTTCTTAAAAAAATCAGGTATATTAGGAACTAAAATAGGAAGTGGAGAATTAAACTATTTGGCTCTTTATTCACGTTATCAGTATAAAGGTAAAGTTATGACTGGACATCCACCAAAGAGAGTAACTCGTATACCTTTGAAATATCAATTTGCACCACAAAGACGGTGCTTTTTGGTTTGAGAGAATGAAAGTTCAACATAAACAACAAATATTAAGAGGTGCAGCTAGAATTATGAGAACTTAATAATAGGAGGAAGAAGTTGTGAAAACTGAAAATGAAGAACTTTTTATTAGTAAAATAATAGACTTTTTATCTGAAGCAGATGTTTTTAGTAATAAACCTAAAATAAAAGTGGATTATTTAGGAGATAAGATTGACAATTATTCTTTAGAAGCTGTGCCAGCTGAGAGGATATTACACAAATTTATAGATGGCTCAAAAGAGAAGCAAAAGATATTTGTTTTTGCTTCAAGAAAAACATATTCACAAGATGATATTGAAAACTTAGAAAATTATAAATTATTTGAAAATCTAGCAGAGTGGATTGAGCAGCAGAATGATGAAGAAAATTATCCAGATGTTTCAGAGATAGAAAATATTGAAGAGATAGAAGCAATAGAAATAATGGATTCTCCATATATTGCTGCGGTGAGTGAAACGGAGGCTAGATATCAAATGGAAATAAGAATAACATATTTACAAAAATAAAAAGGAGGAATAAAAATGTCTTTTACAGGTAATGGAAAAATTCCAAGAAAATTACTTATGCATTTTGTTAATGTAGGAACTGAATCAGAACCAGAGTGGGAAAGGTACGGAAAAGGTATTGAAGAATTAACTAGAGAGATGAACAACAATGTTGAGAGCAAAACAGATATTACTGGAGAAACAGATGTAGAAGTAACAAAAGGAAATCAAACATCTTCTGTATCTCCATTTAAAGCACGTAAAGAGTCTAAATTATTTCAAAAATTGTATAAAATATATACAGATGATTTAGAGCTTGACGATGTTGTAATGGAGTTTCTTGATGTTTTTGTCAGTGACGAAATTTCTGAGGGTGTGTATAGTGCTATAAAACAAAAAGGTGCTATCGATCTAAAATCATTTGGTGGACCAACATCAGGAATAGAAATGCCTTTTGATATTAATTTCTTAGGAGAAAAAGAAAAAGGTAATTTCACAGCATCAACTAAGACTTATGCAAAAAGCACAGGTGTTTAATATTAAATAGGCGATAAGAAAGTATATTCATATCGCCTATATTTTTTTATGTTAGGAGAAGTAAGAAATGGCAGATATTTTAAATTTTGATAGCAAAGATACACTTTTAAGATTAGCTTTAAATGGAGATAAAGATAAAATATTAGAATTTGATCCAGGAGATGTAAATACAAGAAGAAAATTTTATAATATGAAAGACAGTATGATAACAAAACAACAAGAATTAGATTCAAAAATTAAACAGCTAGATTTAAAAGAAGAAGATGGAATTCAAGAAGCTTTTAAACTAGAAGAAGATGGAATTCAAGAAGCTTTTAAACTAGAAGAAGATTTTTTTGATTATTTAAAAGACTTAATTGATGACATTTTTGGCAATGGTGCTACTAATATGATTTGCGGAAATAGAAAAAATGTTTTTGTACTTGCAAATTGTATTATTGCACTTTGTCCATATTTTGAGAAATTTAGAAATGATACAAAGAACAAATATACAAGTAAATTAAAAGATGCAGGTGTTTTATAGTGAATCAATTGATAGATAAGTTTCCAACAAAAATAAAGTTAGGAAACGAAATAGTTGAAATAAATACAGATTTTAGGGATTGTTTAAATATTATTTTGATGTTTGAAGATTCAGAATTGAGCAAATTAGAAAAAATAGAACTTATGCTGGAACTTTTATATAAAGATCCTTCGAAAATAAATCAAAATAATGTTGAGGAAGCTGTACGAAAAGGAATTTTATTTTTAGATGCTGGAGAAGAAAAAAATCAAAATGTTGATAACGAAGAAGAAATAAAACCTAAAAGGGTATATTCATTTCTAAAAGATTCTCAGTATATATATTCTGCAATAAAAAAATCACATGGAGTAGATTTAGAGAATATAGAATATTTGCATTGGTGGAAATTTGTATATTACTTTTTTGATTTAGATGATAAAACATTTTTTTCGCAAATTGTTTATTTAAGAAGTCAAAAAAATAAAGGAAAACTCACGAAAGAAGAAAAAGTTGTATATTCTAATTTGGAAAGTATTTTAGAACTTGAAAATGAAGAACAGTATACAGAAGAAGAGCAAGAACAGATAAATAAATTTATGAGAGGATTGGAGGGAGTTAAAAATGAAAGAACATGTAATTAGAGAAGGTGAAAGTCTTGATATGATTGCTAAAGATAATAAAATTACTGTAGAAAATATTATTGAAGATAATAAAATAACAGATAGAAAGCGTTTAGGAGTAGGAAATGTTTTATTGATAAGAGAAAGTGAAAATGATGGAAAAAGTAAAAAAAATGAAAAGTAAAATCAAATGTCCACATTGCGGATATGAAATGCCTTTATATTATGATGAAAAATCAAAATGCGAAGGTGTTTTTGTTTTTTGCAAAGCTCGTAATTGCAAAAAACAATTTGAGATAAAACTATAAAAAGTTAAGTAGTTGCCATAGATGCCGATAACTTTTAGAAAGGAACGCAGATATGGCTCAATATGATGGTAGTCTTAAATTTGATACTAGTATAGATGGTGCGGGTTTTAATGCAGGAATAAAAAATTTAATATCGGATTTCCAAAAAGTAGGAAAGAACGTAACTAATTTAACTAATAGATTCAATATGCTTAATAATGTTATAAAACTTGTTGGAAGCACAATTGCAATAGCTTTTGTAACAAAAGGTATAAAGGATTCGATAGCAGCTGCAGAAGAATATCAAAATGCAATGACAGGACTAAAATCTATTATGGAAGGTCAACGGCAAAAGTTTTTCTGTTGCTCAGAAATTTATTAAATCTTATACTTCTGATGGATTAATAAGTGCGACAGAAGCAACTACTGCCTATAAAAATTTGACTTTACGTGGATATGATACATCTCAAATCGAAAAAGTATTAGTAGCGTTAAAGGACTCAGCTACATATAGTAGACAAGCAAGTTATGGTTTAGGAGAAGCTGTTGCAACAGCTTCAGAAGGTTTGAAAAATGAAAACTCAATTGTCGTTGATAATGCGGGGGTTACCAAAAACGTTGCAAAAATGTGGGAAGATTATGCGAAATCAATAGGAAAAACAACAAACAATCTGACACAAGCAGAGAAAATTCAGGCTGAAGTTAATGGAATTCTAGAGGAAACAAAATTCCAAACGGGAGATGCCGAAAAATATGTAAATAGCTATTCAGGAATGATAGCAAGATTAAATGCTTCTTTTACTACTTTAAAGCAAACTTTGGGTACAGCATTCATGCAAATATTTCAAGCAATTTTACCTTTAATACAATCAGTTATAAATGCACTTATTCAGCTAGCTTCTGTTTTTGCTAGCCTAGTAAATTCTGTGTTTGGTAAATTTGCACCTGTGAATAAAGATACTGCTAAATCAAGTAAAGCAGCCACAAGTGCGATTGAAAAGCAAGGAGATGCAGCAGAAAAGGCAGGCAAACAAGCAGAGGGAGCTTTACTTTCATTTGATAAACTAAATGTGTTAGATGAAAATAAGGGCTCAGGCTCATCTGGTGGAGCAGGGATTGATATTCCTGAGATTTCTGCAGAAGGTACAGGAACATCTTTAGCTGAAGAATTAACAAATGCTTTTGAAGGAATGAGTGCTTATGATATAGGATTTTCAATATCAGAAAAAATAAATGAAGCATTATCAAATATTAATTGGGGTGAAATACAAGCACAAGCACAAAATATAGCCTATAACTTAGCAATGTTTTTGAATGGAGCATTAGCAGGACTTGATTGGACTTTGCTAGGAAATAATATTGCAGAAGCAATAAATACTGCACTGATTTTTGTATATACGTGGCTTACTACATTTGATTTTACGATGTTTGGAACTGGATTAGCTAATGGCTTAAACGGAATTGTAGATGCGATAGATTGGATTTTATTAGGACAAACATTAGCAAAAAATCTACAATCTACTTTTGATGTTTTATATGGATTTGTAACAACATTTGACTGGACATCGTTAGGATTAAGCGTTGCTAGTTCGATACAAGCTTTTTTTGAGAGTATAGATTGGGAGAAATCAGGGACAGCACTTAGCGAAGGCTTTATAGGTATATTAGAAACATTAGACACGGTGTTGGATGAGGTTGATTGGAATAAAATCGGCACGGACATAGCATCATTTTTAGAATCAATAGATTGGGTTACTATATTGGCTAATGTAGGTAAACTAATTGAGGATGCGATAGGAGCTTCGCTTGATATTGCTGGAGGAATATTAGGAATAGATCCTCTTGTGTTAGAAACTTTAGCAGTAGGTTTTCTAAGCCTTGCAGGAGCTTTAAAAGTAGTGAATCTTATAACGGCTGTAACAACAACTGTTACTACGGCAATGTCAGCAAGTTTATTCCCAGTAATAGCTGTTGTTGGCTTAGTTACTGCTGCTATTGCAACAGTAGTTTGGGTAATAACAGAAGTAATAGAACAACTTAAAATAATTGGAGAAAACTGGCCAGTAGTTTGGGAGGCAATAAAAAATAAATTCAATGAAGTAAAGGAGAATATTGTAAATTCTGTTCAAGCTTGGGTTGAGAGGTTTAAAGAAAAATTTGAAGAGCTTAAAACTAAAGTTACTGAAACAGTTGAGAATATAAAGGCAACTATTTCTCAATGGATACAAAACATAAAATCAAAGTTCGAAGAAATGAAAAATAATATACATACAATTTGTACAAACATTAAAACAACTGCAGTTAATATTTTTGATAATATCAAATCTAAAATAACAGAGATTATTTCAAATCTTAAAAATAGTATATCAAATTCATTAAATAATATAAAAACTGTGTGGAGTAATATTTTCAATTCAATAAAAACGACTACTACAAATATTTTCAACTCAATATGGACAGTGATTAAAAATATTATCAATTCTATTTTAGGTGGAATTGAGGGAATGGCTAATGGCGTTACTAATGGAATAAATGCTGTAATAGGAGCGATAAACGGATTGTCCTTCGATATTCCTGATTGGGTACCTGTTTTTGGAGGTAAAAAGTTTAATTTCAATATTCCAAACTTAAATCAAATATCATTGCCAAGACTTGCAACAGGTGCAGTAATACCACCAAGACAAGAATTTATGGCAGTTTTAGGCGACCAGAAAAATGGTAGAAACTTAGAAGCACCAGAAGGTCTAATTAGACAAATAGTTAGAGAAGAAAGTGGAAATAAGAAAGTAACAATTATAACAAAATTAATTGTTGATAAGAGAGAGTTAGCAGAAATAGTAAAAGATGTTGATTTAGATGAAGAAACGACAAGTCCAGATTTAGATGGAGGTGGTTCATTTGTATATTAAATTAAATGATTTATTAATTTCAGATAATATGATTTCACCTAAAAGTTATTCTGCAACACCTAAAAATGTATATTCTAAAGCAGATCGTAGCAGAGGGAAGTCACTAAAAATGATTAAAGTATTACTGGGATCTGTTTATGAAATAAAAGTAACCTTAAATTGTATGAAACTTGATAAAAATTTTATTTCACAACTTAGGCAAGAAATAATGAAACCTGAAATAAATGTGGATTTCTGGGATGATTATTCACTATCTCAAAAAGTTCAAAATTGCTATTGCCAAGATACCGAAATAAAATTGAGACTAATAAGAGGAGAGAATCTTCGTTACGAGGACATTCCTCTTATTTTTATAGCTAATCAAGCAGCAAATTGGATTAATAATCAATAGGAGGCAAAAAGAATGTCAAATGATATAACATTAAAGCCTAAGCTTGAGAATGTTGGGGATTTCGGAGAAGCAATTGAAGATGTAGAAATACTATTCAAGACACAAAAGGGAGCCTTTATAGGAACATTTAATTCCTGGAACATTACTTTAAACTTAAATAATAATAGTGTTGAAATCCCAAATAGTATAAAACCACTTTTTAAAATAAATGAAAAACAAATAAAAATGCCTACATTTTTATTAACTCCAAAAAGTGATGAAGAAACTACAAAAGAGGCTGATGTAAAAGGTTACGATAAATCTATACTTTTTGATGAGCCTTTTGAATGGACACAAACTTTGCCGTGCACAGCAGGAGAGTTGGCTCAAAATATTTGTAGCAAAGTAGGTGTACCATTAAAGGATTTGAATTTTGCAAATAGTGATTTTGTAATTTATAGACAAATAGCTGATAGTAAAAGGACTAATAGAGAAGTAATAGCAATGATAGCTGCAGCTGCAGGTGGAAATGCTTTTATTAACGAGAACGATGAGCTAGAAATAAGAAGTTTTATAGAATTAGATCTAGACGTTCAAGAATATTTTTCTAGTGAAAAGTTTATGAAAATTGGTCCAATTACTGGAGTGAATATTGCAAGAGAACCAATAAAGGATTATAAAGAATTAAACGATGCAGCTTTATCGGCTCAGTATAAAAGTTGTATGGTAAAAATTGTTAACAATCTAATTGTTGATGATAATAGAGAGTTAGCATTGCAAGATATTTATGATAAATTACACGGTTTAGAATTTTATTGCAAAAAAATAGAAACACACGAGGCTTTTTTCACAAAGCCTTTTTCTTTTGTTCAATGCAATGAACATAAATTTCTGATTGATACAATTTGCTTAAAATATCCTACACTAATAGATTCTTATATAAGTTCTAATCAACTAACAGAAGTTGAGAGTACTGCTAAGAACAAAAGCTTGAAACAGCGTGTAAGAAATGCAGAGGCGAAAGTTGATGAAGTTGAAGGTAAAATTAATTTACTTACAAGCGAAGTTTTAGAACATGAAGATAAAATTGCAGGTTTAGAAGTAAGTGTAGATGCAATAACGAATAAAGTAGAAAATATAGCAGATCTAACGAGAGAAGTTTCTGGATCAACTAAAATACAATTAGATGATTGTATGCAAGGAGGTTTGCTAGAGCTACATATATATGGAAATAACACAGTATTTGAAAGACTGTTGCCAAGAAAAAATCTTTATCCTAGTAAAACATTATATCCAAATAGTTTTGGAAAAATAGTAATAAATAAAATAGATGTAAAAAATAGATTTGAGAAGAAGTTTGGACCTAGATATATTACAGTTAAAGTTGAAGGATATGACTCAGTAAATCATATTGTAAAGAAATATCAGGGACTTGCTATAAAAGATAATGAGGATAATAACAGATATTACATTTTAAAATTAGAGCATGGAAAGACTTATGATATTATTTTAGATAAAAATGAGATAAGTGATGAAAAATGGTTATATTTAGAGACTTTTGAGAAAAATCCTTTTGAAACTGATGCAGAAGATAGGATTAATGCAGTTAAATACTATGGTTTAAACGAATATGTCTATGAAAATGGTGTTTCAAATTGGAAAATAAATACAGAAAAAGATCATATAACTATAACTCCTACAGAACAAGAAAAATTTTTAATTTTTTACTGTTACGATGTGTCGACATTCAATACAGCTCAAATATATGAAAATTATAACGAACGTAAAGAAATTGAATTAACACAGATAAAGCAAGGATTAAAACAATTTGGAGATGTGTGTGATGAGTTAGTTTTGGCAGATAATCAATTACAAGTAATAAGACGAGTAGGTGCAGACGAAGAAGGTAATAAGTATATTCTTGAAAATGAAATAATAGAAAATTTAGGAGAACTAGAAATTCCACTAAATAAAGGAACCAATTATATAGAAATATCAAATTATATAGCTAATATGAAAGCTAAGTATGTTGTGCTAAATGATTTTACTAAAAGTTTTGCTACTACTGCAGAATTGAAATCAGCTATAACACAGATGGCTAATAGTATAACGAGCGAAGTAAATCAGAAATTGCTAAACTATTCTACAACGACAGAAATAAACAACAAGATTGAGCAAAAAATAACAGACCAAGAAAATAGTATTTTATTGGAAGTTTCAAATACATATACAACAAAAGATTCTATGATAGGTGTAGTTAAAGAGAATAATATTGTTGCCAAAATGAATTTGGCTATAACGAATGGGCAAGGAATTATACATTTTAAAAGTAATTTGTTCAAACTAGAAAGTGATAATACTTCAATAGATACAGATGGAACATTGACTACCAAAAAAATTATTGCAAAAGGTGGACAGATAGCAGGAATGGTGCTAGAAGAAAATGACCAATATGAAGGCTCATTTTTATATAAAGAATTTTCTAATAATGGAAACGATTATAGTGGATTGTTAGTACCAAATGGACCAGCTCGTCAAAATGTATATAGACCTTTTCTTTTTGCAGGAGCTTCTGATGCTTATGCAAGTGATTTGGGTAGTATTAATACATATATAACACACGAAGGACTTGTAAAAGCTAAGTGGCTGACCGTTGATGCCGAGGATGGTTATTTTTATACTGAATATTCAAACAGAAAAAAAGCTATGCAATTGGACACACTTAGTTTGAATTGGAGGTTGAATAATAACAATAATGGATTATTTGCAAGCATAGCAAGGGGAAGTACACATTTGGAAACTCGTATTGGTGATAGCAGAGGTTGGTTTGTTTGGGATAGTACCCATAAGAAAAACATTTTTGAGATTGATAGATATGCTCCAGAATTATCTGATACAGATTTAAAAGCTGGATCAAGAGTTATAATGTCTACGACTATGTACGTTCAGGGAAATCGTGAAGGTAATAATATATCAAATACAATTTATATTCAAGGATATGAAGTAGCAACAAATGCATCAGATGAGCGATTGAAAGAAAATAAAATAAAGTGTGAAGAAAATTCTTTAGAAATTACAGATAAAATTCCTATAATTTCTTTTGATTGGAAAAAAGACATTGGAACAAGAGACGCAGGTAAACATATAAGATTTGGATATGGTGCACAAAGAACAAAAAAAGTATTTCCAGATGGAGTGAATCATAGTACAGAAAATGACACGTATCAAATGCATTTGTTAAATTTATCGGCTTTGCATCACAAAAATATCCAAGAAATATATTCTTGGATGCAAAAAATAGAAAAGATATTAAAATTGGAGGAGAAAAATGAACAATAAAGAAAGCAAAATTATAAAAAAAGGGTTAAATTATGCAACTTTCGAACTAAAAGAAAATATATCTAAAATTATTGATGAGGCAAATGTACCATTGATTAATGCTCAGTATGTGTTAATCGAATTGACTACTGAATTATCGAATATAACTGAACAGGCGATTAAAAACGAAAAATCAATATATTTAGATGCTTTGAATAAAGAACAAGAAAAAGATACGAAAGGAGAAAAATAATGCCAATAAATTTTAATAAGACAACTTTTACAGATGGACAAGAGCCTCCAATAGATGATACGTTTTTAAATAATCTTCAAGATCAAATAGAATCTAATCTAAAATATTTAGATGAAAAGCAAGTATCAAGTCCAGTAAAAGTTCAGAAAGGACATCAGATTGTATCTAAAGGTAGCACTATTATAAATGAATATCAAATCGTGCTACCAATTAGCTATACAGTAGGGAATAACTCGCTTGAGTTATTTTGGAACGGATCAAAATTGATTATGACTACTGATACTGCAGATGGTCATTACAAAGAGGTAGGAGTTGCAGGTCAGATTAGCAACAAGATAAAGATGCACAGGACCGCAGCTGATGGCAATTATACTTTGCTAGAAGATGTAGTCTTAGAGGCAGTTGTAACAGGAGTGTCTGAAACAACAACTGTGTCTGAAGGGGGTGCTTAAAAATGAAGGTTTTAGAGGAAATAGTAAAAAAAATAATTGATAAAGCAAATAAAGGTACAGTGTTGTACGAAAATACAACTGGTAGTAATACAACTATCACTTTAAATGATAGTTTATCTAATTATGACTATATAGAGATAGAGTTTTATCAATCGAGTGGAATTTTTAATACAGTTAGAATAAAAAACAACGAAAAAACAAATTTATCTTATATTCTTAATGGCGTTGTAGACGAAAGAAATTATATTCAGATTGGCTTTAATATTATTGAAGTCATTAACAATAAAATAAACTTTTTAAAAGGAGGCTATGTTAACTTCTACTCCAACGCATATAGAAATGCCAATTTTACAAACGAAACAATTTATATAAAAAGAGTTGTTGGATATAAATAAGGAGGACAAGTGATGAAAAGAAACAAATCAAGTCGTGTAAGTGTTGTGGCTGTACACACACACACGCGCGCGGATAGTTCATTAAAAGATGAAAAGCTGGGGGTGATGAAATGAAACTCTCAGAAGAAATAAAAAAAGATGGATGGAATATTTTAGTTGAAGGATTTGAATACAGAAAAATTGAAAGTGAGGTCGAAATAAATATAAATTCTTCTAAACAATTAATATTTGTTAATTGGCAAAATAATTTAATTGGAACAATTCCTGAGGAATATAGACCTCAAAAAGATATTTATTTTCCAATATTTACAAGGAACGCAGACACAGCAAAAGACTACTTAGCAACTTGTACGATTAACGTTGAAGGTAAAATTTTTATAAGTTTACCAACAAATCAAGAAATAAAAATCAATCTAGAAAGAGGTTTTGTGAAATATAGTATTTTATAAATATTTCAAAATGAGATATTTAATGCAAAGGAGAAAAAATGGATATTTTAAAAATAATATTACAATGGGGAATACCTGTAATCTGCACAGGTATTTTTACTTTTATATCTCAAAAATTAAAAGAAAATGACAAATCTAATGAAGCAATAAGGTTAGCAATGATAAGCTTACTTAGAAGTCAGATTACAAGCAAAGTAGAGAAATACACAGAAATGGGATATTTGCCAGATTATGCCAGGTACTGTTTGACTGATTTATTAAAACAGTATCAAGCATTAGGAGGAAATCACGGCATAGAGCTTTTAGTAGATAACTGCTTAAAATTGCCACCTATAAAATTAAAAAAGGAGGACAAGTAATGAAAAGAAACAAATCAAGTCGTGTAAGTGTTGTGGCTGTACACACACACACACACGGATAGTTATTTAAAAGAAGAAAAAACTGGGGGTGATGAGTGATGTTACTTCCAGGAGAAAATAAAAAATATAAAAGAGTGCCATTGCTTAATGAACAATGGCATTTTCCAAATGATTATGAACTTAAAAAAATATATTTAATTCCATTAAAGGATAATATACAAAATTATGATTTTATTATAGTAGAGTCATTAGGTTGGGGAGAAGGAGATACTGCTGTGTTGTCAACGAATTTTGCTGATACTTTTAATAGTGGGCACGGAGCTTTTCTTGAAGAAGGTTATGATGCACCTTTTTCAGGAAGTTACAATGCTAGCATGAAAGTTTCTACAACTAAAGAAAATCTAACTAACATTAGAGCGATGCTACTATATAAAGGTGCCAGCAGACCAATTAACCAAGTTGGGATAAATCAAGTTTATGGAATTAAATTATAGATAGGGAGGAGAAAAGTATGAAAAAAGAAAATTTAATAAGCATATTTGATACAGCAATTTTAATGAAAGATGATATTGCAGTAGAAATTACAGTGCCAGGACAAGAAACAACAGAAGTAATTATAACTAGAGCAGAAAACTTAGAAAATAAATTAGAATTTTATAAAAAAGCTTATGATGAAAATGGTATTCATTGTATGAATAAAGATGTCAAAATTGTAGATGCTTGGTGTGTAAACTTTTTTGAAATGTATGATAATAAAAATGGTGCTTTATTTACAAGCAAGAAAGAGGTGTAAATATGAGTAAAGAAAATAAAAAAATAGTTTATGTGATAACTGCTAGTGTATTAGCAGTTGTTTTAGTTTTATTGGGAGTTTATACTCCAGATAATCCAGCAGTGAATGTTGTGGAGCAGGTGCAAAATATTGTACTTGAGGAGATTAAGACTATAGATGAAAATATTGTAGTTGAGGATATTACAGAAAATGCTGAAGACTCTTCTGATGAAACAACGATTGAAGAGGTGTCAATAGAAGAAGAACAGGAGCTTGAAGCAGAAAATATTATTAAGGAAGAAACTGAAGGATTTGAGTTACAAGGCGATATTTCATACGATGGTGATAGAGCAAAATCGTGGGATGTCGAATTGGGAGAATATCAAGGACTTACATATTATTCACAAATAGATAATAGGTGGAGTAATCAAATTTATACATCTAGTAATAATTATACTCAGACAATAGGCTCAAGCGGATGTGGTCCGACTTGTGCATCAATGGTAGTTTCAAGTATAAAAGGAACTATAACTCCAGACATTATGGCTACATTATTTGTTAAAAATGGCTATCGTTCCGCTAATAATGGTACATATTGGAGTGCTTTTAGAGCAGTAGCTGACGAATTTAATATTGGTTATATGGAAACTGCTAGTTTTGATAAAGCAGTAGAGTTACTTAGAAATAATAACTATGTAATAGTTTCTTGTGGAAATGGACTGTTTACAACGGGCGGTCACTATATAGTTATAGTAGGAATTGAAGAAAATACATTGAAGATATATGATCCATATAACTATTCTGGAAAATTCAATACATCGACTAGAAGAGGCAAGGTAGTAGTAGAAGGTAATACGATATACTGCAGCATAGATAATTTCAAAAAGTATGCTAATTACAAGAACTTTTTTGCATACCAGGATATAGAACATTCAAAATTCAAAGCAGGTCAAAGAGTATTAGTAGATATTCCAGTAGGCATTTGTTGCTATGCTGGAGAATTAGCTTTAGTAGATCCTTATGATGCACGCCAGTTTTGGATAAATACGAGCGTTATTACTCCAGATAATAGAGTCTACGGACTCGGTGACGTAGCATACGATGGCGGTTCTACAGATATTGTTCAGATATTTTCTGAGCAGTTCTGGTGTGCCGAAAAGAATATGAGTGCTATACCGTTAAGTCCGGTTTTAACCGTAAAAATTCCAAATACAATACGGTCAAAGTCGTACTATAAAACAATCTTGCATAATTTATTCAAATTCAAATTTAACAGGCTTAAAATACAATTATAAGGCAAATACAAGCATTGTAATTATGGAGAATGTAACATCAGATATTGATAAAATAAAAGTAAAGTCTACTGGAAGGACAGGCTATATAAATAATAAACTATACAAGTAAGTTGTTATTTGTATAGAACTATGTTATAATTCAAAACGAAAGAAGAGAACGTATGAAAAACACAAAAGTTATAGAGATTTTAGAAAATATTGAAAACTTAGTTGAAAGAGAAGAGTATTGTGAATTACTTGATTATATAGATAAAATAAAAGAAGATGTTAAGATAGACCAGGATCCAGCAAGTAAATATATAGATGAGTTGATTGAAGATTTAAAATAAAATATTTACTGGTACAAAACTGGTACATGAATATAGAAAAGTATAGGAAAATATAGCATGATTTAGAAATTCAGAAAACTTTGAAAAACTATATTTTAAGCACTATTCAGCAAAATATAGTAAGATATAGTAATGATATGATTTAGACTCTGACTCCGACATTTCCTGTGTTCGAATCACAGTACCCCAGCCAAAATAAAAACGACTTTCAAATGAATGAAAGTCGTTTTTATTAATTAATCATTTTTTAAATTATACAAGTCATTATCGATACAGTATTGAGCTCTTTTTGCAGTTTTAGGGTCTGCTTTTAAAGCATTTTGTAGGAACTCTGGGTGAGCGATAAGGAAGTTTCTCATATAAGTATATGGATCTTTCTTAAAGTCATTAAGCATTTCAAGTTGAGCTGGAAGAATAACATTTAATTCCAAAGCTGTTTGGAATAAAGAGTTGTCTAGTTTAATTAGAGATAAAGACTCAATTCTAAGATCTTTTAAAGTTTGTTCTCCGCCTTCTAATCTATCAACAACAACAGCACTCCAATAAATATCTGAACCTAATTTTTGAATAGCTGGTGCCCAGTAGTTTACATAGCTTGAAGCTTTTGTAAGAAGGTCAGCTACGTGTAAAACTTTTTTTCCTTCTAGTTTTTCTACTTCTGTACATTCTTCAAAATCACAAGTGCTTACAACAGCAGATTGGTCTTTGAATAATGTGATGTGAGGTAGTCCTAAAAGATATGCAATCATAATAGAGAAATACCAATCACGTCTTTCTCCACCTGAAATATAGTCAACTTGGTTCATATCAATACTTTGAACAATCATATCTTTTAATAAATCTATTGTTGTTTTAAAAACTTCATTTCTTTCGTATTGTTCTGAAACTTTCTCAAATATCAATCCTGGTAAATCAGTTTTGCTTTCTGAAACTAAAGCATTTGTAATAAAATCAAGTAATTCAACAGAATCTGACTCATTACCATAAAGAAAATGTGTATTTACAAAATAAGGTGAAATTAATCCTGATGTAAGCCAAAAAGGCTCATTTGCAGGACATACCTTAAATGCATTTGTTTGAAATAAAAAAGAAACTAATTTATTACTCATAATTATTTTACCTCCCGAAATTTTCTAAACTTATAATATAAGAAAATATAACTAAAGTCAATATAAAGCTTTATTTTTTTGAAATTTGTGATATAATAGAAGAAATTTATGTAAGGTAGGTTTTTGTATGAAAGAATATAGTATAGACGAAGTAAAAGATTTTAGAGAATTGTTAAACCGTTCTATAAAATTATATGGTAATAATAGTATTTTCAAATTTAAGAAAAAAATGTATAAAAAAGGAGAAACAGTTGAGTTTAACTATATGACTTATAAAGAATTTGGCAAAGAGGTTGAGGCATTAGGTACAGGGATAAATTCTTTAGGTATTAGTAATAGAAGAGTAGCACTTATATCAAAAAACAGATATGAGTGGATAGCGACTTATTATGCAATGCTAACAGGTGGTAAAATTATTGTTCCACTTGATAAATCTTTGCCAGATAATGAAATAATATCTCTAGCAGAAAGAAGTGAGGCAGAAGCTATTGTATTTGAGGATAAATACTTAGAAGTAATGAAAAAAATTAGAGATGAGAAATTATCTTCTATCAAGTATTTCATTAATATGGATGCAGAAAAAGAGGAAGATGGTATTTTATCATATAAAGAGTTAATAGAAAAAGGTCAAAAATTAATTGAAGCAGGCGACACATCTCAAAAAGATGCTGTTATCGATGAAAATGAAATGTCTGTAATGCTATTTACTTCAGGAACTACTTCGATGTCAAAAGCTGTAATGCTTTCACAAAGCAATTTGTGCCAAAATGTTTTAAGTATTTTATCATATTTAAAATTTGATGACAAAGATTGTACTTTAGCACTTTTACCTTTCCATCATGCACTACCAGCATTAGTTATGAATGTACTTGTATATGTTGGGGCAACGTATACTTTCTGTGACGGTTTAAAATATATTACCCAAAACTTAGCAGAATATGAATGTACTGTAATAGTTGCAGTACCAGCAATAGTAGAAGTTATTTATAAAAGAATAATGAAACAAATTGAAAAAGAAGGCAAGACAAAACTTGTAAATACAATGACAAAAATTACAAATGTACTAGATAAGTTACATATAAAAGTTAAAGACAAAGTTTTCAAAGATGTTCATAAAGCCTTAGGTGGACATTTAAGATTACTTATTTCAGCAGCAGCTCCAATAGATCCTAAAATCTTAGAAGGATTATTAGGTTTTGGAATAAGAACACTTCAAGGTTATGGCTTAACAGAAACTTCACCAGTAGTATCAATTGAGAATGATTTTGATACAAGACTTGGTTCAGTAGGAAAAGCAGTCAATAATGTAGAGATAAAAATTGAAGGCAAAGACGAAAAAGGTATAGGCGAAATACTTGTAAAAGGTCCAAATGTAATGCTTGGATATTATAAAAATGATGAGGCAACAAAAGAAGCTTTACAAGATGGTTGGTACCATACAGGAGATTTAGGATATTTAGATTTAGATGGCTTTTTATACATAACTGGTAGAAAGAAAAATGTTATTGTTCAAAAGAATGGTAAAAATATATTCCCAGAAGAGCTAGAAATGCTTATAAATCATATTCCTTTTGTAAAAGAAAGTATAGTTTATGGAAGACCTACTTGGGATGATGATTTAGATATATGTGTAAAAATTGTTTACGATAAAGATGAAATAAAGGCAGTTCACGGCTATAAGAGTGAAGAAGATATTTTAAAAGAGATGAAAGAATATATTTCTAAAATAAATGATAATATGCCACCATATAAGCATATTAGAGATGTTATAGTTACTAGTGAAGAACTTATAAAAACAACAACAGCAAAAGTAAAAAGACACGAAGAAATTGCAAAAATTTTAGGAGAAAATAAATAATGAATAATATAATAGGTGTAGGCGTTTCAATTGTATTTATAGCAATTATTATGCTTGCAGGAAAAATGTTTGAAAAAGCAGGAAAAGAAGCTAGTAGAAAATTTATCCACATAATGTTATCAAATTGGTGGATTATAGCTATCGTTTTCTTTGATAATATGTGGTTTGCAGCGTTGTTACCAGCAGTTTTTGTAGTTATAAATTATGTATCTTTCAAAACTGATTTAATAAAAGTTATGGAAAGAGATGAGGGAGATGTAAATAAAGATAGCTTAGGTACAGTATATTATGCAATATCGCTTTTGGTGCTTGCACTTGTTACATTTGGTCCAATAGTTAATAATCCACTTATAGGACTTTGTGGAATTTTAGTTATGGGCTATGGAGACGGACTAGCAGCAGTTATAGGTCAAGCAATAGAAAGTAAAAAAATAAATATTTTTGGCAATTCAAAAAGTGTTGCAGGTTCAGCAGTGATGTTTGTAGTTACTTGTATGATTTTAGCAGGATTTTTCTATTACAGCCATACAGCCTACTGGGCTTTGAAATCAGTAGTTATAGCTGGTATTATGACACTTATTGAACTTGTGTCAATAAAAGGTACAGATAATATTACTGTACCAATGCTTACATCTTTGCTTGCATTTTTAATGATTTAGGAGAATATATGGTTTTAGACAAAGTAAATTATCCAGAAGATTTGAAGAAATTAAATACAGAAGAAAAAAAGGTTCTAGCAGAAGAAATCAGAGAAAAAATCCTTGAAACAGTTTCAAACACAGGTGGACATTTAGCGTCAAATTTAGGTGTTGTGGAGCTTACAATGGCAATACATAGTGTATTTAATTGTCCTACTGATAAGATAATTTGGGATGTTGGACACCAGACATATGTACATAAAATTTTAACAGGTAGAAAAGATAAACTAGATACTTTGAGACAATTAGATGGTTTAGCAGGTTTTCCAAAAACTTCAGAGAGTGAGTATGATGCCTATGATACAGGGCATAGCAGTACTTCTATTTCTGTTGCTTTAGGAATGGCAAGAGCAAGAGATATAAAAGGTGAAAATCATAAGATTATTACTGTAATTGGAGATGGAGCACTAACTGGCGGAATGGCG
This sequence comes from uncultured Clostridia bacterium, assembly GCA_947385375.1. Lineage (GTDB taxonomy): Bacteria > Bacillota > Clostridia > TANB77 > CAG-508 > Scatovivens. Next base: position 42,230 of record CANDKR010000008.1, read on the forward strand.
CTAGAAGCTTTGAATGATGCAGGAAGTAGTCTAAGTAATATTATAGTTATTTTAAACGATAATGAAATGAGTATCTCAAAAAATGTTGGTGGAATTTCAATGATGCTATCAAAGCTTAGGACAAAAGGCTTTTATGTTAAAAGTAATTTGAAAGGAAAGAAACTTATTGGAGAAATTCCTTTTGTTGGTAAAAAAGTGGTAAAACTAATTCAAAGGGCTAAAAGAGGCATTAAGCAATTAGTTATACCAAAGATGTATTTTGAAGATATAGGTTTTAGATATTTAGGACCAGTAGATGGTCATAATTTAGAGAAATTAGAAGATATCCTTAAAGTTTGTAAACAGCAAGAAGGACCTATTTTACTTCATGTACTAACTAAAAAAGGAAAAGGATATAGACCAGCAGAAGAAAATCCTGATACTTTCCATAGTACTTCAAAATTTGATATAGAGACAGGTAAGAAAATAGGTGGTGGCAAGAAAGATTACTCTGGAGCTATGGGTGATAAATTAGTAGAGCTTGCAAAAGACAATAAAAATATAGTCGCAATAACTGCTGCAATGGCAGGTGGAACAGGTTTATCAGAATTTGAAAAAAAATATCCAGATAGATTTTTTGATGTAGGTATTGCAGAACAACATGCTATTGGTCTTGCAGGAGGACTTGCACGAGAGGGCTTAGTGCCAGTTGTTCCAATATATTCATCATTTATGCAAAGAGCCTATGACCAGATAGTACATGATATATGTATTCAAAACCTTCCAGTTGTGCTTATTGCAGATAGAGCTGGAATTGTTGGAAATGATGGAGAAACACATCAAGGTCTTCTTGATATGGCTTTTGGAAATACAATACCAAACTTAAATGTTATGGCACCAAAAGATTATAAAGAACTAGAAGAAATGCTTGAGTTTGCAGTGAAACTAGGTAAACCAGTGCTTATAAGATATCCAAGAGGAACTGAAGAAATGAAGTTTGAAACTTGTGAGAAAGTACAACTTGGAAAAGCAGAAGTTCTAAAAGAAGGTTCGGAAGTGCTACTTATAGCCATAGGAAAAATGGTTGCAAGAGTTTTTGAGATATCTAAGACATTAGAGGAAAAAGGTGTAAAGGCAAAAGTCATTAATGCTAGATTTATAAAACCTTTTGATGATGACCTTTTGAAAAAAGAGCTAAAAGGTGTTTCGGTAGTAGCTACAATTGAGGATGGAACTGTTAAAGGTGGTCTTGCATCAGAAGTTGAAAGAGTTATAACAGATAATAAATTAAAAGATATTGATCTTATTAAATTTGCATATCAAGATGAATTTGTAAAACATGGAAAAACTGAAGAAATAGAAAAAAGACATCATTTAGATAATGAAAGTATAGTAAATACAATTATAGAATGTAAAAAATTGAAGGTAAGATTAAGCCTTAAAGCAATCAAGAATAGGGGTCAAAAATGCTTAAAAATGATCGAAAACAATATGAAAGTGAAAAAGTCTCAGACAAAATAGAATTCTGTAAAACTAGAAACAAAATAGTAAACACAGATTTTTTAGATATGGCATCTCGTGGTGAAGTCCAAAAGTTCTTAAATGGCGAAAGCTTCAAAAACTACTTTTTTGAGGGCGGAAAAGAAAATGCAGACAGAAGCATATTAGTCTTATATCCGGATAAAATTACTGAAGAAATGGCTAGAAAAAATATAGGTAATATTTTAGAAGTTATAAGGATACGACTTCCCAAAGAACTAAAATATGAACATAGAGATTATTTGAGTGGCATTATGAAATTGGGATTAAAAAGAGAAAAGTTTGGAGATATTATAGTAAATGATACAGGTGCAGATGTCGTAGTTTTAAAAGAGGTTTCCAATTATCTTAAACAAGGCTTGCAAGATTTAACTAGATTTAGAAAATCTGAGATTGAATTAGTAAGTATTTCAGAAATAAAAAATATAAAAACAGAATTTGAAGAATTTACTATTATAGTACCATCTTTACGACTAGATAATTTTGTTGCAGAACTTGCGAGATCTTCTAGGACAAAGGCAGAGGAGATTATAATAGAGCAGAGAGTATTTTTAAATTCAATTTTAGTTGAAAAGACTTCTAAAAAGATAGAAGTAGGAGATATACTTACTATAAGGGGAAAAGGTAAATTCATTTTTGAAAGCGTTGAGAGAGAAACTAGAAATGACAGATTAGTTTTAAAAATGAAAAAATATATTTAGTATTGCAGAGTAAAAAAATTAATGATATAAGTAAAATATAAAGCACGAATATACCAAAATATTAAGATAAGGAAGGTAGATTAATGCAAAAAACTAAAAGAAATTGGAAAAAAATAATATCTACAATTATTTTTGCAAGCTTTGGTGCGCCAATTATTTATTTGATTTTTAAGATTGCAACTACTACAAATTATATAATGCCAAATGATGATGATGTCAGAGTACGTAGTGATTATGTGCTTATGCTATTTCAGTGTATTTTAGGTATGGTTGCAATGTGCATTCCAAGTTTCCTTAGAAAAAAATTTAAGATAGAAGTTCCAAATAATATGTACTATTTCTATATCATATTTTTGTATGCAGCCATTTTCTTAGGAGAGATACAGGATTTCTATTATAGATTTAAGTATTGGGATTTGATACTACATACTTTTAGTGGTACAATGATTGGTTTCTTAGGCTTTTCTATGGTTGATATTTTAAATAGAGAAAATGAAAATGTACAGTTAAATGCGTTTTTCGTAGCTTTCTTTGCTTTTTGTTTTGCGATGACTTTAGGTGGAATTTGGGAAATATATGAGTTTGCAAGTGATAGCATTTTGGGAACAAATATGCAAAAGTTTGCACTAAAAAATGGAATAGAACTTACTGGTCAAGCAGCAGTAGCAGATACTATGGAAGATATTATAGTTGATGGTATAGGTGCATTAGTAGCAAGTACCATAGGTTATATCTCTATGAAGTATGATTTTACTTTTCTAAATTCATTAAAATTAAAAATTCATAAAAAACAAAATCCGGAAGAAAAAAAGAAAATGGGCGGAACTGATGAAACAGCCCACTTAAAATAGGAGGTATTTATGATTAATTTAAACGAAGATTTAAAGATGGCAAGGATTGCTAGAGATAATGCCAAAAGTGCAAGCTATCAAGTTGGAGCTGTTTTGAAATGCAAGAATGGAAATAGATATGTTGGGTGTAATATAGAAAATCAATGTATCCAATCAATTTGTGCTGAAAGAACAGCTTTTGTAAGTGCTATGGCACAAGGAGAAACAGATTTTGAAAGAATTTTAGTAATAGGCGGTCCAAAGGGAAGTGATGAGCTAGAAAGATGCCTTCCTTGCGGATATTGTAGACAATTTATGACAGAATATACAGATAAGGATTTCAAAATTTATACAGCTTATGGTGATAAAATAGAGGAATATACTTTAGAAGAATTGTTACCTTATGCTTTTACGAGAAAAGAGGAGTAATTTATATTTTTCATACAAATAATTATATGCAGGTTGAACTCAAAATTATAAGAGATTAGCCTGCTATTATTTTATCAAAAATTTTTTAAAAAGTATTGACAATTGAGTGAGCGTTCAACTATAATATAAATAAGAGTTGAATAATTACTCAATTATTATTTTACAAAAGAGTAAGAAAGGAGATAGAAAATGTCAAAAAACGAGTTTGTATGTGATTGTAATATAATTCACGAAGAAGTAGTAAATAAGGTGTTAAAACAAATGCCTGAACAAGATTTATTTAATAAACTTGCAGAGTTTTTTAAGATACTAGGAGATACCACAAGAAGTAAGATTTTATTTGCATTAGATGAACACGAGATGTGTGTGTGTGATATCGCAAATGTGCTTGGTATGAGCAAATCTTCGATATCTCATCAATTAAGTACTTTGAGAAGAAGTGGTATTGTAAAATGTAGAAAAGAAGGTAAAGAAGTTTATTATATGCTAGATGATGAGCATATTAAACAAGTCTTTGAAATCGGTAAAGAACATATCGAACATAAAAAATAAAGTATTTTGGAGGTAAAAAATGAAAAGTAAATTTAAGATTAAAGGATTAGATTGTGCAAATTGTGCAGCAGAATTGGAAAGAGCAATTCAAAAAATAGATGGAATAGAAACAGCAGTTATTAGCTTTATGTCAGAAAGAATGGAACTTGAATATAATGAAAGTGAAAAAGCAGAAGTAATTGAGAAAGTAAAGAAAGTTATAAAAAAAGAAGAACCAGATGTAACAATAGAAGAAATGTAGGAGGGACTTATGAAAAAAAGAGCGATTAAAATTTTAGTATCACTTCTACTATTTATTGTAGCAATGTGTGTGGAGTTTGAAAGCTATGTTACTAATTGCATTTTTGTATTAAGTTATATTATTGTAGGTTATGAAATATTAAGAAAAGCAATTAGAAATATATTAAGAGGAAAAGTGTTTGATGAGAATTTTTTAATGACAGTTGCAACACTTGGTGCTTTTGGAATAGGTGAATTTCCAGAAGCAGTAGCTGTGATGTTATTCTATCAAATAGGTGAACTTTTCCAAAGTTATGCAGTTGATAAATCAAGAAAATCAATTGCAAATTTAATGGATATAAGACCAGATTATGCAAATGTATATAGAGATGGAAATGAAGAAAAAGTAGATCCAGATGAAGTAAAAATTGGTGAATTTGTTATTGTAAGACCAGGTGAGAAAATAGCACTAGATGGCGTTGTAGTAGAAGGTAATACAACACTTGATACAAAAGCACTAACTGGTGAAACTATGCCAAGAGAAGCGAAAGAAGGAGACGAGGTTTTAAGTGGCTCTATAAATATAAATGGGGTTATAAAAATAAAGGTAACAAAAGAATATGGAGAGTCTACTGTAAGTAAGATATTAGATTTAGTAGAAAATGCAAGTAGTAAAAAATCAAAGTCAGAGAATTTTATAACAAAATTTGCTAAATATTATACACCAATAGTAGTTATTATTGCAGTAGTGCTTGCGGTATTTCCACCTCTTCTAATAAAAGGAGAATTGTTCTCAGACTGGCTTTACAGGGCATTATCTTTCTTAGTAGTATCTTGCCCTTGTGCATTAGTAATATCAATACCACTAAGCTTTTTTGGTGGAATTGGTGGAGCATCTAAAATTGGAGTATTAATAAAGGGAAGTAATTATCTAGAGGCATTATCTAAAGTAGAAACAGTCGTATTTGATAAAACTGGTACATTGACCAAAGGTGTTTTTGAGGTTCAAAAAATAGAAGCAGTAGGAATTTCAGAAAGTGAGCTTTTAAAGTTTGCAGCATATAGCGAACATTATTCAAACCATCCAATTTCTAAATCAATAAAAGTAGCTTTTAATGAAGAGATTGAGGAAAAACAAATTATAAAAACAGAAGAACTATCTGGAAGAGGAATTTTTGCTCAAATTGGAGAAAAAGAAGTATTAGTCGGAAATGAAAAACTTATGAAGGAAAAAGGCATAGATTTTTCAGAATGTACAGATGTAGGAACAATACTTTATGTAGGGATAGATGGCAAATATGCTGGTTATATATTAATAGCAGATAGTGTAAAAGAAGATTCAGCAAATACAATTAATCAGTTAAAGAAAAACGGTATTAAAAAAACAGTTATGCTAACTGGTGATAGAAAAAATGTAGGGGAGAGTGTAGCTACAAAATTAGGACTAGATGAAGTCTATGCAGAATTATTACCAGATGGAAAAGTAGAGAAAGTAGAAAGCTTATTGAAGCAAAAAAGCGAGCAAGGAAAACTTGCTTTTGTTGGAGATGGAATAAATGATGCTCCAGTACTTGCAATGTCTGATATCGGAATAGCAATGGGGGCCCTGGGTGCAGATAGTGCAATAGAGGCAGCAGATATTGTAATTATGACAGATGAGCCATCTAAAATAGTAAGCTCGATAAAATTGTCTAAAAAGACGATGAATATAGTAAAAGAAAATATAGTATTTGCAATTTTTATAAAAGTAGCAGTTTTAGTGTTAACAGCTTTTGGATTATCTACAATGTGGGAGGCAGTTTTTGCAGATGTTGGTGTTTCAATAATTGCTATACTAAATGCTTTAAGAATGTTAAATGTAAAGAGTAAATGATAGTAGAATGGTACTGATTCGTCAGTACCATTTTGTTGTAAACAAAAAGAGCCACACCAGTTTAATGTATACTGGTGTGGCTCTTTTTCCCTCAAGTGAGGGGGAATGGGTTACTCGTTATCAATCCGATAGCTCGCCTTGACGGTGACAATCACCTCGTTGGGCTGGCCAGTGACATAGGCGGCCATATCCCGGAAGTAGATCGGAGAAGGCTTCTGAGGCTCAGCAGGAGCCGTGCCGGCGTTGCCAGCGTTGTTGCCTTCATCATTTTCCCCGCCCTCGGTGTGGGGCTCAGGCGTCTCCGGTTCTTCAGGCTCGGGAACTTCCTCGGTTGCGACCACCAGCTCCTCGCCGAAGAGCTGCTTGCGCAGGGCCTCGTCAGCCCAGAACTCCTGAGGCAGCTCCTCGTTCCACATCACCTTCATGACGCGGGACAGAGCCTCGCCGTCGCTGGTGATGAGATCGCCGGAGAAGGACAGCTGACGGTTGCCGTCGAAGTCGACCAGCTTAAAGGCCAACGTGGTGCGGCGGCCGCCACGGCTCTCCAGAGCGATAGTGCAGTTGTTCTTGTCGTACTGGGTGACCTTCAGACCATCCTTCCGGAAGTCCTGGATCTTCTTGTTACGCTTGCGGTTTTCGAACATTTTTAACACCCTTTCCGTGCATAATGCACAACACAATTGTTTAAAGGTACTCTTTTATTATAACACCGTCTACTAATTATGTCAAGTTAACCATTAAACATTTCTTTTTATAATATATTCAGCACTTTTTTCTTCTAATAGTTTAAAATTGCAACTTAAATTTTTATAGAATATAGCCATCTTGCTTTTACTATTATTTGTAACAATATTATAGATTTTTTCTGCTTTTTCGATAATTTTTGTTTTATTTTCTGACTTGTTTATGTAAGAATATTGTTCTGAAATTAATCTTTTATATCCATAACTTTTATTTTGGGTATCAAGTAAATAGACACATTCATGTGGTACAGGTATCATATCTGAAAATCTAATTATACCTAAATCATTTTTCGTTTTTGGATTCATAATTTTGAAAAAAGTTAAATTATCTTTGTATGTTTTGTGCTTTTGCTTTGGCGAAAACAATGGTGCAAAATAATAATGTTCGTTAACAATAATTATTACTCCTATGTATGGTCTTTTTTCATTTTTATTGTAAGCAATATGTTTGTCAAATTTACTTAAATATTTAATATAGTTATTATCTATAATATAAAAATTCAATTTGCCTAATTTTATTTTCTTTGTATTTTTCATTAATCCCTCCATATTACAAAAATAGGAGGTACTAAAAGTACCCCCTATAAATTTTCTGGAAACTCGTTTATAGTAAAACTAAAGGCTCGTTTCTAACCTAATGTTAAATAGGATATTCGTTTATAGGATTTTCATCCTAAAGGCTCATATCTAACCTAATGTTTCAATTTGCACTTATTCGTGAATTTAATCAAAGGTTTGTGCAACCTAGTTTATTTGATAAATTAATTTATCAATATTATTATATTCATTATACTTTATTTTATCGATAAAATCAATGCTTTATATTAAAATTTTAACTATTTTTTATCAATATAAAATCTTTTTTGTGCAAGTTTATCTTGAACACCGTTTAAGGCTTCACCAAATCTTTGGAAGTGAACAACTTCTCTTTCTCTTAGATATCTTAATACATCTACTACATCTGGGTCATCTTTACAAAGATTGATTAACTTCTCATAAGTTGCACGGGCTTTTTGTTCTGCGGCTAAATCTTCTGTTAAGTCTGCAACAGGGTCACCTTTTACAGCAAGAACTGCTGAAGTGAAAGGGAAACCAGCAGCAGCTTGTGGGTAAACACCAAAACCGTGGTCAGTATAATAAGCTCCAAGTCCTGCTTTTTTCATTTCTTCAACTGATGCTCCGTCTGTTAATTGGTGAACTAAAGAACCTACCATTTCTAAGTGAGCAAGTTCTTCAGTTCCTATATCATTAAGAATTGCTTTTGATTTTTTATCTGGCATACCAAATCTTTGTGATAAATATCTAAGTGAAGCTGCAAGTTCTCCGTCAGGTCCACCGTATTGTGAAATAATAACTTTTGCAAGTGCAGGATTTGGTGTTTTAATATTTACAGGGTATTGTAAATGTCTATCATAACTCCACATATTAAACACCTCCTCTTTCCCAAGGCCATGGACTTTCTATCCATTCCCAGCCATTTTCCATAGGAGCATAGATACTAAGAGGTCCATACTCTTTTTGGTAAAGCATTTTTAAATCGTGTAATTGCTCTGCATAATCTGTGTGACATCTTAAAGCATTTTGATCACAAGGGTGAGTGTCAAGATATAGAGCTAAATCATTTACAGCAAAAGCCAAAGAACGAATTTGACTCATAAGCATTTTTTGTCTATTAATTTCTGTATCCATTTGAGCAACCCCCTTCATTATAATTTCTAAGATATTTATTTTCAGCAACAGATTGTAATGGCACATAAGGGCTTACAAGTTCTGGAAAAATAGTACCTTGTTTTAAGCCTTCACTAGGATTATATATTTTTGTCATTTTTTGTACAGGAACATAAGCGTGGCCATACATTGGGTTTGAAGTGAAAAAAGTATTAGTGTGCATAAAAATTCCTCCTTATTTTAGAGTTACAATATATTTTATGTTTACTATGTAGGTTTTGTGAATTATTGGTCAAACCTATTGAAAAAAGGAAAATAGTTTTATAAAATAATGAAGAAGAAAAGGAGTAAATAATGGAAGAAGAAATAAAAGCAAAAGCAGAATATTGTTTGAATTGTAAGTTAAAACCTTGTCAAAGTGCATGCCCACTTGGAAATGATACAGCAGGTTTTATCAAATTAATTAAAGAAAATAAATTAAAAGAAGCATATGAGTTGCTACTAGAAACAACAGTTTTACAACCAGTTTGTAGTAGAATTTGCCCACATGATAAGCAATGTCAAGGCAGTTGTGTAAGAGGTATAAAACAAACTCCAGTTAGTATTGGTGATATGGAAGCATATATAGGAGACCTTGCTATAAAAAATAACTGGAAAATAGATAAAAAATCTGAAGAAAAAAATAAAAAAGTAGCAGTAATAGGAGGTGGACCAACAGGTCTTACTTGTAGTGCTGTTCTTGCAAGAAATGGATATCAAGTAACTATATATGAAAAACATGATAAGCTTGGTGGAATAATGGTACATGGAATTCCTGATTTTAGATTAGATAGAGAAGTTCTACAAAAAACTATTGATAAAATAGTAGAGCTTGGAATTGAGGTTAAATTAAACTCTGAACTTGGACAAGACTATGCTTTAGATAGTTTAGCAAAAGAATATGATGCCGTATATTTAGGCTTTGGAGCAAATATTTCTTCAAAAATGGGAATTGAAGGAGAAGATGTAGAAGGAGTACTTGGTGGAAATGAACTTTTAGAAAATAATATACATCCAGATTATACAGGAAAAACTGTTATAGTAAGTGGTGGTGGAAATGTTGCAATGGATACTTCAAGAACGGTAAAAAGACTTGGAGCAAAGAGAGTAATTGTAGTTTATAGACGCTCAAGAACAGAAATGCCAGCAGAAAAGAAAGAAATAGAAGAGGCAATTGAAGAAGGTGTAGAATTTTTCTTCCAAAATAATATAATAAAAATCTGTGGTGATAAAAAAGTAGAAAAAATCGAATGTGTAAAAACTGAGCTTGTTCAAAAAGAAGGAGAAAGTAGACTTTCACCAGTAAATATAGAGGGAAGTAATTTCTTTATAGATGCAGATTATGTCATAATGGCAGTTGGATCAAAACCAGAAGCAGATTTGCTTAAAAAGTTAAACTTAGAATTAGACAAATGGGGTAGGATAAAAATAGATGAAAACTCTATGACTTCAAAAAAAGGAGTGTTTGCTGGTGGAGATGTAGTTGGCGCAAAAGCCACTGTGGCTTGGGCTTCACGCTCTGGAAGAGACGCAGGAAATGCAATTATTAAATATTTAGAAAAAAACTAAAAAAGACTAGATTTATGATGTATTTTAATATATAATGATATAAGTTAAAATATGTAAAAATTAAGGATGTTTAAAATGTTATTAGAAAAAGTAATATTTAATTTATTAGCTTTTTCCTTATTTATCATAGTTTTCTTTAAGATAATAAGGAAAAATGACACAAATTATATATTTTTATTGATACTTCAAGCCTTAGGAATAACAATTAGTTTTTTTGAAATTTCCATAGGAATTGATGCTATTTTGATTATAAAAGCTGTAAGATATATGCTTTCTATATTCTTACCACTAGCAATTATTGTTATGGAATTTACTGGTGTAAATTTCTCAGAGTTTGTTAGTGTAATGCTTGCAAAAGTATTGTTTCTTTTTGGCGATACTAAAGCTGCAAAAGCGATATTAGTTAAACTAGTTACCAAATATCCAAATAGTTATTTAGGACATCAAAATCTTGGAAAAATTTACGAATATGAAGGTGGTATGAGACGTGCAATAGATGAGTACGTAGCAGCTGTTGACATTAAGAAAAATGATTATGATTCATATTATAAAATAGCAAATTTACTTAAAGAACTAGGCAAAAAAGACGAAGCAATAGAAATGCTTGATAATTTAGTTAAAAATAAGCCTGATTATTATGAAGGCTCTTGCTTGCTAGGTGATTTACTTTGTGAGCAAGAACGTTTTAAAGAAGCTGCAAATGTGTATCAGTCAGCACTTAAATATAAGCCTGACGATTTTGAATTGTATTATAATTTAGGCATTGTTTATACAAGACTTAGTGATTTCCAACTTGCAAAAGAGATGTATGAAAAAGCTGCGGAAATCAATCATAGATTATATGGAGCACATTATAATTTAGGTCAAATTGCACTTATAGAAAAGGACTTAGATACAGCAGAACAATACTTTGAAAATAGTTTATATGGTGAGCTTGAAGCTATGTCTTATTATCAACTTGCAAAAGTATGTGCCCTAAAAGGTGAGAAAGATAAAGCAATTAATTTCATAAATAAAGCAATAGAACTAGAACCAAAGTTACTTAAGATAGCTGCAAAAGATAGAGCTTTTAAAGACATCAAAGAATATATCACAGTATCAGTTGATATGACATCAAAAGAAGAGCCTGCTCACGAAGTACAAGAGGAAGAATTAGACGAAAAAGTGGTTTATGATAAGAAAACACATATATTAAAACGTGAAGAGAGGGCAGCTCAAATTTTCTTAGAAGAAACGAATAATTTGATTGATGAAATCAGTGAGAATACCGAAAAAGAAGAGCCTGCCAAAGTAATAGAGGCATCAGAAAAAGAGACTAAACGTAGTAGTATGATTATTGATACAGAAAGACTTAAAAAACTTGAAGAAATAGATAATAGAGAAGAACAAGAAAAAGAAGCTGAAAAAGTTGAAAATGAAGAGTAATCCGAGAATAAAATACATAAGATAAAATATAATGGAAAGAAGGAGTGATTATTTTGAAAAAAACAATATCAGTAGTAGGTGGAGACCTACGTATCGTTAAGCTTATCGGAATGCTTATAAAAGATGGCTATACAGTTTATACTTATGGCTTAGAGCAATCAGAAGAGCTTTTAGGAATGGAAAAAGTTGAGATGTGCCCAACTTTAGAGGAAGTTATGTCAGCTTCTGAGGTAGTTATCGGACCTATTCCAGTAACAAGTGATAGAAAAAATTTATCAATGCCTTTTAGTAATATTAAGTTACCAGTAGAAGAATTTGTTTCTAAAGTGTCTTGTAAAGCGTTAATTGCAGGAACACTTTCAGACGATTACAGAAAAGCATTAGAAGCTAAAAATGTAAATTATGTTGATGTTTTAAAAAGAGAAGAGTTTACTATTTTAAACACAATTGCAACAGCAGAAGGAACAATACAAATTGCTATGGAAGAAACCCAAAAAACAGTTCATGGCAGTAAAGTACTTATATTAGGTTTTGGTAGAATTGGTAAGGTACTTGCAAAAATGCTAGATGGTATTGGAGCAGAAGTATCTTGCGAGGCTAGAAAAAATGAGGATATATCTTGGATTAAAGCCTATGGCTATGAACCAATTTACTTAAATGAATTAAATGATAATTTAGGAAACTATGATATTATCATTAATACAATACCTTTTCAAATTTTAGATAGTGAAAGATTAGATTTAGTAAAAAAAGATGTTGTGCTAATTGATGTAGCATCAAATCCAGGTGGAGTTGATAGAAAAGCAGCAAAAGAGAAAGATTTAAAATTAATTTGGGCTTTATCACTACCTGCTAAAGTTGCACCACTTACTTCAGCAATTTATATTAAAGAAACAATATATCACGTATTAAAAGAAATTTAAAACATGTGACATAAGAAGGGAAAAGAACAAATGACAGTATTTCAAGCAGTAGTTTTAGGCATTATACAAGGACTTACAGAGTTTTTACCAATATCAAGCTCTGCACATTTAAACATAATGCCTTGGCTTTTTAATTGGGAGCAAATCCCAGAATCTTTTGATATAGCTTTGCATTTTGGAACATTACTTGCAATTTGCATATATTTCTTCAAAGATTGGATAGATTTAATTATTGGAGGATATAAAAAGGCATTCAAAAAAGAAGATAGTACAAGTGGAAGGATATTTTGGTACATAGTTATTGCAACAATACCTACTGGAATTTTGAGTTTGGTATTAGACGCATTTTCAGAGAAGTTTTTACCAGGTATGGCACCAATAGCAGTAGCACTAATTGTAATGGGTATCTTATTATATGTTATAGATAAGAAACAACCAGCAGATGTAGGCTATGATGATATAAATTTTAAACAAGGTTTTTTAGTAGGACTTTCACAAGCCATAGCAGCAGCATTTCCGGGAGTTTCACGTTCTGGAATTACAATGACAGTATCAAGACTTTTTAAGATTGATAGAGAGTCAGCAGCTAGATATTCATTCTTACTATCAGCACCTGTAATACTTGCAGCAGTAGTACTTAAATTAGGAGAATTTGTTATAGATTTACCATTTATAATAGGTGTTTTAGCAAGTTTTATATCAGGATTATTAGTTATAAAATTTTTAATGGGATATTTGAAAAAAGGAAGTTTCAAAATATTCGCAGTATATAGAGTAATATTAGGCTTAATAATTTTCGCAGTATTAATTATGAAATAAATGGAGGGATAAGATATGAGCCGTGGAAAAAGAATGATGGAAGAAGATGAAGGTTTTGACTGGAGTGAAATTCCATATAAGAAAATCGGAATAATTGCTTTAGTAGTAGCTTTAGTTATAATTATAGTTGTTTTTGCGATTCATATGGTAAACAAAAGAAAAGAACTTGATGAGGCAAATGCAAAGGCTAATACAGTTACACAAGAGCCAGTTGTTGAGCCAGGTATGCCATCTGAATATAAGGGGTACAGCGTTTTAGGAGAAATAATTATTGACAAGATAAACATAGATGAATATATTCTAGACAGTAAAGAAAATGCAGCAATGGAAGTAGCACCAGTTAGATTGTATGGACCAAGTATAAATACTGAAGGTAATTTATGTATAGCAGGACACAATTATGATGAAGTATTTAAGAAGCTTACAGAGTTAGAAGCTGGTGATAAGTTCACATTATTAGATAGGGCAGAAGTAGGTCAAGATTATGTTATAAAAGAGAAAAAAGAAGTTGAACCAACTGACTTAAATGTGCTAATGCCAGTTGAAGGCAAGAAACAAGTAACACTTATTACTTGTACAGAAGGTTCTACAAAAAGATTAGTACTTGTTGCAGAAGCACAAGATGTGGTAGGAGCTGATACAACAGATACTACTGGCACAACTGATGATAATACTAATACAGTAGATAATGAAGGATAATTTAAACGAAGGAGGAATGCTAAAATGAGAAAAAGTATTGAAAAAATTTTTATAGTAATAGTTATAGTAAGTTTGGCATTTGGAATAATTGGTTTAAATTATTCTTATGCCGGAGAAGCAACAATTTCTGTTGGAGCAGCCAAACCAGGACAAGACTTTAATATCACAATAAATATGCCAGGAGATGCTGTTGCATATGAATTTAATTTAGAAGTTACTTTTGCAGATAATTCAAAACAATCAACTAAAGAAGCAGATGCTTCTACTAGTTTAGGGAGTATAGGAAATAAAACTTTAACTTTTAAAGCACCAGTGGCAGGAAATGCAAAAGTAAGAGTTACAAATTTAATTATTAGTGATAAATCTGGTAATAAAATAAATTCACAATCAACATTGGAACAAGGATTTTCAGTTACAGCAGATGCACCAGCACAACAACAGCCACCAGCTCAGCAACCACCACAACCTACAACTACTGATGAGCCAGGTTACACAAAAACAGGTGATACAGTTTATGCGTTAGAAAAATTAAATGTTAGAAAATCAGCATCAACTAGTGGAGAAAAGTTAGGGGCATTAAAGAAAGATGACAAAACTGTAAGAATATCAGTTGGAGCAAATGGTTGGGATAAAATAAACTTTAATGGTGGAACAGGTTATGTAATGTCAAAATATCTTACAACAAAAAGCCCAGAAGATAGAGCAAAAGAAGAGCCAAAATGGACTGATACAAATGATACAGTTTATAGTTTAGCAGATCTTAATGTTCGTGAAGGCTGGGGAACATCATATAAAACTGTTGGTGGATTATCAATAGGTGATTCAGTAAAAAGATTAGCAACTGGTGAAAACGGTTGGGATAAGATAGAATATGAAGGAAAAACAGCTTATGTAACTTCAAAATACTTAACAACTAGTAAAGCAGAAGCAGACAAAAAACTAGAAAGCTTAGAGGAAAATACTGTAAATGAAGTAGATGAAACAAACACTGTTGATAACAATACAGTTGCAGATACAAATATAGTAGGCGACCCAGACGTGTATAACACTATTGTAGATGAAATCGGTGTACTTCCACAAGTTGGAACTAGCACAGGTAGCTACATATATTACATATCAATCGTTATTGCAATAATTATGGTTTCAGTAGTAGGACTAAAGATACGTACTAAAGAAATTGATGAATAATTGGTTGTTAAAAGGAAGGTAAATATGGCACAAATTTTAGATGGAAAAGAGTTATCAAAAAAGGTAAAAGATGGTGTTAAAGTAAAGGTTGATAAGCTAAAAGAAAAAGGAATAAATCCTAAACTTGCAGTTATAATGGTTGGCAATAATAGCGCATCATCAGTTTATGTAAAAAACAAATCAAAGGCTTGCGAAAATGCAGGAATTGATTTTGAAGAATTCTTTTTACCTGAAGAAACTACGGAAGATGAATTAGTTGAGTTAATAGAAAAATTAAATCAGGATAAATTAGTTCATGGTATTTTACTACAAAGTCCAGTGCCAAAACACATAAATATAAATAGAGCATTTGAGACGATTTCACCATCAAAAGATGTTGACGGTTTTAATGCAATAAATGTTGGAAACCTTACAATTGGTAGAGATTGTTTCGTTTCTTGTACACCTTGGGGTGTTATGAGAATGCTAGAAGAATATAATATTGATGTAACAGGTAAAACAGCAGTAGTAATTGGAAGAAGTAATATTGTTGGAAAACCAATGTTACAATGCTTACTTTCAAAAGACGCAACAGTTACTATTTGTCACTCAAAAACTAAAGACTTAGAAGAAGTAGTAAGTCGTGCAGATATTGTTATTGCAGCCATTGGAAAGCCTAATTTTGTTACAGGCAAAATGATAAAAGATGGTGCAGTTGTAATAGATGTTGGAATAAATAGATTAGAAAATGGCAAACTTTGTGGAGATGTAAATTATGAAGAAGCTTTCCCAAAAGCAAGCTACATAACACCAGTTCCAGGCGGAGTTGGACCAATGACAGTTGCAATGCTTTTAGAAAATGTTGTAAAAGCAGCAGAAGAAAAAACTTAAGAAAAGTAAATATATAACTTAGGGGCGCAAGGGATACTTGCGTCTTTTCGTATGTATCCCACTAAGGAGGTATATATGAATGAATTTGATGTATGGTTTTCTAGAGTAGAAATTCCAAATAAAAAGAAGTTAGAGATTTTAAGTTATTACACACCAGATAGAGTGTGGCAGATGGATAGGGCAGAGCTAAACCATAAAGGTTTAGATGATTTTACGATTACAAGAATATTAGATAGAAAGTATAGAGATAATGTAGAAGAGTATTATACTTATCTAAAAAATCATAGGATACATTTGATGACTTTGAAGGATTATTTTTATCCACAAAAATTAATGGATATTCCTGATTTTCCAGCATATTTATATGTAAAGGGGAATAAGAAAATATTAGAAGAGGACAGTGTTGCAATAATTGGTTCAAGATATTGTACAAGTCAGGGTAAAGGTATAGCCTATAATACAGCAAAACAGTTAGGTGATAAAAACATAAATGTAGTAAGTGGTCTCGCAAATGGTATAGACACTTATGCACATACTGGAAGTTTAAGTAGTAGTTTTGGTAAAACAATTGCAGTACTTGCAAATGGACTTGCAAATACCGATATTTATCCTCAAGAAAATTTGAAACTTGCAAAAGAAATAGTAAGACAAGGTGGAGCACTTGTTTCAGAGCATATAGTAGGAACAAAAGCTAAAAGAGAATATTTCCCCGCTAGAAACCGTATTATAAGCGGACTTTCAAATAAAATTTTAGTAGTAGAAGCAGGAGAAAAAAGTGGAACTATGATTACCGTGCGGTCAGGCTTTAGACCAAGGAAGAGATGTGTTTGCAGTGCCACGGAAGAATAAATGATAAATGCTCTCAAGGTACTAATTTACTAATAAAAGAAGGAGCTTATATGTTCACAAAAACAGAGGATTTAATTTAATAGAATATTAAGGAAAAAATGTCATAAAATACTTTCAATTTTTTCAAAGTATGATATAATGATATGGTATATTAAAAACTAACAAAAGGAGGTTTTTTTAATATGGATAAAGACGCAACAAAAAGAGTAAGAAAAGTAAACTCTGGTAAAACAAAAAAGGCCAAAAAACTAAAATTTAAAGATAAACATCCAAAGGCAGCAACAGGTATTAAAATTGGACTTGTTGTATTAATGCTTTTGATTATTATAGGAGTAGGAATTTTAGTAGGAACTTTCTTTGGCGTTTTTGGAGAAGAGTTAAAAATAGATGAAAAAGATTTAGTTATTAAATTTAAGAACTCTACTGTATATGACAAAGACGGAAATGAACTTGCAGTCCTAAGTGGCGGAACAAAAAGAAAGATTATTAGTTTAGATGAAATGGGCGAGTATTTGCCAAAAGCCTTTGTTGCAATAGAGGATGAAAGATTTTACACACATAATGGTGTCGATTTAAAAAGAACGGCAGCAGCGACACTTACATTTATCGCACACGCTGGTAATTCATCTTTCGGTGGCAGTACAATAACACAACAGTTAGTTAAAAATATTACTACTGATGACGATGATTCAGGACTTAGCGGGGCTTTAAGAAAAGTAAAAGAAATGTCTAAGGCTATTCAAGTTGAGCAATATCTATCTAAAGACCAAATTTTAGAGTTATATTTGAATATCATATTTATTGGTGGTGATGACGTAAATGGTGTTGCACTTGGATCAGTATATT
This sequence comes from uncultured Clostridia bacterium, assembly GCA_947385375.1. Taxonomy (GTDB): domain Bacteria; phylum Bacillota; class Clostridia; order TANB77; family CAG-508; genus Scatovivens. The sequence goes on from CANDKR010000008.1 coordinate 59,990, forward strand.
ATTTCGATAAAGAACCAAAAGATTTATCAATTGCAGAAAGTGCCTTCTTAGCAGGTATTAACCACTCACCAAATGGATATAACCCATTTAAAGAAGATGATAAAAAAGACTCAAGACTTGAAAAAGGTAAGAAAAGAACAAAAACAGTACTTGGTAAGATGGAAGAGCTAGGATATATAACAGCAGACCAAAAGAAAGATGCAATAGCAGAAGTAGATAATGGTTTAGCTTTCAAACAAGGAGAGGGAGCTAGTGTTACAGTAGACATTTCATATCATACATCAGCAGCTATTAATCAAATTAAAGAGCAAATCCAAGAACAAAATCCTGATATGAGTAAGGATATGGTTGAGTTAACTCTATTTAGTAGTGGATATAAGATTTATACAACACAAGATACAGGTATTCAAGCAAAAGTTGAAGAAGAGTTAATGAAAGATATATATATAAAAGAAAGAACAGAAAAGAAAACAGGTGAAAAAGTACAAGGTATGCCAACAATGGTTGTGGTAGACCATAAAACAGGTCAAGTAGTAGCCTGCGCAACAGCAGTTGGTAATGAAGAAGAAAGAACAATATCTACAAAACTTGGATATTTTAACTGGCCTACTGAGTTTAAAAAGCAAACAGGTTCAACTATGAAACCTATTTCAGTTATAGTACCAGGATTAGAAACAGGAACTATTACAGCAGCAACAACTTACTATGATTGTGAGACAAAATTTGCTGGTATGGATAAATCAATGAGAAACGATGACGGTTATAGCAATACTATAATGACAATGCGTAATGCCATAGCAAAATCTAAAAATATAATCAATGCTAAAGCATTAATGGATATTGGTGTTGATAAATCAATGGAATTTGTTAAGAAAATGGGAATTACAAACATCGGAAACGAAGGTGTTTCATTAGCTTTAGGTGGTTTAGAGTATGGTACATCTCAAATGCACATGGCAATGGCTTATGCAACAATAGCAAATGATGGAGAATACATTTCACCAACTTTCTATACTAAAGTAGAAGATGAAGAAGGAAATGTAGTATTAGAACCAGAACAAACCAAAACAAGAGTAATGAGTGTACAAAACGCATATATTGCAAAATCTATATTAACACAACCAGTTTTAACAGGTACAGCAACATATTGTAAATTACCAGGAATTGAGACTTGTGCAAAAACAGGTACAACAAATGGAAGTTATGATAGATGGCTTTGTGGTTTCTCACCATATTATACAGCAGCAGCTTGGTATGGATATAAAGAAGTTAGAGAAGTTACAGGTTTTGGAAAAAATCCAGCAGGACAAATTTGGGAAAATGTTATGAAAAATATTCACGAAGAATTACCAAATGCTGAGTTTGAAAAACCAGATGGAATTGTTAATGCAACAGTATGCGCAGTTTCAGGTCAAGTAGCAGTACCAGGACAATGTGGTGATACTTTTGTAGAAATGTTTGTTGAAGGTACAGTACCAGAGCCTTGTCCAGGACATATGTCAATGCCAATATGTATGGAATCAGGCGGAATTGCAACAGGAATTTGCCCAACAGAAATTAGAAGTTTTATGACATTACCTGAAAGAGAAAATACAAATAAATGGACTAATGTAGGAGTAGATCCTGCAAGCTTTAATACAGCACCAACAGAAAGTTGCCCAATACACACACCAATAGTACAAGGACAACAGGCAGCAGAACAAGCAGCTCAGCAACAACAACAGCAACAAGGAGGACATACATGTAAAGCTAAAAGAACAGTAACAACACCAGCTAATTGTCAAAATGGTACAGTTGGAACAGCTATTTATCTTTGCGAAATATGTGGAAGAGAAATGAATAAAGAAACAATAGCACCAACACATAGTTTTGCAGGTGGAAAATGTAGTGTTTGTGGAGCAGCAGATCCAAATTATAAACCACCAACACAACCGACAACACCGACACAGCCAACACAGCCAACAACACCTACACCAACGCCAGAACCAAAGCCAGATCCAACGCCAACGCCTACTCCAAATCCAGAACCAAGTACCCCAACAACGCCTACAACACCAGAGGGTTCAGGAAGTGGAAGTGGCACAACACCTACAACTTAATAAAATTAAAGGAGATAAATTTTGAAGATATATTTTTATAATACTTTGACAAGAAAAAAAGATGAGTTCATACCTATTGATGAAAAAGAGATAAGAATGTATTCTTGTGGACCAACAGTATATTATTTCGCACATATAGGAAATTTAAGAGCATATCTATTCATGGATACTTTAAGAAGAACTTTAAAGTATAATGGATATAAATTAAAACATGTAATGAATATTACAGATGTTGGTCATTTAGTATCAGATGCAGACGAAGGCGAAGATAAAATGATGAAAGCAGCTCAAAGGGAAAATAAAGATCCCTTTGAGATTGCAAATTTCTATATGACAGCTTTCTTAAAAGATATTGATACTTTAAATATAGACAGACCAGAGATTATAGCAAGAGCAACTGAGCATATTCCTGATATGGAGAAATATGTTCAAAAAATTATTGAAAATGGGTATACTTACGAAACAGAAGATACAATATATTTTGATACAGCAAAACTAGATAAATATGGTGTACTTTCAAATATTAATATAGATGAGCAAAAAGCAGGAGCAAGAGTTGATTTTGACCAAAATAAAAAGAATGTAACTGATTTTGCTCTATGGATAAAAGCACCTGAAAACCATCTTATGAAATGGGATACTTTTTGGGGTAAATGCTATCCAGGCTGGCACTTAGAATGCTCAGCAATGGGACATAAATATTTAGGAGAGCATTTCGATATCCATACAGGTGGAATAGACCATATTCCAATTCACCATGAAAATGAAATTGCACAAGCTAAAGGATATTGCGGTCAAATACCTGCAAATTTTTGGATGCACGTAGATTTCTTACAAGTAAATGGTGGAAAAATGTCAAAAAGCTTGAACAATTTATATACTTTAAAAGACTTACAAGAAAAAGGATATGAGCCATTAGTTTATAGAATGTTCAATTTTACTTCTACTTATAGAGCACAAATAAACTTTACTTTTGAAGCAATGGATGCTGCAAAGGTAGCACTTGGAAGATTAAGAGAAGGTTACTTAAAACATAAAGAAGGAACAGAAGAGGTTTCACAAGAAGAAATAAATGCCTTAAAAAATAGATTTTTAGAGGCTATTAATGATGACTTAAATATGCCAGTTGCAATGAGCGTAGTTTGGGAAGTTGTTAAAAACCCTAAAAAATCAAAAGCATATCAAGAATTGTTATTAGATTTTGACAGAGTGCTTGGTTTTGATTTAGAACATTATGTAAAAGAAGAAAAAACTTTACCAGATGAAGTTCAAAAGTTAGTAACTGAAAGAAACCTTGCAAGAGAGAACAAAAATTGGGCTGAATCTGATAGATTAAGAGATATTTTAATTGGTATGGGGTATACTGTTAAAGATAGTAAAGAGGGGACATTGGTAGAAAAATAGTGAAATTTTTAGAAGATAGCGAGAAAGAAAAATACAAAGCTTTCTTAGAAGGACACGAAAGATGTAATTTCCAACAGTCACTAGAATGGGGAAATGTTAAGACTGCTTGGAAAAAAGAAGTAGTTTTATCTTTAGATAAAGATGACAATATCGTACGGAAGTCTTTGTGTTTGGATTAGAAAAATTCCTATATTTGGAAATATAATGTATTCTGCAAGAGGACCAGTTTGCGATATACATAATGAGGAAGTACTTAAAGATTTAACAGCTGGTGTAAATGAGCTTGCTAAAAAATATAATGCCTTTGTAGTTAGAATAGAGCCAGATATCAAAAAAGATGATGAAGAGTTTAGAGAGATAGTAACACGTCTTGGATATTCTATAAAAGATGATAGTAAGAATTTTAAAGATGAAATTCAACCAAGATTTGTTTTTAGACTAGATTTAAGAGGAAAAACAGAAGATGAAATTTTTGCTGATTTCCATCAAAAAACTAGATATAATGTGAGACTTGCTAGCAAAAAAGGTGTAGTTATCAAAGAAGGCTCAAAAGAAGATTTAAAGGCTTTTCACGAAATAATGGTTGAGACTGGAAAAAGAGATGACTTCATTATAAGAAGCTTAGAGTATTTCGAGAAAATGTATGATGAACTTGTACCAAAAGGACATATGAAATTGCTTATGGCATATCATGAAGATAAACCAATAGCCGGTATTATACCAATTATATATGGTAAAAATGTATGGTACTTATATGGAGCAAGTAGTAATAGTCATAGAAATTTAATGCCTAATTATTTATTACAATGGACTATGATTAAAGAAGCAATTGCAAGAGGCTCTAATATGTATGACTTTAGAGGAGTATCAGGCGTTGTTGACGAAAATCATCCACAATATGGATTATATAGATTTAAAAAAGGCTTCAATGCTGAATTTACAGAATTCATAGGCGAAGTATATATTGCCTATAAACCACTTTGGTATAAACTATATAAAATTTCTGAGAAAACATTTAGGACTGTCAGAAAAATTAAGAAAAAAATGATGGGAAAATAAATGAAGAAATTAGAAATAAGTAAAAAAGATTTGAAATTTAATATTGATGCTATTAAAAAGACTGTTATCGGAAAAGATAATAAAGATGATAGTGGAAACAAAATAAAGATAATTGCGGTAGTTAAAGCAAACGCTATGGGACTTGGTTTAGTAGAATTTTCAAAATTTGTTTTAAATAATGGAATTCATACTTTGGCAGTAGCTACCATAGAAGAGGCATTAGAGCTTAGAGAAGCAAAAATTGACGCAGAAATTCTTATGCTTTCCCCAATATCTAGTGAGAAAGATATTAATACTTTATTAGATAACAAAATTGTGCTAACAGTAGGAAGTCTTTCAGAGTTTGAAAAAATCGAGGAGATTTTAGAAAAGCGTAATGAAGAATGGACTTGTCATCTTAAGATTGACACAGGTCTTGGTAGATATGGCTTCCTATATGAAGACACAGATATAATAGACGCTTTTGAGAAATCAAAGAGATTAAAAATCGTTGGAACTTTTACACACTTTTCTAAACCTATAAACGAAAAATGGACAAGGAAGCAATTTGAGAGGTTTTTAGATGTAGTAGCAGGTATTCGTTCAATGGGATATGACCCACGGTTTACTTCATACCTCAGCAACTACTGCTGCACTGAAATATGATGATATGAGATTAAATGCAGTAAGGATTGGTTCAGGATTTCAAGGAAGAACTTTGCTTAAAGATTTCACTTTAAAGAAAATTGGAACTTTCAAAACAAATATTGAAGAAATAAAAACAGTACCAAAAGGATATAATATAAGTTACAGTAATACCTATAAAACAAAAAAAGAGACAAAAATTGCGATACTTCCAGTAGGCTATCGAGACGGATTTTTCATGAAGAAAGATAGAGACAACTTTTGTTTTTCTGACAATATTATTAGCGTACTTATGGAAATAAAGAAGATATTTAAAAATAATAATACTTATGTTAAAATAAATGGAAATAAGTATAGAGTGATTGGACGAGTACGGTATGTACCATACTGTTATAGATATTACTGGAGCAGATATTAAAGTGGGTGATGAGGTTATAATTGATATACCACCACTAAAAGTAAGTAATAATATAAAAAGGGAGTATAACTAATGAAGAATGAAAGCAAAGAAATAAAATTCACAAATGCTGGTAATAACCATCACATTGGATTTTTTGAAAGAATAAAAAGATCAATATTTAATGTAGAAAAATACGGAGAATTCTTACTAGAAAAAACAGGAGTATCAATTAAATATTTCTTCCTTTTAACTTTTATATTATCTGTTATTTTAGCAGGAGTAACAACATATCATATGACTATACTTGTAAATAAAGCATTTAATTATATAAAAAATGAAATGCCAGATTTTACTTATGAAAATGGTATAGTAAATTTTGAAAGTTATGCAGAAGGCTATGACAAAGATAATGATTTTTATGACATAATAGATACAAACCCAGAAGTTACAGACGAAGCAGTGGAGTCACATATTAAGAAAATAAAGAATTATAAAGCAGGTGTAATTTTCTTGGCAAATGAAGTTATAATAAACCAAGATGGTGAGCTTGCAGAATATACTTATGAAGAGATACAAAAAGTGGTAGAAGTTTCTCAAATAGATAAAGCAGGTCTTGTTAATTTAATTGATACAATGGGAATACAAGGTGTAGCTACCACTTATTTTATAGCAGGTATATTAGCAACATATTTGTCAAACTTGATATACTATTTTGCAGATATATTAATGGTATGTGTATTTGGATATTTGGTATCAAGGATTGTTGGTATTCCATTAAATTTAGCAAAAACTTTATCACTTTCAATATATTCAATGACATTATCTTTACTTTTAAGTATGATTTATTCAGTGATATATAGTTTTACAGGCTTTGTAGTAGAATATTTTGGTGTGATGTATTTGATAGTAGCATATATTTATATAATTGCAGCAATTTTGATTATAAAATCTGATTTATTAAAACAACAAGCAGAACTTCAAAAGATTTATAAAGTAGAAGCAAAAGTAAAAAAAGAATTAGAAGAGCAAAAGGATAAAGAAGAAGAGAAGGACAAAGAAAAAGAAGATAAAAAAGACGAAAAGAAGAAAGAAAAAGAAGAGGGGGAAGATGAGCCTTTAGTTGGTAGAGAACCAGATGGCTCAGAAATCTAGGAGGTAGTATGACAGACAAAGAAAATAATGAAGGCAAATCAAAGCATTATTTGATGCTATTTCTAATATCAGTATTAACAGTTGTTCTATTATTTACAGCTATATACTTTGGATACCAAATGTATATGGATGGAAAAGAAAAGGAAGTTGCATATACAGAGCTTATTACAGATATTAATGAAAGTAAAATAGAAAAAATTAAAATGACATCAGGAAGTGCATCAATTAAGGTTACTTATAAAGGTGAAGGTAAGGAAGAGGAAAGAACAAAAACAGTTCTTGTTCCAAGCCTGCAAGCTTTTATGGAGTTAGTACAAGAAAAAGTTGATAAAGAAGGGTTAAAAGTAGATTTAAAACAAGAACCAATAAACCCGATATTAAGAACTACTGATACTTTATTTTCAATGCTTCCAACTATATTACTTGTAGTGCTAATGTTTATGATTTTCAAAATGCAAGGACTTGGCGGAGATAATAATGGCAAAGTATATGGTGGAGAAGAAAATAGAAAAACAGGTGTTAAATTTGAAGATGTAGCAGGTTTAGACGAGGAAAAAGGTGAGCTTATTGAGATAGTTGATTTCTTAAAAAATCCGAAATCATATTTAGATATGGGTGCTAAAATTCCTAGAGGTATTTTACTTTATGGAAAACCTGGTACTGGTAAAACTCTTATTGCAAAAGCAATAGCAGGAGAGGCTGGAGTTCCATTTATCTCAATGAGTGGTTCAGAATTTATTGAGATGTTTGCAGGTTTAGGTGCTTCAAGAGTTAGAAAGCTATTTGAAAAAGCTAAGAAAATGGCGCCTTGTATTATATTTATAGACGAGATAGACGCAATAGGTTCAAGAAGAACAAGTAGTAGTGGAGCAGAGAGTGAAAATAATCAAACTCTAAATCAATTACTAGTTGAAATGGACGGTTTTGCAAGTAATGAAACTATTATTGTACTTGCAGCTACAAATAGACCTGAAATGCTTGATAAAGCGCTTTTAAGACCAGGAAGGTTCGATAGGCAAGTTACTATACCAACTCCGGACTTAAACGGCAGAGAAGCGATTTTGAAGCTTCATTGTAAAGATAAGAAAATTTCACCAGAGGTTGATTTTAGAAGTTTAGCAGGAGATACAGCAGGATTTACTGGTGCAGAGCTTGCAAATGTGCTAAATGAGTCTGCAATTATTGCTACTAGAGAAGGACATAAAGCAATAACTAATGAAGATATAGAAAATGCTATAAAGAAAATTACAGTAGGATTAGAAAAGCATAATAGAGTGGTATCAGAAAAAGATAAAAAACTTACAGCTTATCACGAAGCAGGACACGCAGTAGTTAGCAAATTTTTACCAACACAAACTGATGTAAAAGAGGTTTCTATTATACCTAGAGGTTTAGCTGGTGGATATACAATGTATAAGACGAATGAAGATAAGTTCTATATTTCTAGAACAGAACTTTTAGAGAAAATGGTAGCACTTATGGGTGGTAGAGCAGCAGAGAAGATTTCTTTAAATGAAATATCAACAGGTGCAAGTAATGATATAGAAGTTGCTACTGGCATTGCAAGAGATATGCTTACAGTGTATGGTATGAGCGATAGCTTAGGACAGATTTCACTAAAAGTAAATGAACCTTATGAACTTCAAATGTATGGTGAAAATATCTTTAATGAAGTAGGAGAACAAGTAAAACTTCTTATAGATAACGCTTATGTAACAGCACAACAGATTTTAGTAGAACATAGAGACTTATTAGATAAAGTAGCATTAGCATTATTAGAAAAAGAGACAATTTCAGAAGAAGAATTTAATTCATTTTTTGAGTAAAACAAAGACCTTGTTTATATAACAAGGTCTTTTATCATGATTTCTTTATCGTTTAGATAATTTAAAATACCACTATTAGTCTTGAACTTAAATTTCATTTTGTAACTTACTAGGTCTTGAACTTTAAGTCCAAACTTCTTGTTTATTTCATTGTTTCCATATTTTCCATCACCAATTACAGGAAAGCCAATATGAGCTAAATGTGCTCTTATTTGATGAGTTCTTCCTGTATGAAGATTTACATCTAAAAGAGTAGTGTTTTCTTCATGGTTTCTACTAATAACAGTGTATTCTGTGATTATTTGCATATAGTCTTTTTTAGGTGCATGAGAAACATATACCATACTTTTCTTGCTATCTTTAAAAAGATAATCTGTAAGTATTTCATGCTCTTTTGGTACTAGTCCATAAACTCTTGCAATATAATGCTTTTCAATTTCTTTGTTCTTGAATTTATCTAACATAATCTTAAGAGCTTTTTCATTTTTTGCATATAGTAAAACACCTGAGGTATTTCTATCTAATCTGTGACAAGGTTCTACTTGGTTGCCATATTTTTCTTTTACAAGAGAAGTAAAAGTATAACGAGAAGAGGCATCTTCTGTGACAGATATATTTGCAGGTTTATGAAAAGCAATTATATTATTATCTTCATAAAGCACTTTAAGCTCTAAATTAGGCTTTGTGTAAAGTAAATCATCTACAATATAGACTGATATTTCATCACCTGTATGAATAGTCTGGTTTTCAGATACCTTAATATCATTTATTCTAATATCTTTCTTGCGAAGAGCTTTGTATAAAGTATTAGGGCTAAGATCCTCAAAACTATCAAGTATAAAAGTATTCAATTTCTTATTATTATATTTTTCATTTACAACTAATTTTTTCATATCTTTATTATAAGCAAGTTTTGGAAATTTATCAAGTAAAACGTTCTTTTTTTATTAGAAGAGGAATAGACTTTATAAAGATGAAAGGTAGGAAAATGAGAGGTAAAGGCGTTTTATACAATTATTTAGTAACTAATAAAAAAAGTTTTTTAAGTATACTTATTGTTTTTTTTGTAGGAATGATACTTCGGAATTTTTATGATAAACAATACAGGTGAAAGCGAGATTTTAGAGATTAATTCGTATGTTAACTCTATTTGCGAAAATTTGGAAGTTGCAGAAAACATCAATATGTTAGAATGTTTATTTAAGAGTTTAAAACAAAATATAAGTTTTGTACTTTTTATGTGGTTCTTAGGTTGCACGGTAATTGGAAATATCTTTGTATATTTTGGTATACTCTATAAAGGTTTTTCACTAGGATATACAATTTCTGCAATTATTGCTACGCTGGGCAGTAAAAGCGGTACATTATTTGTTTTTGCGGCTTTGCTTATTCAAAACATAATCTTCTTACCAGCAATATTTGTACTTGCAGAAAGTGGTATCAAGCTTTACATAAGGATAAGTCAAAATTTGATTAACGTAAAACAAGAATTATTGCGTCATACTATGATTATGTTACTAGTTTTGATTTTAGTAGTTATATCAAGCGTGGTAGAGGTGTATTTATCGACAAATTTATTAATATTTTTGAAAAATTTTGTGTAAAATGCTTTACTTTTTGCTTATAATTTGATATAAATATATATGTCTTATGTAAATTAAGATATAATAACAGTGTATAGATTGGAGAAATGAGTAATGGAAAAACAAATCAAATTATTTTTAGACTTTTTAGAGAACGATAAAAAGTTGTCTAACAATACTTTACAATCATACAAAAGAGATATAACACAATATCAAGAATACATACAGGAAAATAAAATTAATTATTTAAAAGTTGATAGTGAAGATATAGATAAATATTTTGAACACTTAAAAAGCCTTAATAAGAAAACATCTACAATTTCAAGAAATTTAGCAACAATAAGATCTTTTTACCAATATCTAGTTAGAATTAAAAAGATAAAAAAAGACCCAACATCAAATGTTCAGTCACCAAAGGTTGAAAAGAAAAAACCTAATATATTGACAGCTAAAGAAGTTGAGCTTTTACTAGAACAACCAAGTAATGTTGATTTAAAAGGTATTAGAGATAAAGCAATGCTTGAGTTTGCTTATGCAACAGGTATGAGAGTTACAGAGATTATTTCTTTAAATATATCTGATGTAAATATGAAAGAGTCAATTGTAGTTTGCAACAGTGGTTTCAAAAAGAGAAATATACCACTTGGTACTATTTCAATGAAGGCTTTAACAGAATATATAGAAAAGTCTAGACCAATACTTATAAAAGACGAAAGCACAGAAGCATTATTTGTTAATGTAAATGGTAAGAGATTAACAAGACAAGGTTTCTGGAAGATAGTTAAGTTTTATAAAGAACAAGCACATATATCAAAAGACATTACTCCACACGTTTTAAGACACTCATTTGCAACACATCTATTACAAAATGGAGCAGAGATAAAAGCAGTTCAATCAATGCTAGGACATTCTGATTTATCTTCAACACAAGTATATATGCAATTCCAAAAAGAGAATTTAAAAGATATATATAATAAAGCTCACCCAAGAGCATAAAAACGCTTAAAAAGCAAGTTTGGTAGTTCCAAATTTGCTTTTTTGCTATTTAGGACTTGACAGGTGACATAAATACATATAAAATAGTAACATAGGAAAAAATACAATATAAATTATATAAATAGGAAAAGCTTATAAGGATAATTTATTTGTACATTGAAAATTTAATAGGAAAGAGGGTAAATAATTATGCAAAACGTTTTAATTATTGTTGCCACTGTTCTTATCTCAGCTGTGATTTTCATACCAGTTGGTGTATTTATTAGAAAGAAAATCGCAGAATCACAAATTCAAAGTGCAGAAAGAGAAGCAAACAGAATTATCGAAAATGGTAGATTAGAAGCTGAAAATGCAAAAAAAGAGGAGCTTATCAAAGCAAAAGAGGAAGCTCTTCAAGTTAGAAATGAATTAGACAAAGAGATTAAAGAAAGAAGAGGCGACATTCAAGTACAAGAAAAAAGATTGATTCAAAAAGAGGAGAATTTAGAAAAAAGAACTCTTATTTTTGAAGGCAAAGAAAAAGAACTTGAAAAGAAATTTGCAGAAAACGAAGAAAAAAGACAAGAACTTGAGCAAGCAATTGCTAAAGAACTTGAAGAATTGCAACGTATTTCTGGTTTATCAGAAGAGCAAGCTAAAGCACAATTATTAAGTGAACTAGACAAAGAAATTACAGCAGAGAAGGTAGCGTTAATCAAAGATTTAGAAGCAAAAGCAAAAGAAGATTCTTTGAAAAATGCTAGAGAAATTGTTAGTTTCGCTATTCAAAAATGTGCAGCAGACCATACTTCTGAAACAACAGTATCAGTAGTTTCACTTCCAAGTGATGAAATGAAAGGTAGAATAATTGGTAGAGAAGGTAGAAATATTAAAGCCTTAGAAACTCTTACAGGTATTGATTTAATTATTGATGATACACCTGAGGCAGTTATTATATCAGGATTTGACCCACTAAGAAGAGAAGTTGCAAAACGTACTTTGGAAAAACTTATTGATGATGGAAGAATTCACCCAGCTAAAATCGAAGAAATGGTTGAAAAGGCTAAAGAAGAGATTGAAGCTGAAATTAAGTCAGAAGGTGAAAGAGCAGTATTAGAAGCAGGAGTTAATAACTTACATCCAGATTTAATTAAGTTATTAGGTAAATTAAAATATAGAACAAGTTATGGACAAAACGTGTTAAATCACTCTGTTGAAGTTGCAAACTTAGCTAGAATTATGGCTGATGAACTTGGATTAAATCCAAAGATTGCAAGAAGAGCTGGTTTATTACATGATATTGGAAAAGCTTTAGACCACGATATGGAAGGAACTCACGTTGAAATTGGTGTTGATGTACTTAAAAAATACAAAGAGAGCGATTTAGTTATAAACGCTGTCGAAGCACATCATGGAGATGTTGAGCCACAATCATTAGAAGCAGTACTTATACAAGCAGCAGACGCTATCTCAGCTTCAAGACCTGGAGCAAGACGTGAAACTTTAGAGGCTTACGTTAAGAGATTAGAGAAGTTAGAAGAGATTGCAGACTCATTTGAAGGAGTTGAAAAATCTTTTGCTATACAAGCTGGTCGTGAAGTTAGATTAATTGTTAAACCTGACAAAGTATCAGATAACGATATGGTAATTATGGCAAGAGAAGTTGCTAAACGCGTTGAAAATGAAATGGAATATCCAGGACAAATTAAAGTAAACGTTATTAGAGAATCTCGTGTTATCGATTATGCAAAATAATTTAATAATTTAGAAAGAAGGCTAGAAAATAGCCTTCTTTTTTTAATTTTTCTTTAAACCTCTTGACATAGGTGATTTTTCTCAATATAATAAGCATATATTCAGCAGGAGGTACGCTTTATGCCAAAGAATGAATTATATTCATTTGCAAATAAATATGAAAAAGAAACAGACGAAGTTCTTGTAGAGAAAATTAAACAAGGGGACAAGTCTGCTCAAACATGTTTGTTTGAAAGATATAAAGATATTGTTAACTTAAAAGCAAATAAGTTTTATATAATAGGTGCAGAAAAAGAAGATATGGCACAAGAAGGATTAATTGGATTATATAAAGCGATAAAAAGTTTTGATCCAGAAAAGCAAAATTCATTTAAGACTTTTGCAAATTTATGTATAGAAAGACAATTGATTACAGCGATAAAGAGTTCAAATAGACAAAAGAACATTCCGCTTAATTCATCATTTTCTTTGAACTTATCAGCTTATGACGAGAGTGATGATACAACAGTGCTAGATATATTAGATACCAAAACAGCAGAAGATCCATTAGATACGATTACTAAAAAGGAATATTTACAGTTCGTTGAGAATAAGATAGATGAGAGCTTAAGCTCTTTTGAAAAACAAGTATTAGACAGATATATACAAGGCGAGAGCTATAATGATATTGCGTCAAATTTAGAAACACCAATAAAATCTGTTGATAATGCAATTCAAAGGATTCGCAAAAAGGCAGTTAAATTTTTAGGTAGTGATGAAACTTTGATATAGCTATGGAAAATGCTCCCATAGCTCAGTCGGTAGAGCACTTGCGTGGTAAGCAAGAGGTCGCGAGTTCGATTCTCGCTGAGAGCTCCAGAGAAATAACAACTTATGAACTATGCAGTTTGTAAGTTGCTTTTTAATATAAGGGAGAAAATATGAAGTATTTAAAATATGTGTATGTATTGTTAGTTGTGATAATGGCAATTGCAGTAGTGTATAAAATAATTAATTTTGAACCAGAAGTTCCAGAGAGTTTGAATGTTGTAATTAATACTAGCTCAAATGAATGGTATAAATATTCTGATTTAGAAAATGCGTCAGAGAATGTTGTTGTAGCGGGAAGTGCAGAAGGACCAATTGACATTAGTGATAAACTAAAAGAGCATTGGTATAGTGGAATTATAACCAAAATAGAGGATAATACAATATATTTTTATGACGACTTTAAAACAAAGCATTATGCACTAAAAATAAAAGATGATTATAAATTTGTGAGTTTGAGAACAAATGAAGATGTAGCAGTTAAAGATATAAAAGAAGGGTATTATATAGACACATTTAGCTATTATAACCAGGATGTTTTTGGTATCGCTAGTAATATAACAGGAGAAGCATTAAAACAAGAGATTTTTAAAAATTTAGCATTGAATGGTCAAAACGCATCGGGAATTGTAGCATCACCAAGCATAGAAAGTATAGATATAATAAATAGTAATAAAGCGATTATAAAAGTATCTGTGCAAGATATATATTCAGAGAATTTAGAAAATGATGAAAGTTTCGAATTTGAGTTCATATTAAACGAAAAAACGGAGATAAAAAGCAAAGGGGGAGGGGCTCATAGTATAGAAACACTGAATAACGCACTTCACGATTTTATCGACTTACGTATCGACCCAAATACAATAAACGACGAACGCCCTGTACTAACAGGCTTTTACTCAAGTGATAGTTAGTGGGGAGGAGGAGGCTTTACTACTGTTACCAAAATGATATGAAAATGATAAGAACAAGTTAAAAATAAAAAACACGATAGGGGAGACCGCAAAGGCTATTTATATAGCCTTTTTTTGTTTGGAAAAATTATGTAGATTACCCATAAAGAACCGGAACTAATTTACGACAAAATATTGACTTACTTCTGCAAGATTGGTACAATTAAATAGAAATAATTACGTACAAGGTACGAAAAAAGTAGGAGGAAATCAAATGAAAAAGAAAGAAAAATTATTAATTGCAATTTTAATAACAATAACTCTAATTGTTATTATATTTGCAGGTATGAGAAACAAAGATACTCAAGATGGCAACAATGTTGCTAATCAAGGAGATATAGGGGGAACAGAAAATTTAGAAGCACCTGTAGAAAAATATGTCGAAGTAGGAGAAGATGGTACTAAAGTAAATACAAGTGAAGCTTTAAAATCTAATAAAGTTGTAAATGGTGTTGAATTTAGTGATATTGGACTTGCACAAAAGAGCGGAGAAACTGTGCTTACAGCAACAGTAAAAAATACAGGAAGTTCAGCTGTAGAAATGTTTGCAGTAGATATTACATTAATAGATGATGCAGGACAGGATATAGTGACAGTAGGAGGACTTGTTGCACCAATGGAAGCAGGTGCTACTGCAACTTTTGAGACAAGTATGACATTAGATTATGCAAACTCATATGATTTTAGAGTAACAGCAAAATAAAACAATTAGGAGTACAATAAATGAAAGATTTTATTAAAAAAGAAAAAGGTATTAGTTTAATTGCCCTGGTTGTAACAATAATTATTATGATTATTTTGGCAGGTACTACTCTATTTCTTATTATTCGGAGATCAAGGTGTTATCACAAAGACAATGGATTCTAAGAAAGAGCATGACAAATCTGTATATAAAGAGATGATTGTAGTAGAAGTTGCTGCAGAAAAAATAGCTGGAACAGATGAGGCTTCATCTGATTATTTAAGTAACATACAATCAAGATTAGAGAAAAACGAAGAATTTGATGGTTCGAAATATAACACAAAGAACGGAGATACTCTAATTATAACTACTAAGGAAGGCTATAAATATGTAGTTATTGGCGATAAAGTAATACTTGCAGATGATGATACTGGAGATACAAAGATTCCAGAAGTAAACGAAGGCGATGTAAGGTTTAAGACTATTCCAAATTATTGGGTAAATACAAGTGTAACCTTAGAAATAAGCTGTCCAAAACATCCACTTTGGGATATCGAATATTCAGAAGATACAACTAATTGGACAGAGTATAACGGTAAAATTACAGTAGATAGTAATAAAACTATATATGTAAGATTAAGAAATTCTATAGGTGCGTCTGAAACTTATGCAACACATAGCATAATAAATATAGATAAAACAGCGCCAAGACTTGTTGCACAAAGCTTTAAATCAAGTAATGTTACAACAAGAGGATTTACAGTAGGATTAGAAACACAAGATAACGAATCAGGTTTATCACAGATTGTTTGGAATTATAAACTAAAGAAAGATACAAATTGGACTAAGAGTGTTACAGATGTATATCATAAGATACATGCTAGTACATCAGGAGAAACTGGTTTAGTTTCTAAAACACATAAATTTGACAAATTGCCTGGTGGTACATATATGATACAAGCTAGTATCTATGATGTGGCAGGTAATATAACAGTAACAGATCCTATAGAAATTACAGTAGGAAAAATAGATGATATAGTTGACGTAAATGATGGTACGACTTCTTATTCACCAAAAACTTGGACTAATGAATCTGTAACAGTACATCTTCCAACAGTACCAAACTTGGAGACAAGATATACAACTAGTGGAAGAGCACCAACTATTTCAAGTGATAAATATAATACATCTACTCCAATAGTAGTGACAGAAAATACAAATATTTATTATATATACACAGATGGTATAAATATAAGTAAATGTGCTACTAAATCAATTACAAATATTGATAAACAAGCACCTTTAATACTAGGTTCTGTATATCTAAGTGATATAAAAGTAAGAGCATTTACTTTGAATGTAGAAATACAAGATAGTCCATCAGTAAATGCTTCTGGAATATCAGAAGTGGTATGGCATTATAGACAGAAAGGTGAAAGCACTTGGATAAGTGAATCAGAGATATATCAATCAAGACCAAGTGAACAAGCTGGTATAAGAGGAAAAGTCACAAAATCAAAAGACTTTAGGGACTTTAAAACAGGTACTTATGAAGCTTTTGTAGATGTTTATGATGTAGCAGGAAATAAAGCAACAAGTAGAGTAGAAGAATTTAATTTAGGAATAACAGAAGAGGTAGGAAATGCTACTTATAATCCAACATATTGGACAAATGAAGAAGTAACAGTAACACTTCCAGTAGCACCAGAAGGTTTAATGACAGTATTTACAAGAGATGGTAGTGTACCAACTAAAAACAGTGAAGAATATAAAGGACCATTTAAAGTAAGTAGTAATTGTACTATTAATTATGTTTATACAGATGGTTTAAACATAAATACAGCAAAAACATTAAATGTAACTAATATAGAAAAGAAAAAACCAGATATTACATTAGCATTAAGAGAAAGTAATATAACAACTAATGGATTTACTTTAAGTGCAAGTGTAAGAGATACAGATGTACCAGTAGAGCAAGCATCTGGCTTATGCAAAGTAGTGTTCTATTATAGAAAATCTGGTGATGCGCAATGGGTAACAGAAACAGAAGAGTATAAAGCAATGCATAGTACTACAAATGGACCAAGAACAATAGAATCACCAAGTAAAACTGCTTCAGGATTGCCAAGTGGAACTTATGAAGCATATATTGAAGTATATGACGTTGCAGGCAATGTAACATCAACTGCAGAAAATCCAATAAGCTTTAATTTAGGAAAAATTACAGAGGTAGGCAATTCTATTTATACTCCAACATATTGGACAAATGGAGAAGTAACAGTAACTCTTCCAACAGCACCAACAGGATTGAAAACAGTATTTACAAGAAATGGTAGTGTACCAAATTCTAAGAGCGAAGAATACAAAGGACCATTTAAAGTAAGTAGCAATTGCACAATAAATTATGTTTATACAGATGGAATAAATATAAATACAGCAAAAACATTAAATGTTACAAATATAGAAACTAAGAAACCAGATATTATAATACCTTTAGCACAAAGAGATATAACAACTAGCGGATTTACATTACATGTAGGGGTACAAGATACAGATGTACCAGAAGCTAAAGCATCTGGACTAAGTAAAGTAGTGTTCTACTATAAGAAAACTACAGCTACAAACTGGATGAATCAAACAGAAAATTATACCGAAATGCATAGTATAACAAACGGACCAAGAACAATGGAAGCACCAAGTAAAACTGTTTCAGGATTACCAAGTGGAACTTATGAAGCTTATGTAGAAGTATATGATGTAGCAGGTAATATGATATCAACTGTAGAAAATCCAATAAGCTTTAGCCTAGGAACAATGGTAGAAGTAGCGTCAGCAAGTTATTCTCCACCAGGATGGACTAATGGAACAGTTAAAGTAACACTTCCAAGAGAAGATGGACTAAAAACATTATTCACAAAAGATGGTAGTATACCAACTTTAAATAGTGAAGAATATACATCACAATTTACAGTAAGTGAAAATTGTACAATAAATTATATTTACACTGACGGCGTAAATGTAAATACAGCCAAGTCATTAAATGTAATAAATATTGAAAAAGAAGCACCAATGATAATATCAGAACTTGATGAGTCTTCTAAGACACCAACAAGTATAACTACAACAATAACAGTAAGAGATTCAAAATCAGGATTAGGAAAAATAGAATGGTATTATAAGAAAGAAACTGATGCTAGTTGGAAAAATGTTACAGATACTTATACTACATTGAACGGAACTGTAGCAGGCACAACGACTTCAGTAGAAAAATTGCATACATTTACAGACCTAACACCTAACACAAAATATGAATTTTACGCAATCGTATTTGACGTAGCTGGAAACCAGGTTGGCTGTAA
>CANDKR010000009.1 GCA_947385375.1 uncultured Clostridia bacterium
GAGAACCATATAAAAGAAATATCAGAGTTGAAAGAGCTTTTGGAGAAGAATATTCAGTAGAAAATATTAGACAAAGAATAATGGCAAATGATTTTATTCCAAGACAAAAAATAATTCCATATAAAAGAACGACTTTAAAGTTCTATGGAAGGAAAAGTATTTTTAGAAAGGCATATAAACCTAAAGGAATAATTGCTTTATATTATTACTATAGATTTTTATTGGGATTGCATAAAAGAAATAATGTGCAGCATAAACTGACTCCAAAAATGAGAGAAGAAGTAAAAAAGATGGATAGGTATTCGGAAAGAATAAGATTCTTGTGCAAATACAAGTTAGAAACCCTAGACAATGTGGATGAACTGAAAGCAAAGAAGTTAAGAGAAAAACAAGATATTTTAAATACAAGAAATAGATTATATTATAAAAGAGGCAAAGTAGATAATGAAATAGAAAAAGATGAAATCACAAAGCAAATAATAGCAGTTACAACTGAACTAAAAAGAGTAAAAAAGGAAATTAAAATGTGTGATGAAGTTACAGATAATGTTCCTAGTATGAAAGAGCAAATAAGAGAAACTGAAGAAAAATCAAAGGGAAAGGAAAAACAAAAGAAGAAAGATAGAAGGTATGAAAGATAGTAATTAAATCTATTTCTTGAAATTTATATATTTTGAGAAATAGATTTTTTGTCGAAAAAAGTAGAAATAATTATAGGATTAAATTGTCGAATAATGTTGTGAAATTTATGGTTTTATGATATAAAATATACTAGAGTTTTTATAAGCAATTAGGGGGCGAAAATGGATACAGATTTAAGAAATAAAATAGATAGAATATGGGAATATTTTTGGACTGGTGGAATAACAAATCCTTTATCTGTTATAGAGCAAATTACATATTTGTTATTTATTAAAGGATTAGATGATATAGAAATTAGAAATGAAAAAGATGATGTATTTTTAGGAATTACAAGTAACAGAATATTTGATAGTGAACATCAAAATTGTAGGTGGAGTGTATTTAAGGACTATGAGGCAGGAAAAATGTTTAAAAATATGCAAGAAAATGTTTTTCCTTTTATTAAACAATTAGGAAATACAAAAAATTCTAATTATGCAAAATATATGCAAGATGCATTATTTTTAGTACCTACACCATTAATGTTACAAAAAGTAGTTACAGGTATTGATGGACTACCAATGAGAGACAGAGATACTAAGGGAGATGTTTACGAATATTTACTTTCAAAATTGTCTACAGCAGGAACTAATGGACAATTTAGAACACCAAGACACATTATAAGAATGATGGTAGAACTTATGAAGCCAACTTCACAGGATATTATTGTTGATCCAGCTTGTGGTAGTGCAGGGTTCCTAGTTGAGGCAGGAGAATATTTAAGAGAAAATCATAAAGAGATATTTAATGATAAAGAAGAAAAAGAGCATTTTAATAATACAATGTTTTACGGATTTGATATTGATACAACAATGTTAAGAATTAGTGCTATGAATTTAATGCAACATGGAATTGAAAATCCAAATATTGAATATAAAAACACTATTGGTGACGATAATGAAGACAAGAATAAATTCACACTAGTTTTAGCAAATCCACCATTTAAAGGGTCTGTTGATTTAGAGACAATCTCTAAAGATTTATTAGGAGTAACAAATAAATCTAAAAAAACAGAATTACTATTTTTAGCATTATTCTTAAAGATATTAAAAACTGGTGGTAGAGTAGCATCAATAGTTCCTGATGGAGTATTATTTGGAAGTTCTAATCAGCATAAAGCTATAAGAAAAGAAATAATAGAAAATCATAAGTTAGAGGCAATTATTTCAATGCCTAGTGGAGTATTTAAACCTTATGCAGGAGTTTCTACAGCAATTATGATATTCACAAAAACAGGACAAGGTGGAACTGATAAAGTATGGTTTTATGATATGACAGCAGATGGATTTAGCTTAGATGATCAAAGACAACCAATAAAGGAAAATGATATCCCTGACATTATACAAAGATTTAATAATAGAGATTCAGAAGAAGAACAAGTGAGAAGTAGAATAGAAAAATCTTTCTTTGTTCCTAAAGAAGAAATAGTAGAGAATGATTATGACTTATCAATTAACAAGTATAAAGAAATAGTTATAGAAAAAAAGGAATATGAAAATCCTAAAGTTATTCTAAAAAGAGTAATAGAGATGGAAGATGAAATCCAACAAAAATTAAAAGAGTTGGAGGAAATCTTATGAGTGAAAAAATATTGAATTTTTGTAATATATCAGGTGATTCGGTAAAAAAATACGGAGGTATAAAAAAATACATAGCTACAGGAGATATTATAGATAATAAAATTGTTAGTTATACTGAAGTTGATTATAATAATAAACCTTCGAGAGCAAATCAAAATGCTCAAATGGGAGATGTATTATTCGCAAAAATGAAAGATACAAAAAA
Source organism: uncultured Clostridia bacterium (assembly GCA_947385375.1). Lineage (GTDB taxonomy): Bacteria > Bacillota > Clostridia > TANB77 > CAG-508 > Scatovivens. The sequence continues at coordinate 2,467 of CANDKR010000009.1, forward strand.
AGTGATAAGTATAGATGAAGAAAATGCTAATTATATCTATTCTACAGGATTTTACATAATAAGACCTAGTGAAAATGTCTTGACAGACTATTTATATTGGTTGTTTAATTCTCCAAAATTCAATAGGGATAAAGACAAATATTGCAAAGGTGCTACACAAAAAGCATTAAATAATGATGGCTTGAAAAAAATTGAAATAAAAGAATTGCCTAATATTGAAGAGCAAAAAAGTATCATTTGTAAATTGAATAAAATAAGTGAAGTAATAGAAAGAAAAAAAGAACAATTAGTTATACTTGATGAATTAATCAAATCTCAGTTTGTCGAGATGTTTGGTGATCCAAACAAGAATGAAAAAAAATTCAAAGTTGAAGAATTAAAAAATTGTATTTTTAATATTGAAAATGGAAAAAGTTTTATATGTGAGAATTTCGCTAGAGAAAATGATTATCCCGCAATTCTAAAATTAAGTGCCGTAACTTATGGGAATTTTAATCAATATGAAAATAAAGCATTAATTAATAGAAAAATGTTTATTACAAAAAATGAAGTACATAGTGGGGATTTATTATTTACTAGAAAAAATACGCCTGAATTGGTTGGAATGAGTGCATTTGTTTATGAAACTAAACCTAACTTAATGTTGCCAGATATAATATTTAGAATAAATACATTAGAATGTTGTAATAAGATTTATTTGTGGCAAATGATAAATCATCCGCTTTTTAGAAATAAGATAAAGTCAATATCAAATGGAAGTGCAAAATCTATGTCTAATATATCAAAAGAAAACTTAATGAATATAGAAATAATTTTACCACCAATAGAGCTACAAAATCAATTTGCAGACATAGTCAAACAAATCGATAAACAGAAATTTGAAATCGAAAATAGTTTAAAAGAAATGCAGGAATTATACGAAAGTTTGATGGAAAAATACTTTGAATAGAAAGATGTTATAATATACTTAGGGGGAGTGTATTATAATGAAAGAAAAAGTAATTAAAGAAATTGAACAAAAGATGGCAAGTATTTTAAACAATGAACAAAAGGAAAAATTGAGAGAAGTATTGTTATATACATTCTTTAATATTGAAGTTACAAATATGAAAGATGAACTAATTGAAGATACAACAGATTATGCACAATTATTTATTTCTGCAAAAAGAATAGAAGGATGTTCAGAAAGAACACTTAACTATTATGAAACTACAATAAATAATATGATTGAAAAGATAAATAAAAAAGTTAATTGCATTGAAACAGAAGATTTAAGAAATTATTTATCTGAATATCAAGCTAAAAATAATTGTAGCAAAGTAACAATAGATAATGTAAGAAGAATTTTATCAAGCTATTTCGCTTGGTTAGAAGATGAAGATTACATAGTAAAGAGTCCTGTAAGAAGAATTCATAAAGTAAAAGCAAATCAAACAGTAAAGGAAACATATACAGATGAAGAATTAGAAGAAATGAGAGATGCTTGTACTGAAATAAGAGATTTAGCAATGATTGATTTTCTTTCTTCTACAGGAGTTAGAGTTGGAGAACTTGTAAAACTTGATAAAGTTGATGTTAATATGCAAGAAAGATCTTGTGTAGTATTAGGAAAAGGCGGAAAAGAAAGAGAAGTTTACTTCGATGCAAGAACTAAAATTCACTTACAAAATTACTTAAATACAAGAACAGACAATAATTCAGCTTTATTTGTTAGTTTGTTAAAACCTTATGATAGACTGAAGATAAGTGGGGTAGAAATAAGATTAAGGGAACTAGGAAGAAAAACTAATATTAGGAAAGTTCATCCACATAAATTTAGAAGAACAATGGCAACAAAGGCAATAGATAAAGGAATGCCAATAGAACAAGTACAAGTATTATTAGGACATAGGAAGATTGATACAACGTTACAATATGCGATGGTTAATCAAAATAATGTAAGAAACTCACATAAAAGGTTTATTTGCTAAATTTCAAATCTCAGTTTGTCGAGTATGCTACTTCTAACGAATGCGAGGTGGCTTACATTGGAATATAGAAAACTAAAAGAACTTATTGATATTAAAACAGGAAAATTAGATGCAAATGCTAATTCAAAAAATGGAAAATATCCCTTTTTTACTTGTTCAAAAGATACTTTAAAAATAGATACATATTCTTATGATTGCGAATGTGTTTTACTTGCAGGAAATGGAGACTTGAATGTAAAATATTATAAAGGAAAATTTGATGCATATCAAAGAACATATATATTAGAGTGTAAGAACAATGTCATTTGTACTAAATATCTATATTATTTTATGCAAAAATATGTTGAGAAATTGAGAAATCAGGCTATAGGTGGGGTAATAAAATACATAAAGTTATCTAATATAAATGATGCTTTAATGCCTATATATAATACAAATGAGCAAGGAAAGATAATAAAAGAGATTAGCCAAGTAGAAGAAATAATAAATATAAGAAAAAAACAACTTATTGAATTAGACAATATTATAAAATCTCAGTTTGTCGAGATGTTTGGTGATTTAGAAATCAATAATAAAAAATGGAAGATTGTAAATATTTTAGAAGTTGCAAGTATAGATACAAATATGACTAAGGATTTTGAAAAGTATGCAGAATTACCACATATAGGAATAGAAAATATAGAAAAGAATACAGGCAAGTTAATCAATTATATTAGTGTAGCAAAATCTAATTTAACAAGTGGAAAATACATATTTGATGAAAGACACATTATTTATAGTAAGATAAGACCAAATCTCAATAAAGTTGCTACACCTGATTTTAAAGGATTATGTTCAGCAGATTCTTATCCGATATTAACTAATGAAAAATGCAAGAAGGAATATTTAGTGTTTGTGTTAAGATCAGATTATTTTTTGAATTATATTTTGAGTTATAGTTCAAGAACTAATATACCTAAGGTTAATAAGGAACAATTAAGTGGATTTGATTTTCCATTACCACCAATAGACTTACAAAATCAATTTGCAGACATAGTCAAACAAATCGATAAACAGAAATTTGAAAGTGTGATTAAAGCGGAAAAAGAAATAGAAAAAATACAAAAGAACGTATTTTATAAATGGGGGAGATAATATGTCAAATTTTGATTTTATATTAAAAAATGAAATATTTAAGACATTTGCTGAGGCATCAGTAGAGGCTGAAAATAGCATAGCTGTAACGAATGTGTCTTGTGCGATTATGTGTAGGAGAGCATTAGAACTAGCTGTTAAATGGTTATATGCTAATGATCAAGATTTAAAAATGCCATATCAAAATAATTTATCTTCCTTAGTGTATGATATTAACTTTAAAAATATGATAGATGAGAACATTTTTAAAGAGATAACGTATATTATTAAATTAGGTAATTTTTCAGTACATAGCAATAAAAAAGTTACTAGAGATGAAGCTGTTATATGTTTGAAGTACTTATTTGATTTTATGAACTGGATTTCATATTGTTATAATTCTGAGTATGAAGAAGTTACATTTAACGAATCTATCTTACCAAGTTTAAGTAGTGATAACTTGAAGAAAGAAGAAAGAGAAGAATTAGAGTCTAAGCTATATGAGAAAGATATAGAACTTGAAAAAACATTAAGAGAAAACGAAGAATTAAGGAAGAAACTTACGAATGAAAGAACAAGTAAGAAAGAGTCTTATAATTTCAAGGTTGATGATATTAGTGAATTTGAAACTAGAAAAAGATTCATTGATTTAGACTTAGAAATTGCAGGATGGGAATTTGGTAAAAATATTGTCGAAGAGCTAGAAGTTAGTAATATGACTCCAACACAAGATAAAGGATATGTTGATTATGTGTTATTTGGAGAAAATGGAAAACCTTTAGCTGTAGTTGAGGCAAAAAGAACAAGTAAGGATGCTAAATATGGACAACAACAAGCTAAGCTATATGCTGATTGTATAGAAAGAGAATATGCACAAAGACCTGTTATATATTATACAAATGGTAAAGAAATTTATATGTGGGATGATGTAGATTATCCAGAAAGAAAAGTAGCAGGATTTTATACACAAAATGAGTTACAACTGTTGATAAATAGAAGAAAATGTAAAGAAAACTTAGAACATATATTCATAGATGATAAAATAACAAATAGACCTTATCAATTAGAGGCAATAAAAAATGTTTGTGAAGCTTTTGAAGAAAAACATAGAAAAGCATTATTAGTTATGGCTACAGGAACAGGAAAAACAAGAACTGCAATATCTATTGTTGATGTTTTAACAAGCAAAAATTGGGTACAAAATGTGCTATTTTTAGCGGATAGAACAGAATTAGTAAAACAAGCAGAAAAGAACTTTAAAAAGTTACTTCCTGATATGTCTTGTTGTAATTTATTATCTTCAAAAGATGGAGATCCAGAAGATAGTAGAATAGTATTTTCTACATATCAAACAATGATAAATTGTATAGATACAGTTAAGTCTAAAAATGGCAACAAATTGTTTACAGCAGGACATTTTGATTTAATTATAATTGATGAGGCACATAGAAGTATATATAAGAAATATCAAGCTATATTTGATTATTTTGATGGATTGTTAGTAGGCTTAACAGCTACTCCACGAAGCGATGTAGATAAAAATACATATAAATTTTTTGAATTAGAGAATAATGTTCCTACATTTGTTTACGAGTATGATGAAGCAGTAAAGCAAGGATATTTAGTAAATTATCATACTATCAAAACAAATACAGAATTTTTAGATAGAGGAATTAAGTATAATGATTTAAAAGAAGAAGATAAAGAAGAATATGAGAACTTATTTGAAGAAGGAGAAATTATACCTGATGAGATAAGCTCTACAGCGATAAATTCGTGGTTATTTAATAGAGATACAATTAAGTTAGTATTAGAGACTTTGATGAAAAAAGGATTAAAAGTAGAAGGCGGCGATAAATTAGGCAAAACAATTATATTTGCTAGAAATCATAGACATGCAGAAGAAATTGTAAAAGTATTTAATTTATTATATCCTAAGTACAACGGAGAATTTGCAAGGGTTATAGATAACCAAGTAAATTTCGCAAGTACAGTAATAGAAACATTTGAAGTTCCACAAAAACTACCACAAATTGCTGTTTCAGTAGATATGTTAGATACAGGTATTGATGTCCCTGAAGTGTTAAATTTAGTATTTTTTAAACCTGTAAAATCTAAAATTAAGTTTTGGCAAATGATAGGAAGAGGAACAAGACTTTGTGAAGATTTATTTGGTGAGGGGATAGATAAACAACAATTCTATATATTTGATTGCTGTAGAAATTTTGAATTTTTTGAAGAAAATGAAAGAGGAATTGAAGGATTATCTACACAATCATTAACAGAAAAAATCTATAGCTTAAAATTAGATTTAATTGTAGAACTTGAAAATATGGATTATCAATCTCAAGACTCTTATAAGAATTATAGAGAAGAATTAGTAAATCAATTTATAGAAAGAATAAATGGTCTAAATAAAGAAAGTTTTATTGTTAGAAATAAAATGGTATTTATTGAAAAGTATTCTAATAAAGATAAATGGCAACATATTGATAATATCTCATATAACGAAATTAGAGAAAATTTAATAAATATATTTATAAGCGAAGATACCGATGAATATGCAAAAAGATTTGATAATTTAGTATATGGAGTTCAAGTAGGTAGAATAAAATATAAAAATATAAATAGGCAAACAACATTACTTTGTGAATTAGTAGAGAATTTAAAAAAGTTAGGGACAATTCCACAGGTTAATGAGAAAAAAGAATTGATAATGTTTGCATCTGATATGGAATATTGGCAGAAAGCTGACTTTTTTGAAATAGAAAAGGCACGAAAGGAATTAAGGGAATTAATAAAATTTATAGATAATCCACCTAGAAAAATTTGGAGTATTGATATAGAAGATACACTAACTATTGAAGAAGAATCAGAACCATATATATTAACACCAACAGGAGATTACTCAAATTATAAAAGAAAAGTTACAAAGTTCTTGAATGGTAATTTAGATAATTTAATTATTTATAAAATAAAACATAACCAAAAATTAAATGATGAAGAGAAAAAAGACCTTGAAAGAATTATGTTTGAAGAATTAGGTAACAATAGCGAATTTGTTGAAACTTTTGGAAATAAAAATGTAATTCAAGTTGTAAGAAATATTGTAGGATTAGATAGCGAAACAGCAAATGCAATATTCTCAAAATATATAAATGATAATAGATTAAATAGTAAGCAAATACAATTTGTAAAAATGTTAATAGACTATGTAATAAAAAATGGAACAATAAGTTTACAAGTATTAACAGAAGATCCATTTAGCTCATTAGGAGCTGTTTCAGAAGTTTTTGAAGATAATGTAGGAACATTTAAACAAATAAGAGAAGACATAGAAGAAATAAATAGAAATGCTGAAATGTTTGCATAATTTTTAGGAGGTAAATTTGAACGAAAAAATTACTGAGCAATTTGTTGTAAATCAAATTATTGAATTTATGATAAACAAACAAAATGGTAATTGGCATGAAGAAAAAGTAGAAAAAAGTGATTTGCATAAGCATGGAGTTGACATTAAACTAGTTGGTGGAAAAAGAAATAGTGAATATTTTTATATTGAATGTAAAGGTAAATCTTATGCTAAGTCTGCAAGATCAATTAATAGAGAAGGATGGCTTAATGCATTAGGGCAAATAATAACAAGAATGGATGTAAAAAGATATTCACTTTCTAAAGAAGATGGCAGAATATCAGGAATAAATCATGCTTATAAATATGGTTTGGGATTATATTGGGAATCAGCTCAAGTAGCTTTAAGGAGAATACCAAAGGAAGTAGCTGAGGTATTATGTTTGCATATTTTTTCTGTTAATGACAATGGAGAAGTTAAATATTTTACACCAAGTAAATTTGGAACGGAATATCCTAAAGACAATTTTTTTAGTTAGGATTTGATAATAATATAGATGAGAGGTGATTATATGGCAAACTATGTTGTAAATAAAATTATATGTATAGAAGAAATATTAAATAAATATTTTATAGATTATTGTCCAATAGATGAAAATGAAAAATTAGAAGAGCCATATATATCATTCAATAAACTTTTTGGAGTAAATACTTTAAATGAATATGCTGAGAAATATGGAGAATATATTTATTATGGTTATGGTTTTTCATATGAGAAAAACGAAGAAGGATTAATAGAAATAAAATTTTTAACAAGATACTTATATCCGATTTGTGCAATTGTAAGAGCCGTTGAAATGTTTAAAGAAAATTTGATATGGTATTCTTGTGAAGAAAATAAGATATATCTTTCAGAATTTTTCTGGAATGGAAAAAAGGTACAAGAAAATACTTTATATATTGAAAATACAGAATATAATGAATGGATAAATGAAAATGAAGATTATATAGAAGCAATAGAATATCCAGATGATGAAATATGGCATTATGATTTAAAAAATAGAAGTGATTGGAGAATTTGGGAAAGCAGTAATCTAATTGAACGATATTTTAATAAATATCCATCAGAGGAATACTATAATCAAATGCATTGTAATACAAGTAGTGAAGAAAAAACGAAAAAGATAATATTTTACGACTTAAAAGGAAATATAAAAAAAGAAGAATTTTTAACAAAAGAAAATTTATCCCATATAAATGGAATGATGACAAAATGCTATATGAAAGATGGAAAAGGACAAGTTGGATATGCTGATTCTGGAGAAATTTCTGATAGAAATATTCATGATTACATATATTTGTGGACATGGGATAATTTAGATGAAAAGACAGGAAAATTAATTGGAAATGATGATGAAAAATTTAATCAGACATTTAAAGAGATAAAAATTGATGAAGTTGAAAAAGTAGAGACTATTTTATATTCTAATCCAAGATGGGGTGGAAAATTAACAAATAAGTTTGAACTCAGAAAAGAAGAAAACAAATTAGAAAATTTAGAAATTCCTTCATTTTTACAGAGCAATAAGCAAGATAATGATAAAATGTATTACTTTTTATTCGTAAAATATGATGATTGTGATGGATACTGTAAGGATTATAACTATATTTCAAATGATTTAGAAATTAAAGTAGGAGATAGAGTATTAGTTGATAGAATGGGAAATTTAGCAGTTGCTACAGTAGAAAATGTAGGTTTTTATAATGAACTTAATGCTCCATATCCAGTGGACATGACAAAGAGTATAATAAAAAAAGTTGATGATGATTTTGAACTAGATGATTTAGATTTTTATGATGAAGAAAATGAATATGATGAAGAATTTGAAGATGAAGATACATTAAATATAAATATTGAAAACACATATTTTAAATTTGGAGTTTCAAATTATTTACAAGGAAAAGATAATGATGATAACTGGACAAAAATAAAACTTATTATTAAAAATCGATATTTTAATTATTATAAAAATAGTGAGCTAATGACATCAGCAGAATTAGAAAGATTATTAAGTATGTTAGAAAGACTTCTAGAGGGAAAAATAAATAAAAAAGAAGAAATAGAATTTTATGAACCTGATTTGACATTTAAATTATATCCAAAATTAAATTTATGGAAGACAGGAAAATTTACATATATAAAAAAGGGACATGAAATACAAGACATCTATATGGAATTACACATACATCTGCAAGATAATAATGGCGCATATATAGGTCAAGAATATATAATAACTTTTGATAGAGAAGAAATTGAAAAAATCGAGACATATATTAAAAGGAAGATACAGAAGAATGAATGTAATTAATAAAAATGTCAATAAAATTTGAGAAAAAATCTCAAAAATATTGATATTTTTTTATTTTTAGCATATAATATATAAAGTAAAGGAGGAATTCAAAAATGTTAATAAGATTTAGTTTTAAAAATTTCAAATCTTTTAAAAATGAAAATTGTTTAGATATGGAAGCTACATCGCTAAAAGAACATGAATATAATATTGCTAAAACAGAAAGTGGCGAATACCTAAAAGTATCTGCTATATATGGAGCAAATGCTAGTGGTAAAACAAATGTATTACAAGCATTTGGATATATGAAAAATAGAGTTCTAATAACAGATGATTCAAGAAAGAATTCTCCAGTGGAAGAAAATGTTTTCAGTTATATGATAAATAATGAGCCAATTAGCTTAGAAGTAGAAATACTAGCTAAAAACGGAAAAGTATATAAATATGGTTTTGAGGTATTAAAAGATAATATTATTTCAGAGTGGTTGTTTGAAAAAAGAATAAATAAATTTTATACAATATTTGAAAGAGATAGTAACAATGTAATATTAAAAGATGAAAACAAAAAGCAGGAATTTTCTAATATAGATGAAAGAACATTATTTTTAAATATTTATAGTAAAATAGATAGTAACAATAAAGATCTTAATAATGTAGTAGAATGGTTTATAAATGCTAATTACTTAGATTTAGGTAATCCTTTATTTGAAAATAATATAAATAATAGAATATCATTAAAAATATTAAGTGATGAAAAATATAAAAACGAATTAATAAGATTTATAAAAACTTTTGATGCTGGCATTGAAGGAATAAAAGTTACTCCAGATTCAGTAGAAGCAGTAAAAAACAATAATGGAATTATAAAAATAGAGTTAATTCATAAGGGGGAAAACCGAATTATTAAAGCATTGCCATTAGAACTTGAATCAAACGGAACTAGAAAGATGTTTCACTTATTTGATTTTTTTATGGATGCATTAAAATTAGGTATGGTTTTGTTTGTTGATGAATTAGATGCCAAGCTACATCCATTATTAACAAGATATATTATAAATTTATTCCATAACCCTGAAACTAATATTGGGAATGGTCAGCTAATATATTCAACACATGACACTGTTAATTTAAATAAAGATACTTTTAGAAGAGATGAGATATGGTTTGCTGAAAAAGATAAAGATGGAATTTCTACAATCTATTCATTGTCTGATTATAAAATAAATGATACAAAGGTAAGAAATGATGCAACTTACAACAAAGACTATTTATCTGGAAGATATGGTGCTATTCCAGTATTAGAGGACTTTGATATAGTATAATGAAAAGTAAAGAATCAAAAGGGAATAAAAGAAGATCAAATTTTTTGCAAGTTGCACCAGCAAATTATTTGATTGTATGTGAAGGAAAACAAACAGAGCCAAATTATTTTAATGGGTTAAAACAAGAAATAAATAAAAAGTATGGTAACAAAGTTGAGGTGTTAATACCTAATATTGATGTAAAAGGGACAGGTATGAATACCACATCTTTAGTAAAGTACACTCAAAGGATAATAAATTATTCTCATAAAATATATGGACAAGTTTGGGTTGTATTTGATAAAGACGATTATAATGATGAACAATTTGATTCAGCAATAAAAAATTGTGATTATAATGTTGCTTGGTCAAATCCTAATTTTGAACTTTGGCTATTATCACACTTTAAGAAAGTAAATAAATATGTTTCAAAAGATGATGTGTTACAAGAATTAAGTGCTGAGTTTAAGAAAAATGGGTTAGGTGAGTATTCAAAAAATAATGCAGATATATTTAATAAAGTTACTAATGAAGGAAAACTAAATATTGCAATAAAGAACTGTGAAAGTATGGAAGCATTAAATAAGGAAGGACAAGCATCACAAAGAAATCCAATGACTAAAGTATATAAAATAGTTGATGGATTGAAGGAGTATTTAGAATAATTTTTACGAAAGAAAAGCAAAGTATGAGAGTAATTATAGTTACAGGATTATTTTGCTTTTTTGCTAATAAAAGACAAGTTTCGACAAATTATTTAAGATTTATATAATAATATAGAGAATGGAGGATGAAAGAATATGGAAAATTTTGAAAGAGGGTCTGAATGGAGACAATGGGATTTGCATTTACATACTGCAACTTCATTTGATTATAAATATAAGGCAAGTGATTCAGACGAAAAGCTGTGCGAGGAGTTAAGAAAACAAAAAATAGCAGCAGTCGCAATAACAGATCACTTTATTATTGATAGAGAAAGAATTGAAAATTTAAGAAGAATTGCCCCAGAGATAACTTTCTTTCCAGGCGTGGAATTAAGAATTGATAAAGGTTCAGATAATCTACATATTATTGCTATTTTTGATGATAAAATTAACTTAAAGGATCTAGAAGAAGATTTTTCAGCAGAAATGATTAGGAAGAATAGAAAAGGTGACAAAGATGAAAACTACTATTGGGACTTTGAACAGGTAATAAGATTTACAAAGGAAAGAAATGGAATTATTACTATTCATGCAGGTGGAAAATCAAATGGATTAGAAAAAGAAATAACTAACTCTCTTGAAGTAAACCAAGCAATAAAAAAAGAAATTGCTGATAATATTGATATATTTGAAATGGGAAAGAAAAAAGATTTTGAAACCTATGAAAACATAGTCTTTAAAGAAATTGAAAAAAAAGCAATGATATTATGTTCTGATAATCATGATTCAAGAAATTATATAAGAAAAGAAAAAATGTGGATTAAGGCTGATACAACATTTGAAGGGTTAAGATATGCTATTAATGATCCAGACAATAGAATATTTATAGGTGATATTCCAGAAAAAGAAAAAATAGTTAATTATAATAAGACAAAATATATAAAATCTTTGTCTATAAAAAAAATAAAAAAAGATTCAAAGGATATATGGTTTGATAATGAGCTAATATTTAATAAAGATTTAATAGCTATTATTGGAAATAAAGGAAATGGTAAAAGTGCATTAGCAGATATAATATCATATACTGCTAATCATAAAGCAAAGTTTTCATTTTTAAATCAAGAAAAATTTAGAAATAAAAGGTCTAATATTGCTAATAACTTTATGAGTGAATTAACATGGGAAGAGGATAGTATAGTAAATACTAAAAATTTAGGAGATGAGATAAATGAGGAAAATGTTGAAATGGTAAAATATATTCCTCAGAGTTATTTAGAAGAAGTATGCAATGAAATTGCAAGTGGCAATAGTACCAAATTTAGTGACGAGTTGGGTAAGGTTATTTTTTCACATATTCCAGAAGAAGATAAGTTAGGATATATAAATATAAGCGAACTAATCAAAAATACAACTGCAAATAAGAAAAATGAAAAATATAAATTAATAGAAAAATTAAAAGAAATAAATAGTAGAATAAAGGAAAATATTATAAAAACTTCTGAAGAATATAAAAGAGAAGTAAATGATAAACTTGAAATAAGAAGAAAAGAACTGCAATCATTAACAAAAGAACAACCAGAAAAAGTGGAAAAGCCAGAAAATAATGATGAATTAAAAAATTTTCAAAATGGTATTCTGAAACAAATAGATACTTTAAATACAGAAAAGACTAGATTAAATGAAGAAAAAAACAAATTAACTAATAAATCGGCTAAACTTAAAATTTTTATTCAAAATTTACAATATATGATTGAAGAAACTAATAGCATTATTTCTGAATTAAACAATTATAAAAGTATGTTAGAAAGAAATGTAATAGATAATAATTTAAATATAAAAATCAATGATATCATTGATGTAAAAATAAATATTGATGTATTAGATAAAGAACTTAAGAATGCTGTCAAAGAACAAAATGATATAGCAAAAAGAATAGACATAAACGAAGAAGATTCAATAACAAATAAAATAAAAAAGATTGATAGTAATATTGAAGAATTGTCTAATAAGTTAGATGAACCTAATAAAAAATATAAGAAATATGAATTAGAATTAAAGGATTGGAGTGAAAAAATAGCCAGTATTAATGGTGATATAAATAAAGTTGATACAATTAAATACTACGAAAATGAAATAAGTAAAATTGAAAAAGATTATATAGAAGAAATTACACAATTAGAAGAAGAGAGAAATAATATATTTATAGAAATATATAATAAAGTTAAAGAAGAAATAGAAATATTAGAAAAATACTATAAGCCTGTTCAAGATTTTATTGATAATAATAAAATTGTAAATAATAATGTTAATTTACGATTCAATGTCACAATTTCAGCAACAAAATTTAAGGAAGAGTTTGTAAAATATATAGATATGGGAAAAACAGGAACGTATTTTAGAGATGATTCGAGAATTAATGAAATAATAGAAGAAACTAGTTTTGATACACTAGACTCAGTTATAGAATTTACTAAGAAAGTATTACATTCATTACAATTTAATGAGAGTAATACAAAAAAAGATAAAATGGATATATTAAGCCAATTAAGGGATAAAAGCAAATTAAATGAATTACTAGATTATATTTATTCTTTAGAATATTTAAATGTTCAATATGAGCTAAGGCTAGGGGATAAAACTTTAGAATCTTTATCACCAGGGGAAAAAGGATTATTACTATTAGTATTTTATTTGTTAATAGATAAAGGTGATTGCCCTTTAATTATAGATCAACCTGAGGAAAACTTAGATAATGACACAATAACAAGAGTACTAGTTCCATGCATTGCAGAAGCTAGGAAAAGAAGACAAATAATAATAGTAACACATAACCCTAATTTGGCTGTTGTCTGTGATGCCGAACAAGTAATATACTGTGAGATACAAAAAAATAAAAAAAATACAGTTATATACGAAAGTGGTTCATTGGAAAATCCAAAAATAAATAAAAGAGTTACAGATATATTAGAGGGTACAATGAAAGCATTTAGAATAAGAGATAATAGGTACATAGAGGAATAAAAATAAAGTGGGAAAAAACTATAAAAGTTATATTCCCACTTATTTTATTGGTATAACCAAAAATTAGATTATAATATAAATCAAATATCGCATAAAATCATTACAAAGTGCAATTTTTACATTTTAAAGTGCAAAAATTGCACTTTAAATATTGATATTACATCCTATAATTGGTATAATATATATGTAGGAGGTATTCTAATGGATAAGAAAAATGACTGGAATTTAGAATTATCAGAATATATTAAACAAGGCGAACCAAATCGAGTAGAAAAGACTAAAACATGGGAAACGGCTATAGGTTTGCAAGATATAGACGGATTAAAACCTTCGAAATATTTAATAGAAACTGCGAAAGAACATATTGAAGGAACAATAGATATAGAAGAAGTAAAAATAAGAATAGATGAATATTATGAAGTTCAAGGTAGTAGAAAAAATTTTGAAAAAGAAAATGAAGAAGCTGATAAGGTAGCAGTAAGAATAACAGAGATATTGAGTGAAAAGGCATTTAATTTTTCACCAACAGAATTATTAAATATTCATAAAAGATTATTTAAAGATATATTTGATGGAGCAGGAGTATATAGAGATTATAACTTTACTAAAAAAGAATGGGTATTAAATGGAGATACAGTAATATATGCACCATTTGATACAATAAAAGAAACATTAGAATATGATTTTGAACAAGAAAGAAATTTTTTATATAAGGGATTAAGCTTAGACGAATCTATAAAACATCTATGCAAATTTACATCAAATATTTGGCAAGTACATCCATTTTGCGAAGGTAATACAAGAACAACAGCAGTATTTTTAATAAAATATTTAAGAACTTTTGGATTTAATATTAATGATGAAGTATTTGCTGAAAATTCATGGTATTTTAGAAATTCATTAGTAAGAGCAAATTACAAAAATTTTGAAAAAAATGTATTTGAAGATATATCATTTTTAGAAAAATTCTTTTATAACTTGCTAACAAATGCTAACAATGAATTAAAGAATAGATACACACATATAGATAATATTCAAAGAGCAGAAAATGACAATTTAAAGTGTAATAATTACACGTTAGAAGAGCAAGCAATTATAAATATATTAAAAATAAATCCAACAACAACTCAAGAAGAAATAGCAAGACAGATTAATAAATCTGTAAGAACTGTAAAAACTTATATGGCAGAAATGCAAGAAAAAGGCTTAATAGAAAGAAAAAATGGCAAGAAAAATGGAGAATGGATAGTGAAGGAGTAATTTTATTAAAAAACACTAAAGAATCATATTATCTTATAATTTCAGATACAAGATAATACGACTCTTTAGACCTTTTTAAGTAACTATTAAACATTTTTCCTATCTGTTTACACATAAAGAATTGTAAAACTATTTGTAATTTATAAAAAATTAGATAGATTACTTATCCATAATAAATTAAAATAACATAATAAAATCAAATAAATTAAAAACTGTAAGTGTATCTATTTAATAAAATTATAGTTATCTTAAAAAGGTGTGGGCTTAAAACTTTATATTTAATTTAACTTGTAAAATAGCTTAACAAGACCCAGTAGGCTATAAGTCTATATCAAATTCAATACTATTTAGCTTAGAAATCTCAAAATCAGTGTTACGAATTTTTAAATCAAGTCGTTGAATTTGAGATTTGATTTCTTCTTGATTGTAATTGATTTCTTGAATTTGAAAATAGGAGTTATTTACTTCAGTAACTCTCTGTTTTAAATTTCGATAATTCAACAAAGTTTGTAAATTATCTTTTAATTTCCTTAAGTTGCTATTTTCAACTATGGCAGATTGAATAGTTCTACCATCGCTAAGTTTAAAAGAGTTATTCTTTTCATAAAGTATGCTTTTTAATTTAGCAATATCTTTAGATAATCTTTCAACTTCAGCTAATTCTTCTTGAAAATCCTTTTTATTGTCCTCAACTACGTTTGTAGTACCATTCAACTCTTGAATAGAAGTATTTAGCACATGTTTCTTTAATGCGAAAAACAAAGAAGAGTATTGTTTTTCATTTTCATCAATTAAACACATCAAACTAGATAAATTTATTTTCATTTCTATCTCCTCCTTAACTTTACTAAATTATAAAACGAATAGAAACAAAAAAGGTCGCACAAAAAGCGACAAAAAATAACGCTATAAAATAGCGTTGCAGTATGTAAATAGATAATCGTTTATGATATTTAAATCATAAATGTTATTATCTAAGCAGTAGCATATAATCAGGTCAAATTTGTTTGTACTTAAAGAATAACCAGCTGAGTTTAATAAAGTGTTAAATTCAGATTTGTTTAATCTTAAGGAAAAACATAATTTGATAATTACATTCTTTCTAGGAATATAATCCTCATTACATCTAATTTTAGAAAACAACTTACGATCAATATCTACACGCTTGTAAATTTCAGAATCCTTATGACCACTCTTATCT
Organism: uncultured Clostridia bacterium; assembly: GCA_947385375.1. GTDB lineage: Bacteria > Bacillota > Clostridia > TANB77 > CAG-508 > Scatovivens. The sequence continues at coordinate 18,679 of CANDKR010000009.1, forward strand.
ATATAATAGAAAAGAGTTTCATTAAAACTCTTAGATTTACTACAATTTAAATATTCACAAATCTTACTATTCATAAGAACCTCCTCCTTTTTTAATATTATCTACATTTGATAAATTGTAGTCTGAGGCTTATAGCCTAACAAAAGAGAATTTTTGTCCCTTGAATATTTAAATTGTAAATCTATTATAGCATATATTGGATAGAAAAATCAATAAATTAAAAAATTTTAAATTATATCTTGACATCGTTACGTAACGATGATAAAATAAAAATCAGAGAGGTGAGAATATGGAGTACAAAGTATCAGAACTTGCAGACAAAGCAGGAGTTACAAAAAGAACAATACACTATTATATAAGTAAAGGATTACTTTTACCACCTGAAGGTAGTGGGGTAAATAGCTTATATAATGATGAACATCTGGAAAGAATACTTCTAATAAAGAAACTACAGGCAGAATATATGCCATTAAATAAGATAAGAGAATATATTTTAGAAAATCCTACAGAGAAAGTACAAAAAAATGCTAAAGAAATAAAAACAAAGATATCTAGAGATGAAGGACGAGAAATATACATTAGAGAAAATGTATGTGATATTTTTGAAATCCATTATTCAGAAGAAAATGAAAAAAAGTATAAACATATAATAGAAAATGTAAAAAAATATGTAGAAAAAATGATGGAGGATTAATATGAAAGTTGTAGATTTAAGAGAGTTAGCTCTCAAAAAAGTAAAAATAACAGGTAATGTTATAGGAAAATTTGGTTCATTTGAAATTGAACAAGTCTATAAAAATAATACAAAAGATGTATTGGAAGTAGGATACACTTTTCCAATAGTTGAAACAGCAACAGTAGTTGGATTTGAAATAAACGTTGGAGATAGAGTTTTAAAAGGAAGATGCAAAGAAAAAGGAGAAGCTAAAAAAGAATATCAGAAAAATATTGTTAAAGGTAATAGTGCATACATGATGGAACAAGAAACAGACAATATATTTAAGATTTCCGTTGGAAAAATTAATAGAGATGAGGAAGTTACAGTAAAAATTCAATATATTGATAAATTTGAAATTATTGATAATACTATACAAATTTTAATGCCTACTTTGGTTACTCCTAAATATAAATCTAATATTACAAGTAAATTAGTTTATGGGAAAGTTGATTATACAATAGATTTTAATGTAAATATTGATAAATCATTAAACAGAAAAAGTATAAGTTGTCCAAGTCATAAGATAAATGTAATTGATGAAGATAAAATGGAAAGAGTAGAAGTATTAAACTATGATTTATCTAAAGATTTTAAATTATTAATAGAATTGAAAAATGAGCTATCATCTAATGCAATTACATCAAAGACAAGAGATGAAAAAAATATTATTTATTTGTCATTTATGCCAGAAATATTGGATTCTTACGAGGATAGCGAAAAGGAATATTTATTCATAATAGATGTATCTGGATCAATGATGGGTGAAAAATTAGATGAAACTAAGAGAGCAGTAATTGAATGTTTAAAGCAATTAGACTTGGGAGATAAATTTAATATAATTCCATTTGAATCAGAATTTGAAGCTATGAATATTAAATCAATTGAATATAATGAAGAAAATATGAAAAAGGCAGTAAGATATATTAATAAGTTAGAACCTTTAGGTGGAACAGAAATATTGGATCCTATTAAATTTGCATTATATGAAAAAAATACAGATAAGATAGTATCATTATTTACAGATGGACAAGTGGGAAATGAAGATGAAATAATAAAATTTGTTGAAAATAATATTAATAGAAGTAGAATCTTCCCATTTGGAATAGATACAAATGTTAATTCATCATTTATAAAACAATTAGCAAAAGTAGGTAATGGTAAAGCTGAATTAATACAACCTAATGAAAAAATAGATGATAAAATAATTAGAACATTTGCAAGAATACAAACACCTTTATTAGAAGAAATAACAATAGATTATGGAAGTAATAAAGTTATAGACGAAATAAGAGAAGAAAAATGCTTATTTAATTATGAGTTTTTTAATGTCTTTGCAAAAATAGAAAAAGTACAAGATGATATACAATTAAAAGGCAAAATTCTAGATAAAGAGTATATATGGAAAATTAATAAAGATAATATCAATAGTACAAATGTAGATTTAGAAGCATTATTTGTAAAACAAGAAATGGATAGGCTAGAGGAATATATAAGAAACACATATGATGATGAAAAAATAGAGAATTATAAAAAAATGATAATAGAGTTATCCGAGAAATACAATATTAATTCTAAATATACATCTTTTATAACAGTATATGGAAGAAAAGATAAATTACTAGAAGTTCCAAAATATCAAGAAACAAAATTAAGCAATAAGTTTGCTAAAGGAGCTATAGTAAATAAAGTATGGAATATGTTTGGTATGGATGAATGCGAAGAAGAGTATGAAGAAGAGGAATGCTGTGATATGGATATACCATCATTCTTAAGGTCAAAAAGTAGTTCAAATAGTTCAAATGACCTTGATATACCTTGCTTCTTAAGAAAGAATAAGTCAGTAAATTCAGAAAGCAGACCAATAGAAGTTAAGAAAACAAATGAAGAGATACTAGAAGAGAAGATTGATGAATACTACAAAGTATTTGTTTCTCAAAATGAAAAATCAATACTAACATTTTTATTATATGCTATATACTATTTAAAAAAGAAAAAAAATAATTTCAACTACAATGATTTATTAAGATTCTTAAAGAATCATAAACAAGAATTATTAGATAATGAATTATATTTAAAACTTCTATGTTTATGTTATAAACAATTAGAAGATAACAGATTTCTTGATAAAAGGGAAACATTGGAGTTAATGGATGAAAACTTTAGAAAGATAGCAGTAACTAATTTGAAAATAAGTCTAGAATTTAAAGAATTATCTGAACATGAAATAAAAACAATAGTTGAAAATGACAAAATAGTTGAAAATATTGATAAAGTGATAGAACATTTAATAACAGCAAATCATCCATGGGTAAGCTGGATTAGATAAACGGTTTCTATTTTAGAAAGATAATAATAAAATTTAATAAAAACTTTCTTTTTTGGAAATAATATGATATAATAATATTATAATCTAAAAAGGAGAGTTTTTATTATGTTAGGAGATAAAATTAAGTTATATAGAGAAAACAAAGAGATGACTCAAAATGATCTTGCTGATATTTTGGAGGTTAGTGCTGGTACAGTTTCAAAATATGAATCAGGTAGCTTAGAGCCTAGTATTGAATCAATAAAAAGATTAGCTGAATTATTTGAAATATCAATTGATGAATTATTAAATGATGAAAAAGAAAAATTTGATATTTCAAAAATAAATGTATTAGACACACTTAGAGAACAAAAAGATATGAAATTAAAAGGAAATTTATATCATCAAACTCAGGTTTCATTTGCATATAATACAAATCATATTGAAGGAAGTACATTAACAGAAGATCAAACAAGATATATTTTTGAAACAAATACCATTTTATTTGAAAGTGATACAGTTACGAAAGTAGATGATATATTAGAAACATCTAATCACTTTAAATTAGTTGATTATATGTTAGATGTGGCAGATAAAAAGTTAACTGAAAAGATGATAAAAGAGTTTCATAAAATTTTAAAAGATGGTACCTCAGATAGTAGAGTGGAATGGTTTAATGTTGGAGAATATAAACAAAGAGCTAATACAATAGGAAGTGGTATTAAAACTACATCACCAAACAATGTTGAAAAAGAAATGTCAAAATTAATGGATTGGTATAATTCACTTGAACAAGTGACAGCAAAAGAAATAATTGATTTTCATTATAGATTTGAGAGTATACATCCATTTCAAGATGGTAATGGCAGAATAGGAAGAATTATTATATTTAAAGAATGTTTAAAAAACAATATTGTTCCATTTATTATACAAGATGCAGATAAATTATTTTATTATAGAGGATTGAAAGAATACAAAAGTGAAAAGGGATATTTAACTGATACATGCTTAAATGCACAAGATCAGTATATAAAAATGATAGAGTATTATTTAAAATAGAAGGAGTAGCAAGACATTTTATAAATTATAAAAGGAAAAGTGTGAAAACGACTTTTAAGATAAAAAGTCAAATTTCACACTTTTAATTTATAAATCAGTTATTCCTCAAAACAACCCATAACTAACTGAGAGCCATCTACGAATCCATTTCTATAATACTTTTCAGTAATATAAGTCAAATACCTCATAAAATCATCATAAAGAAGATCAAGTTGTTTCTCAACATAAGTTCTATTCTGCTTAGGAATATTTTTTAAAATATTCTCTCTAAAACCATCAAATTTAAATTCTTTTTTTCTATCCTGCTTATCAGCATAACACAAATAAGTTTCTTCTCTAAAATCAAACCATTCCTTCAAAATATCATTTTCATTAACATCTCTAAAATTAAACATATCTAATTCCTCCTATACATATATAATTTCATTAAAAACAATTTCTTCAGCTCTATTTTTAATATTATTCATAGCCTGAACCCACTCCATTTGGTGATGCTCTTTTAAATACTCATTAATATTTTCTTGTTCAGCAATTTGCTTTATAAGTTCATTCACTTCGTCAGTAGCATTTTCATCTATCTCAATTAAATGTTGTTTTAAAGTACCACTTATAAGTAATTCAGTGTATAAACCTCTTTTATGTTCTTTTAAATAATTTAATCTTAAGCGACCATATTTTCCAATATGTTTTTCAGGTTGCTTAGGTAAATATAAGTCAGGAATTAAATAATCTCCTTCTCTGTGATAAGTAATTTTATTCATTTTCAAAACCTCCAAATTATAAAAAATTAAAAATGTCCCCAATTTGCAAATGCCATTTTGAACCTATTGTGCTACAAGCCTTTTCAGACTTTGGGGACACGATGGGGACAAAAGCACCCCAAAATGACCTAAAAACGCACAAAAGTTCTTTAAATAAAAATAACTACAAACGTTGATATTTAGATAAAAACTTAACTTTTCATTAAATTACAAAAAATGCTGCTTAAATTCTCATAACCCGAAGGTCAATGATTCGAGTCAATTCCCCGCCACCACATAAATCAGAGGATTTATTAATTTCTATGTCTTCTGATTTTTTTGACGTAAAATTGACGTAATACTGTTAAAAATTTTTATTTCCTGACTGTTTTTAAATTTTTACATATAACAGCAAAAAGCTAGATAAGCTGAAGATGATGTAATGTTTTGTAAAAGTGTTGAGAATAAAGAATAAATTTGATATAATAACAGCGTAAATATCGATTTAGGAAATTTGATAAGAAAAGAAGAAAGAAATATAAAAAAACCTTTAAATAAAGTTATATAAAAGATTGCAAATGATGAAGAATTATTAGTTGATTTTAAAGAATTGCAATGTATAGAAAGGAATGTTATTTATGAAAGAAGAAAAAGTATTAACAAAAGAGGAAATTGTAGAAGATTTTAAAGAAAATTTAGTTTCAAATGATGAAATCGAAGGAAATGATGATTATTCATCTTATAGTGAAGAATCAACAAGAATACTTGTTACTGACAAACAAGATCCTACGGTTTCATCTTTACTTCAAAAATATACCAGACAAAAATTGATTTTACAACCAAACTATCAAAGAAAATTTGTTATGAAACAGGCTGTCGCAAGCAGATTAATTGAATCTATGTTACTTGGAATTCCATTACCAGTTGTATATTTTGCTGAAGAAGATGATGGATCTTTGAGTGTTATTGATGGTCAACAAAGATTAACCGCTATTATTTCATTTATAAAAGGAAAATTTTTATATAATGATAAAATATTTAAATTATCAAGTTTAAACGTTTTATCGGATTTAAATAAAAAGTCATGGAATGATTTATCTGATTCTCAACGTGAAAAAATACTCGATACACCAATAAGAGCAATAGTAATAAAAAAAGAATCTTCAGATGATATTAAATTTGAAATCTTTGAAAGATTAAATACTGGCTCAACACCACTAAATGAAGATGAGATAAGAAATACAATATATCGTGGTAGCTATATGAGTCTTTTAAAAGAATTGGAAGAAAATGAGAAATTTGATAAAATGATAAATAAACCAAACTTTAAAAATAGAATGGTTTATAGAGGAATGATATTAAGATTTTTTGCATTTAAAGAAAAAACATATTTGAATTATAAGCCAAGCATGAAAACTTTCTGTAATAAACATATAAAAGAATTTAGAAATATGGAATCTGAAAAGGTAGAAGAATACAGAGAATTATTTAAGGAAACAGTTGATAAAGTTTATACTATATTTGGAGAAAATGCGTTTAGAAGATTAACAAAAGTTGAGGGTAAAAATGATTATGATTGGTCTAAAACAAGAATAAACTTAGCTTTATATGATATTCAAATGTTTGAATTTACTAGATATAAAAAAGAAGCCTTAATTCGTCATCAAGATGAAATAAGAGATAGAATGTTTGATTTAATGGTAAATGATTTAGATTTTATTTCCAGTATAGAGAAAGAAACAAGTAATACGACTGCAGTAAATTATAGATTTAATAAATGGTCTAGTGTATTAGCTGATATTATGAAGCAAGAAATAGATAATCCTAATCCTAGATGTTTTCCTGATTCAATTAAAACTAAGCTTTTTAAAGAAGATCCAACGTGTAAATTATGTGGTCAAAGAATTTTAAATTATGATGATGCACATGTTGATCATATAAAACCATATGCAAATGGTGGATTAACAATAAAAGAAAATGCTCAATTAGCACATAGATATTGTAATCAACACAAAAATAAAAAAGAAGAATAATAAAGATAATCCATAAATGTTTAACATTAAAAATATATTTATATAGAAAAAGGAGATTGCTGAAATCTCCCTATTAAGTTTTAGCAACCTCCACCTCTACCTCCACCGTGGACAAACTGTAATTGTTTGTTTTGAATTTCTAATCATTGTTTTTTCCTTTCTATGTAATATGTATTTAATTGTACATAAGTTATGAAGTTCTTATGAAAAAAGTATTTATAAATATATTATAACATAAAATATTAAAATTCAATTTGTCAGTTATTTGTTGATTTAATTTTAAGAAAATAATATAATAAAAAACAATAGAATTTAAATTAAAGATTTTAGAGGATAAAAATGAGTAGTATAGAATTAATAAATGGGTCGTCAGCTGAGCAAAGAGTAGATGCTATAGTAAATGCTGCTAATAAGATGTTAATGTCAGGTGGAGGAATTTGCGGAGTCCTTTTTAGAAAAGCTGGTTATATAGAATTAACTAATGCTTGCAAGAAATATGATGTGCCATTAAATGATGGAGAAGCAGTAATAACACCAGCTTTTAACATAACAAATGCAAAGTATATTATTCACGCCGTAGGGCCAAATTTTGGACAAACAGCCACAGCTTTTGAAGAGCTATTTAGGGCATATTATAATTCAATGTTATTATTAAAAGAAAATGGACTGCATAGTATATCATTTCCATTAATTAGTTCAGGGATATTTGGTGGTAATTTAATTAATCCAGCGAAAACATCGATTGAGCAATGTATAGAAGCGTATAAAAAATTTACAGATGAGTATAAAGATTACATAATTGATGTTAAAATTTGTGCTTACACGATTGATGAAATGAATACTGCACAAAAAGTGTTTGATTACTACTTAGATAGAGAGGAGAAATAACATGAAAATAATTTTTATTGAATATCCAAAATGTTCAACATGTAAGAAAGCAAAAAAATGGCTAGAAGATAATAAGGTTCAATTCATAGAAAGAAATATTGTAGAAGACACACCTACAGTAGCAGAGTTAACGGAATGGATAAAAGCAAATGGACAAGATATAAAGAAATTCTTTAATACTAGCGGATTAAAGTATAAAGAGTTAAACTTAAAAGAAAAGCTAACAACTATGAGTGATAAAGAAAAAATTAAGTTACTTGCTAGTGATGGTATGCTTATAAAAAGACCATTATTAGTAACAGATAAAGGCATTTCAGCAGGATTTAAAGAAGATAATTGGAAAAAAATATTATAATAATATCAATTTATATAAGGATTATATATTATTATAAAAAATCAAGTACAAAGAAATATATGTACTTGTTTTTTTTATGGACAACATCTGCTACAAACATTAAATCCCTGCAAGATTGCAGAGCTTTTATCATTTTCGCATTTTCACCACTATTATACACACTACATGCGATTTTTGCAAATATATCATATTAAAAGCAACCAAAATAAATATATTAGAGTGTGTAGAAAGAGAAAACCAACCTTGATAGTTTACATAACTTGATTAAACTGCCAAAATATGCTATAATATAAGAGTTAATTAAACATTTGGAGGTTTTTATGGAAAGGGAAAATAATATTAATTTAGAAGAAGTTTACAAATATAGAAGTAAATTAATAGATTGTGGAAAAAGAGTTGGACTTGAAAATCCGGACAGATTAAGTTTAGACGAGATAAAAGCATTAACTTCTAGAGTTTTTGAAGAATTAAATAAGATTGATATGTCAATGGGGTTTCCACATCACGATACTGGATTAAGAAGACCAGCAAGCGTAGATAAATATAGGGAAACAGAGCTTTTCATAGATTTTATAGATTGGTATAATATATTAGCTACTCCAAGTAATGTTATTTTAGGATATGTGCAAAGAAATTATCCTAAAAATAAATATCCTAGAGTAATGTGTGTTGGTGATGGAGAACATTGCCACTTAGGAAGAAAGCTAGCTGGATTAGGGTATACAGTGGTTGTAGTCGACCCTGTCTCTAAAAAAGAATTTGATATACCAAGACAAAGTAATGGTGGAAGACTTAAAGTTATTAATGGAGAATTTTACGAAAACTCAGAAGATATGATAAATTGGTCAAGCCTTATAGTTGGTGCGAAAGTGCCACAATGTGCAGAAATTTTAACTAGTATTAGAAGCAAACCAACAGTCTTTAATATTAGTAATAATGCTGAAGTACATAATATGAGTTTCAGAGGAAAACCGATTCAATCTTCTAAAGAACTTGAAGAAGCGATAGAAAAAATAAAAGATGTAAAAAAGGAATGCCATACGGATTCTTTTGGAATGAAGAGTTATTTTTATGTATGTGATCAAAGAACTTATGGCGAAAGATAAATATTAACAGTTGACAATATGTGGAAACCATGTTAAAATATAATACATAGAAATCAAAGGAGATTTATTTTTTATGATAACAAATTTAAAAGGTAACAAACATCATCATAGAAAATAGCTTGTGTCGAGAATTTAGGCACAGGCTCATTATGATGCTTGTGCCTTTAGTGTTTATAACCTTAAGGTACAAAACCTTAAGGCTATTTTTATTTAATAGAAAAATTATTTAAAAGGAGAAATATTATGAAAAATATTTTAATAATAAATATACATCATCATAGAAAATAGCTTGTGTCCAAAATTTAGGCACAGGCTTAGAGCTGCTTGTGCCTTTAAAGTTTAAGACTTAGAGGTGCAGACCTTTAAGTCTTTTTGTTTTTAGTAATTACTATTAAATACAGCCTTGGCAATTTTATAAAATTTGAAATTCTATTAAATAAAAAACTTTGATAAAAATAAAATTTTAGGAGGATTTAAAAATGAACAAAAAAATAATGATTTTAGGTGTAATTGTGATTATAGGGATAATTGCAGGATTAATGTTTTTTAGAGCAGACAAAGGAGGAAAAGAAGAAAATACTTTAGTAATGGGGTTAGATGATAGCTTTCCACCAATGGGATTTAGAAATGAAAATAATGAAATAGTAGGATTTGACATAGATGTGGCTCAAGCGGTATGTGATAGATTAGGAATGGAGCTAAAACTTCAACAAATATCATGGGCTGCAAAAGAACAAGAATTAAATTCTGGAAATATAGATTGTATATGGAATGGTTTTGCGCTTAACGAAGAAAGAGCAGCAACTATGAATTTGACAGATCCTTATATAAAAGGAGAGCTATATTTTATATTGAAAAATGATAGTAAGATAAAAGATCAAGAAGAATTAAGAGGAAAGAAAGTTGGAGTGCAAGCAGGTTCTGTGCAACAATCAGATTTAGAACAATCAGATTTAGGAAAAGATTTGGAAATAGTACAATATAGTGATTTTCTAACAGCTTTTATGGACTTAGAAACAGGTGGTATTGATGCTGTATGTGCTTCAAGCTTAATAGGAAATTATTTGATTACTTCAAAAAATAAAGATTTTATAACAATGGATTCAAGAGATATATCAACATCAAGAGGTTGTGTAATAGCTTTTAAATTAGGTAATGACGAGCTAAAAGATAAAATTCAAAATACTTTATACGAGTTAAAGAAAGATGGAATATTAAGAGAAATATCTGAAAAATGGTTTGGAAAAGATATGATACTAGTAGAGGAGAAATAATTTATGGGAATTGACGAAACAATAAATGTAACTAAGATTTTGTTTTCTGGTATTGGAGTAAGTTTAAAAATATTTGTATTAACATTAATATTTTCTCTACCACTTGGAGTTATTGTAGCTTTAGCAAGAAACTCAAAATTAAAACTAATTTCAACTATTACAAAAGCGTATATTTTATTAATAAGAGGAACACCAATAATGTTACAAATAATATTTGTATATTTTGCACCGTATTATATATTTAATATGACTTATGATAGGTTTACAGCTATAATAGTAGCATTTGTGATAAATTATGCAGCATATTTTTCTGAAATCTTTAGAAGTGGAATAAATAGTATTTCGCAAGGTCAAAGGGAAGCGGCATATACTTTAGGATTTGATAAATTTCAAACTTTTTTCTTAATAATTTTACCACAAGTAATAAAAGTAGTATTGCCACCGATTTCTAATGAGGTAATTTCTCTTTTGAAAACTACATCTTTAGCACAGATAATAGGCGTTACAGAAATGTTTGCATTAGCGCAAAAACAAGCTAGTTATAATTTCTCTGTTATACCATTATGTATAGCGGGAGTATATTATTTAATTTTAGTTTTCGTGATATCAATAGTATTTAGCAAATTAGAAAAGAAATTAGATTACTATAATTAAATGAATAGGAGGAGAATATGAATGTATTAGAAGTAAAACAGGTGTCTAAAAAATATGGTAAATTAGACGTTATAAAAGATGTCTCTTTAGAAGTAAAAGAAGGTGAAACCTTGGTAATATTAGGACCTTCAGGCTCAGGAAAATCTACTTTATTAAGATGTATAAATAATTTAGAGAAAATTAATTCAGGAAATATAATTATAAATGGCGAAAAAATGATTAAAGAATATAAATCGTCTAAGCCCGTTTATAATGATAAAGAAGTTTTAAATAAAATAAACTTGTCAACAGGTATGGTTTTTCAAGATTTTAATTTGTTTCCACACTTATCTGTAAAAGAAAATATAACTAAGGCCTTAATATCAGTGCTAAAAAAAGATAAATTAGAAGCAGATGAAATTGCCTACGGATTATTGAAAAAAATGGATTTAATTAGTAAGGCTAATTCATATCCTTGTGATTTATCAGGCGGTCAAAAGCAAAGAGTATCAATAGCTAGATGCTTGGCAATAAACCCTAAAATAATTTGTATGGATGAGCCAACAAGCGCCTTAGATCCGGAATTAGTAGGTGAGGTTTTAAAAGTTATAAAAGACTTAGCAAAAGAAAAAAGAACAATGATAATAGTTACGCATGAGATAAAGTTTGCAGAAGAGGTCGCAGATAGAGTAATTTTTATGGACGAAGGGAAGATTGTTGAAGAAGGAAGCCCAAGCCAAGTAATAGGAAATCCTAAAAAGGAAAGAACTAGAGAATTTTTGAAAAGGTATATTAATATAAAGGAGGATAAAATGGAAAAATTAAATAGTAATGAAATTGAACCAAAAAAAGTTATAAAGTTTTTTGAAGAAATAAGCGAAATTCCAAGAGAATCTGGAAATGAAGAAGGAATAAAAAATTATCTAATAAAATTTGCCAAAGAAAGAAATTTGGAAGTTTATGAAGATAAAGATTACAATGTAATAATAAAAAAAGAAGCAGCAAAGGGAAAGGAAAACAATGAGCCAATTGCACTTCAAGCTCACACAGATATGGTATGCGAAAAAAGAGCAGATATAAAACATGACTTTGAAAAAGATCCAATTATATTATATAAAGATGGAGATTATATAAGAGCTAATGGTACGACTTTGGGCGCTGATAATGGAATTGGAGTTGCTCAAATATTAGCTTTACTAGATTCACAAGATATGAAAACACCAAGATTGGAAGCAATATTTACAGTACAAGAAGAAAGTACAATGATAGGTGCAATTAATATTGATTTAAGTAAGTTGCAAAGCAAAAAAATAATATCTTTAGATGGTGGCAGAGAAGGCAAAATATTAGTAGGTTCTGCTAATTGTTTAGAATGGAAATCAAGATTAGAAAAAGAATATATTAGTGTTCCAGAAGGATATACAAAGTATGAGCTGAAATATGATAATTTTAAAGGTGGTCATTCAGGTGGAAATATTGGTGATATAAAAAGAGGAAATCCAATAAAATTAGGAATTAGTATATTAAAACAGATAGGAAATGTTTACATTGAAGAAGTATTTGGAGGAAGCCAAGTTAATGTTATTCCTAGAGATTTTGACATAAAGTTTTATACTAAATCAGATAAACTAATAGAAATAGAAAATTTAATTAATGAACAAAAAGAATTCTATGGAAAAGTAAATATTGAAGTAAAAGAAATTGCAAATGGAGAAAAGTGCTTTTCTGAAAATCTTACAAATAGAATAATAGATTTTATTTATAATTATGAAAACGGAGCTTTGGAATATGTGAATAACAATGTTATATTATCTTGTAATATGGCAGAAATAAAAGAAGATGAGAATTATGTGAATATAGGATATTCAACTAGAGCAAATAATTTAAGTTTAAGAAATAAATATTTAGAAAGATTAGATAAATTAGTAAAAAAGAATGGATTAGAAATATTTTGGAGCCAAGAATTAAAAGGAGTAGAACAAGATATAAATAATGATTTGATTTTAAAATGTAATGAAGTTTATAAAAATCTATATAATAGAAATTTAGAGAAAATGATTACACAAGGCGTTGTAGAAGGTGGATTTTTCTTAAGTAAAGTAAAGGATTTACAATATGTTTGTATTGGACCAAATACTGAAGATGTACACAGCCCAAATGAAAGAGTTTCAATTACTTCACTAAAAAACACTTATGAATATTTACAAGAGTTGTTGACTTCTTTTTAATTTTATTGAAAGATATATTGACAAACAAAACTTATTAATATAGCATAAAATAATTATCAGAAATAAAATTGAGGAGGAACTAATGAGCATAAAGGTAGGAAATACACCAATGATAAAAATAAAGTATAGGTATAACGGAAAAGAAAGTTATATCTATACTAAACTAGAATCATATAACATATCAGGCAGTATAAAAGATAGAGTAGCGTATTATATGTTAAATAAGGCATATGAAGAGGGAAAATTAAAAAAAGGTATGGAAATTGTTGAAGCAACTAGTGGAAATACAGGAATATCACTTGCAGCAATTGGAAGAGCCATGGGAAATCCAGCACATATATTTATGCCAGATTGGGTAAGTACAGAAAGATTGAATTTAATGAAAATGTATGGGGCGAAAGTAACTCTAGTGTCGAGAGAAGAGGGAGGCTTCAAAAAAGCAATTTCCTTAGCGGAAGAATATGCAAAGGAAAACAAAGCATTTTTAGCAAACCAGTTTTCAAACAAGTATAATATACTAGCGCACTATGAAACGACTGCAAAAGAAATTATAGATACTTTAGGACATAAGATTGGTGGATTTGTTTCGGGAGTTGGAACAGGAGGTACTTTGATAGGTACAGCTAAAAGGCTTAAAGAATTTGATAAAAGTATAAAGATATATGCAATGGAGCCAGATAAGATGCCAATGTTATCTCAAAATAAAATAATAGCTAGTCATAAAATAGAAGGAATTGGAGACGACTTTATTCCAGATATTGTAGATAAGACTTTAATTGATGAGATAATAACAGTAGATGATGATGATAGCATAAATATGTCGAGAAAAATAGCACTGGAACTTGGAATAGGAGTTGGAATATCGTCAGGAGCAAACATGCTTGCAAGTATAATCGCTAAAGAAAATAATAGCAAAGCAATTGTAACAGTATTTGCTGATGATAATAAGAAATATATTTCTACTGATTTAAGTAAACAGGTAGATAAAAATTCAAGATTTATTTCAAACAAAATAGAATTATTAGATTATGAATTTTTAAATATTTGAAATTTAGTGTTTACTATTAATGATATAAGTTGAATAGATATAGATAGTTTTTGTAACTAATTTCCATAAAAAATCCAAAAAACTATTTACAAAAAAATAAAGATATGCTAAGATTAGAATATCGAACAAAGTACATGTACACAAATATATTGAAAAATTTATAAAAATGTGATATAATTAGTGTAGTGTAGAGAGAAAAAGGAGGATTTTGTTATGACAAAAAAAGTTATGAAAATAGTAGCAGTTTTGTTAGCAGTAGCTGTAGTAGCATCTTTAGCAGTTAGCGTATCTGCAGCAGATATTGATTTAAACCAATTTAATGGTATGACTGATTCATCTGGTGCAAGTACAAGTGTTACAAAAATTATTGGTGCTTTAATCAACATCATTCAAATTATTGGTAGCGGTGTTGCTATCATCATGTTGATTGTTTTAGCTATCAAATACATCTCTGCAGCTCCTGGTGATAAAGCAGATATCAAAAAACATGCTGTTGTATACGTAGTAGGTGCTATAGTATTATTCGCAGCAACAGGTATCTTACAAATCATCAAAAACTTTTCTACAAACGTTAATGCAGCTTAGTGTTTTTGAGATAGTAAACAAGAAATTGAATATTGAAAAATGCACACTTAGGTGTGCATTTTTTGTAATTTTTTAAAGAATTAGGTAAAAAAGGTATTGAAAAAAGGAAATGCTTAATATATAATATATCTAAGAAACATGCGCAAAGGAGGCAAACCTATGAAAATAAAGGGATTTATAAAGATTGCGCTAATGGTGCTAATAGTAATTATGATATTTAGTAGCATAGCTTATGCAGATAATGATAATTTTTCTTTTTCAGAAATAAACAATCAAACTGCAGGTGAAGATATAAAAAATCCAGTAAAAAAAGCAGTTGGTGCGGTTATGGGTGCAGTTAGAATTATTGCAACAGGAGTTGCCATTGTTATGATTTCTGTTGTAGCTATGAAATATTTGATGGCAGCACCAGGGGATAGAGCAGATATGAAAAAAGCTTCTATTCAATATGTTGTTGGTGCAGTAATAGTATTTGGAGCTGCAAATATTTTAACTATATTGGTAAATGCTTTTACAAATATGGTACCAGAAATAGAATAATTTTTAGGAGGAAATGTGAATATGAAAAAAGTAAGTAAAATTATGAAGATAGCCATCGTTTTATTAGCTATGACAATGATTGTATCAAATTTCGTTTTTGCTAGTGATTATGCATCTTTAATAACAGAGTTAGATGGTCAAGATGGAGATACTGGTTTAAATGAGAGTGCAAAAAGTATTGTTGGAGCAATCATATCAGTAACAAAAATTGTTGCAGTAGGTGTTGCACTTATAATGCTTGCAGCTGTTGCAATGAAATATATGAGCTCAGCACCTGGAGATAGAGCAGAAATAAAAAAACATGCTGTTATATATGTAGTAGGTGCAATTGTATTATTTGGTAGTGCAGGAATACTAGAAATTATCCAAAAATTTGCTGATAATATCTAGAGTTATAGAGGTTTATTATGAAAAACAAATTATTAAAAATAGGTGTAATGTCATTAGCAATAATGCTTATAGTGTCTAATTTAATAGTGTTTGCAGGTGATGGAGATATAACTGGTGTTTTTAATGGCAATGTGGATACAAATCTTGCTGGAACAAAAACAGCTACTAGAAATATCTTAGGTATGATACTTGATGCTACTAGAATAATTGGAATAGGTGTAGCTTTAATTATACTTACATATATTGGTATTAAGTTTATGCTTGCTTCACCAAGTGAAAGAGCTAATATTAAGCAATATTGTATGAATTTCGTTATAGGTGCATTTATACTAGTTGGTGGTGTGGGATTTTTAACAATAATTAAAAATTTTGCACTTAATATATAATAGCATTTATGCAAAGGAGATTAGTCATGAAAGTAAAAAATGTTATAAAAATTTTGGCTATAACTTTAATAAGCTTGCTAATCATTTCAGTTACTATAACTGCTTATGGTGCGTCAACACAAGATGCAATTACAGCAATGAATGGAATGGAAAACAATATATCAGATACTTCTGGCGGAAAACTTGGAGGAATTCTTAATTCTATAATTGGATTAATTCAAGTTGCTGGTACTGGTATTGCAATGATTATGGTTACAGTTTTTGGTATTAAATATATAATGGCAGCACCAAGCGATAAAGCTGATGTAAAAAAACAAATAGCACCAATGATGATAGGCGCAATTGTGCTATTTGGTTCAGTAAATTTAGTAAATATAATTACAAAGATTGCAATGAGTACTTTAAAGACGGCAGCAAATACATAAAAACAAATTTAATAAGGGGTGTTTCAAAGTTTATTTGAAACACCTTTTTTGTTTGTAAAATATTGGCTAAACTACTGTGTTTTTCTAAAGATATTACATTTTAATTACATTTAGTTTTTTTCGCGAAAAATGTTGAAAAATTAAGCGTTTTTAAGTATAATGTATATAATGGACTAAATAGGTAAAAAAGAGGTGTAAACTATGAAAAAATATATGGTAAAAATAGCAATAATAACTATGGCTCTAATGATTATAATGTCTAATTTTGTATTTGCAATTGATTTTGCAGATGCAGACAAATTTATTGAAAGAGGAACTGCTAATGCTAAGATTTCAGATTTAGGAGAGATAGCAGGAAATTTTTCAGCTTTAGGAAATATTCTTAGATTTGTTGGTATTGGTATTGTTATAGCAGCAACAGCATATATGGGTATCTTATATATGGTTTCAGCTCCAGAGAAACAAGCTAAATTAAAACAACAATTAATTGGTTTGATTGTATCAGCAGTTGTTATTATTGGTGGATACTACATTTGGAGTATTCTAACAAAAGCATTAGATAGTTTAACATAATAAGTAATAAAATATAAAAATACTAAGGAGGAACAACTAGATGGGAACATATTATATACCTAGAAATTATAAAGGTGAAACAAGAATTTTATACATATTTACAGTAAAATCATTAGTAACAACAGCAATAGGAGCATTAGTAGGTTCGATATTTTATCTAATCTTTGCTGCAATGGCAATGAAATTTGTTGGACTTATAATGATGGCATTATTTGCATTCATTGGTTGGGCGATAGGAGCTTTGAAAATACCAACGATAGTAGCAATACCAATTACTAAAAAGATTGGTGGAGAGCCATTAAGTGAAATCATAATTAGATATATAAAATTCAAAAAGAATAAAAAAATTTATATGTATTATACAAAGGAGGAGAAGTAGATGGGAGCAGCTATTCCGGTACTTAAGTTAGCAATAGGCGTTATTTTTGCAATAATGATACTTTTAGTTTTAGTATTTCTTTATTTTAATAGAACAAAAGTTGACCAAAAGCGTAACGAGCCAGAACTAATTGAGGTTGATTCACAAGATGAAGAAGAAAAAGCTAAAAAGAAAGAGCAAGATTTTGGTAGATTTCATGGCGATTTAACTAGAGAATCGATTTTTGATTTTATGGAATTTGACGAAATTGTTGATGATATGATTATCAGAAAAAAAGGAACACAGTACATCATGGTTATCCAATGTAATGGTGTAAATTATGACCTTATGTCTGAACAAGAAAAAATAGGTGTTGAGGAAGGTTTCGTACAATTTTTGAATACACTTAGATTCCCAATCCAATTGTATATCCAAAGTAGAACTTTAAACTTAAGAGATATTATTGATGATTATAAACAAAGAGTAGATAGTTTAGCAAATGACATTGAGAAAGTTGATGTTAAAATTGCACAAGCACACGCTAAAAATAATAGAGCTTTAAGAGAAAAACTAGAGTTTGAAAAAAGAAGAAAAATCAATGTTTTAGAGTATGGTATAGATATCACAGATTATGTTGAAAAATTAAGTTCTAACAAAAATGTTTTACAACAAAGAACTTATGTAGTAGTTTCTTACTATACAGCAGAAATAGGTGGTGGACTTGATAAGTACTCTAAAGAAGAAATTGATAATATGTGTTTCTCAGAGTTATATACAAGATGCCAAAACATAGCAAGTGCTTTAGGAACATCTGGAATTACAAGTAAAATTCTTGATTCAGAAGAACTTGCAGAATTATTATATGTTGCATATAACAGAGATGAGTCAGAGCTATTAACATTTACAAAAGCTTTAGATTCACAATATGACGCATTATATAGTTCAGGTAAAGATGTAATTCAAAAGAAACAAGAAAAATTAGATAGAGAAATCAATATTGCTGCAATTGATATTGCAACAGATAGTATCTTGAAAGCAGATAAGAGAAAACAAATAGAAGATTTACAAAAAATGCAAGATTTAGCTGTTAAGAATGAAAAGATACAAGAAAAAGCACTTGATTTATTAGGAGCATATGAAGAGCAATTAAATCCAAGAGTATATGAATTAGCACAAGACGAAATTAAAAATCATGAAGCATTAAAAACAAAAGAAAATCCTAAAAAAATAGCTGAACAAGAAGCACCTGCTCAAAAACCAGCAGGAGCTGAAGCTCCAAGAAAGAGAATCGTTAGGAGAAGAAAAACAGAAGAGTAAATTATAGGAGGTTGAAAAATGTTTGGTAGTAAAAAAACTGAAACAAGAGTCAACGAATTAGAGACTAATCCAGTTGAAACTAAAAACAGCATTTTCAAGAAAAATGAAAAAAATATAAAAGGTTTAATTGCACCAGGTGGAATTGATGCAAGTTATACCAATCATATAGAAATTGCTTCTTCAAGAACAAGATATGCAAGAAGTATGATAGTTGCTAATTTACCAAGAATGTGTACTTTCCCAGAATTTTTAAGAGGAATGTATACTTTTGGAGATTTGAATGTTTCTGTATTTATAAATCCAATTAGTGAAGCAAGTTCACAAACAGATTTAAACAGAACAATTAATGAGTTAGAGTCTGAAAGATGCGTTGCTGTCGATAGAGGAGATATTAACAGAGAGAGAATATTAGCACAAAAAAGAGCAGAAGCTGAAGAGCTTCGTGACGCTATCGCAGCAGGTTTTAATAAATTGTATGATTCATCAATAATTGCAACATTATTTGCTTATAGTGTTGATGAGTTAGATAAATACACAGAATTATTATCAAGTGAAATGTCAAAGAGTTTGATTGATATTAAACCAGCTTGGGCAATCCAAGATGAAGCATTTAGATCAAATATGCCATTTTGTGATAATAAAATTTCAAAATCACACACATTTGATAGAAGGGCTATGTCAACAGTTTTCCCATTTTTTATATCAGATGTTGGACATGAAGATGGAATTCCTTTAGGATTTAATAAACAAACAGGATTACCAGTTTTATATAACAACTTTAGTTCAAAACTTACTAACTATAACATGGTTGTATTTGGTAAATCTGGTGCTGGTAAATCCGTTACAATCAAAACAATTACAGCTCGTTCTTCAATATTAATGGGAATTGAGAGCTTAGCACTAGATGCTGAAGGTGAGTATGGAGTTGTTGCTGAATCACTTGGAGGAGTAAATGTTGTTATAAGTCCTACATCAAAAACAGTTATAAACTTATTTGATATAGAGCCTGAAACAACAAAAGATGAAATTACAGGTAGAGAAAGAACAGTTCTAAACGTTGAAAATAAAGTAGAAGACGTTACACAAGGTCTACTTACAATGTCAAGAGGTAGTACAAAGAGTACAGAAGTAAATGAGCTTACAAAGCAGATTATTTCTGAATCTGTTGCAGAAGAATATGCAGCACTTGGTATTAATTCAAATGTTGAAAGCTTATATCAACGTCAAATGAATGGAAATGTTGATATGACACAAAATTACTTAGGTAGAACAAAGAAAGATATGCCTACAATAGGTTCTTGGTACAGAAGAATTTGTAGAAAAGCTCAAGAAAATGAGAACCCTGATTATAGATTCCATTATAGTTATTTAGTAAAGGTCATGAAACAATATGTTAGAGAATATAATGGACAAATGGCTTACTTTGATGGACAATCTACTTTTGAATTATTAGATGGAGTTCCATTTATCAACTTAGATATTTCTCAACTTGAAGAGAGATTTGCAAGACCACTTGCACAACAAATATTACTTTCTTGGGTTTGGGAAAAATATGTTAAGAAAAACAGTGAAGATAAAGCTAAAGCTTCTAAAAAGAGGGTATTGGTCGACGAGGCATGGATGCTTCTTCCATATCCAGAAGCGGTAGATTTCTTAAATACAATGGCTAGACGTGCAAGAAAAAGAAATGTATCTTTAGCGGTTATTTCACAGAAATTCCAAGATTTTTATGAAAAACAAGAATGTCAAGCAGTTTTAACCTCTGCTGAGACTAAATTGTTCTTATCACAGGATAAGGCAGAAATAGAATACTTAAGAGAAGTTTTCAAATTAAGTGAAGGTGAAGCAGGCTTCTTAGTAACTTGTGGAAGAGGTGAAGGATTACTAAAAGTTGGTGGAGATTCAGCA
This sequence comes from uncultured Clostridia bacterium, assembly GCA_947385375.1. GTDB lineage: Bacteria > Bacillota > Clostridia > TANB77 > CAG-508 > Scatovivens. The sequence goes on from CANDKR010000009.1 coordinate 39,548, forward strand.
ATTATTGCAATTCAACCAACTAAGAAAGAGTTTGAATTCGTTGAAACCAACCTTACAAAACAAGCGCAAATGGAAAAAGCAAAAAGAGAAGCAGAGGAAAATGGATAGTAGAGGAAGTTTATGAAGAAGAAATTATTGGCTGTACTACTTATTATAGTACTAGTATTTAATTTCATAGGTACATGCCCGGTTTATGCAGATCCTGATGACGAAACAGGTGGAATACCTGCGTCTAATGGTGAAGGAACATTAGCTCCAGAACAAGCTAATGAGCTAGTGACAAACGGGAAAGCATCGAGCGGAGGAAGTATAAGCATTTCAGATGTTGTACTTGGCTTTATATTCCAAGTTTTATCGATAATGTTTAACTCTTTTCCGATGGCGATACATGTTATACTAAATTCTCTTACAACAAATCCAGAGTCTTCGGAGTCGTGGTTTGATAGTGAAACTTTAAGCGCATGGAATATAGATGTTCCAATGATGAGCGTAAATCCAGAGAAATTTTTTACTATCCAAAGAACAGTGTTTAATGAAGTTGCACTACTTAATGTAGATGTTTTCAATATGGAGCCAACTTATACAGTTGGTACAGGTGCAAATGAACAAACAATAAATCAGCCAGATGTTATTATTAAGTTAAAAGAAAGCACGGCAGGATGGTTTTATGTTTGTAGATTATTTGCAATGATGATAAACCTATGTGTACTTATATATGTTGGTATTAGAATGGCTATATCAACAGTTGCATCAGAGGAAGCAAGATATAAGAAAATGCTTATATCTTGGGCTGAAAGTATGGTGTTACTATTCTTTTTACATTACATAATGGATTTTGCTTTAGATTTAGGTAATGGAGTGTTAAGTCTTATATACGACCTTAAAGAAGGAATGGGAGCCGAAGGTTTTGAAATAACAATTTTAGAAAAAGTATATAATGCAATATTTGAAAAATCAGGAATGCAAATATTCATGTATTCACTTTTCTACTGGGTATTAATGTTCTTGTTAATAAAATTCTTCTTGATGTATTTTAGAAGAGTACTTACAGTAATGTTTTTAACAATTATCGCACCTTTTATTACAGTTACATATCCAATAGATAAAATGGGTGACCAAAGAGCTCAAGCTTTTGAAGCTTGGTGGAAGGAATATATTATAAATATAGCAATACAGCCAATACATGCTGCAATATATTTAGTATTTGTATTTTCAGCAGGAGTTATAGCAGAAAAATCCCCTCTTATAGCAATGATATTCTTACTAGTATTAGGAAGAATAGAGAAGATTGTTAGAAGTATCTTTGGAGTTGCAGATTCTGTATCTGTACATAATGTTGGTGAAGAGCTTAGAGGAGGGAAAGGGTAAATAATAATATATGAAACCTAAAAATAAACAAGCAAAATTCATATTAATATTTGCTATAGCATTTTTACTAATGATGCTAGTAGTCCTAGTATTAATAGTTTTAACTCTAGAGCAAGGTCAAACCCAAGAAAAGCAACAAAATACCATTGATATAAGCACGGTAAGTGATAGAAAAGAAGCTAAAAATATTACAATAAGAGAAATTATTGAGAATTCTGGTTCAAAATTTATCGGTGTTGAAAGAAGTGTATATATAAATATTTATGCGGATTTTAAAAATGATTTATACGATAAAAATGGTAGAAGCAATGAAAAATATTTCAATGATATTATAGCTCAAATTGTAGACTTAGAGAAAAGCAGTTTTTATTTAATAGATAATGATAAAAATATAAAAATATTTGTACTTTATGATAAAGAAAAAGACAAATATACTATAAAAATAAATGAAATAGAAGACTTTTATGATGAAACAGATGGTGAAACTTATGTGGATATAGCAAATACACAGATTGTAAAAAAGACTTTATTTGCAGTTTCAAATGATTTCTATTACAACTTACAAGTTCACAATTATTCTTTTGCAAATACAATATTAGTTACATCAGAAAGAGAAGAATTACCAAATGGATATTATAAATATCCGACAGAGCATATAAAAGCAAAACTTGGTGGTTCAAAAGTTTTAAACTTGATTTTTGATGAAGACTATGAAGAACCAATTTCAACATCTGCCGTTTTAGCAAACACAAAGTTAGAAGATATCGAGGCAAAATTTAAGGAGCCAGGTTTTGGCAGTAGCAGAGAAGGGTATTTAGGATATAGGACAGATTCAGAATATACATTTTTCTATGGTGATGAAGTATCAATATATCCATATAAATATGAGGCAAATGAGTATTTTGATGAATACCTTACAGATTATTGTGCAACAGGCGATTTAGATAAATTAGTTTCAGATTTTACAACAAGATGGTCAAGCTATTTTGAATTTGACTATGATAGCGAAAATCAAAATTTAAAACTTACATTTCCAACTAGAGGAATTGCAATGGATATAAAAGGCAATAACTCGAGAGGAATAACAATATATAGTAATTATTATCTTACAGATACTGTAAAAGAATTAATCAAACAAAATAAAATTACTTTAAAACCTAACGAAGATTTAATTCTTATTACAGAGAAAAATAGAAGAGAAAGTATGAAATAGTATGGAGTTTAACAAACAGCAGATTAGAATAATTTTCATAACAGTTATGTTAATTTTGTTGATAATATTAGTTTTTTTAGTAGCAAGTATAGTTATAATTACAAAAAGCAATCAAACAAATACTAATGTTAACATTAGTGGCGGATATAGTGATATTAAGCAATTGGTAGAACATTATGGTTGCAAGTATAATAATGATACTTATAGAGAAAAGCGAGAATTCCCAATAGAAGTAAATTTGGTATTTAAAAAGAAATTATATGAAAATGATGAAAGCCAAGAAAAATACTTTAATGAAATTATAAAGGAAATGGCTAAATTTGTTAAATATACAAACTTTCAAATGATAGATACTGAAAATGATATTACGATTAAAGTAGTTTGTCAAAACGGACGAATTGCAAGTACAACTATAAATGACATTGAAGATTACTTTATTTATAAAGAGTCTGAAATGGAGCTTACAAAATATAAAGAAATAGACACAACATCACTGAACACAGAAGTGCCACAATTAAATTTCTTGATAGAGAATGATTGGTCAAGTGATGTAGATTTCGGCACAAGAGAAAGCATATTTAAAAACTACAACATACATTTTGATGAGGGCATAAAATATAGAAAAATAGGTTCTAGTATATATAATGTAGTATTTACTGATAGATATCAAGGCGCAGTTGTTAATAACATAACTGTTGGAATGAGTCTATCTTCAATAGAAGAAATACTAGGAACACCTACTTTTGAAGATGAAGACTTAGAGGTTATAGGCTACAAAGGTAGAGATATCTATGTGTTTTTCACTAAAAAAGAGATTTCAGTTTATAAAAACCAAAGTTATAAATATAAAGATTTTTGGAATTTGGTAGATGATTTCTTAGAAGATGATGATATGCAGTTTAGAGATTTCATAAATCAGCTAACATATATTTGGAAAGATTATAGCGAATATAATTATGGCGAAGATTATATGTTTATGGCTTTTCCAAATAGGGGAGTAGAAATCAAATTAAACTATGATGATGTTAGTGGAATAATCCTATATAACAATGTTAGTGAAAAATTAGATACAACAAAGAAATATTTACAAAATACAGAGTTTATTTCAAGATTACAGTTAGATAGTGTATTTGAAGCAGAAAAAAGAAGAATACAAGCAGATAAAACTTTTGAAGAAGAGTGTAAAACACTAGAACAGGAACAGGGTAACAAGAGTATGGTGTTTTATAGTAATTTAGAAAAAGATGATAATGATTTAACAATTAAAGCATATTTCTTATCAAAAAGTAGTGAGTTTCCAAGTAGAGAACTCATAAAAGCAATAGATACTTATACATGGGTTTCAGATAATTATTTTGTATATAGTATATATGGCGAAGGCATTTATCGTTTTGATGCAATTACTGGTGAAAATATAGTTATTGTTGAAGATGGTGAAAAGCCTTATAAGATAGAAAAATTACAAAATGATGTGTTGACATATGACGACGGAAAAGAAATATTTATAGAGTATTAGAAAGGAGAAAGTTATGAAACTAGCAAAACGTTTAGGGTATAAGTTAATAATAGTTTTATGTATAATAGCTACATTTTGTTCTTTTATAGCTAGTACACCTGTACATGCTAGTAAAGTAAACACAAATGATTTCTATTACTCAGGAACATCAAAAGGTAGTTATACAGTAAGTAAAGGCTTGATAGATTCTATTATAGAAAGCTTAGGTGCTATATTAGATTATTTATTAGGTTTAATGACTATGGGCTTTAGAATGGTTTTTGTTGGTTGGACAGCTTTGTGTGAAAGACTGCTAACTTATGCGATAAAGGGCTTAAGTGGTGATGATGTCGAAGTTGATGGAGTGGCTGCAACAGGTATAACTTCAGCAGATGGCTGGATAACTTTAGACGCAATTTTCTTTAATCAAGTACCACTTTTAGATATAAATTTCTTTAGACTTGAACCAATTGAAGGATTTGATAGTCTAGGATTTGAATTAGAAGAAGAAGGTGTAAATGCAGAAGGTGAAGTTGTAGAACATAATGCACCTATGGTTGTATATGCAGAAGATGTAGAAGTAAGAACTATTCAAGGAAGAACTAATGATTTAAAAATGGATCCACCTCCAGTAGGTGAAGAGGAAGATAAAAGCATAATAGTGTTATTAAAAGAATTGATAGCAGGTTGGTATTATACTTTTAGATTAATTTCTATTATGGTAATGCTTATATTCCTAGTATATATTGGAATTAAGATGGCTATTACATCAGTAGCTACTGATAAAGCAGTTTATAAAAAAATGTTAGCAGATTGGGTAGTAGGAATGATATTAGTTTTTAGTATCCACTACGTAATGCTTTTTGTAATTAATTTTAATGAGGTATTAGTATCTCAAATTTCTAAATTAAGAACAGGTGCTTCACCTCTTGCAGTATATGAATATGGTTTAGAGGAAAGAGCTCAAGAACCAATTGAGAATGATGAATTAGAGCTTACATTATATGATGAAGTAAAGACTAGAGCTTATGACTTAAAAATGACTGTCGGAATGACAGGTATGATTATGTACATGGTTTTGGTTTATTATGCTTGGAAATTTACATTTATATATTTAAAGAGATATTTAACAGTGGCAGTATTGGTAATAATGGCACCAATTGTTGCCGCTTCTTATGCTTATAATAAGGTACGTTCAGGAAAAGCACAAATAATATCAAGATGGTTTAAAGAATTTGCATTTATAGTTTTATTACAGAGTATACACGCATTAATGTATGTAACCTTTATGCAAACAGCATTGGCTTTATCATTAGGTTCAATTTCTTCTTTTATATTAACATTAATTCTAATGAACTTTATGTGTAAAGCAGAAGGTATATTTAGAAAGATTTTTGGAATTGGAAGCCAAGGTGCAGGATTATTAGAAGAAATAGCAAATGGAAATGGCTTAAAAGCAACTTTATCAAATGCTACAAAGTTTACTGCTGCAAAAGAGGTAAAGAATTTAGCTGTTGGATATACAAAAGGTGTTGCTGGTATGATTACTAAACCAGCAAGATCACTTGGTGGAACGTTATTTAAAAATCATATGTTAAATAAAGCTATCAAAAAAGATGCTGAAGCTCTTGATAAGGCTAAAGATATAAAAACTGGTGATAGGATTGATAATTATACAGACTTTAAGAAATATACACGTAAAAGAAGAGCGCAAGTTCTTGAAATGGGTTCAATACTAAAACAAATAAAAGGTAAGGAACTAGATATTCAGCTGCTAGAAGATTATGTAAATACTTTAGAAGAAGGTCAAGACATTATAGATGAAAATGGTAACTTTGTTGGGGTAATGACAAAATCTTATATTGATGAGCAAAAATCTAAAGTAGAGAAACTTAAATATTTAGACAATATGACTCAAGATGAAAAAGATAAAATGATGGTAGAGTATGATCAAATGCATACTAGAAAAGGCAAGTTAAAAGCTGTATCTACATATATTTCTGATAAATGGCAAGATATATTTGACCCAAAAGAATATACAGAAGTTGTTTATGACGAGCAAGGAAATAAAAGTTATAGACTTATTGAAACACAAAAAGATGCAAGTGGAAAAGTGCTTGATAGTGTAGGTAAGAGATTTTCTGAGAAAATGTCTTGGAAGAATATTGCAAACATTAGTGAAGAAGATAAGCAAAACTTAGTAAGACAAGCAGAGTTGGTAGGCAGTGAAATTTATGGATTTGCTGGAATTTTATTTGGTATGCCATTATTAGTAGCAGAGCCAGCAGTTGGTATGGCATCAATGGCTTTTGGACTTAATGGTATAAGAAAAACTTTAAACGGAAAAGATTATAAACGCGAAAGAACATTTTCAGGATATAGTGTAGCTAATAATGGAAGATATACCTTTAATAGCTTCCAAGGAAAGAGTAAAAAAACAATTGCTTTAGGAGCTAAATTAAGAGCTAAAGAACAAATAAAAGAAATTGTTGATGATCATGTCGAACAAGATGCTAAAATAATGGAAATTCTTGAAAGAGATTATCCTAAAACAGCAGCTCAATTACGTAATGGAACTGCATCAGCATCGACTATGCCAGCAGGCAAGAAACTTAGAGGAAATGGTTTAGCTACATTAAGAACAAGAAATAATGCTTGGGCAAGATATCAAGATACAATGAGGGCAGCTAGAAAAGCTAATGCTAAAGCAACAGGAAAAGACCTTGAAAAAGCAGGAGCAGAGTATTATTTAGAAGTTTTAGCAGATAATTATTTGAAATTAGAACATGATGAATTTAAAGAAGACTCAGCAAGACATACAGAAGCTTTCGAAACAAGTTATGCAGCTATAATGGTTGCAATGGAAGCAGAAATAGAACAAAAGAATCAGCAAGAATTATTAAGAGATAATGGCTATGATGTACCTGTTGAAGATGAAATTGAAGTTCGCGATGGTAAGCTTGCAATTTCTGCAACTGCTGAAAATCAATTGATAGAAAAAGCACTTGTAACATATGCTTTGCAAACAGGTACAATGGACGTTTCTAAAATTGTTGTTGATGACAAGATGGAACAGATAGAAAATATCTTAAAAACAGATTTAATGACAAAAGGTCTTGTAGATCAAGCAACACAGATAAAAGACGTTATACAAAACTTGGATTCAAAAGTTAAAGATGCACAAGTAAATATTATAAAAGATAAAAGACATGAGACTAGTGTTCAAGAGAGAATGGCAGGAGAAGCAATTATCAGCTTAATGCAAGAGCAAGGAATTACTGATCCAAGTAAGATTACTGATGATCAAGCTATGCAAAAATATGCTGATATGTATAGAGCAAAGACTGCTGAAGCAGTAAAATCAAGTGAACAAAGTAATAATGTTCTTAGTCAGTTAAGTGCACAAAAAGAAGGACAAGATGAAGCAGATACACCAAAAGCCTTTGATATTGAAAAAATAAAAGCAAGTGCAACTGGAGCTATTCAGGCTAGAAAAGCAAGCTTCACAGATATGGCTAAGAAATCTATGGATACAAAAGTTGCTGACGAATTAAGAGAGACAATTAAGAGAAAACAAAAATTAGAATTAGATACACAAATTTTAGAGCATGAAGAAAAATTGAAACAAATTGAAGAGACCGCTCCACAAGGAACTCCAATATCTGAGTTGTTTGCTAATTTAAATGGCGGTTTAGATAGTTCAGCAGATGGTTCTGCTTCAATTAAGACGACAACAGCTGAAGATACTATTAACATGTTACAAATTCAAACGCAATTACATAAAGATAAAATAAAAATGGAAATGGTGGAAACTAAAAGAGGCGAAAAAGGCAAGACAGTTGCAGCTATGTATAGGGAAATATCAGGAGATAGAGAAGAGAGTAGAAGACTTGCTACACCAGTAGATGGCGCAAGAAGAGTAGACAGGAGTGCAGACGGTTCAAGACGAGTAGGAGGACAGCAAGGTGAAAAAGCAGAAATGTCACAGGAAATTAGCGATATTATAAAAAATTTGAAAATATAAAATTTTAATAAGGTTGGTATTAAAAATGAAAAGGATTTTAAAAAAAGGATTAATTAGTATTTTAATAGTGCTAATAGTATTCAACTTTATATCAGCAAGTACCATAAATATATCTTATGGCTTTGACATTGGAGATATATTTAGTGGACTTATTGGTATAATTACTTGGATACCAAGAGCTGGAATAATGGCTTGTTTAATGGGCTTAAATAAATTAATTACAGCTTTTGCAGCCTTCGGTTTAGAAGGAATAGAGGGGTATGGAATAGGAGATTTTCTTGGCTTTACTGAGGATAGTTATATAACTCCATTTCATATATTCTTTAATAAAATAGCATTATTAGATGTTAATTTCTTGAATTTTGATGGATTAACAGAAGGTGGAACAGTATATATTTTTAGAACAGCGGTTGCTGGTTGGTATTATACAATGAGATTAATTGCTTGTATGGTACTTGCAGTAATTTTGATTTACATAGGTATAAGAATGGCTATTTCAACAATTGCTTCTGAAAAAGCAATGTATAAGAAAATGTTAGTAGATTGGGTAACATCACTTGCATTATTATTCTTATTACATTATATTATGTTATTTACTTTTGCTTGTAATGAGGCATTAATAAAAGCAATAGAAGCGGTTTGTGAAGATACTAATTTAGATGCAATTATGCTAACTTTGAATGCACAAGCTTTTGGTATTCAAATAGTTCAGGCAGTTGCTGCAATGGCTCTATATTTTGCAGTTTTGTGGCAAGCTTTAACATTTTTATTTACATATGTAAAGCGTATGCTTACAATAGGTTTCCTAATAATGATTGCACCACTTATTACTATTACATATTCAATAGATAAAATTGGAGATCAAAAGGCACAAGCATTAAATACTTGGCTTAAAGAATTTGTATACAATGTTTTAATCCAACCATTTCATTGTATACTATTCGCAGCATTTACTAGTGTTGCATTCCAATTAATACAATCTTCATTGTTTGAAGATACAAATATAGCAGCACTAATTTTAGCAGTATGTTGTATGTCATTTATAAAAGAAGGAGAAAAACTAGTTCAAAAGATTTTTGGATTTGGTCAAGCATCATCACTTGCTTCAATGGCATTTGGTGCAGCTATTACAATGAGTGTAGCTAAGCAAAGTGCTAAAGGTGGTCAGGTAGTTGGAGCAGGAGCTAAAAAATTAATTGCAAGTAATAGTGATAAAATTTCTAAAGCAACTGGCAAATTATCTAACAGTGTTGGTGGTTTAGCAAAGAAATTTGATAAATATGAAAGAAATACAGATGGATCTATAAAAAGAGATAGTACAACTGGAGCAGCAGTATTATCTGAACATGGAAAAAGAGTTGCTGAAAGAAGAGCTGCACGAGAAACAGAAAAACAAGTTGCAGGAAATAGATATTTACAAGAAGATAAACATGGTGATGCAAGGGCAGCTTTGCACGATTCTAACTATCAAAAAATAGCAGAAGAAATGGGAGCTAAAAAAGGAAGAAGCCTAGATAGGACTGAAAAGTTTAAAAATGTTGTAGGCACTCCAATGAGAAAAGTAAAAGAAGCAAATAAAGATAGAAAAGAAAGAAAACTTGATGAGTATGTAGCATCACATCAACATCAAAGAAAAGAGGGTGTGACTGATGAACAGTTTAGAGAACAATGTAGAAAAGAAATGCATGAAAACTCAAAAGTTAGAAAAATTGGAAGTGCAATTGGACATGTTCCTGGAGCAGCAACTGATTTTGTTCTACAACATAGTGATCAAATATCTCAAGTTGCAGTCGGTAGTTTATTTGCATTAATGGGTGCTGCTGCTGACGGTGGTAGAGGTGCTGCAATTGGCTATGGTTTTGGTACAGGTCTTGGAAAAGGATATATGGATAACACTGACAAAACTGTTCAAAATGATGCACAGGCTAAAGGTCAAGCAGTTGCTAATCTACATAGTGGTGAAGATAATTTTGATATGGAAAGACATGCATATTCAGTATATGCTTCTGCTCAAAATGGTGAGTATGACAAATTAAATGAGAAATTAGATAAGATATTAGATAAAATTGAAGGTTTAAAATCTGATCAAAAGAATAGCATTAAGGGAAGTATAAATATGCAAATGCTAAAAGATCCAAGAGGGTTGACAGATGAATTCTTAGACAAGACTTTACAACAATTTGGAGCAGATAAACTTGGTGGTGCAAAAGAAGGAGTTCATCAATATGCAAGCTTATTAGCGGATGCAAATTTGGCTAAGAGTATGACTACTGCTGCTGGTACAAGAGGTTTAGATGAAGTAGTTTCTTTAGTACAACAAAACACTTATATTAATAATAACACGACAAAAAAAGTTGATGCATCACAACAAAATAATTTTGACGTAACAAATCATTTTACATCAAAAGATGAGCAAAACGGAGTAACACCGCCAAAAACACCAGAACAAGTTGCTGAACAACAAAAATCAGATATACCACAAAGACCAACACCACCAGACGATAATTAACAAAAGAAATTTATTAAAAGGTAAATAAAGTTATGAGTAAAAAAAATCAAAAAAGACCTGATATGTCAATAGTAATGATAGCTGTTGTTATAGTAGTATTTTTACTAATAGTTATAGCTATAAGTAATATGTTAGAAGGTAGTAAAAAGGTGCAATATGCAGGCACTCTACCTTCTGACATACAAGTTGATTCAGGAAGAGATTTGAATATTGTTATAAATGAAAAAAATGCGGAAGAAGAACGTTTAAAGTCAATGACAGAAAGAGCAAGAATAGAGTACTATGTAACAAAATTTATGAAATTACTTGAAAAAGAGGATTATGAAAATGCATATGCTTTATTAAATGATGATTATAAAAAGAATTATTTTCAGAGTAGAACAAAATTTGAAGAATATATAGAAAAGAACTTTTCTAAAATGATGGACATAGACTACACTAATTTTGAAAGAAGCGGAGATGTATATGTTATTTGGATGACGATAACAGATGCAATAAATGGTGGTCCAGATTCAGGAAAAGAAATAAATTTTGTAGTAAAAGAAAATGGTTATAATGATTTTGAGTTATCATTTAGTGCTAATTAGTTGGAGGTTTTAGGTATATGCAATTACCAATAGAATTAAGATTAAAAATAAGACATTGGATAAAAAAATATGGAAAAATTTTATTTTTTATAATTATTGTTTGGATATCAATATTTATAATAAATAAATTTTTAGGAGATTACCAAACTGAAGAAGTGCCTAATACAACGAAAACTCCACAAGTAGCTGTTATGTCTGCAAATGAGAAGGTTAGCAAAAAAGTTCAAACTTCTGCAGAAGAATTTATTGAAAGTTATGTAGATGCTTGTAATCAAGGTAAATATCAAAAAGCTTTTGCTATGATATCAGAGAATTGTAGAAAATATGAATTTGATGATGATGTAGAAAAGTTTGCAAAATATGTTTTAGAAAAAATGCCTACACCAAAGAAGTACAGTATTCAAAACTATTCAAATACTCAAGGATATTATATTTATGAGGTTAAATATTTTGATGATATGTTAGCAACTGGTCTTACAAATTCTGAATATAATTTTACAACAGAAAAAATGGTTTTAAAGAAAAATTCAAAAGGCAGTTTTGATATAGCAGTCGGTAATTTTATTGAATATAAAGACATTAATAGTGTAGCAGAAAATGATTATTTAAAAATTGATGTAAAAAACTGTATGGTTAGATATAGTACACAAACTTATGAAGTCAAGTTAACAAATAGAACAGATTATATAATTGTAGTTTCTGATAACTATGTAGAAGATGAGATTTCATTAGCACTTTCAGGAGAATATAGAGGAACTGAAAATTCTAATACAACAGTTGTTCTAGCTCCAGAAGAGAGTATTACTGTAAAACTAGGTTTCATGAAATTTATAGATGATAATGATGAAGCACAAAGTATTTTATTTAGTAATATAAGAGTATTAGAAGAGTATGCTGGGGTTGCTTCAAATAATGACATTAAGAAAGCAGAAATAGAAAAAGCAATAGATAAATTTAGCATGAATATACCTGTAAAAAAGTAGCAGAAAAGAGGTGAGGTAAGATGTATTTTTACGATGACAATCCAGAAGGAGAACCAATAGAGCCGGTAGAACAAAAAGAGCATGAAGTAGATCCAATAACACAAGGCGTTATTGAAGCAATAAATGAAGAAAGACAAAGTGAAGAAAATCAAGAAAAAGAGAAACAAGCAGAACAAAGTCAGAGAAAAGAAGAAAAAGAAGATAGAAGTTCAGACGAAGCAAAAGAAGATTCACCAGTAGGTAATCCGGGGGAAAAACAAAAACCACCACTTGGAAATCAAGAGGGTGGTCCTAAACCAGATACTCCTAAACCGGATAGTCCAGAAAGCCGGAATGAATCCAGCAAGAATTTTACAAGAAATGGGTAAAGGTACAGCAGAAGATGGACTTGGAGGAGGAGTAAAGGCAGGCGCAAAAGAAGCTGCTAAACAAGTAGCCAAAGACCAAGCTAAGAAACAAATAGCTAAAATGGGTGGCGAAGCTTTTATGCACAGCTTAACTGCAGCACTTGGACCAATATTATTTTGGGTAGCAATAATAGTTCTTATAATTATTATAGCTGTTGGTATAATAATGTTCTTTATTGCAGTACCAGGACAAATTGTAGGAAAGTTTAAAGACTTAGGAAATACCGTTATGAAAGCTTGGTCAGCAATGATACAAGGTGGTGATGAAGTAGTATCTACCTCACAAATAGCAGAAGTAGCTGCTTATGTTGAAAAAATGGGCTATGACTTAAAAGGAGAAGGATTTGTCTCTTCTGATAAAACAGCAGAAGATATACCTTCAACAATTAGTGATATACAAAGCTGGACTTCAAAAGATTATAACCCTGATTTGGCAGAGGCAGGAGATTTAAATAGTTTGTTAGTTGCAGATGAAGCGCAAGGTGTAATAAGAAGAAATGATACTAATGAAGTGGTAGATTTAAATAGTGATCCAATACTTACATATATTATTAGTGATAATCAGTGTTACATGATAAAAAACTTTAATGTTAACTTAGATGAAATGTCTGGAGGAGCTGGAGATTTTTGGGGAGGCTTATTAGCAGCAGTAGCAGTAGTAGCAGGAGTTCTTGTTGCAATATTTGTACCAGGAGGAATATTAATTTCAGCATTTTTAGGACTAGCTACAACAGCTGGTGTAGCTGGAGCATCTTATTTAGCAGTGACTTTACAAAGTAATCCAGATTGGGGAAATGGACTTATTTCTATATATCATGAAGAAGGCTTAGGAAAAGCTGGAGAATATTATAAACAAGTTGAAAAGGGTTCTATATTTTTAGATGCTAATACTAAAAAATTATCAGTACAAAGAGGTTGGTCAAATGGTACGTATACATTTGATGTAGATGGCTGGTCAGGAAGATATGGAATGCCACTTGAATTTTTATTATCAGTACATCTTGCTACACAAATGCCTGACTTAGCAATAGATATGGCAACATCATTTGATACTGATGTTGAAGTATTATTACATAAAGTTGATGGAGAAATGACGGCAGGAGTATTGAAAGAAGGCGCAACAGGAACTGGTGATGATAGTTTTATTACTTATGCAGAAGTTGAAGCAATAGGAAAAGAAGAACGTGGTTTGTTAGCAGCTGCTTGGGAAGGAGCATTAGACTTTGTTAATTTCATTGGTGGAGTATTCACTGGTGGTGGAGATATATGGACAGACGAGGAATTAGATCAATTAGCTTTTAATGATAGAGCTTTAGGAAAATTGTTGGGTATGGGAATGCCTCATTCTACAAGTTGTACATGTTGTTCTCATATAGAAGGTAGCAAAGCTGATCCTGATGCTGAAGATGCATGTGAAGGTGATGAAGATGAGGTGTATACAGATAAAGGAGATGTTACAGATGAACATACTTTTTGTGATGCTTGTAAAGAACGTGTAATGAAGTTAATTGCAGCTATCAAAGTATGTAATGATAAAGAGTGGGAGTCATATACACCATATATTTCTAAAGTTACAGATCATTGGTTTAGAGATGTATATTTCGTAATGAATGATGATGATTATGATGAAGAAGGAAAAAGTGAATTTAGCAAAAAAGTAGTTACAGTAGATGAAGACTATTTCTATGAAACAAATGAAAGATGGACTATGTACGAAGCTTGGGAAGAAGGCGACAGTATTCCAGAAGGCTTTGAAGTAGGAGATTATAAATTATATGATCCTTCTAATATGGATACACCATCTTCAAAAACATTGAAAGAAGTACAAGAAATAAATGAGAAGATTGCAAATGGTGACACAAGTGTTACAAGATTAGTAAAAAAAGCAATAACGACTAAAATGGATAAATCTGATATAGATGGACTTGATGGTTGGTCAGCGTATGAGTTAACAGATCCTGACGTAGGAGAGGAAATACCTTGGGAAAAGATGTCAGTAGATAAAAATGCTAAAGGAGAATTATTAGAACCAGCTGTTTATAAAGACGAAAATGCTGATGATCCTGAAAATATACTTATTTACTATAAAGAAACAAGACCAGGAGATGTTAAACAAGTAGAAGATGGACAAAGAACAGAAACAAATCCTGATATTAAGGATATGTTCTTAAACAAAAAATATTATAAGTATGATGGAAGTGTTACAACAGCTGATGCTATTTATGAAGATAGACAAAATACAGCTGATAGTGCAGACTCATACAATACAGAGAGCGATCCAAGAAATGAAGACTTGATTGCAAAAGTAAATATTAATAAAGATTCTTTAGGAGCATTTTCTATACTAGAAAATACACATACACTTGATGCAGATTATATTTACAGAGATTTCAAAGAATTAATAGTTGAATTAAACTACTTTGATAAAGAAGATTTATCAGATAAGATAGGCGAAGTAATGCAATGGCCAATACCAGAATGCGGTTCAGCAGGTTGGCCAATAAGAAAATATGAAAAAGGCGAAGCTTTCTATGGAACACTTATCAATTCTAAAGTTGATTTGGATTATATGAAAGAGTTAGATGTTAAGAAAGCAGAAGCAACATTAGGACAATTAAAAGATGAAATTCAAGGTGATTTAGAAGGAGATGGTGTTGAAACAGATCCTACAAGTGGCTTACAAACATCAAATAGTTTAGCTACAAATAGCTCATTAGTCGGTGCAGTAAGCGCTGGAGCAACTCCAAGTATTTCAGTTGATCAGTTTGTTCAAACAGGTTATGATGTACATAAGCAAATGGAAGGAAACAATTGGGATTATTGTGTAAATAGGCGTTCTACTGACTGTGATCATGTATATGGGAATCCTTGTGGGTTATATGAAACTATACAAGATGCTGTAGCTGGATATCATGATACGTGTTGTGCATCATATACATCATGGGTATTAAAAGAAGCTGGTTTTGATTTATCAAGTCATAAAGGAATACATGGTGCTCAATCATCTTATGAATATTGTAAAGACTCAGGCTGGACTCCAATTACAGATTATAGTTCAATGGAACCAGGAGATTTCCTATTTAATGATTCTGGAGAAGATGGAACAGACGTATCTCAAATAGGACACGTTCAAATGTTAGGAAATGACGGAGAATGGTTAAATGCGGGTTCAGTAAGTGCAATTAATGATCCACCAAAGAAATATACAGCAGGATTTATAATTGCTATGAGGCCACCATTAAATGGTGCAGGTAAACCTTTTGAAGGTTATGAACCAGAACAAGCAGTAGTTGCACCAATTACTGGTAAAGTAGTTGATTATGGTAAAGTTAATAGAAAGAATGAAGAAACTGGAGAAGATGAAGAAGTTGACTTTATTAAAATTCAAGCGATAGATAGTTATATTACAGGTGGAGAAGGAAATACAGTACTTTCAGAATGTACTGATGCAGATAAAACTTATAAAGACAACAATACAGACTCAACTAAAAAAGAGGGATACGACTATTTCTATGAAGAATATAGAGGAGTTGTAGATGGATTTGTATTATATATGGAAGGTTTTGATTTAACTTTAGATGAGACATTAGCAGCTAGTGATATGGAATCAGAAGAAGTTACACAATATGAACCAAATAAAGTATATAATATGGTAAACAATGTTAAAGAAGCACAAGCTTATTGGAGAGAAGACGCAAAATCAGCAGCATTACCATTCTTTAAAGATGGTGAAGATCTTTATATTAAAGAAGGTACAGTAATTGGTAAGACATCAGCTGATGCTGAAGGTTTCCCACCAGAAATTGTAACAGATGAACAAGGTGTACCAACAGCAGAAAATCCAAAAGGTAATGGAAATTATATAAGATTAATTTTAAGAGATTTGGAAGATTCTATTGTTGAAGATGTTGAATCATATTTCAATATAGAAGATACAAACATGAGTAAAACACAACCATATCAAGCACAACCAGGAGACTTAGAGTTACTTGCAAACCTTTTACATCACGAAGGTTGTGAAGCATATTTCAAGACAAGATCAGTATTTGCTGGAAAACCAGAGCAAGCAAGAGATGCTTCAAGAGTAACAGGATATGTTTTACTAAACAGAGCAATATTAAACTATGGTGGACATGGTACAACAATTAGAGAGCAAATATTAGCTCCAGGACAATATAGTACAGCTTATGATGTTACAGAAGGCGAAGCAGATTATTGTGATTTATGCTTGGCAAATGCAGAATGGTGTTTGACTTATGATTGCAACTCAGTAACGAGTCCAACATCAAATCAACCAATGCCAAGAAATGTTGTAGGACAGTCTGGTTGGTGTCAATGTTCATCAGATATAGGAGAGTTTAATTGCTGGTGGTGGGTTGATACCACTGGAGATGGAGCAAAGACAGAACATAGCGGAGCAGGAAGTGCATTTGATACATTCTATTGTATAAATTCAACCTTCCCATCATCTTAAAATTAAGGAGTTGCCAATGAAAAAGAAAAAAATATTAATTATTTTAGCAGTATTATTTGTAGTAGTTTTAATACTAAATGGTATTCTTTCATATGTTGAGAAAAATGACAAAACAGAAAAAGAGAATGAGCATAAAGGAGCTTTCAATACAGAAATAGTTCCAATGTATGAAAATCCAGAGGACGAAGAGTATGTAGAAGAAAAGACAATAAAAAATTCTAATATTTCTGTATTACAAGATTTAAAAGGAGGACTTCCAACAAGTACAGTTATTTCTAAAGTAAAAACTGTATTTGTAGATAACATTCCAAAAGTAGTAGAAGAAATAAAGGGATTAAATGAAAGTAAACTTAAAGAATATTATGCTAAAAATGAAACATCTATAAAAACTAACTTAAGAATAGATACAGAAGATAGTTTCATAAATATGGCTAAGAAATTTTCTACAATGACAAGTAATTTGAAAACGGATTATAAAGCCTGTGATTTTACAAGCGAAGATGGATTAGGATTTACTTTCTCTTATGAAAATGGAGAAGAGGTTAAATGTAAAATAATAGGTGAAAACGCAAACACAGTAATGTTTGAATTCTAATACTAAAGCATACCGAAAAGGTATGCTTTTTATATTGAAAAATGTCAAAGCCTATGATAGAATACGCTTGGGTGATAGATATGTGGTTTTTATTTGTAGTATTATATGTAATATTAGCAGTGATTTTTACACAAGCATATAAAATTGTAACTAAGACGTCAAAAAGTGATGGTACGCTAACAGTGCTATTAGAGCTTATTGCAGGTACTAGTATTTTGCTATTATCTCCACTTTTTGGGTTTTCTTTTCCAACAGATTGGAGAGTATATGCACTTTTAGTATTAGCTTGTGTATTTTATGGAATTTCAGATAGGATAAATACAACTGTAAGGAGTGGAGTAGAAGCTTCAACTTTCAGTATTATAAAACAGTTGTCAACAGTGTTTATGATAATAGCAGGACTATTATTTTTTAAAGAAGAATTTGTATGGAAAAAAATTGTTGGTGCTGTTTTAATAATATTTAGTAATGTATTTATATTTTATAAAAAAGGCAATCATAAGCTTGATAAATATGTGCTTTTAGGAATTCTTTCAAATGTGGTATATTCGATAGCCTTATTCCTAGATGTGAATATTTCAGATAATTTTAATTTAGCTTTCTATGTCGCTTCAACCTTGTTAATTCCATGCTTGTTTATAACTATTATAGAAAAAGTAAAATGGGAGAATGTAAAAAAAGAATTCAAGAATGGAAATAAAAAGGCGATTTTAGCAACGAGTTTGTGCTGGAGCACAATGATAGTATGTCAACTTCGTGCATATCAGCTAGGAGAAGCAACATCAGTTGCACCATTATGTGCTTTGACAGTAATTGGAAATGTAATAGTGGGCTATGTTTTCTTGAAAGAAAGAGATAACTTGTGGAAAAAAATTATAGCAGCAATGCTAATTTTAATAAGTGTGTTCTTAATAAAAGGATGAAAATAAGTGAACTTTATATAGTTCACTTATTTTTCTTTATGATAAAATTACCCCAAACTGTGTTTTCCGCTTTTCTTTTTGTACTTGGAAGAGTTTCAAAATAATCGATAAGTATGAGATTTTTATCTAAGGTATTTAATATTTGTATCATTTCATTTTTAGTTAGATAGTTATAGTATTTTCCCTCTTTTACTTCATATCCAGTCCCAATTTTAAAAGAGGTATAAACTATTCCATCAGCTTTCAATGCCGTTATCATTTTAGTTAATATATTTGGAAGCTTTTCTTTTTCTATGTGTAAAATCGAAGAGCAAGCCCATATAGCATCATAAGTATTTATATCCTGCAGTTCTTCAAATTTCATACAAGTCACTTCTTGATTTATGTACGTACTTGCTAGTTTACACATTTCTATCGAGCCATCTATTGCTTTGACTTTATAACCATGCTCTATAAAATACTTACTGTCTCGCCCTGAGCCACAACCAAAGTCTAAAATATATGCGTTAGATGGTAAGTGTTTTAAAAATCTATCATAGTTTTCTTGTAAGCCACCTTCTAGTGTTTGTTCATAATATGTTTTTGCATTTTTATTATAATATTCTAGTGTATTGTACTTTTCTTCCATAAATAATCTCCTTGTTTTCCATAAACATTATATGATAGTGCATTATACTTCTGGCAGTTTTCGTTTCCCTGACAATTTATTGATCTTTATCTTATAAACAGCAGTCATAGGAAGCGTTTTGCATTTTTCAATAGGATATTCTGTATAATTATAGTGTGCACAAATAGCTTTTAATCCTTCAATGATTTCATCGTTTTCAACTTTTTCAATAACCCCATATCCTATTATACTTTCATATTTAGCTGTAATACCATATGAAGTTTCTTCAGCTTTGTAAAATATATCTCCTTCAATACATACGTTTGGACATTTTTGAATTTGTTCTATTTTAGTACCTTCCTTTGCGCCGTGAAAGTAAAGGAAAATATCGGTTCCATCCTTTTTTATCCCAAAAGAAACTGGTACAATATATGGATATTCATTTCCTTTAAAAGCAATTCTTAATACACTACATCTTTCTAATACATCAACTATTTCGTTAAAATCATTAATTTCACGACTTTTTAATCTCATAACATAGTTCTCCTATAACTTTTTTAAATGCTAATTTTATATAGTATAACATATTTATTTTTATTTTACTACTAGGTAAAATTAGAGAAATAAAAACAATAATCCCCAATCTCATCTACATATACTTTTTACGTACTAAACGTAAAGTTTCGAATTGACAGGGGAATTATTAACCATAATATGTAATTGTTAATTTGTTATACAAACATATAGTAAAATTTGCAATAGTTTTTACAAAAAAGATTAAAATATTATTGAGTTATGATAAGATTTAATTGTGATATAAAAATGTATGTGATACAATAATATCAGTTTAATATTTAATTGAGAACTAGCAATTTGAGAAAGGTAAATATATGAGTAAAAGAATAACAAGTATTGCATTATTTGATAAAGATAGTTTAAATAAATTTGATGAAAGCGTTCAAAGTATAAATGAACATTTTTGTAAAGTACCATTTCGAGAAGAAAACAGAGAAACTTTAGATACTTTGCCATATCATTTTACTTTTACAGTATGGGATAGTAGTCAAAAAGATATTGCAATGGAAATAATTAAAAATATAAAATTTAGTGAAATAGAATTAAAGATAATAGGAGTAAATGTTAAAGAAAGCTTTAATGATAGTTATAATTTATATTTTGAAATTGAAAGAAATAATGAATTATATTTATTACAAAAACAAATTTATGATTTAGCCAAAATAGAAAAATATAATCCTGACAATTTTGTACCACATATTACGATACATTGTGATAAAGATTATGAAAAACTTGTTAAAATTAAAGAAACTATAATGAAGGAATTTATTGATTTCGAAGTTCAATTTAAACAAATCGGTCTATTTGAAATATATCCAGCAAAGCAAATTTTGATAACGCAGATAAAGTGAGCATATTAAAAATACTTATGCCAAAAGAGAGTTAGAAAAAGATTAGACTATTGGGAAATTCCCAACAGTTCAAATCGAAGGAAATCGTATTTAGATAATGGGCAACAGAAGTTGCAAGTTAATAGTAAATAACCATTTGATTGTGTAAAGCAGAATGGTTATTTTTTTATTATTTGTTTATGCAAGCAAGAATATGAAGATTTGAAAAATAAGTGTAAAAATTTCCATAAAATCATTTTAATATATTTACATAATTAAATGTAAATACAATTTTACAAAATTTAAAAACATATTTTATGGTAAGAGATATTATTTTTATTTATAATTTAATTATAAAATGCAAAGGAGGGAAAAAATGAAAAACGAAAAATGTACATACGAATTTTTAGGAGAAAATTTGTATAAATTTAGAAAAGAAAGAGGTCTTTCACAAGAGGAACTTGCAGATAAAGCTAGTGTATCAAGACAGTCTATTCATTTGTGGGAATCAGGAAAAATATATCCAGATATTGAAAACATTTTAAAATTAAGCGAGATTTTAAATGTTCAACCCGGAAATTTGGTTAATGGTTTAGACAATATTTTTCCGAATAAGTCGAAAACAAATACTAAAAGAGTTTTTAAGATTGTATTGATAATAATATTAATTTTACTAATATTATATATGATTATATCACTCAGAAAATCTTTTATACTAATAAAGCTTGATAGAAAAACTCAGGAGTTTTCAGTATTAGATAATTATAGTTATATAGAACATTATTCTGAAGAAAAAGATTTAAAGATGGAAAATAACTATACTATAACTGCTTACTATAAAAATGGAATATATGTAGAAAATTACAAAGATTTTAATGAACATAATCGTAATGATACTTTATGGATAGATAGAAATCAAAATAAAGCTTATTATTTTGATAACAACAAAATGACTTATCAGGAAAGAAATGCAGAGGAATTCTCAGTAGAAGGAAAACAAATGTTATATTATACAGCTACACCTTCAAGAGTAACACCTAAAAGCAACTTGATAAATATACTATATGGTTTTAATCCAAATTTGCGTGTTGAAAGTAAGAAGGATAGATATATTACTACTTTATATAATCAAGTAGGTAATTTAAAATTAAAAGTTTGTGAACATATAAACAAAGAAACAGGTTTAGTTGATTCAATATTTACATATTTTCCTGATGGAAAAGTAACTTCAAAATTATTTGAAATAAAGCTTAATGAAACACAAGATGATAATGTGAGTTTGCCTGATTTAAGTAATTATACCAAAATAATGTAAAAAACAAAAAAACGAGAAAACTTTACTTTTTCTGATGAAATCTCGATTTTTCTCGAAATATCATTGGAGGTGTACGCCGGTTTGATAGTTATAAAAACTCATCAATACCAGTATTTTTAAAGGTTTAAAAAGAAATGTTAATGTAAAGTTAATGTAACTAGGAAAAACTTTATAAGAAAATTATAAAAGTATATTGATTTTTTTAGTAGCACTTGATATAATAAAACAAATGTTTTAATAATAGGAGATGATACTTTTGAACGAATTAACTAAAGGTGATTTAATTATATATGAAGATGAAAATGATAAAATAGAAATAGAAGCTTTTTTATATGATGAAACAATTTGGTTACCCCTTAACAAAATAGCTGAATTATTTGAAAAAGATAAATCAGTTATTTCAAGACATATTTCAAATATTTTTGAAGAACAAGAATTAACTATAGATTCAACTGTTGCAAATTTTGCAACCGTTCAAATTGAAGGTAATCGTAAGGTTAATAGATATATTGATTATTACAACCTAGATATGATAATAGCTGTTCGGATAGGGTTGACCTCTTGGAAACATTCTCCAGAAGGAAGAATACTAAAAAGTGATGTTTGTATTGCCAAAAACTACTTAACAAATAAAGAGCTAGACTTCTTACAAGATATTGTTAATATGTATTTGGACATAGCAGAAAACCGTGCTAAAGGGCAAATACCTATGAAAATGAAAGACTGGGTAGAGGAATTAGATACAATGCTCAAAACAAATAGATACGAACTTTTATCAAATTTTGAGAAATTTTCAAAAATAATAAGAAAGGCTGAAACAGTTTTTACTGTAAGTCCACATCAATTTTAGGCGAACATTTCAATGAAAAAAGCGTCAAAAAATGAAAAATCGAGAAAATCCTACTCTTTCTAGTGAAAGCTCGATTTTTCTTGAAATATCGTTGGAGGCGCCACCCAGTTCGATTTGCGTATATTCTTACAGTACCAAGCACTTCAATTTTGAAGTGAAGACTTATAAATGTATTTTTGCATATTTTACAAAAGAAAAGGGGTTCAAAGGGGAAATTTATTTCCCCTTGCACAATGGA